>NZ_CP084032.1:3684013-4298015 GCF_020181655.1 Pectobacterium colocasium
CGACCCCGTTTCAAAAACGCAGATAAAGGTTTCCAGCGCGCTAAGGCGATCCATAGCTTCTCTTCCGCAAAAGGAGTTTCCCTGCATCATACAACAATCCGGCGAGGGTAAGATGGATTCACACACGCTCTTCCTTTCCCCACCCTCTACTGCGGTGAAGCACATTCGCTTTACCGCCAACCACATCAGGTATTACTCTGATGAAATGACTTGTCATGACAGGGCTGGCAACCTTTTGCGGCCTTTTTCAAAATCTTACGAGGCGATACATGAAACTTTTCATTTACGAACACTGCCCATTCTGTGTCAGAGCCAGAATGATTTTTGGTCTGAAGAATCTGCCTGTTGAGCAATCCGTTATTATGGAAGGCGACGTCGACACGCCGACGCGTATGGTGGGCCGTAAAGTGGTGCCTATCCTGCAAAAAGAAGATGGGAGCTTCATGCCGGAAAGCATGGATATCGTCCACTATGTCGACAGCAAACAAGCGCCGTTAATCGCCGACAAACCGGTTGATGCGGAGATTGAAGCCTGGTGTAAATCCGTTTCCAGTGCGGTGTTTAACCTTGCCGTTCCCCGCTTCACGAAAGCCGATTTCAAAGAGCTTTCCACGCCAGAGGCGCGTCATGCCTACACCTTGCGCGAAGAAAAAGCCTTCGGTGACCTGGATGCGCTGCTCGCGAAAACGCCAGAACTGATGGCGGAAGTGGAACAAAAACTCGAAACGCTGGAGCGGCGTCTGGCAAACGTCAGCGCCATTTCCACCACCGATTTTATTCTGTTCCCGATTTTACTGTCGCTCACGATCGTGAAAGGTGTGCAATTTGGCCCTCACGTCCAGGCGTATCTTGAGCGAGTATCAAACGCCAGCAAGGTTGCGTTGTTGACCGATAAAGCGCTGTAGGGTTAATCGCATTCGAATAGCGTTATGGGGCGCAGTTTCACCCCATAACAGCGACATAACTACGCATGGATAAACACTACGCATGGAGAAACGGTGAATCCCTGTCTGGTGTTATCTCCTCCTCCTGTGGAGAACATAGTGCATTCACTTCGGCATGAATCAAAGCAAGCGCATCATGGCTTGCATAATCGGCCTTAATCCATCTTGCACTCTGCAAATAGCCGGGATCTTCCAATATCTCAATAACGGACTGCTTGATCTGCTGCTCACTCGGCGTACTGGTTTGCAGGTTAATCCCGCATTTGGCAAATACCACGCGCGCAGCGCTTTCCTGTTTATCTTCCCCTACCCCCGCCACAATTAAGGGAACACCTTCTTTCAGTGCAGCATTAATCGAACCGTATCCGCCATTGGTGATAAATATCGACGCCCTAGGAAGCCAATCGTCATAAGCGAGGAAACTCACGACTCTGATATTTTCAGACAAGGAGGCTTGCAGCGACTCAACCGCACGTCCTCCGGTCGTCGCCAATACTCTGACGGGTAAGTCAGCTAATGCGCGCAGCGTTGGCCCAATCAACTGCTGGAGATCGACATTCGCCAGCGTTCCCTGTGAAACGATAATAAGCGGCCGCCTATCGTCCGGAGCCCACCATTGCGGGACACGTTCTGCTGCAATCTGGCGAGATAATGGCCCAATAAATCGCACGCTTGGTGGTAAATCGTCACGCTGATACTCAAGCTCTGTAGTGGATAGCTGCAAGAAACGATCGCAATTCCCAATCAGCGCATCCATAAAAGGCTGTTCAAGCGGCTTTCCTCCCGACTGCACCATCGCATGATTAAATGCGTGCTGCACCTCGCTCATCAATCCCCGTGTTTCTTCATCGACCAGTTGTTCATGGCTTAGGTCGGGCGGCAGCAATTTAGGAGGAATGCGAGGCCCATAGAAAACCGAATCTCGTGTCGAATAGGACAGCGGCGTAACGCCTATTACGATGATGGGCGGTCGTTGCCCGGAAAACAGCAAAGGCAAGACACCATAAAAACAATTTTCAACGATGAGCAAATCGGCATGAGTCTTCGCCAACGCGTCGCACAGTTGGCGATCCAGCAGTGGAATCGGTGCCGCAAAGAAATCCTTCAAAGCCAAAGCCATCTGTGCGTTACCCGGCGGCAACATGGCACGTTGAGGGAAATGCTGTTCAAGGTGTCGGTAGTCGAAATCAATGTTATCGCTAAAAGGAATGAACACGACGCCAGCCGCCTCCGCGCGATCGCGGAATAACGCGCCGCTAAACAGCGTCACATCGTTCCCTTGTTCAACCAAATAGCGCGCGATGGTCAGTAAAGGATAAACGTGTCCCGGTGTTGCCATCGCCGCCATAAGAATATGTGCCATGATGACTTCCCTATGCCGCGTTATCAATGCAGGTATTCACACAAACCGGGGTCCCCTGAATGTGCACACGTTGCAGGTGGCGCGCAGACTGAGCCGTAAAGGCTTCGCGACCGTGTAGTAGAGAGAAGTTGTCGGCTATGACAACATCGCCCTGCAACCATTTATGTGCGTAGTAATAACGGGGATCGTACAAATGTCGCCGCAACGTCTGGCTAAATTCGCTTTGTGCTTCCGACGCAACATTATGGTATTCCAGCGCATGTTGGTTAAGGAAACGCTCCCCTTCAGTCGGTGGTTCGTTATAACGAATAATTTCCCCTGTCCCGTTGGGATGAGGAATAACCAGAGGAGACGTCACTTCACCACCGTAATGCACAACGGCTTTAATCCGGTAAGTAATTGAAACAATACGCCATTCATCAACCAACTGGGCGTCAGTCTCTGTCAACAAACGCGTGGTATCAACAAAGGTGGTGCGTCCACCTTGATCCTGTCCTGGCGCAGAAACGCAGTGGAACAGTTGAAACTCGGGTATGGTCGGCTTGTACATGCCATCCCAGTGCAATGGTACATAGCTGTTATCAAAGATGTGATCCTGGGTATCCGCATGCTCCTTCACATCCAGCACGGCTCCGAAAGGCCACATCATGATTTCCCCCCAGTGACCAGCATATTCCGTCAGTATTTCAGGATCGGAAAACCCGGAAGAAAACCCACGTAGTACCAGAAGATGATGTTCTCGGGCGAGCGCACGCAGTGTGTCGATCGGCAATGTGGCGATGCTCTGCCCCGTTTCCACAGGCGTCAGCAGCGCACCAAAAGGGGAAAGCGGTTCAACGCGGCAGTTCATGCTATCTTTCATCGTGTATATTCCTTTATAAGATGACAATATCGGCGTCTCAGTGAACGATAACGTTCATGCCATATCAGGCTGATTAACTAAGTAATGGCTAGGCGTACCGCGAATCTCCACAACCTCACCCTCCAACTGCTGTGCTTCAACATTCTTCATCAGCACAAATTGCCCATTCACATTGGCGGCAACACCATGCCAGGGCGTCAGCCAATCATCCTTGGTAGGCATCATATGAATACCCAGCTTCAGGCTGTCCGAAGGCTGAGGGTGAATAGACAAACGGATGGCATCAGGGAATTGCTCAGCAAGCAGGTTGCCCCACGCCCAACTGCGTTGAATCACGCCGCATGCACGTTTTTTGGCATCCTTCTGTAACGCCGCGTTAGATCCGGTATAGTCAGGCCGCAGACTATCCTCATAGAGAAAGCGGGTTATTGAACGATAAAGCTGTAACCCTTCTTCGCTCTGCATGAGCTGCACTTTGATGTCCTCTTCTGACTCGGCGTAATCCTCAACCAGGCGCTGGCGAAGATGATCATAATCAGCAGTAAGTGATGCCATATTCTCTACGTCTTTAAGGTTAAAGACGCTGAGATGAACGGCCCCCAGTTCATGCAGCAAATTTTCAATCTCATCCTGATAGATGTTAATCGTTTCGTCACTGGTTCCAATCAGATCGCCAAATACATGCCCATCCGAGCAAATACGGATATGCGCGCCGGGCGGATAATAAAGCTGAATACGCTGGCATAACGAATTAAGGAAGGTCAGGGACAAACGTTCCGCCATATCTGGCATTCTGCCCAGCACTTTATAGGGGCTAGGAGATTTAACGGGAAACGCTGGCAGAATAAGTTCAATACGACGCCCCTCTTCAACAAAAGCACGAATTCTGGGTAATTGAACCTGAGTCACCTGGGACTCTTCTTCACTAATCAGCTTCGTTGAATGGGTAAATCTACGCCGGTATTGGATCAACTCACTTAATATTAGCGATGAAACCAATTCATTGTTCATTATATCCAAAATAACCTCATTAACTTACATTAATTTAAAGAAGAAAATTAACCACATTATTACAACGTAGAAACAATAAAATAAAACCCTTGTACGCGCACAAAAAAAATACTGAATAACATATTCAGTATTTTTATTTACACCACTAATAATTCTAATCGATCATAAAAAACAATAAAATAATTAAGAGCCTATCCAAATAGGAATTGTTAAAATATCAGTAACTGAGAATTTTTGAGGACATTGCATGACTGGCAGCAAGTGGCGGATTAGTGATGAACTCTGGGAAAAAATAGCGCCGCTTATTCCTGAACATAAAACTAACCATCCACTGGGAACGCACCGAAAACGGGTTGATGATCGAGTGGCTATGGACGCCATTTTCTTTGTTCTTCGCACCGGATGCCAATGGAACGCACTAAATGAAACAGGGATATGTTCATCAAGTTCTGTACACCGCCGCTTTCAGGAATGGCGCGCAGCGGGGGTTTTTGAGCGTTTCTGGCAGAGCGGATTGATGACCAGCGAGCAACTGAAAGCCATCGACTGGTCATGGTTGTCGATGGACGGCTGTATGACAAAATCCCCGCTGGCAGGCTCAAAAAAACAGGCCGGAATCCCACGGACCGGGGGAAACAGGGGGTAAAGCGTAGCCTGATGACCGATGCGAACGGGCTGCCGCTCTCAGTGGTTGTCGCAGGGGCAAATACTCACGATATCAGGTTAGTCACAGAGACCCTTGATGCGCTTCAGACGGGGAGGCCGGGCAGAAGGCTGAATATCTGTCTGGATAAGGGGTATGACGCGGAATGGCTGGAAAGTGAACTGAAAAATCGGCGTTATGAACCGCATATCCAGTCGCGTAAAGAAGAATCCGATGCCAGCAAAGAGAATATGAATGACAAAGCCCGTCGGTGGGTAGTGGAGAGGACGCACAGCTGGATGAACCGCTTCCGTCGGCTTCTGACTCGTTGGGAGAAAAAAGTCGAAAACGATGAGGCGATGCTGCATTTTTCCTGCGGCATTATTGTCTGGAATAAAATCCTATTGGGATAGGCTCTTAATCATTACAATAATTTCTTTTTAAATTATTTTAATGGTATTTTTTTAACCGTAATTATTATATTTATTTGTTATGTAATTTGACGTTAATTGTATTTTTTTTGTTTACTTTTGTGGTCTTTTTTTGTACTTTCGAAATGCCCGGTGATTTTGCATGGGTATTAAATTTCATATATGAGGTAATACACTATGGATATTCAAGATCTGATTAATTCAGTGAAGGAAATGGAAATTGAAGCAACGGAAAATCAAGTTAACAAGATGGAAAGTGAAGAAGTATCCATTCTTGGGCCAATGAACATGCTTGCTTTTGATGCGTAAACAATAAGCACCCGATGTTTGGGTGCTTTTATTTATTGGAGCCTATATGTTAAGTATCCTTGGTAAGCAAGAGTTAGTTAAAAATGTCTATCTTTTATCCCAGCCATTCCTTGGGGATAAATCAGTTAAAAATACTCATGAGCTTAAACCATTCTATTTGAAATTTATTCAGAAGCATCAGCCTTATCAACCTGTTAACGTGAGCGAGAACATCATTGTTGTCGATGATGAAAAAATAAATGCGCTAAAAAATGCCTATCAACCAAGCAAGCTTGATGATCTGAATCAATTGAAAATGATAGGCGATAAGCATAGTATTGAGAGATACAGAGAACTTTCTGAACTCATTATGAAAGGGTACAATCAACTATCCAGTAGCAATGCTGATGTTAAGTTAATCTTTGATCTGGTTATTCACACAATTTTTTTCAGGAAATCTACTAATGAATTTAATACTGCATCATTTGGTGGTTCTTCTTCAACTGCAATAGGCAGTATCTGGATTAGTGGTCATGGTGACTTGACATATCATGATGTCGCAGAGTTTTTGTTGCATGAGTTGACGCACCATTTGTTATTTATTGATGAGCGGTGCCACGAGCAATTTAATTATCAGGAAATCGTTAAGCCTGAAAATTATTCAATGTCTGCTCTGCTTGGGAAAAGAAGGCCATTGGATAAAGTTGTGCATAGTATTCTTGTCTCTCATGAAATTCTCAATGCGCGCAGGAATTATCTTGAATCAGATGTGGTTACAATTCATCCTGCTACTGATATATTAAAAAATAACACAATGAATTCTATTACAGAAACATTAGCAATGAAAAATTTGGATGATCTAATAACCCAAAGAACCAGAGGTTTTTTATTAAAAGCTCAGAGCAATCTTAGCCATGAGGTATGATATGTTAAATTTAATTAAGTCTTTGGCAAGAAATATTGATGCTCGGTGGCGTGAGGATGACTATAGTTGTTACACTTTCGCCGATATCGCTAAATCAGAGTTAGATAAGGTTGATTTAACCTCTCTCTTTTCTTTTACTGGGCTAATCGATGTTTTGGACAATAGTGAAATGTCTAAAATCCAAATAGTCTCTGAATTCTCTGAGTTACACCTGAAACTTTTCGACAATTCTCGTTTTTACATTGAGGTACTTAATTGGTGGGATAATGATACCTCAATTCATGATCATGGATTTTCTGGGGTTCTGCTCCAGCTTGAAGGAAGTTCTTTGAATGCGATATATTCATTTGATGAAACCGACGAAGTTAGCCACAATCTTAGTTTAGGTGACATCAAACTCACTGAGGCCTATATCAGTAAAAAAGGAGACTGTCGGGTCATCCCCTATGGCAGAAAGGAAAAACATGCTGTTTTTCACTTAGAAAAACCGACAGTCAGTTTGATAGTAAGGACTCATCCAGTCATGGAATTGTCTCCGCAGCTTAACTATTTTCCTCCTGGGCTGAGAGTTAATCACTCTGCGACTGATATTATGTTTAATAAGAAAATAAAATATTTTAGACTTTTAAATATGATCGATTCTGTCCAGTGTAGAAAGCAAATGTTGCATGAATTAAAACAGCTTTCATTAACTGAACAGTTTTGGTTAATTCTAAAATTGTCAAAGATGATTTATCATTCGGAAAATATAGAGTTACTCAATGAATACGTTAACTTGGCAACTACGGAAGATGAAAAGAAACGAAAAGTAAAAGTAGTCTCCGCAGTAACATTGCGTAAAACGTCTCAATTTTTTATTGATGAAATAAAACCTCTATTTGATAACAATGAGCAACGACTTATATTGTCCTGCCTTGCTGCTTCTTACAATCAAGAGGATAGAGTTAAAATGTTTCATCAATTGGGTGTTGAAAAATCAGAAGACGTAATTTATAGTATAATAGATAATTTGCCATCGCATCTAAAACCCCGTATGTTACATGCGCTGAAGCTAACAGGGATGATTATTAAAAAATATGAATAACGTTTTTTTTAATAAATTTTTTATAATAAGTGTTGGGCTTGTTTGCCTTCAACAAATACTTGTTGGATTGTCGACGTATTTTATTGGGCAAGCTGGAGGAAGTATTGGTTTAAGCCCCTTAGGGGCCATTTTTTATACTGCTTTGTTCTTCTTTTCTATTTTTATTGCTTATGTTTTGGGTTCTCTATCTTTATTTTATCGTGTTAAATTATCGAATTCATTATGGCAGAGTTATTATCTATCAACTTTAGAAGTTATTTCTCTTAATCATTCTGTTTCTACAGATGAAAATAAAAGAATGACACAACTTTGGTTCAGTGGTGAAGCGCTCAGTACTTTTGATGAGGTCGGCTTTGAGTTTGTTGAGATCCTAGCCATATATTTTAACGTCATTTTCACTACTGTTGCGCTATTTATCGTTTTGGGCATAGAGTTGGCTGGAGTGATTGTATTCTGCATGCTATTTTCAGTCATACTCTTGTTTCTGGCGAAAGGAAAGATCGACGGGCTGGCTGGAAACATGCAAAATGATAAAATCACGACATTGCATTTTGTGAGTAAGATATGGGATAGCATGTTCTATGGTGATCGAGAACGTCTGGTTTCAGCACAGGCGTTAGCCCGAGATAAGGCATCTATTTATTTCAAACGGAAAGAATCGTACAAATTACTGGAGCAAATAATCTCCTGTACACCTATTCTTATTTCTATTCCATTACTGGTAGGATTTTCATATTATCAGGTTTCTGCTAATGAGGTCGCTATCGGTGCGTTGGTTGCTGTATTACCAAG
This sequence comes from Pectobacterium colocasium, assembly GCF_020181655.1. Classification (NCBI taxonomy): domain Bacteria; kingdom Pseudomonadati; phylum Pseudomonadota; class Gammaproteobacteria; order Enterobacterales; family Pectobacteriaceae; genus Pectobacterium; species Pectobacterium colocasium. The sequence goes on from NZ_CP084032.1 coordinate 3,692,357, forward strand.
AAGTTTACAGTTGTTCCAGAACATTCATGCTGCAAGTATGAGCACAAGCCAGATTTTATTGTTGATGCAAAAAATTACAAAGTTGTATTCCTTTTCTACAACACTCAAAGGTTATGATTATCTTGATAATATTGATCCTGAAAAATTGTCAATTACCGATCTTTATAATGGCAACGAGATAAACGTACAGGATATCTTAGGTGGCAGTTTCATTGATCGTAATCCTAATCGAAGGGTATTGATCATGGGGACAAATGGCGCAGGTAAATCATCGCTCATAAAATATTTGAAGAGCAAATATTCCGATGCGTTATTTTTTGGGCCTGGCATTGATATAGACGAGAACACAATACTTGGCTCCACAGGACAAAAACAATTGCATCAACTTGAATCATTATCAGGGGTACGGAATCGTATTATCCTTTTAGATGAGTGGGATGCAAATCTAGATGTTGTCAACACAAGCGAAATTGATGAACGACTTAATACCTTGTCACAAAGTAACTTAATCATCGAAATACGCCATAAGATACAGTAAATAAAATAAATGTACCCTCATCATTTTGGAGTGGTAAAGATTTTATCAGAAATGACTTTGTTCAAGCATATATCAGCGACGAAAGTACATTGCACTAATACAAATGATATGTGCTTGAACGTTGATATTTCTGTAATCTGACTAAGAGCCTATCCCAATAGGAATTGTTAGAATATAAGTAACTGAGAATTTTTGAGGACGTAGCATGACTGGCAGCAAGTGGCGGATTAGTGATGAACTCTGGGAAAAAATAGCGCCGCTTATTCCTGAACATAAAACTAACCATCCACTGGGAACGCACCGAAAACGGGTTGATGACCGAGTGGCTATGGACGCCATTTTCTTTGTTCTTCGCACCGGATGCCAATGGAACGCACTAAATGAAACAGGGATATGTTCATCGAGTTCTGCACACCGCCGCTTTCAGGAATGGCGCGCGGCGGGGGTTTTTGAGCGTTTCTGGCAGAACGGATTGATGACCAGCGAGCAACTGAAAGCCATCGACTGGTCATGGTTGTCGATGGACGGCTGTATGACAAAATCCCCGCTAGCAGGCTCAAAAAAACAGGCCGGAACCCCACGGACCGGGGGAAACAGGGGGTAAAGCGTAGCCTGATGACCGATGCGAACGGGCTGCCGCTCTCAGTGGTTGTCGCAGGGGCAAATACCCACGATATCAGGTTAGTCACAGAGACCCTTGATGCGCTTCAGACGGGGAGGCCGGGCAGAAGGCTGAATATCTGTCTGGACAAGGGGTATGACGCGGAATGGCTGGAAAGTGAACTGAAAAATCGGCGTTATGAACCGCATATCCAGTCGCGTAAAGAAGAATCCGATGCCAGCAAAGAGAATATGAATTACAAAGCCCGTCGGTGGGTAGTGGAGAGAACGCACAGCTGGATGAACCGCTTCCGTCGGCTTCTGACTCGTTGGGAGAAAAAAGTCGAAAACTATGAGGCGATGCTGCATTTTTCCTGCGGCATTATTGTCTGGAATAAAATCCTATTGGGATAGGCTCTAAATCATCACTGATTTTCTCGATATGGCAGTAGTAAGAGAGAAGCAAAAAGCTTAGCACCACTTCTCTGTTTGAGAATGTCAGATTTTCTATGTCCTGCTGGTATTTAATATAAAATCCGGCACAAAAAAGATAAGACTGCTCGGTGATTTCTGCTTCTGAAAAGCCCGATTCATCGAGCTTATCAACAAACCTGTCCAGCAACAGCAGATACCTTTCCATTAAACTCATATTTATTTTTTTCATAGCCATGCATCCTTGCAATAATTTAATTACCATCCTGATAACATATAAAAAATAACATATCCATTAATAAAATCAATGGTAATAATAAGATTAAATAGGATCAATAACTTCTTTCCCTGTCTATTATTGGCAATGGTTTATTAAGGTTATCTTCACTGAGACCATGAATATCTGCATTATATTGCCATATTATAAACATTTCCTTTATACTTCTATTTTCCTCCTCAGCCATTTTTAATTTATTTTCAAGGTTACTTATATGCTGAGATGCAATATTTAAATTAGCAGGTCTTCTTATCTCACTTTTCCCTGATTTGATCATGTCTTTTTTAAAATTAAAGGCTTTGACAATGTTTTTGTGAATATTCAGAGATTGTCTTGTCGGTCTTTTTCCAACCACCGAAGAAATGCTATCACATAATGCATCCCATGTTAGCCCTCCGGATTTTTTACTATCCCATCCGCTAATTACATTAACGATATAATTAATATCTTCTTTTGTAAGATGTTTAGCCATGAATCGCCTTCCTTATTTATATTTTCTTATGTTTTATTACTTTATTATTAACAATCACCCTATTTAAATGCGAAAATCCATTGTTATTTAATTTTATTACTGAACCATCTTTTACATTATCATCTTCCATTATAGTTATAATCCCTTTAAGAGTTTTTAATGTCTTATCCTGATGAAGAAACCATTTATCAGCCCCTAATTCCTCTTCATTCATTGAACTCAATGCTTTTGAATGAAGAGCTTCCGTTGCAGAATAAACTTCCTTCATTCTGGATAGTTTATCACTATCACCTTTAACACAAAGTTGCTCATCACAATGAATACAATCTCTGAATTTGTCACATGGAGATATCATGTAATCATGAGCGCAGTAACCAAATTCTGTGATATGAATAGCACCATGATTTAATACACTAATATCTTTTAAAGTAGACGGTAGATTCATATCGGTCTCATCTAATACTCCAGGAGTTAAAACCTCTCCATTAATATTTAAGCTCTTTGCTTTCTGTAACATTTGCTCTTCACTGATATGGTTATAAACTCTGTTCTGTGTCACCGTTGCTCTTCCCGACCATTTAGCAATATCAAGTTCGCCAAGACCACCACGTTGAGCAATAGTATTCAGAAGATGCCTTGCCTGGTGTGTTCTGAGAAAAAGTGGGGCATCTTTCTTTCTGACATAACCATATATTTGAAATATATTCTGTCTTGATCTATTTCTGGTATCACCCAAATAATTGGAAAATATTTCTGATGTGGGTTTAAAAATAACATTATTCAATGTTTTATTTTTGCTTAACTGGTACTTATTCAAGACACAAAGTGCATTGCTATATTTTATATTTTTATCTTTATCATACCAGGGGAAGTTTTTTGGAACGGGATGGTTATTAGGGAGTGTTCTGTTATTCTCTTCCATTAAACGGGATAAGTCTCTGGCATTTTTTGAAAGCTTCAGCAATCTGCTAATGGCCTTTTTAGCGACAGGAACCATGATGTCAGGGATCCACTTTATATTTCCATTAAATTTTTTCAACGAATAAAAACGAAGTCCATACCGCATTTTTCCATCACGGTCTGATTCACTTATCTCACAGTCGGCAGGGAGAGCTAATACCTCTGAAATTCTGCTTGGAGCACACATAAGCAACGCAAAAACTGATGTAATGAACATATCTTTATCAGAAAGATCATCGTCTGGTAGAGAAAATATTTCTCCTATAGCACTAATCGCTTGTTCACTTGGTAGTTTTCTCAAACGATTTAAATCTGCTTTTTTTGAAATAACATTATCAGTTTCAGGAGGTCTTAGTGGATTAACCCAGGACAAAAAACCTGTTTTCAAAAGCCCTTTCTTGTTCAAAAAAACCACTATCCTTTGTAACTCATTCCCACATTGATAAGCTACGCTTTCCGAATAGTTATGCTTGAGATACTCAATACACTCATTTAAAACCGTAATATTAAGATAAATAACATTAGTGTTTTTATTTATCTTAATAAGTTTATTTTCCAGTGATTTCAAAGCACCTTTAAAGGTCAGCTTATTAATTTTACCACCATTATTAAAATAATGGTAAATAACATAACTTTTAGCAAAGTCGATAAAACCCTCATCAAACTCATCCTCTTTTCTTATTCTCCCTGATGACCGACCTTTGAAATTACATTTGGTAAAAGTGAATATATTTAACCAGTGACTAGAATTCCAGTCTATTCCTGACTCATTCGGCCTGAGTTCAAATTTGCAAAAATTAATAAAATCCTTCATGTTAATTTCTGCATCAAGCTCCATTTTTTCTTTAAAAAAAATAATTTTTTCTGTCATACTCCTACCTCTCCTGATTTTTCATTGTTAATTTTTTCACACTGTCGGATAACCTCTGCTACGGCATAAATAGTTCGATCCAACACTTCTGTTATCCGATCATCACCTGTTATGTTTGCAATACGTACTCTTTCTGCTCTCAATTGATCATAGATTTTCTGGTGTGGTGCATTTAATAACGGTCTGAAGTGCATACACGTATAACAGGGGATAGGAACATTTGCCCAGCAGGAAGAATTCTGCTGGCAACTACCCGTTTTTTCACCATCAAAATCTCTTATATTTTGGGATGGATCTTGATGATTATTCTTAACGTCTATCTTCCCCTGAAATATCCCTGAGTATTTAGCCATTTCATCTGATACTGCATTGTCTATTTTCCTAACGTGATCAGCATTATATTGAACATATATCCCCGTATAGGTTAATGTTGAGTGGTCAAGCAATTCTCCAATCATAATTTCACGATACCCCTCTCTGGCAACTCTTGTCCCAAGGGTATAACGAAACCTTCTTGAATTAATATTCAATTTCCGCCCCGTTCTTTCAGAAATAACATTCTCTATTTTCACTATATTTTTTACTGTATTAGTAAACATCGAAACGCTCTCATGCGTTTTATCTGAAACAAAAATGCCACTAATATTTCCAGCTTGAATATACTCCCCGATTTTATCTTCAGATACGAAGAGTGGAGTCGAATTAATCTCACTTTTTGTTAAATCTCGCCCTATAGCTTCAGATATTATTCCGACAGATAAATTTGCCTGCTCACAAAGAAGATTATATATTTCACTCTTTACTCTGAACGATCTAAATTCTTTTCTAAAACCATATCCTTGCTTTATTCTTGGTATATTTATAACATAACTCTTTTCACCATCCTCAGATTCCGAGCTTATAATATCTTCTAGTTTCATTTGAGATATTTGTAATGGTCTTCGGCCTGTATAGCTGACTAAAAGTGACATCGTTAGCTGGGGCAATGATATAAGATTTTTTTCATAGGCTCTCATCGCCGCTTCATTAAACCCCTGCAATTCATTATCCGTCAATGGGCCTTGTTCAGGATCTCTCCTTTTGACCACTTCACCTTTTTTATTACCCGGTATAGTCCAGCTATTAATGATTTCATGAACTTCTTCACTTATCCCATAGTAACCAAGCGAATACCACTTATTAAACAAAACCCTAATGTAGGACAAATCATTAATACCTAAACCAGGAGCAACTTTAAATCTCATTACACCCGCTTTATCGACATATTCCTTCCCTGTCTTATTAATAAAAATACAAAATGTTCTGTTTAATAACTTCACAAAAGATGGACTGTATTCACAAGCCATATAAGCCATTGTTTTTATATACCCATCCTTTGTTTCATCATTCAATAAGCTCATTGTACTTTTAATATCTATAGTGTTACCCCTGCTCAGTTCCCACTTGTCATCACTCAAAGAGAAGCAATACCCATCCGTTTTAGCTTGATAAAGCTCCTTGTCTTCAACTTTCAAAAATATGTTTTTCATATTCATAACCCACCTTATTTTATATACTCGTAATACTTCAAGTTGCATGTGCGTTGGCTACATTCACTCACCCGAATCACTTACCTGTGTAAGCTCATCGGGATCCCTTCTCTTGCCGCCTGCCTGAAACTCGAATTATTTGGGGTATAAATTTAATTTTGTAATTTAATCGCTATCTCGCCCGCTTTTTTCTCAATAAATCTTTGATTATAAATCCTTGCTGTCCCTGATCCCATTTTCCATCCCATCAGATAAGAGCGTATCTGCTCTTGCTGCTCTTCATTAATTAAATCCATTTCATCCATCTTTTTTGAAAACCGGTAATTCCAGGTATGCCTGAGCTTATGCCCTGTTAAATTATATAAATCGGGACACAGTTTCCTGACCACATTGATGATTTTATGATACGCCTGCATCGATAACGGCAATCCCCTTATAGCACCTGACTTATGAGTAATAAAAAGATAGCCTTCCTCTTTCATTAACTTATGCCCTCTTCTCTCTTTTAAAATATAATTATGTATTTCTTTCATTACTACATCTGATAAAGGAATTGTTCTTTCCAGAGTTTTTACTAATGGCTGTTTTTTTCTTGGATCCGACTTTTCATCAGCCCGTCTTCGTATTGAGATAGTATGGTTACTAAAATTAATGTCTGATATTTTAATATTAAGTAGCTCTCCAGCTCTGACACCAAGATGATAAAGCATCAAAATAATTAACCTGTTTCTTACCTGAACATCCGATTTAAAAGGATTAAAATCAGAACCAACTCTTATAACCTCAAAAAGTATATCGAGTTGTTTTTGGTCAAGAGATTTATTGGCCCCCAAACATTTATTTCTATATCGTACCCTTGGGCGTCTTGCTTTTATATTTCTGATAAAAACATCAACTTTTACCCCATTGTGTTTTACATCTTTCAAAATTAAATTACTTAGCCATTCCAGATAGCGTGCTATAGCCGTTAATCTTAGATGTTTTGTTCCACTTGATACCAATTGCTGACTGTTATCATATCCTACAACTTTTGACTTCCGTACCTTCCTTTCAATATAATCTCTCAAGCAATCTATTTCAGCGTTATTAAGAAACATTCCTGAAATTATTCTTCTTTCAATATCAATCTTCTTTTCATCCATAAAGCGATAAAACAAAGCAATGCCACCAGCATGAAGTTCAATTGTTGAAATTGAATCACTTTTACATCTCAGATTTGTTGTAATATACAAAGATGGATAAAACAAAGGTATTCCGGTTCTTTTATCAATGACTGTGCAATACCTTTCCCCATTACTCATTACAAATATATTTGTTACTATATTACTCATACACTCTCCTATTATTAAACAACCAACATCAGTAAGTGTCATTTAATAAAGCATCGTTCCATTTCATATTAAAATAATTTACAAACATAATATAAGTCCGACATATTACATTTTTACCCTGAAAAATATTTGCACTAGTTTTTTATAAAAAATGCACTAAGATAAGATAATATAAGGGTTTGTTGTTTTATTATTTACTTTTAAATATTAGGTATATATAAGATGTCTTCTACTTACCTGATACCCATTAAATTACTTTCAAACCCTTGCCACCACTCATCTCTATAATTTTCACGTAAAGTATTTCGCAATTTAATAATGATTTTCAGCTTTATTTTTTACACTTTATTCATTTAGGGAATAATAAAATCTCATACCCCGAATATTATTTAAACAGTTAGCACATGTTAATTAAATGTCAAGCACTGGAATAAATTTAAAAGAATAAGTATTAATATAAAATGCAGATATAAAAAAGGGCTACGCTCTACCGAGACATAGCCCTTCATTTAATTTATCATCAGTTTTCCTACCTACGCCGATTAAAAACTCTATGCACCACATTGCCCCCTTTCTCAAGGCTTACCATGTAGTCGGCATACCATTGCAGCATCTCGCGCCTGCCATCGAGATATTGCGCATGGTTGTAGGTGCCACGGATAGCATTCTTATCAACATGCGCCAGCTGGGTTTCAATCCATGCGGTGTTATAGCCCTGTTCATGAAGAACGGTGCTCATGGTATGACGGAAGCCGTGACCCGTAACCCGGCCTGTATAGCCAATTCGCTTAAATACCTGATTGATACTGGCTTCGCTCATGGTCTTGCTGGGATCATTGCGTCCCGGAAACAGTAAAGTAAATTGCCCCGTCATTGCTCTGATCTGTTCGATAATGGCTAACGCTTGGGTAGATAGCGGGATGATATGAGGACGGCGCATTTTCATGCGTTCAGCAGAAATTTCCCACAGCGCTTTCTTGGTATCGATTTCTGACCATAACGCACCGCGCAATTCACCTGTTCTCAGGCCGGTAATGATCAGCAATCTCGCTGCCAGCACCATCAGTTCACTACCAGAGTAGCCAGCAAGGGCTTTAAAGAAAGCAGGAAGCTCTTCAGTCGTCAGGAACGGATAATGTGTAGACTCATGCCCTTGCATGGCACTGGTGAGATCTGGCGCGGGATTATACTCGGCTCTGCCTGTCACGATGGCGTAGCGAAACACTTCGCCGCAACGTTGACGCACTTTCTTGGCTTTTTCGGTTGCTCCTCTGTCTTCCATCTTTTTCAGCACGTTTAGCAGTTCCAACGGCTTGATGTCTGCAACAGGGCGTTGACCAATGAACGGGAAGACGTCTTTGTTGAACGCTTCAAGAATGTCAGAGGCATACCCCGCAGACCATTTCTTCACTTTCATGCTGTGCCATTCAAGTGCAATTTCTTGAAAGGTGTTTTTGACCTGCGCTTCACGCTCAACTTTTTGTTCTTTTTTCACCTCTAAAGGATCGATACCCCCAGCGATACCCTTTCGAGCTTCATCACGTTTTGCCCTGGCATCAGCCAAGGACACATCGGGATATACCCCCAGCGCCAATAACTTTTCCTTTCCATCGATGCGATACTTTAAACGCCAGTAGCGTGACCCGTTGGTTTTAACCAATAAGTAGAGGCCACCACCATCAGCCATCTTATAGGGTTTCTCTTTGGGCTTGGCAGTCTCGACCTGTCTGGCATTGAGCTTCATCTGGGGGTATCTCCTTTAGACCGAACAGCGAATACCCCCATTGATACCCCCAACTCACCGTAGATTTCTGTGAACGTGAGTAGACAAGCAGAGACAATAAGGGCCGTGAAACTGCGTATTATAAGGGTTTAAAGGGTGTTTGAGTAGACTTAGGGAGACGTTAAAATAGGTAGGATGGTGCCGATAATAGGAGTCGAACCTACGACCTTCGCATTACGAATGCGCTGCTCTACCAACTGAGCTATATCGGCTTTGGGATCGTCGTGGCAAGAACCAGACGCGAACTACGGGGTGACAAATTAGTGATAATGGTACATCAAGTCAAGCGTTTGGCGATCGTCTGCTGGTTTTATCATCATCCTGTTGAAGATGATACGGTTCTGATAATTTTCCGTACTAATAATACCGCATGCTATAGCTTTTGGGCTTAACGGAGAAGCCAGAATCTGGCTTCTCTATCACCTTGCTTCGGGAGCCGATTCCAGACAGATAATATCTGACTATACAAACGCTGCTCATTTTTAAGCAATATATTTCCCAGTAGAGTAGGAACGTTACAATAAAAATAACTTTTTACCTTTATGATAAAAATGAAATAAGTCTCAACCAAACGGTCATTTTGTTTTAGGAGAAATCCCTATTCTTTTTATTTATTATTTTGCTCTACTACTGCCAAGGCAATAAGGATGCTGTCTATACGTTAATGCCAAAATAATATCTCACCATCAAAATATTATTTTCGGCATGACAAGAAAGTACCGTGAGAGGGTGTGAATAATGAAGATGAAAACACTATTTTTAGGCTTGTTATTGGGTACAAGCTATATCGGTATGGCTGCAGCGGATAGCTTTGCCTCAGCAACCGCCAGTGCTCAGTCGACTCATGATGGCAAAACTGAGCGCGTAACCAAAACTGAATCATCATCGGGTCAAGGGATCAGTCACGTCAGTGCTAGCGCTCATGCCGGTACTGTGGGTGAACCGCAGAAGACAAGCAACAGCGAATCTCACTTCCGGGATAAAACTAATGCCATCAAAGCCGATATAAAGGCAAGAGAATCAGAAAATAAAAGCAGGGAAGAAAAAGTCAAAGCCGATGTGAAATCCAGAGAAACTGAAGCCAGAAAAGATGCCGAAAAAGGCTGGGCTGATGCCAAAACTAAAGCGGATAATTTTAACAGTCGTGCGGAAAAACAGGCTCGTGAAACGGCCCGTTCAGTCCACAATGCAGCAGAGAAGCATCAGCATTAATAAATAACGCATTATTGCAGCATAGGAAAAATTACTATTTATCCTCCGATAGCCAGACAGACTATGTATTTGTGACACGTTACACAAAGCATAGTTTGTTACTATTGGAGGATATTTCTCTAATGTAGTTACTTTATTGGGTTTCTATTATTGCATTAATTTTTAATTAAAAAAAACCACAAATAAAAGAATCACGGCTGGGGTGAGATGTTTTATTTAAAAAATAGCGAAATAAAAGAACGGAGTGAAAATGACGCTGCGCATATCACTTTGCTATGCGCAGCCATTAAACGATTAGGCGCGAATCAAATCGTCGCCATAACCAATCCACTTATAGGTGGTCAGCGCTTCCAACCCCATTGGACCACGCGCATGCAGTTTCTGGGTGCTGACCGCCACTTCAGCCCCCAGACCAAACTGGCCGCCGTCGGTGAAGCGCGTACTGGCGTTGACATACACCGCTGAAGAATCCACTTCACGCACGAAGCGTTCCGCATTGCTCAAGGAGCGCGTCAGAATCGCATCAGAGTGCTGCGTACCATGCTCGCGAATATGGGCAACCGCCGCATCCAGGGAGTCCACCAGCGTGACGTTCAGGTCATTAGAGAGCCATTCATCGTTATAGTTAGCCTCTTCCACCGCAACGACGCTTGCCGGGCCACCGGTCAGGTAAGGCATCGCGGAAGGACTGGCATGGAGCGTCACACCTACCGCCGCCATTTTCTTGCTCAATTCAGGCAGGAAGCGGTCAGCAATATGTTGGTTGACCAACAGCGTTTCCAGGCTGTTGCAGGCGCTAGGACGCTGCACTTTGGCGCTTTCAATCACCGTCAGCGCCTTGTCGAAATCAATGCTGTCATCCGCATAGATGTGACAAACACCAATTCCACCCGTGATAACCGGAATCGTCGATTGCTCACGGCATAGCTTATGTAAGCCAGCGCCACCACGAGGAATCAGCATATCCACGTAGCGATCCAACTTCAGCAGTTGGTTAACCAACTCACGATCCGGGCTTTCAATCGCCTGTACTGCGGCAGCGGGCAGGCCACACTGCGACAGCGCCTGCTGAATCACTTTTACCGTCGCCGCATTGGTGCGGTACGTTTCTTTGCCACCGCGCAGAATCACCGCGTTACCGGTTTTCAGGCACAGCGATGCCACATCAATGGTCACATTCGGGCGCGCTTCATAAATCACACCGACCACGCCCAGCGGCACGCGGCGACGTTCCAGCTTCAGGCCGTTATCAAGCATGCTGCCGTCAATCACCTGCCCTACCGGATCGGTCAGGCGACAGACCTGACGCACATCGCTGGCAATCGCGCTCAGCCGTGCCGGCGTTAAGAGCAACCGATCCAATAATGCGTCACTCATACCATTTTGGCGCGCATCGGTTAAATCCAGCGCGTTAGCCGCTAGAATCGTCGCACTCTCGGCTTCCAGCAAATCCGCAATCGTCAGCAGCGCACGATCTTTTTGTGCCGTACTCAAGACCGCCAGCTGATAAGAGGCCGCTTTTGCCGCTTTACCCATTTGTTCAAGCATCGCGAACTCCTTAATTAATAATCATATCGTCGCGATGGATAGCCACCGGACCATATTCGTAGCCAAGAATCTCGGCAATTTGTTGAGAATGGTGTCCGGCAATCATACGCAGCGCATCGCTGTTATAGCGCGTCACGGCATGCGCCACATCGCGCCCCGCCAGACTACGCACGCGGATCACTTCACCGCGAGAGAAATTCCCTTCCACGCTGCGAATGCCCTTCGGCAGCAGCGAACTGCCGCGTTCGAGGATCGCCGAAAGCGCGCCGTCATCAACGGTGATTTCCCCCGCCGGCGGTGCGCCGAAAATCCAGTGCTTGCGGCTTTCCAGCGGCGCATCCAGCGCATGAAAACGCGTTCCGACGGAGATATCCGCGATCACATCGCCGATAACGCCTGGCTTGCTGCCTGCGGCAATCACCACGTCGATACCGGCACGGCAGGCCACATCGGCAGCCTGTAATTTGGTCGACATACCGCCTGTTCCGAGGCCTGACACGCTGTCCCCCGCAATGCTGCGCAGTGCATCGTTGATGCCGGTCACTTCACGGATCAGCTCTGCATCAGGATTATTGCGCGGATCGGCGGTAAACAACCCGGCCTGATCGGTCAACAGCAGCAGCTTATCTGCATCAGCCAGAATCGCCGCCAGCGCAGACAGGTTGTCGTTGTCCCCCACCTTGATCTCGGCGGTGGCAACGGCGTCGTTTTCATTAATCACTGGAACAATATTGTTATCCAGCAGCGCCCGCATGGTGTCGCGCGCGTTAAGGAAACGTTCACGATCTTCCATATCCGCACGCGTCAGCAGCATCTGCCCGACGTGGATGCCGTAGATGGAAAACAGTTGTTCCCACAGTTGAATCAGGCGGCTTTGACCCACGGCGGCCAGCAGTTGTTTGGTCGCAATCGTGGCCGGGAGTTCGGGGTAACCCAAATGTTCACGCCCGGCGGCAATCGCCCCTGAGGTGACAATAACAATCCGATGCCCTGCCGCATGTTGCTGTGCGCACTGGCGCACCAGTTCAACAATGTGGGCGCGGTTAAGACGGCGCGAACCGCCGGTTAGCACGCTGGTGCCCAGTTTCACAACCAAAGTCTGGCTGCCGCTCATAATTTCTCTGCCGTTGGATGTCAAAAAATAAGAATAAGGAAAACGTTGTAGCAGGACAGACGCGTTATGCCAACAGGCATAACGCGAAAACCTGCGAATAAATCGGGGATCGTCAGGGAAGCATCACGGTCGTGCGACGAGGGTACAGGCGGGTTCCAGCGAGTGCAGCAGTTTCTCCAGTCGGACATGGAAAGCCTGTTTAGCATTTTCCACCTGTTCCATCACGGCTTTGTCCTTGATTTTTTCCTCACGCCAGTTGCCCTGTTTATCAAACAAACCGTAGTGATAGTCATAGGCAAACGTTTCGCCGGTATCTTCCAGATTCAACCACCAACCCCAGAACTCGCGATTTTCCGGTGCGGGTTTGATGTTGACGCAAACCGCCAGGCAATCAAAGAAGAACCCAGTATTCTCGCACTGCGCTTCACGGATATAAGGTCCCAGTGCCGTAAAATTTTTCATGAGTCGGCTTTTGGAGTGTCCACTCGGTAATATCATCTACGCTCTCCTTTGGTTGAACCTTCTTTTTAGCAGAGAATGGCAATTTATCAACTACCTGCATGACAACTCACGTCTATCCCTCTTTTTCGCGCAGGCTTTCCTGAAAAAGCATTGCCGCCCGACACGGAGTATTCAATACTCTGGTCTCTTCGTTTCCGTTAATTGAGACGTGACACCTTATGCCACATTGTATCGCCGAACATTCGTCAAACATTGATGTAAATGCCCTGCTCCCTGCGATCTATCGCGGTGCACTCGAATCTGGCTTGTTTGCCAGTGACGGCAGTGACATCAAAGTCAGATCCCTTGCTTACGATAGCTACACGACCGGTGGCGAACGAGCCAGTTTCATTCATGTGGTAATCAAGGTGCTTTCAGGGCGGACGGGAGAGCAGAAAAGTAATCTCTCCAATCTGGTACTTCAGAAGATCGAAGCACTTGGATTGAAGGATCTGTCGGTTACAGTTGAAGTGATTGATATGGAAAGACTTTACTACGCCAAAAAGATCCTGTGATCGACGTAATACTGTTCACTTAAGCGTGGATTTAGGGGGAAACACGGTGATGAGGTTCCCGCAGGGATACCTCGCACCGTGGTAGCCCCCGGTATCTCGATTCTTAAACGATCGGCATTACTGTGATCGACGGCGATTATCTGGCAGGAACAACGGTCCGTGTAGCGAAGATTCGCCTGCACAGACCGTGCGTTACAACTGCTCTTCTACACTTTATCCTGCAACCATCCGCTGATTTGCTGTAGTGCGCGGTGGAAATTCTGGTACACCGGTGAGAAATTAACCGGCAGCAGTTTCCCTTGTGCGGATGAATTCACAATCAGGCTGGCTTCTTCTTTCGGGCAGAGCGGATCGTTATCCCAGTAGCCTGCCAGCATCGGCGTCGGACAGCGGCGTCCTAACAACCCCTGCGTTTTCAGCGAATAGCGCCCCAGCTCGGTTTTCAGCGAGGAATCCGTCGAGAACGGCATACCCAGCCGACTCGCCAGCACATCCATAAACATATCCGGTACCTGCTGCTGACGATTTGGTTCGCTTAACAGGTGGTGCACCACGGGGCCGAGACAGGCCACTCCGCGTAAGCGCTGCGATTCCAGATATGCCAGCCGAACGGCGATATTGGCGCCAAAGCGGAAGCCAAACGCGACCACACGGGAGTGATCGACCCACGGGACATCCGGCAGCGCACGCAAGACCTGTTGATGCAGAAAACTGGAATCCTGAGTCAATTTCCAGCGGGAAGAAAATCCAACGGAGGGGACATCAATCGTCAGCATCGCCATGCCCGCCGGCGCAAAATAGTCCTGAAACAGGCGATGATAATCGCTCTGCAACATTTCCAGGCTGCCGCACATCAGAACGGTAGGGAAAGGTGCTTTCGCTTGCGAGGGCATATGCAGAAACCCGGTCAGCGTGCCACCGCCCGTAATCGGGAAGGTTAGTTCTTTGAGTTCATAAGGCAGGTATTTAGCAGCCTCTTCATAGGCGCGGTTTGCCAGCGTTTGCGCCTGTTCTGCCAGTTCATCGCCTTTAATATGTGGATACGCGGCAATACTGTAGAGGTTGGCAGCCTTCAGCCAGAACTGCCCGGTCTGCGCGTCATCGCCGCTCTCTGTTGCTCGCTGCTGCCAATCTGCCCCCTGCTTCACCCATTCATAAATCCAGTTACCACCCCGGTAACCAATCACCGTATCAAGCAGTTGCTCGTTGCTTCTGTCGGCCTTGCTGGCAGCGATACGCGACAGCACGTCTTCAATTTCCCACGGGTCGACGCCACGCCAAATCCACATCAGTCGGTTAATCATCCGATACCAGTTGCGGGTCTTCTCCCCTTCCAGCGTAGAATGCAGCCCCTGCACATCCTGACTATTCCGCGTACGTCGGACCAACGTCGAGGTTTCCGGATGTTTAAAGGATGGTTTGAATAGCGTTTCAGACAGGTTAGCTTGCGCCACAGCAGCCTCCGTTAATGTGAACCGCTGTTAGCGGACATCAGACGACTTCTTCGTCACCCGCTAAAGTGTAACGAACTCAGGCCAGAGAAGACAAATGCCTGCGGCAGAAACATACGTTTGGATCAAAGCCTGCGGCAGAAATGATGCGGATGAGAAACCGCTATCGATAAAAATAATCATGATCAAAAACAACAATCACCATAAACAACAATCACCATAAACAACACAATGCCCGGCTAAACCGGGCATTGGTGGAAACGAAGATTCGCTCAGGCGATTAACGACCAGACAACGGCGGAACAAATACCACGCCCATGTCCCACGGCTGTTCAATCCAGGTATCCTGCGGGATATCGATCACGTAGTCGTCAACCAGCGGCTTACCGGCTGGCTTGGCGAAAATGGTCACGAAGTGCGCTTTCGGATACATATCACGAATTGCCTTCGCCGTACCGCCCGTGTCAACCAGATCGTCAATCACGATAAACCATTCGCCATCTCCCTCGGCACGCTTCAGCACTTTCATTTCGCGCTGGTTGTCGTGGTCATAACTGGAGATGCAAACGGTATCAACGTGACGAATGCCCAGCTCACGCGCCAGCAGTGCGCTTGGCACCAGACCACCACGGCTAACGGCAATGATGCCTTTCCATTGATCGGCAGGCAGTAAACGCTGTGCCAGTTTGCGGGCATGAATTTGCAACATATCCCAGGTTACGACGTACTTTTCGCTCATAAAATATATCCCAGCCGGATAAAAATCGGCTTAATTTGAGTCTGAGGGGGGAAAAAGGTTGCGCGAGATTATAGATAGCCAACAACATAAAAACCAGTTTTTCTCAACGTGAGAGCCGAGTTTTTCCCGTCAACCGCAGCCCTGCAAAGCCCGTTGGTTGATATTGCAGCAGGAAAAATCAAGCAGGGCCGACGGCAATTCCCCTGCTTCGATGGAAAATGATATTCTGTTGTGACACGCCATGTTATGTGGCTCACCGCGATTAACTTTTAACCTGTAGCCCTGCCCGCCAGAACGCGAAGGCGTGCCGCTAAAAAGGAGACTGAAATAGTGTCTGAATTGTCTCAACTTTCCCCCCAGCCTCTGTGGGATATTTTCGCCAAGATCTGTTCCATTCCGCATCCGTCTTATCATGAAGAAGCGCTGGCCGCACACATTCTGGAGTGGGCTAAAGAGAAAGGCATTCATGCCGAGCGCGATGAGGTCGGCAATATTCTGCTGCGCAAAGCGGCAACCGCCGGCATGGAAAATCGCAAGCCTGTCGTATTGCAGGCGCATCTGGACATGGTGCCGCAGAAAAATAATGACACCGTACACGATTTCACTACCGATCCGATCCAGCCTTATATTGACGGTGAATGGCTGAAGGCGCGCGGCACCACGCTAGGCGCGGATAACGGCATTGGTATGGCCTCTGCGCTGGCGGTGCTGGCCGATCCGAACGTCGAGCACGGCCCGCTGGAAGTGCTGCTGACGATGACGGAAGAAGCCGGAATGGATGGCGCGTTTGGCCTGCAACCAAACTGGCTTCAGGGCGAAATCCTGATCAATACCGATTCGGAAGAAGAAGGCGAAATCTACATGGGTTGCGCAGGCGGTATTGATTTCATTACCCGTCTGCCGCTCGAACGCGAAGTGCCACCAGCCGATTACCACACGCTGAAGCTGACGATTAAAGGGCTGAAAGGCGGCCACTCCGGCTGCGACATCCATCTGGGACTGGGCAACGCCAACAAGCTGCTGGCACGTTTCCTGTTCGAGCAGGCGAAAGCGCTGGATATTCGCATTCTCGATCTGAACGGCGGGACGCTGCGTAACGCGATTCCGCGTGAGGCCTTCGCCACGCTGTCTCTGCCAGCCGCTAACGTCGAGTCGTTAAAAACGCTGAGCCAGGAATATCTGGCAGTGCTGAAAAATGAACTGTCCGCCGTTGAGAAAAACCTGACCGTACTGGTGGAAGCCAGCGACAGCAATGAGCACCCGCTGACGCAGGACAGCCGCGATCGCCTGCTGGCGCTGCTCAATGCCACGCCAAACGGCGTGATCCGCATGAGCGACGACGTCAAAGGCGTGGTGGAAACGTCACTGAATCTGGGCGTTGTGACGATGGAAGACGACCACGCGGAAATTATCTGCCTGATTCGTTCGCTGATCGACAGCGGTAAAGATGCCGTCGTCGGTACGCTGACGTCGCTGGGGCAGTTGGCTGGTGCGAAAACGTCACCGAAAGGCGGCTACCCAGGCTGGCAGCCGGATGCGCATTCACCAGTCATGGCGCTGGTGCGCGAAACGTATCAGAAACTGTTCAACAAGACGCCGAACATCATGGTGATTCACGCCGGTCTGGAGTGTGGTCTGTTCAAGAAGCCTTATCCAGAGATGGATATGGTTTCTATCGGGCCAACCATCACCGGGCCGCACTCGCCGGATGAACAAGTTCATATCGGCAGCGTGGATCTGTACTGGAAATTGCTGACAGAACTGCTGAAAGCGATTCCGCCACGTGCCTGATCGCTAAAGAATAACACGCACACGAGTAAACACAGGGCGACGGGGAGATGTCGCCCTTTTTTATCCTCAACCACACCTCTTTACCCCCAATCAAACACCAGCTGTCGCTCAATTTGTGGGTCGAGCAGCGTTACATGCAGCCCCACCAGCCGGACGCCTCTGGATTTACGCCGCTCCTGCCAGGTTTGTTGCGCGATCTTCAACAGATCCTGTTTATTCAATATCGGCCACACATGTTCCTGCGTCGTTTGCTGAAAATCATCAAACTTGAGCTTTACCCCCTGACGCGCAATGTGCAGATCGGGCTTAACCCGTTTCAGGCGAACTTCCAGCTCCTGATAAAGCTGTTCTATCAGACTTTCACACTGTTCCCAGTCGTGGATATCCTGCGCCAGCGTCTTCTCCACGCCAACTGACTTCCTCAACCGATCGGGGGAAATCCGTCGCTCATCAATCCCCTGGCATCGCTCCCACAGCACACGGCCAAACTTACCGAATTCTTTAAGCAGATCCGCCAGCGCATATCCCCGCACATCCGCACAGGTATGCAGACCGCGTTCTTCCAGCCGTTTCGCCGTCACTTTCCCGACGCCGGGGATTTTCTCCAGCGGCAGCGCCAGCAGGAAATCATCCACCTGATCGGGTGTGATCACATATTGTCCATTCGGTTTATTTAACTCTGACGCGATTTTCGCCAGAAACTTGATTGGCGCAATCCCCGCCGAGGCGGTCAGATTCAGTTCATCCGCGATGGTTCGACGGATTTCTTCAGCGATGCGCGTCGCCGAACCATTGCAGTGCGGGCTATCGGTGACATCCAGATAGGCTTCATCCAGAGAAAGCGGTTCGATAAGCGATGTGTAGCGGGCGAAGATATCGCGGATTTGGCGGGAGGTGGACTTATACACCTCCATACGCCCAGGTAACAAGGTAAGGTGAGGACACAGGCGCAAGGCCGTTGCGGTCGCCATCGCGCTGCGAACACCGTAACGTCGGGCAGGATAGTTAGCGGTGCTAATGACACCACGACGATCGGCGCTCCCGCCAATCGCCAGAGGAATATCGCGCAGGCGCGGGTTATCACGCATCTCAATTGCTGCGTAGAAGCAGTCCATATCAACATGAATGATTTTGCGCATACTGGCCCTCTGACAACACTGTATAAATATACAGATCAAAGTCAGTATAGACAAGCAGCGCAATACCGCCCACGTTTACTGCGCGATCAGCATCACCAGCTTCAATTCCCCCTGTCCGGCAGGATGGAAAGTCTGTTGGTGATAGGCCACATCCCCCAACAAAGGGTGGTGGAAACGTCGCTCGCCACCTTCACGGGCGGTTACCGCCTGCTGCGACCACCAGAGATTGAACTCGCGGCTTTCTTCACACAGCGCCATCACGACTTGCCGCACAGCCTCGGCAGACACGTAATGGCTGGATTCCGCCCGAAACTCCGCCACTACCCGTTTGGCGCGTTCTGGCCAATCAACCACCAGCGATCGTGCCAGCGGATTGAGAAACATAAAGCGCAGCAGATTCGGTTCGGGATCGGTTCCCAGCCATCCGGAAAACAACTGTTCCGATGGCGCATTCCACGCCAGCATGTTCCAGCAACCATCCAGAAGATACGCAGGGCAGGTAATATGGTGCAGGCTGGCGGCAACCCGCGTATCCAGCGACGTTGCCCTGCTCTGCTTTTGAGGATCCTTCACACCAGCCAGACTAAAAAGATAGTCATGCTCTGCGGGTTCCAGCTTTAACGCCAGCGACAAGCGAGTCAGCGCCGAGGCTGAAGCAGACACGTCACGCCCCTGCTCAAGCCAGGTATACCAGGTGGTGCTGATTCGGGCGATTTGCGCCAACTCTTCGCGGCGTAATCCGCTGGTGCGTCGCCGCCCGGACGCTGGCAGGCCGACCCTTTCCGGCGAGGTCCGCTCACGCAGCGCCCGTAAAAAAGCCCCCAGTGCCTTTGGGCCGCTCAGAGAATTGGCAGACATAAACGAATTTGCAGACATAACCCGGTGTCCTTTTTATCCCGCCCGCTCAGGCAACTTGCGATGGCAGCAGCATCAGTGAAAGCGGTGTTAATCAAACAGGGAGTATTTTATACCCGTATAAATGCTCATATTGTACCCGTATTTTTCTCTCACTATAGTGTTCTTAAGCCAAAGACAGTGTTCTTAAGCCAAAGACAGTGTTCTTAGACCGACGTCTTCTTTAGTGGCTGGCGCGCCGCCGTTTACCCCTGATGAAACAAGAACAATTCAGATAGAGCGAGAGCAATGATGGAAGAAAAGCAGAATCATAATCGTCGCGTCGAACATCAGTTCGGCTCACAAGCGCAGAACTACCTGACCAGCGCGGTGCATGCGCAGGGCAAAGATTTAACCCAGTTAGCGGCTTTATTAGCGCCTTTCCCGCAAGCGCGCGTCATCGATGTCGGCTGCGGTGCAGGACACGCCAGCTTCGTTGCCGCACAGGCCGTCGCAGAGGTTGTTGCCTACGACCTGTCTTCTCAAATGTTGGAGGTTATCAGTCAGGCTGCTGCACAAAAAGGGCTGAATAACATCCGCGTTCAGCAAGGCGTAGCCGAGTCTTTACCGTTCGAGGATAGCAGTGCAGATATCATCATCAGCCGTTACTCTGCGCATCACTGGCATGATGTCGGGCAGGCGTTACGTGAAATGCGGCGCGTCCTGAAACCGGGCGGGCGCGTAATCATGATGGATGTCGTTTCGCCCGGACATCCGCTGCTGGACAGCTACTTGCAGACGGTAGAGAAGTTGCGCGACACTTCACACGTGCGTAATTACGCACCGGGCGAGTGGCTGAGTCTGTTTACGGAAGCCGGGTTCATCGTGCGTAACGCCACCAGCGACAGGCTGACGCTGGAGTTCAGCAGTTGGGTTGCCCGTATGCGTACGCCAGAACATTTCACAGTGGCGATTCGTGAACTGCAAAAAACGCTGGCGGACGAAGTGATACAGCATTTTGAAGTACAGGCGGACGGTTCGTTTGTCACCGACATTATGATGATAGAAGCCACCCGCGCCTGACCCGCTTTCTCCTACCATTAATAACCTCACACGTAGCAGCCCGTATCCATTCGGGCTGTTTTTTGTAAATGTTATTTTTTAGCGCTTTTCAACGCTTGATTAATATGAAACCAATGATAATGTGATTTCGTTTTCGTCGTTATCTATTCGCCGACGAAATATATACCGATAACGGCTGTCCTAACACTTTCGCTAACACACCAGTAGCGCGACGCGGACGCCGCGTGTAGCAGGCAATTTTATTATCAGGAACCATAATGCAAAAAATCGCGCTGTCGTTTGCGATGTTGTTTTTTTTGCCTTCTCTTGTTGTTACCAGCGCCGCCAGCGAGACCGCACCGCCGCTCGCGCCGATAGCAAAAGAATTAAAACAGCAATTATTAGGCTCTCCGATCTATATTCAGATCTTTAAAGAAGAGCGAATATTCGAACTCTATGCGAAAGTCGGCAACGAATACCGTTTATTGGACCAATACCCAATCTGTAAATATTCGGGCGGATTAGGGCCAAAACGCGTTGAAGGCGATTTAAAAAGTCCGGAAGGTTTCTATCAGGTCGATCTGCGTCAGTTAAAACCAGACAGCCAATATTACCGCGCGATCAATATCGGTTTCCCCAACGAGTATGATAAATCACAGGGGTATTCCGGCCGCTATTTAATGATCCACGGCGAATGTGTGTCAGTTGGCTGTTATGCCATGACCAACACCTACATGGATGAGATTTATCGCTATGCCGAAGCAGCGCTACGCAACGGGCAGGCGAAGATTGATATTGCCATCTACCCGTTCCGTATGACGGAACAGAACATGCTGCGCCACCGTAATTCCACCTACGCCAGCTTCTGGAAACAGCTTCAGCCGGGGTATGCCTATTTTAATCAGCACAATCAGCCGCCAGCCATCACTGTGTTTAATGGGCAATACGTCGTTAACCCACCGTTGATGACCAGCCAGCCAACCTTAAAGTACGCGCTCGCCGAAACAAAATAGAACGAATTCACCTGGCATGATTTGATGCCAGGTTTCGTTGCCCGTTAGCGGCTGCGTCGCCAGTACCGTGACGACATCATTGGGTGTCGTCTGCTGCTGGAAATCAATCTCCACATCCTGATCCAACAGCGTCGCTTTACCAAACGGCGCACGACGGGTGATCCAGTAGAGTTTGGTTGAGCAATACCCCATCACAAAGCGCCCGTCCGACAGTAGCATGTTAAACACGCCTTTCTCCCGCAGGACATCCGCCTGTTTCGCGATATAGCGGAACACCGCAGGCCAGTTGCCCGGTGTGCGCGGATAACGTTCGGACAATTGAGAGAGCAGCCAGCAGAAAGCAAATTCGCTGTCAGTCTGGCCTACGGGGCGAAACATGCCCGTTTTTAGGGTGTTGTAACCTTTCAGTTGCCCGTTGTGGGCGAACGTCCAGTTCCTCCCCCACAGCTCGCGGGTAAAAGGATGGGTATTTTCCAGCGACACCGCGCCGCGATTCGCCTGCCGGATGTGTGAAACCACCGCACATGATTTGATAGGATAATCCTGCACCAGCCGGGCAATCGGCGAGTTATAGCTTGGCAGCGGATCTTTAAACGTGCGACAGCCGTTCCCTTCATAAAAGGTAATTCCCCAGCCATCCCGATGCGGCCCGGTATTCCCACCGCGTTGTATCAGCCCGGTAAAGCTAAAGCAGATATCCGTCGGTACATTCGCGCTCATCCCCAGCAGTTCACACATCTGACTTTCTACCCTTCCCTTCTCGCCTTTTTAGAGCATGTTAACGTGGCTTACTGATCTGCCATTTCTTTTTCAATCAACTGAATCAGGATGTGAATCGCTTTGATATGGATCTCCTGAATACGGTCAGCATAGCCGAAGTGCGGAACACGAATTTCCACGTCGGCTGAACCTGCCATTTTACCGCCGTCTTTCCCGGTCAGCGTAATGACCTTCATGCCTTTCGCTTTTGCTGCGGCAATCGCTTTAATAATGTTGCCGGAGTTACCCGAAGTGGAAATGCCCAGCAGCACATCGCCTTCACGCCCCAGTGATTCGACATAGCGGGAGAAGACAAAATCATAGCCAAAGTCATTGCTGACGCAGGACAGGTGGCTCGGATCGGAAATCGCAATAGCCGGATAGCCAGGACGGTTCTCGCGATAGCGCCCCGTCAGCTCTTCAGCAAAGTGCATGGCATCACAGTGTGAACCACCGTTACCACAGGAAATCACTTTACCACCCGCTTTGAAAGCGTTAGCCAACAGCACCGCAGCGTTTTGGATCGACTGAATGTTCGCATCATCACTCAAGAAATTATTCAGTGTTTCTGCAGCTTCTTTCAGTTCACTACGGATTAAATCCTGATACATGGAATCCTCTCATTTTGTCTGGTGACAGTATCATCTTCTGCCATGCAGTGTAGCGGATCGTACTAACAGCGAGAAGCGCACAATCACGGGATCGAGAGGATCGCTGACGCGCGTCAGAAAACGCACGAAGGCCGTTCGGTTTGTGAAGTGAGTTGTAATTATGATGTAAACGAATTGATAAAAATAATTAGATAAACTACAACCAATATAAGCAACAGGTCAGACCTCTTACGACATTGACCTATTACGCCTTATTTCACTGATAAAAACGGTTCTCGCTTTCCCCCGCAATACAACGCTCAGGGGAAGAATGAAAACCCTCCATTCGCTCACAATGCTGGAGACACGTTATGGTTGCTGTCAGTATCCTCCTCCTACTGATTATCATCGGCGCGATGTTTTATCATCGGCTCAGCCTGCTGCTCGGCAGCGCCATCCTGCTGGCCTACTTTGCAGCCATGTCCGCCATGTTGCTGTGGCCTGTCTGGCTGATGATTCCGCTCGTGATTCTGCTGATTCCGATTACGGTTCCTTCTCTGCGCCAAAAGCTGGTTTCCGCTTCTGCGCTGCGCATGTTTCAGAAAGTCATGCCGCCGATGTCGAACACGGAAAAAGAGGCGATCGACGCCGGGACAACCTGGTGGGAAGGCGACCTGTTTCGCGGCGCGCCGGACTGGAACAAGCTGCATAACTACCCACGTCCTCAGTTGACCGCCGAAGAGCAGGCGTTTATCGACGGGCCGGTGGCGGAAGCCTGCCGGATGGCAAACGACTTCGAAATCACCCATGAACGCGCCGATATTCCACCGGAACTGTGGGAATACTTAAAAGAACACCGCTTCTTCGCGATGATCATTAAGAAGCAATACGGCGGGCTGGAATTCTCTGCCTACGCACAAGCGCAGGTGCTGCAAAAACTGGCTGGCGTCTCCAGTATTGTGGCAATCACCGTCGGTGTGCCGAACTCACTCGGCCCCGGCGAACTGCTGCAACACTATGGTACGGACGCGCAAAAAGATCACTACCTGCCACGTCTGGCGCGTGGTCAGGAAGTCCCTTGTTTTGCATTGACCAGCCCGGAAGCAGGTTCTGATGCGGGCTCGATTCCCGATACCGGTATTGTCTGCTACGGCAACTGGCACGGCGAACAGGTTTTGGGTATGCGCCTGACCTGGAATAAACGCTATATCACACTCGCGCCGGTCGCTACCGTGCTGGGGTTAGCCTTTAAGCTGTACGATCCCGATCATCTGTTAGGCGATGAAGACGACGTAGGCATTACCTGTGCATTGATTCCGACGGATACCGACGGCGTTAAAATCGGCCGCCGCCATTTCCCGCTGAACGTTCCGTTCCAAAATGGGCCAACGCAGGGTGAAAACATTTTTGTTCCGCTGGACTACATCATCGGTGGGGCGAAGATGGCAGGTCAGGGCTGGCGTATGCTGATGGAATGTCTGTCAGTCGGGCGCGGTATTACACTGCCGTCCAACTCCACTGGCGGGCTGAAATCGATTGCCCTCGGTATCGGTGCTTACGCGCACATCCGCCGCCAGTTCAAGATCTCCATCGGTAAGATGGAAGGTATTGAGGAGCCGCTGGCACGCATTGCGGGTAACGCTTATGTGATGGACGCCGCCGCCACATTAATTACCAGCGGCATTATGCAGGGTGAAAAACCCGCGGTGCTCTCCGCTATCGTCAAATATCACTGTACCCACCGCGGTCAGCGCAGCGTAATGGATGCGATGGATATCGCCGGGGGCAAAGGTATCTGTCTCGGCCCGACCAACTTCCTGGCGCGCAGCTATCAGGGCGCACCGATTGCGATCACCGTGGAAGGGGCGAATATCCTGACGCGCAGTATGATCATCTTCGGGCAAGGCGCCATCCGCTGTCACCCTTATGTGCTGGAAGAGATGGCAGCGGCGCAGGAGAACGATGTATCGCGCTTTGACCGTGCGCTGGTCGGTCATATCGGCCACGTCGGTAGCAACAAGGTGCGCAGCTTCTGGCTTGGGCTGACCAACGGCCTTCTAAGCCGTGCGCCAGTGAACGACAAAACGCGCCGCTACTATCAGCAGCTCAACCGACTCAGCGCGAATTTGGCTCTGCTGGCGGATGTGTCGATGGCGGTACTGGGCGGCAGCCTGAAGCGTCGCGAACGTATCTCGGCGCGTCTGGGGGATGTTCTCAGCCAGCTCTATCTGGCTTCCGCGACGCTGAAACGCTATGAGGACGAAGGGCGTCAGAAAGCAGATTTACCACTGGTGCACTGGGGCGTGCAGGACAGTCTGCATCAGGCCGAGCAGGCGCTGGACGATTTGCTGCGCAACTTCCCAAATCGTATTGTTGCAGGGCTGCTGACGGTCATCATCTTCCCACTGGGTCTGCGCTGTCCGGCACCGTCTGACCGCCTCGACCACGAGGTCGCGAAGATTCTGCAAACGCCGTCGGAAACACGTAATCGTCTGGGGCGCGGCCAATATCTGGTTGCCAGCGAACACAACCCTGTCGGGCTGTTGGAAGAGGCGTTGTTGGATATCATCGCCGCCGAGCCGATTTATCAACGTCTGGCGAAAGCCAGCGACAAACCACTGCCGTTCATGCGACTGGATCAGTTGGCAGAACAGGCGCTGGTGGAAGGTCAGATTACCGCAGAAGAAGCGAATATTTTGACCAAAGCCGAAGCCAGCCGCTTACGTTCAATCAACGTGGATGACTTTGCATTCGATGCACTGGCCGCCAACAAACCTAAACCGGTCGCGCAGTCAGAAAGAAAAACCGAAGCAGCATAAACAAAATCAGGCCGCCAATATGGCGGCCTATTCTTCCTTTGCAGGTCAAGCAGTTGTAAAATCCACATCCTCTTTCCTTCTGAATGAAACCCGACACATGGCTTACATCCCCAAGAACTACGCCAGACTTGAAAGCGGCTACCGCGAAAAAGCGCTCAAACTTTTCCCGTGGGTATGTGGTCGCTGTTCACGCGAATTCGTCTATTCCAACCTGCGTGAATTAACCGTTCACCACATCGATCACGATCACAGCAATAACCCGGAAGACGGCAGTAACTGGGAAATGCTGTGTCTCTACTGTCACGACAATGAGCATTCAAAATATACCGATGCGGATATGTACGGTTCGACTGTCGTCGCGGGTGAGGATGCGCAGAAGGATGTCGGCATCGCCACGCATAATCCTTTCGCGGATTTGAAGGCAATGATGAATAAAGGGAAGAAGTAATCTGTTGCCGCTCCCATCCGGTTCACGATGGGAGCGACGAATTGCATCGTACAGCCACTAATTCATGGTGCCACGACGCATTAAATAGCCCAGTTCATTAATCGTGCCGCGAATCAGGCACCGCTCTGCCGTACACGCGCCACTAGCGCGTCCACATCCGCAATATGCGGAGCCGCCAGTACCAGCGTTCTGCCCAGTGAAATCGCATGGCGCTGACACGCTAAACGCGCTTCCGTCTCCTGAATGCTGTCCAGATCGGCGACGTGCGCCAGCCCAATCGTGCGCCGAATCAGTTCGGTGCCACAGTAGCCAACGGCATCTCGCCACACCTGCTGTAAAAACAGTGCAGCATAGCCCGATTCCGCCAGTGCCGGATCGCGGCTGTCATTTGCGCTCAGCGCCAGAAAACGAGCGGAAAAGGTCTGCCACAGCGTACGAATATCTTCCAGACGTCGTTCACGCCCCGCCGCTGCCTCACGCGGAGCCAGCAATCCCGGCAGACCGCAATAATTCAGCAGCAGATTGCCCATTGCCGTGCCAACATCAAAACCTATTGGCCCATAGAAGCCGAATTCAGCATCGATGGCCTTCAGTCGCCCTTCTGCGACGAAGATCGACCCACTGTGGATATCACCGTGCAGCAGCGCCTCGGCTTTGCTCAGGAAGCCGTGCTTCAGCCCGGCAACCGCCAGCTTCAACGTCCGATCGTCACGCAACGCCTGCACATCCGGCGTCAGCGCAGCATCAAACTGGTTTCTTTCATGGTCGATATAGGGGTCGGTAAAGAACAGATCTTCGGTAATCTGACACAGCTCAGGGTTAGTGAACTGGCTTACTGCTGCCTTCTTCTCATGCGGATGCTGATAAAAATCAGAGGTATGGAATAGCGTCTGTGCCAGATATTCTCCCAGCTGTGCCGCGGCCTGCGGATAATCCGCGCCGTTAACCAGCTCGCTACGCCAGATGCGATGATCGGAGAGATCTTCCTGCACCATCACGGCCAATTCGGGATCGTGATAGAGCACGGTCACGGTATGCTGCGGACAAAAGCGTGCGTGCGTCAGCAACGTTTCGGCCTCAATACGAGCACGATCGAGCGTCAGCGGCCAGGATTCCCCAACGCAACGCACATAGGGCAGCGCCTGTTTGACGATGACTCGACTGACGCCCGCTTCATCTTTAATTTTAAACACCAGATTCAGATTGCCATCGCCGATCTCTTCTGCGGCTACCAGCGCCTGCGGCTGACTGACACCGCCGAACTGGCGGGCATATTCAACAGCGTCATCCGCCGTAAAAGTGCGGTAAAGTGACATTCCAACTCCTCGCTATTCTGCAATCAAAACGTATTCTTTAATCAAAACGTATTCTTTAATCAAAACCATGCAAAAACCAAAGATACGGACATAAAAACGTTCGGACGTCTATACATCTATTAGGCATCTTGGCAGAATAAGAATATCGATGCAACATGGATTTAACGACCTATGCAGACACTTAACACAACCAGCCTGAAAATTGTTGATAACCAACTGTGGATCCTCGACCAGCAGGCGCTGCCGCAAGAAAAACGCTGGAGTCCTTGCCCGGATGTCAGTTCACTGGTTGAACATATTCAGACACTGCGCGTACGCGGTGCGCCGCTGATTGGCCTGTCCGCCAGCCTGCTGCTCGCGCTATTGGCGGAGAGAGGGTTATCGCAGGCCGAGCTGGCGCAGGCGCTGGAGACGCTGCGGGCATCACGTCCTACCGCCGTCAACCTGATGAACAATCTGGATCGCATGAAGCTGGCGCTGGCACAGCCGCAGTTTGTCGATGCGCTGGTGCAGGAAGCGTTGCGGTTGGTCGAAGAAGATCGCGCGCTGTGTGAACGCATCGCCGATCATGGCACCGCCCTGGTGAAGCCAAACAGCCGCTTGCTGACCCACTGCAACACTGGCGGGCTGGCCACAGCAGGCATCGGCACCGCCATTGGCGTACTGCTGCGTGCACATCAACAGGGGAAAGTCGCTCAGGTGTGGGTCGATGAAACGCGACCACTCTTGCAAGGCGGACGCCTCACGGCCTGGGAACTGGGCGAGCTGGGCATTCCTTATCAACTGATTTGTGATTCGATGGCCGCCAGCCTGATGGCACAGGGTCAGGTTGATGCGATTTGGGTCGGCGCAGATCGTATTGCCGCCAACGGCGACGTCGCCAATAAGATCGGCACCTACAGCCTCGCGGTGCTGGCGCATTATCATCAGATTCCGTTTTACGTCGCGGCACCGCACACCACGCACGATCCCGCGTGCCCGGACGGTCGAGCTATTCCTATCGAGCAGCGCGCTGCTGCCGAAGTCACCGGCGTATCCGGCAGCTTCGGTCACTGCCAGTGGGCACCGCAGAACGCGGCGGTCTACAACCCGGCCTTTGACGTCACTCCCGCCGAATTAATCAGCGGCTGGGTACTCGACACTGGCGTGGTCACGCCACAAGACGTCAAAGAAGGGATCTTTCAGACGGCGTTGCAAAGCAATTGAGTGGCAGAAAACGCCATTTTTCTATGTCCGATAGCGCGAATATTTCGGGCGTGTTAATTGCTCGATTCTTCTGTGATTTCATCACACGCCCGACAAGGAGCGCTCAATTGCCGCAGCTCCTTGACCACTGGCTTTCGGCGTGAATTGTGCCGCTGCGCGGTGCCTTCGGCGTTCATGATTGCTTGAGGGCCGCCAGTGACGCGTTCCCGACGCGGCACTGGCTCTCGCCGCATCCATGCGGCTCACCCAGCCCTCATGCCCACCTCAGCACAATTTTTTACGCCTATAAAAAATCGGTCAGATGCTTACAAGCATCTGACCGATAAAAATGCCCTTTTATCTTAAATAATTAGCGGTGCGCTAGCGCTCCAGCCTCGGATACGCATCCGCGATCTTATCTCCAGTAAAATGCGCGATCCAACCTTCCGGGTTATCGAACAGGCGGATGGCAGTGAAGTGCGGTTCCGGCCCCATATCAAACCAGTGCGCTGTGCCCGCGGGTACAGACAGCAGATCGTTCTTTTCACACAGGATCTGGTAAATCTTACCGTTCAGGTGCAGGCAGAACAGTCCCGCGCCTTCCACGAAAAAGCGCACTTCATCTTCATGATGCACGTGCTCAGATAAAAACTTGGTGCGTAGCTCCGCACGCTGCGGGTTATCAGAACGCATGCTGATAACATCCCAACTCTGATAGCCTTTTTCTGCCACCAGTTTATCAATTTCATGCTGGTAGGCTGCCAGCACTTCTTCAGACGATGGCGCATCGCTCAGTTTCTGGCTGGCTTCCCAGCGTTCAAAACGCACACCAATTTCGTTCAGTTGCTTCTGAATCGCCTCGGCATCCTGACTTTGCCAAATCGGCTGGCTTGCATCGCTGTCGCTAAAAATGGTTAATCCACTCATTGGGCGTACTCCGGTAAGTCGATCTGGTCAAAACGTGCCACCTGACGGTGGCGGCTTACGTTATCCGCGTCATCACGAATAAGCTGACAGGTGTGCCAACCGGCTTCCTGTGCTGCATCCAGCTCCTGACGAATGTCCGACAGGAACAGCAGTTGTTCGGCAGGCAGCCCGATGGCTTGTGCAATCGTGCGATAAGCGTCAGTCTCGCGCTTGGCACCGACACGCGTATCAAAATAGTCACTGAACAGCGGACGCAGGTCACCCGCGTTGCTGTAGCCAAATAGCAATTGCTGCGCTTCTACCGAACCTGATGAGTAAACATACAGGCGAATACCCTGCTGCTGCCACGCGGCGAGCTGCGCCGCCACTTCAGGGTACAAATGCCCCTGAAAATCACCGTTGCGGTAGCCCGCGCGCCAGATAATGCCTTGCAGCAGCTTCAACGCGGTGGATTTACGATCTTCATCCATAAACTGGTTCAGTGCGGCAATCAGCGTCTCACTATCCGCTTCAGGCTGACCTAGCTCTTGGCGCAACGCATTCAGCGCCTGCGCGATCTCCGGATCGCTGTCGTGCCGCCGCACCGTGTCCGCCAGACGTTCACGCGCGTAGGGAAACAGCACGCGGTGCACAAAACGGATATCACTGGTGGTGCCTTCAATATCGGTCACAATCGCCTTAATCATGCTTTCGCCTCCAGCAATCGGCGCTGCAACTCGCACTGGAACAGGAACTCTAACCCTTCCAGATGACGACGTGCTTCTTTTACCGTGGCACCCCAGCAGTAAAGGCCGTGACCGCGCACCAGAAAGCCGTAACGCAACGGCGTGTGGCTGGCGTATTCCGCTACCCGCTGCGCCAGCGCTGGAATATCCTGATCGTTATCGAAGATTGGGATCGCTACGCGATCCAAATGCGTGGTCTGCCCCGCCAGCGACTTTTGCATTTCGTAGCCGTGCAGCACCAGTTCAGCGCCTTTCTCTACACGGGATAATACCGTGGCATTCACCGAGTGCGTGTGCAGCACCGCGCCGATAGTCGGCTCGCGGCGATACAGCAGCGTGTGCAGCCCAGTTTCCGCCGATGGCGTGCGGCCACTCGGCACGTGGTTCGTGGCAATCTCCACCAGCAGGAAATCCTCTGCCTGAAGGCTGCCCTTGTCTTTACCCGATTCGGTAATCAGGCATTGCGCTTCATCAAGGCGTACGGACATATTGCCGCCCGTTGCCGGACACCAGCCCTTCTCACCTATCCAGTGGCAGGCCGCAAGCAGCGCCGTCAATTGTTGATTTTCAGTCATGAGGCTTCCTGTTTTGCTCCATTTTTCTAACAACGTTTCTGGATGATTTTTGGAGATATAGACCATTCCGTTATGTCTTAGTCCATAACAGAATTTAGCCGTTTAAACGTCCAAGCGTCTTGATTGCCAAATACTAGCAGCATGTTATATTACGAGGCAATACAGGCTTGCAGGAGTCCTACCCGCCATGAGCGCCGCGTTAATCCCCGACAGTAAACTGCCTTCGCTGGGCACCACCATTTTTACCCAGATGAGTGCGCTGGCCCAACAGCATCAGGCCATCAATCTATCACAAGGTTTCCCTGATTTTGACGGCCCGGACTATTTACAGCAGCGGCTGGCGTATCACGTCAGTCAGGGCGCCAACCAATATGCGCCGATGACCGGCGTCGCACCGCTGCGTCAGGCGATTGCCGAAAAAACAGAAGCCCTGTACGGCTGGCGACCGGATGCCGATAGTGAAGTCACCGTCACGGCAGGCGCGACCGAAGCGCTGTTTGCCGCCATTGCGGCACTGGTACGACCCGGCGATGAAGTGATTTGTTTCGATCCCAGCTATGACAGCTATGCGCCTGCCGTTACGCTGGCGGGCGGCGTACTCAAGCGCATCGCCTTGCAGCCACCTGCGTTTCGCGTGGACTGGTCACATTTTGCCGATGTGCTGAGCGATCGCACCCGGCTGGTGATTTTGAATACGCCGCACAACCCGTCTGCTACCGTGTGGCAGAAGGCGGATTTCGAGCAGTTGTGGCAGGCGATTGCCGAGCGTGACATCTTCGTGCTGAGCGATGAAGTCTACGAGCACATCTGTTTCGACAGCGAAGGGCACGCCAGCGTGCTGGCACATCCGTCCCTGCGTCAGCGCGCTATCGCCGTCTCATCGTTTGGTAAAACCTTCCATATGACCGGCTGGAAAGTCGGCTACTGTGTCGCGCCAGCGGTGCTCAGTGCAGAAGTGCGGAAGGTTCATCAGTATCTGACGTTCTCCGTGAACACGCCTGCCCAGTTCGCCATTGCCGATATGCTGCGTGAACAGCCGCAACACTGGCGTGAATTACCCGATTTTTACCGTACCAAGCGCGATCGCTTCATCAATGCGCTGGCAGGCAGCCGTTTTGAGATTCTGCCCTGCGAAGGCACCTACTTCCTGCTGGCGGACTATCGGGCGATTTCCGATCTGGACGATGTGAGCTTCTGCCGCTGGCTGACCGAACACGTTGGCGTTGCCGCGATTCCGCTGTCCGTCTTTTGCGCCGACCCGTTCCCCCACACGTTGATTCGACTATGCTTTGCTAAACAGGAAGCCACGTTGGATGCCGCTGCGGAGCGTTTATGTCGACTTTAAAGATTTCATTGCTGCAACAGCCGCTGGTCTGGCGCGATGGGGAAGCCAATCTGCGCCACTTCGACACCTTATTGGCGGAGATGAGCGGACGTGATGTTATTGTGCTACCAGAGATGTTCACCACCGGCTTTGCGATGGAAGCCGCCAAAGGCAGCCTGGATCTGGCAGTCGTAGAGACATGGCTGCATCAGTGGGCGCAAAAAACCAATGCGCTGATCGGCGGCAGTGTCGCGGTAAATACGCCAAAAGGCGCGGTGAACCGGTTCCTGTTGGTCGATCCGCACGGCGAGGTGTATCACTACGATAAACGCCACCTGTTCCGCATGGCGGATGAGCACCACCACTATCAGGCAGGCACAGAGCGAGTGACCATTGAATGGCGCGGCTGGCGCATCTGCCCGATGATCTGCTACGACCTGCGTTTCCCCGTATGGTCGCGCAATCGACAGGATTACGATCTGGCGCTGTATGTCGCCAACTGGCCTGCGCCTCGTGCGGCACACTGGCAGACGCTGCTAGCGGCGCGTGCCATTGAAAATCAGGCGTACGTTGCAGGCTGTAACCGCGTCGGTACCGACGGCAACGGCCACAGCTACCGTGGCGATAGCCTGATTATTAACGCTCAAGGGGAAATTCTGGCCTCTGCCGCCCCCAATCAGCCTGCCTGTCTGGACGCCGAGCTGTCGCTGGAAGCGCTGCAAAGCTACCGGGAATCCTTCCCCGCCTGGCGCGACGCTGACCGTTTTACGCTATAGAGACCGAACGCATCATCCCAACCCCGTCATATAAAGATGAGGTTGGGAAACCGTTTCAGCTACAGCGCCGTATGAAAATCCACGGGCGCATTAAGCACAGGCATAACAATTTTCGCCCTGATAACAAAATCACCAAAGCCTTCACCCGCCTTTCTCTCTTTCGCCCATAAACCAATCAGCCGTTCAATTTCGCTAAGTAATGTCGGTACGTCGATATTATCTTTATATAAGCGAGGAATGCGCGTCCCTTCACGATTGCCACCAATGTAAAGGCTATAGCGCCCCACCGCGCGTCCAATCAGTCCCACCTCCGCTAACATGGCTCGTCCACAGCCATTTGGGCAGCCAGTGATACGAAAAACGAACGACTCATCACCTACGCCATATTGATGTAGCAGATGCTCTATCGCTGAAACCACATCCGGCAGAACCCGCTCCGCCTCGGCCATCGCCAGCGGGCAAGTGGGAAACGAGACGCAGGCCATGGAATCCTTACGCTGTAACGATAGCGCGGTCCCCAATAACCCATATTGCCGGGCGAGCGTATCTATCTGCGCTTTGTCTTCACTTGCCACCCCAGCGATGATGATGTTCTGATTCGCTGTCAGGCGAAAATCACCTTTATGCACGTTGGCAATTGCCGCAATCCCGCTTTTATTCGGTAAGCCCGGTTTATCCAACAGACGCCCGCTGGGAATAAACAGGGTCAGGTGATGTTTGCCATCAATCCCGTCAACCCAACCAATACGATCGCCACGTTCAGAAAAGACATAAGGTCTCAACGGAGAAAACGTCACTCCGCTACGCCGCTCGACTTCAGCTTTAAAGACATCGACCCCGACACGTTCAAGCGTATATTTTGTCTTCGCGTTACGGCGATTCTCACGATTCCCCCAATCGCGCTGGGTCGATACCACCGCTTCGGCAATCGCCAGCGTATGCGCCAATGGGATAAAACCAAACTCCGTCGCCAGACGAGGATACGTGCTGGTGTCTCCCTGCGTCATCGCCAACCCGCCGCCCACCAATACATTGAAACCAACCAACTGGTCCCCCTCGCCGATGGCAACAAAACTCAGATCGTTGGCGTGAATATCCACGTCATTCTGCGGCGGAATAACCACTGCCGTTTTGAATTTTCTCGGCAGATAACTTTTTCCCAAAATTGGTTCTTCATCCGTCTGAATAATTTTCTCTTTATCCAGCCACACTTCGGCATAAGCATGGGTACGCGGTAAAAGGTGCTCAGATATCTTCTTTGCCCATTCCCAGGCCTGACGATGCAAAATAGATTCAACCGGGTTAGCCGTACACAACACATTACGGTTAACATCCCCTGCGGTGGCTCGCGAATCCAGCCCGAGATGATTAAGCAGTTTATGTACCGGCTTGATGTCATCTTTCAGCACGCCGTGCAGTTGCACCGTCTGTCGATTGGTAATACGAATGCTGCCATAAAGCGTGTGCTCGCGCGCAAAGGCATCGATACCTAACCACTGATGCGGCGTAATGATCCCACCCGGCAAGCGGACACGCAGCATAACGGTATGCAGTGGCTCTAATTTCTGAGCGATACGTTCTTGCCTGATGTCCCTATCGTCTTGTTGATACATCCCATGAAAGCGAATTAGCTGAAAGTTATCTGCGACAAATCCTCCCGTTAACGGGTCGGCCAAATCGTCTTGAATGGTTCCTCGCAGATAATTACTTTGTGTTTTAAGCCGTTCATTATCCGACAGTTTTTTATCACTCATTATGCTATCTCACTCGTTATTATTTATTGGAATAATACAAACGAAGTAAAACAGCGATAATTCTGCGTATACAGATACAGTCCTTTCGCTTTCACCTATAACAGTAAATGCTGTAGATAAAATAAGGAGTTAATGCGTAACATAAGACAGAACAAATTATTATTTAATATAGTTAAAAGACATATCGGTAGAATAAAAAAGGCCCATTTATGTCAATAAACAGGCCGCTGGTGTGGATCAAATCATGATTATTTTGTTAAGCCAAATCCAAATGGAAAGAGCGGCGCTTTACTGTCATAAGGTACCCCCGGTTGCTGATTAAGTACCGCTTTCATGGAAGACGGTAGCTCAAATGGAAGTTTCCCTGTGTATGCCTCTCCAGACATTAGTTGCTTGAGTAACACGTCGTCACTGATGCCAAAGTTGGCAATAACCGCCTGTGTTTTATCCACGATATTGGTCAGAATAGCCGGGCGATCCAGATACACGGTCACGATAGTTGGCACGCTAGCTGTCGCCCTGATAATAGCTTGGTATTCTGGATTGTTCTCGGTATAAGCAAGTGAGCCCTCATGGTGTTTAGCGCCAAAATAAAAGTTTTTATGTGGTTGCTCATACGGCGCAACGCTACGAACCAACGCGACCTCGGCAAGCTCTGGCGTTTCCACCACAACAAGCCCTGCGGCCTGAGCGACGTTCTTATCGATTCCGCTGAGCCAGACTTTACTTCCCGCGCGCAATGGCAAAATATTTTTATTTTGCAACAGCACCAACGCACGTTTCTGTGCTTCGTTAGCCCGCTTCTGCCATTCAGCCTTACCCACCACCTGGCTTGCCTGCCCAGCATTCACATAAGGATTTTCAAACAAACCAACTTGGAATTTCTGTTTCAGTAGACGCCTGACAGAAACATCCAGACGCGACTCGGTCAGTTTGCCTCCCTGTACCGCGCTAATCAGTACCGAAGAGTTAGTGACTCCACCAAACTGATCGACACCCGCCTCCACTGCTTTAATGAATCGCTGCTCTACCGTCAGACTTTCAACGCCCCACGGCATGCCACGCGGTACCGGCTTTTCATTCAGCTTGGTCCCCGTGACACAGTCATCTTTACAGTCATTGGTGATAAGCCAGTCACTAAGAATGACGCCATCAAATCCGTAAACCCCGCGCAGCAGATCGGTTAATAGAAAACGGTTAAACCCTGCTCCGACTTGCTCAATCGACTTTCCTTGCCACGTTGCGTCTTTCAAAATGGAATAGGTTGGCATAATGCCCGCGACACGCGCCTCAAATGCTCCGGTAAAAGGCTCGATATGCTGCTGGAGATCGTTCTTTTTGAAGATGGCATATTTGCCATAAACGTTGTGGCTATCCCACCCATCCTGCGCAGCGCCATATCCGACCCAGTGTTTAACGATACTGATGACACTTTGTGAATTCAGGCCATTTCTGCCATTTTGCATGCCTTCGATATAACCCCTGACCACTGTCTTGGTCAGCTCCGCATCTTCACCAAACGTTCCACTACTCCTTGACCAACGCGGTTCCGTTGCCAAATCGGCCTGCGGTGATAGTGCTTCCGTGATCCCGACTGCACGATATTCCTGACGCACAATGTCGGCAAACTGCCGAGTCAGTGATTCATCACCAATAGCGGCCAGCCCCAGCGTTTCAGGCCATTTACTAAACTTTCCAGAGGAAACCGATGCGCCAACCAAATACTGGAACGCATTGCGCGGGTCACTGCTAATCGTCAGCGGAATCCCCAATCGCGTATTTTCTGCAATCTGCTGTAACTTATTATTTTCCTCCGCCATTTGCGTAGGTTCATCACCAGACAGGCGAGTGATAAAACTGCTGATTGACCGCTCAGCAATCATTTTTCTCGCCGTATCAATATCATAAGCAGATCCTGCACCAATCACACTCCCCGTCGTCGGCGCGGAACCATGCATCATCAATCCCGCTTTTTCCACCAGCGTCATACGCGTAACCAGGTCGTTCGCTCGTTGATCGGGAGATAAACGCCAGTCTTCATATGGATTGACCTTTCCATCACGGTTCAAGTCTTTAAATGTCAGACCATCCAGCATAATGGTTGGCACATCGCGATACCCTAATTCCGCTTGTGATATTGCAGAAGCAATAGGAGAAAAAAATAAAGGTACGGAGGAAAATAGTGGTGCTGCTAAAGATAATGCAAAATGCAGTCTGTTTTTTCTCATTATGGCTACTCTCATCAAAGTAAATATCCATCACGCGATGAAAGTAATGCCCACCTCAGTCGACATTACTCTTTTTAAATACATCCATTATTTACGCGCGAGATTTTTAAACTGAATATCCTTCCCGAGATGAGACTACGCCAGATGAAAAAACGAACTCAATGTGGAGTGAGCATAATTTAGATATGTGTCAAATAATTATTTCGACGCTCTAAATAATTAGGATCTGTTATATAATTATTTCCTATAACTGTTATGTAAATAGAGACGCTATCACGCTGCATTAAATACCGCCTGATAAAATGCCTGTAGCGCCAGCGCCACATCCGCCGTGGTCACGGATTCATCAGGATGGTGACTGATGCCACCGCGACAGCGGACAAACAGCATCGCTACCGGCCAGCGTTCGGCAATGGCAATTGCATCGTGCCCCGCACCGCTTGGCAGCATCAGCGTTTTCCCCTGCACCTGCGTCACGGCTTCATTTAATACCGACTGCAACGCGGGATCGCAGCGGGTGGCGGCAATACGATAATATTCTTCGGCGCTGAACTGACAGCCGCGCTGGTGCGCGATACCCTGCCCCAACATCAGGAGTTTTTCCAGCAACGCATCCAGCGGCGCATCCTCCGGCCCGCGAATATCCAGCGTCATCTTCACTTCACCGGGGATGACGTTCGCCGCACCCGGTAAACACTGCAACGTGCCAAACGTCGCGACCAGATGAGGATCGCTTTCCCGCGTGACCCGCTCAGCCTGCGCCATCCAGTCCGCCGCCGCCGCCAGCGCATCCTGCCGCTGCGTCATCGGCACCGTGCCAGCATGTCCAGCCAGACCGAGGAAGGTACAGTTGAGCCGCCGCGCTCCGTTGATCGCTGTAACGACCCCCAACGCCAGATCCTGTTGTTCCAGACACGGCCCTTGTTCGATGTGCAATTCCAGATAGGCGACAATATCACTGACCGGGCGCGCCGCCTCCGCCACCTCAAGCGGATCCAGCCCCGCAATGGTCAAGGCCTGCGCCACGCTGGTGCCTTCGGCATCCTGACAATCCAGCCAGCTCTCCGGCCAGGTGCCCGTCACCCCCCGGCTACCGAGCAGGGTAATACCAAAGCGTGTCCCTTCTTCATCCCCGAAGCCAATAATCTCCAACGCCACAGGCAGACGAATGCCCTGTTGGTGAAACGTACGCACCACTTCAATTGCCGTCAGTACGCCCAGCATGCCGTCGTATCGTCCGGCATTGCGCACCGTATCCAGATGCGAGCCGAGCAGCAGCGCTGGCGCATCCGGCGTGAGTCCGTCATAGCGGCCACAAATGTTGCCAACGCTATCCTGCCAGACGTTCATGCCCGCTTCGCGCATCCATTCCCCTACCTGCGCATTGGCACGCAGGTGTTCCAGCGACAGATAAACGCGGGTCAGTTGCCCAGGAGTTTCACTGATTTCTGCCAGCGCATCACAGCGCGACATAATCTGCTCAGCCGCTGCTTGTGCCGCAGCAGGCGACAGTAGAGGTTCACTCATGCACGCTCCTCATTCGCCGCATAGCTGTTCCACGCGGCCTGCAAGGCCTCGCCCTGCACCGTGCGGAAGCCCAGCCGATTCAGCACCGCCTCCAGCGCCGTCAGCGTTTGCATCACGCAGTCTTTACGCGCGTTATAGCCCATCGTACCGATGCGCCAGATCTTGCCCTGAAGCGGGCCAAACGAGGTGCCGATCTCAATGGCGAAATCTTCCAGCAGCAGCTTACGTACCTGTTCGCCGTGGACACCGTCAGGAATCACTACGCCCAGCACGTTATTCATTTTGTGTTTAAGATTGCCAAAGGTTTCCAGTCCCATTCCCTGAATCCCCGCCACCAGCGCATTACCGTGCAGCGCATGGCGGGCAATGCTGCGATCCAACCCTTCTTCGAGGATCGTTCGCGCGCATTCGCGCGCGGCAAACAACATGCTCGTCGCTTCCGTGTGGTGGTTCAGACGCTCCGGCCCCCAGTAATCCATCACCATGCCCAGATCGAAATAGTTGGAATAGATCATTTCGTCGTCGCCGTCCTGATGCGCGTCCGTTCGTATCCCTTGTTCCACACATTTACGACGGCGGATGACCGCCTCCATCTGTGGACTCAACGTGATCGGTGAACTGCCGGACGGCCCGCCGAGGCATTTCTGCAACCCTGCGGAAACCGCATCCAGTCCCCATTGATCCGTTTCCAGCGGGTTCCCCCCGAAAGATGCGGTGGCATCGGTATAAAACAACACACCGTGACGGCGACAAATCTCGCCCAGTTCTTCCAGCGGTTGCAGCATGGTGGTCGAGGTATCGCCCTGCACTGTCAGCAACAGACGCGGGCGCACCGCCTTGATCGCCTCTTCAATCTGCTCTGGCGAGAACACCTCGCCCCACGGAACCTCAATGGTATGCACCTCAGCCCGACAGCGGCGGGCAATCTCACACAGCAGATGACCGAAACGACCAAACACCGGCACCAGCACTTTGTCACCGGGGCGGATCGCCGACAGTAAAATCGCTTCGATCCCCGCACGCGAGGTGCCGTCAACCAGCATCGTCCAGCGGTTTTCCGTGCGGAAAAGCTGACGGTAGAGCGCCATGACCTGATTCATATAGTTCGTCATTGCGGGGTCATACTGGCCAACCAACTGGCTTGCCATTGCCCGTAATACGCGCGGATCGGCATTGATCGGCCCCGGCCCCATCAGTAAGCGATGAGGTGGATTAATTTGCGCGTACAGTTCGCTGCTCATGGTTATAGGCTCCAAATTCTTGTTTCTCATCCCCTTTCAAAGAGGCTCATTACGCTTCTGACAGTCCTCGGACCGAGGCGATAAACTGTTTCAATTCCGGCGTTTGCGGGTGAGCAAACAGCGTTTTGCTCTCACCCTGCTCCCAGACGGTGCCCTGATGCATAAACACCACGCGGTCACCCACTTCACGAGCAAAATTCATTTCATGCGTGACCAGAATCAACGTCATCCCTTCTGCGGCCAGCTGTTCCAGCACTTTCAGCACTTCACCGACTAATTCAGGATCGAGTGCCGAGGTTATTTCGTCACACAGCAGGACTTTCGGGTTCATCGCCAGCGCGCGGGCAATCGCGACACGCTGCTGCTGGCCGCCCGACAGGTTGGCAGGATAGTAGTGAAGGCGCTCACCCAGCCCAACCTTGTTGAGCATCTTCTCACCCAGCTCACGGCATTCCGCCGCGCTTTTCCCCAGCACGCGGCGCGGTGCCAGCATCACGTTTTCCAGCGCCGTCATATGCGGGAACAGATTGAAATTCTGGAACACCATCCCGACCGAGCGGCTGATTTCCCGCGCCTGTGAATCCCTGTCGGTGACCGTCATCCCGCCCAGCTTGATGCTGCCGTCCTGATAGCCTTCCAGACCGTTCATACAGCGCAGGAGCGTGCTCTTACCGGAGCCGCTGCGCCCAATGATCGAGATGACTTCGCCCATTTCAATATCCAGATCGACGCCTTTCAGGACATGGTTCTGGCCGTAATATTTTTGAACCTGATTAATGGTGATGAGCGGCATTGAATTTCTTCTCCAGATAGCGGCTGTAATAAGAGAGCGGATAGCACATCAGGAAATAGCCCAGCGCCACCAATCCGAATACTTTAAACGGCTGATAGGTCACGTTATTCAGCATGGTTCCCGCTTTGGTCAGCTCGACAAATCCGATGATTGACGCCAGCGCGGTGCCTTTAATCACCTGTACGGAAAACCCTACCGTGGGGGCGATGGCGATACGCATCGCCTGCGGCGCAATCACCCGATAGAGCGTCTGGCCGAAGTCCAGCCCGAGACAGCGCGAGGCTTCCCACTGCCCTTTCGGCAAGGCTTCCACGCTGCCACACCAGATATCCACCAGAAAGGCGCTGGTAAATAGCGTCAGCGCCAGTGCCGCTGCCGTCCACGGGCTGACATCGATACCGAACAGCGCCAGCCCGAAAAAGGCGAGGAACAGTTGCATCAGCAGCGGTGTCCCCTGAAACAGTTCGGAATACAGTTGAACAAAGCGCGTCGGCCACTTGCGTTTGGTCAACCGCAGCAGCATCAGCGGAAACGTCACCAGCGCACCGCCGATGAAGGCCGTCAGCGACAGCAACAGTGTCCAGCGCGCCGCCAGCAGCAGGTTGCGCACAATATCCCAGTCGGTAAATGCCATTATGACTGACTCCCTAAGAAACGCCGTCCCGCCAGCAGCAAGAGTTGCCGCATCAGGACAGACAGCGCCAGATAACACAGCGTGGTCGCCAGATACACTTCAAAACTCAGAAAAGTACGGGACTGAATCAGGTTGGCGGCAAAGGTCAGTTCTTCATAAGACACCTGCGATACCACTGACGACCCCAGCATGACGATGATGCATTGGCTGACCAGCGCCGGATAAATCCGCTGGAGCGCAGGCGGCAGAATCACGCGCAGAAACGTCTGCACACGCGTCAGCCCCAACACACGGGCGGCTTCCCACTGGCCTTTCGGCGTCACCTGAATCCCCGCACGGATAATCTCGGTACTGTACGCACCGAGGTTAATCAACATCGCCAACAGCGCGGCCTGCCCGGCGGTGAGTTTCCAGCCAAGACTCGGCAAGCCGAAGACGATAAAGAACAACTGCACCACAAACGGCGTATTGCGGATCAGCTCGACATAGACTCCCCACAGCCGACTCAGCAGGGTGGGCTTGCCGCTGCGCAAGGCCGCACCACAGATACCGATGGCAATGCCGCCAAGGGTTGCCATTACCGTCAGCTCAATGGTGACCCACAACCCCGCCAGCAGCTCAGGCCAGAATGGCAACAGCGCGGAAAAATTAAGCTGATAGGTCATGGCGTGCTCCCGTTACGCTTTGATGCTGGCTGGCAGCGGCGCTTTCAGCCATTTTTCTGACAGGCTATTAAGCGTGTCGTCTTTCAGCGCTTGTTCGATCAACGCATCGATTTTTGCTTTCAGCGCTGGCTCGTCTTTTTTCAGCCCGATGTAGCACGGCGAATCTTTCAGCATAAACTTCGCCACCGGTGCTTTCGTTGGGTTCCGCTCGGCGATGGCGGCAACCACCAGGTTACCGGTGGCGACATATTCCACCTGACCTGACAGGTACGCCGACAGCGTCGTGTTGTTATCTTCGTAGCGCTTAATCTGGGCAGCCTTCGGCGCGATATCCGTCAGCACCA
Source organism: Pectobacterium colocasium (assembly GCF_020181655.1). Taxonomy (NCBI): domain Bacteria; kingdom Pseudomonadati; phylum Pseudomonadota; class Gammaproteobacteria; order Enterobacterales; family Pectobacteriaceae; genus Pectobacterium; species Pectobacterium colocasium. Next base: position 3,734,699 of record NZ_CP084032.1, read on the forward strand.
TGTCTTCTACCGCACCGCGCGTCACGCCGATGCTCTTACCTTCCAGCGCGTCAGACGATGTCAGCGTGCTGTCTTTTGGCCCGAATACGCCCAGAAAGAACGGCGCATAAGCGCGACTGAAATCGATCACTTTTTCGCGCTCGGCGTTTTTGCCCAGGCTGGAGATCACCAGATCAACTTTGTTGGTTTGCAGATACGGTACGCGGTTGGCGCTGGTGACAGGAACCAATTGCAACTTTAGTTTCATCTCTTTCGCCAGATAGCGGGCGATATCGATGTCATACCCCTGCGGTTGCAGATCTGTCCCTACCGATCCAAACGGTGGGAAGTCCTGCGGCACCGCGACACGCAGCACGCCGCGCTTCTCGATATCCTGCAACTGATCGGCCATTGCGCTACCGGCTTGAACCAGTAACATTGCCGCGCCCATCACTGCCAGTAACCCTTTTTTGATGCCCAGTTTATTGATCAACATCGTCTCTGCCCCCGGTTAGTGTAATTGAAACGAAAGATTCTTTAAAAACAAATACTGAAACTATCGTTACAGATATTAAGCAAGGAGCATGCCAGATCACGTGGTTACCCTTGACTGTGAGGAACAACGTAGAAGGTCAGAGAATCGTGCTGGAATATGGCATAGCTGTGGATATGGAATATTGAAGAACAATTTCGGGCGTGATTACAGAGAGATCATTTATGCAACTCATACACCACGCCCGACGTAGGACTGCTCAGTCGCCGCAGCCCTACGAACCCTGGCTTTCGGCGTGAATTATGCCGCTACGCGGTACATTCGAAACGCGTGTCATCCTGTCGAACCGCCTGTGACGCGATTACTCGCCCCATAAATGGGACTCGCCCTTCGGGTCAGCACAAGTGCTGTTCAAAAACGTCGTGACGTTTTTGTCCGACGCGGCACAGGCTTTCGCAGCGTCCATGCTGCTCATTCGGGATGCCCAACGTTTCTCATCATAATTTTTTACGCCTATGAACAGATAACAACGAGAAACAATCCACAGCGCTGCGTCACAAAAATAATCCAGTGCTATCACGCCCGAAACGATCCGCATAGCTATATAGCAGCCAACTCATGCGCACCACAACAGTGCAATAGCACCAAATTAACGCCCCATTAACGTTGCTCAAGCTCCTCCAGTTCACCATAAAGATCCGCGATCTGGTGAATACGCTGGCGTCCGTCACGCAGCATTTCATGTAATAACGCGTTGCTGATCACGTTCACCAGACTCATGGCAGAGGAATAGCTGTCGAATGCCGAGACGCTGTCCAACGGGACGCACAATGACCAGGTTGCCAGCGACATCAGCGCACTGGCTTGTGGTTCACACAGCAGCAGCACAGGCACGCCGCGTTTTTGCAGTTGCGCCAGCAGCGGCTGAATCAGGCGCGGGCGACGGCGAAAGGCCACCACAATGACGACATCCTGTGCAGTGAGATCGACCAACTCTTCGGATAGCGTCTGCCCCGGCTGCGCCAGCAGGGTGACATGTTGACGAATCTGGAGCAGTTGTTGACGCAGGTGCAGCGCCACCGGATAGCTATTGCGCAGCCCAATCAGGCATAGGCGCTGCGCCTGCATCAGCGCCTGAATCACCGCACCGAACTGTACCGGGTCAATCTGGTTGATCCACTGCGTCAGGTTTGCCATTTCCTGTTTGTAATGCCGCGCTAGCAGCGTATTGCCCTGCACGGCATCGCGGTTATCCGTCAGCGGCATCCCGCTCTGGCGCAGCGTTCTGAGCTCATCGCGCATGTCGCGGTAGCTGGGGTAACCCAACCGTTTAAATAACCGGCTGACGGTCGCTTTGGAGACACCGCTCAGCCGCGCCAGCTCGGCGCTGTTGTAGCTAATCAGATCGTCAAAGTGATCGAAGATGAAATCCGCGACGCGCTGTTCCTGCGGTGAAAGTTCGCCATAGCGATCCCGTAATCGTTCATCTATTTGCATCATCGTCTCTCACCCATTGCACTTACTGTAACGTTTGTTTCATGTCGCAGAACATAGCACAGGATTGTCGGGATGATACAGATTCTCCCTCCGGGCACGCATACCGACTTTTCATCACCCGAAAAACTGGAACGCCGTTTGCTTATAGCTAGGGTTAATGGAGCAATTCACACTTACCCTACATACAAAAGGAATCCTGAAATGATGCAAAGCAATACCGCCCCGCTGGGCATGGCGGTGGCACCTCATCATTTAGCCAGTGCCAGCGCGTTGGCGGTTCTGCGTGAAGGCGGAAACGCCATTGAAGCCATGGTCGCAGCGGCGGCAACCATTGCGGTAGTGTACCCGCATATGAACGGCATCGGCGGAGACGGTTTCTGGCTGATTGTTCCACCACACGGCGAACCGATCGCCATTGATGCCAGCGGTGCCGCCGGGTCGCTGGCCTGCCGTGAATACTATCAGGGCGAAAGCCGCATTCCGCATCGTGGACCTAAAGCGGCACTGACCGTCGCGGGCACCGTCGGCGGCTGGCAGGAAGCGCTGGCCTACTCACAAGAACTCACCTATTCACAAGAAATGGACAGTTCCCCGATTCCGCTCGCCCGCCTGTTATCTGACGCCATTCGCTACGCGGCTGACGGTATTCCCGTCACCCAATCACAGGAAGATGCACTCACCCAGCGCTATCACGAACTGAGTGATTTCCCAGCCTTTAGCCAGATTTTTATGCCGCAGGGGAATGTCCCACGCGCGGGCAGCCGTTTCACACAGCCAGATTTAGCCGATACCCTGACGACACTCAGCATTGAAGGACTGGACAGTTTTTATCGCGGCTCCGTCGCTGCCCGACTATCGAAACAGATGGCGCTGATCGGTATGCCGCTGACGGCTGACGATCTGGCGAATTACCGCGCCAAACGGACAGCGCCGCTGGTGCTGAAGCACAGTAAAGGTGACATCTATAACCTCGCGCCGCCGACGCAAGGTCTGGTGTCGCTCGCCATTCTCGGCCTGACCGACCATTTAGCAATGGAAGATTTGAACGATAGCCAGACGATCCACCGCATTGTCGAGTCAACCAAGCTGGCGTTTGGTTTGCGCGACCGTTTCATTACCGATCCCAAAATGATGACGCAGGACGTTCAAACGCTGCTGGACAACGATGCGATCGGTGCACTCGCGCGGCAGATCGATACCCGCAACGCCGCCCCGTGGGGCGAAGGTAAAGGCCCAGGGGACACCGTCTGGATGGGCGTATGTGATAGCAGCGGCCTGTGCGTCTCTTTCATTCAAAGTATTTACCACGAGTTCGGCAGCGGCGTTGTCTTGCCGGGAACCGGCGTGCTCTGGCAGAACCGCGGCGCCTCGTTCAGCCTCGATCCGGCGCACCTGTTGGCGTTAGAACCGGGTAAACAGCCTTTTCATACGTTAAACCCTGCCGCCGCACGCCTGTCCGATGGCCGGACGATGGTCTACGGTTCGATGGGCGGAGACGGACAGCCACAGACGCAGGCGGCCATCTTTATCCGCCACGTCCAGCAGGGTCTACCGCTGCAGCAGGCGATTACCGCCCCGCGCTGGCTGCTGGGTCGAACCTGGGGACAAACCTCCGATACGTTGAAGCTCGAGGATCGTTTTAAACCCGCCACCATCGATGCCCTGCGCCAGCTTGGTCACGATGTCGAGCTGCTGGGCAGCTTTAGTGAAACGGTCGGCCACGCTGGCGCCATCGTGCGCCACACCAATGGCATGCTGGAAGGGGCTTTCGATCCACGCAGCAACGGCAGTGCGGCAGGCTTTTAATCATCAATTAACCGGGAGAACACCTCATGACGACAACCGCTATCCATAGCGACACGTTAGCCGCTTACCTTCAGCAGATGGAAGCGCTACTGGCGCTGCAACTGAGTCAGGAACGACGTCAGGAGCTGTTAGTGCAGTTCAGCCGCATCCACGCCATGGCGCAGCCACTGATGGCTTTTCCGCTTGATGAGCATCAGGAGATCGCCGGGGTCTATACGCTAGGAGCTTATACGCTATGAGTTTATACGCGAGAAGCGCGCCCTCATCGTTATCGATCCGACAGATTCAACAAGGTTTGCAGGCTGGCACGTTCTCCGCGAAGGAGCTTGCACAACAGACGCTGGACGCCATTGAGCAGGCTAACCCCACCATTAATGCCTATACCCATGTCACCGGCGAACGCATGCTGGCAGAGGCTGAACATCTGGATGCTAGCCGTCAACGCGGAGAAAGTTTGCCAGCGCTGGCCGGTGTACCTTACGCCGTAAAGAATCTGTTTGACGTCAGCGGTGAAACCACGCTAGCAGGTGCCGAACTTCTCAGCCAGCGCCCGCCCGCGACACAAGATGCCTTTGCCATCCGCCAGCTTGCCAGCCGGGGCGCGCTGCTGTCCGGCATGTTGAATATGGATGCCTACGCCTATGGCTTTACCACCGAAAACAGTCATTACGGCGCTACGCATAACCCGCTTGATACACAGCGCATCGCTGGCGGCTCGTCTGGCGGATCGGCGGCGGCGGTAGCGGCGGGACTGGTTAATTTCACGCTGGGTAGCGACACCAACGGTTCAATCCGTGTGCCGTCGTCGCTATGCGGTATTTTCGGACTGAAGCCAACATTTGGCCGTTTATCGCGTCACGGTAGCCACCCGTTTGTCGCCAGCCTCGACCACATCGGCCCCTTGGCGCGCCGTACAGACGATCTGGCGTTAGTGTTTGATGCACTACAAGGCCGCGATGAGAAAGACCGTTTTCAGGCCGAACGAGAAACGCAGCAGACGGCCACACAGTTAGAAGCGGGCAGCGACGGATTGCGCTACGCGGTACTGGATGGCTATTTCTCCACATGGGCCAACGAGGAGGCCAACGCCGCCGTTCGTCAGATCGCACAGGCGCTGGGCGCACAGAACAGCCTGACGCTCACCGATGCCGCACTGGCACGCAGCGCCGCCTTTATTCTGTCGGCCAGCGAAGGAGGAAATCAGTATCTACCCGCCTTACGCACACAGCCTGAACGCTTCGAGCCACTGTCACGCGAGCGGCTGCTGGCTGGTGCGATGATCCCCGCCGCCTGGTATGTGCAGGCTCAGCGCTTCCGTCACGCTTTTCGTCAACAGGCGCTGGCATTGTTTGAACACACCGACCTGCTGATCGCCCCCGCGACACCCTGCTCCGCCACACTCATCGGGCAGGACACCATGCGCATTAATGATACCGACCTGCCCGTCCGCGCCAATATGGGCATGTTGACACAGCCGATCTCTTTCGTCGGTCTGCCTGTCGTGACGGTGCCGGTGGCGACCGCAAACGGTCTGCCAATCGGCGTGCAGATTATTGCCGCACCGTGGCGTGAGGATCTGTGTTTGCGGACGGCGTGGGCGCTTGAGCAGCAGGGCATCACCTATACAGTAGAGGAAAGAAAATATGTTACCTGAGGATATTAACCAGCCGGATGTGCTGGTCGACGTGACAGAAGCGTTCTATCGCTACGAAAAAGCCTTAACCGGTAATGACATTGCGATACTGGATGAACTGTTCTGGCACGATGAAAAAACGGTGCGCTATGGCGCGGGAGAAAACCTGTACGGGATTGAGGAAATTCGCGCCTTTCGCCTCGCTCGCCCCTCTGCCGGTCTGGATAGAACGCTGCGTAATACCGTTATCACGACCTACGGACATGATATGGCTGTCGCCAGCACGGAATTCACCCGCGCAGGCAGCACGAAGATTGGTCGCCAAATGCAAACCTGGGTAAAAATGCCGGAAGGCTGGCGCATTGTCGCCGCCCACGTCAGCCTGATGAGCGAGTGATGGAGGGGGATTTCCCCCTCCTGTTACTGAGTAGATACTTCAAGGCTGACGGTGATAGACCGCTTCAATATTGTATCCATCGGGATCGTGCACGAATGCGGCGTAATAATTCTGATGATAATTCGGACGTAATCCCGGCGGCCCATTATCTCTGCCTCCCGCCGCTATCGCGGCAGAAAAAAACGCTTCCACCCGCTCTCGCGAGGCGGCGCTGAACGCAAAATGCACTGCCGGGCAGGGCTCGCCCTTTGACTGGTAAATCCAGAATTCACCACCGGGATCGCTTGATTGACCATACCCTTCCGTTACCGCAAAACTGACGGCGAATGACATATCCTTAATCAGGCAATAACCCAACGGCTTGAGTGCCGCTTCATAGAAGTGCCGGCTGCGGGCAATATCCCTCACCGGGATGCTCAGGTGATCTAACACGTTAACCTCTTTCGATAGTCATTATGAATGAAGTCGTGATGGATGATAACCAGCCACTATAACCATAATTTTCACATGGATAACATGATCGCGATCGGCAAAATAGAAAGGCGCGATAGCTGGCAAAACAGCTTATCAAATCCGCATTACTACCCTGCTTTTATTTCCCCTGTATTTCCTCTGAATATGACAAATATATTATTCAGAACACTCTCATTTATTGGTGAGAATTAACACTATCATTTCACCCATTATATCTTTGCTATACTGTATAAAATACCGACAGTTATCATAAGTAAAAAATCTATTTATGTCGGCCTATTTGGGTGCCTACAAGCCAAAAAAAGTGATTTATTCACCCTATTATTCGATTAGTGGAATTCACTATAAATCGCGGTTTATCCATAATCAGAAAAGGTTATATCCCCCGCGAATACGTCACGTAAAAGTTAACAGGTAACGTACTGTTATAAAAATAATTACCTTCAAAACAGAAATCATAAAGATCGCGTAAATCATGAGGATAACACAGCATCAATAGCACTTCAGATATCGCTAGAATTAGCCCAGCCAGAACCCCTACCGAGGCAATAAAGGGTTGTCTCAGAATCTGAGTATGGTAGGGTAGATTATGTTTAATCATTATCAGGGCTACGTTATAGAATTATAAACGACACAGGAAAACAATAATTTCATGGCAATTAAACTTGAAGTAAAGAATCTTTATAAGATATTTGGCGAGCACCCAGACAGAGCATTTAAACTGATTGATAAAGGCCTGAGCAAGGATCAGGTATTTGAAAAAACAGGGCTTACTGTCGGGGTAAAAGATGCCAGTCTGGCCATTGAAGAAGGCGAGATATTTGTCATCATGGGATTATCCGGTTCCGGCAAATCCACCATGGTACGCCTTCTCAATCGTCTGATAGAACCCACTCGGGGTCAGGTGCTGATCGACGGTGAGGATATCGCTAAAATATCCGATACCGCGCTGCGCGACGTGCGCCGCAAGAAGATCAGTATGGTGTTCCAGTCCTTTGCGCTAATGCCGCACCTGAATATTCTCAGCAACACCGCGTTTGGTATGGAGCTCGCTGGCGTGCCGAAAGCAGAGCGTGAGCAAAAAGCACTGGATGCCTTACAGCAGGTCGGTCTTGAAGCCTACGCCGCGTCTTACCCGGATGAGTTATCAGGCGGGATGCGCCAGCGTGTCGGCCTGGCTCGCGCATTAGCGAACGACCCCGATATCCTGCTGATGGATGAGGCATTCTCCGCACTCGATCCGCTGATCCGTACTGAAATGCAGGATGAGTTGATCAAACTCCAGTCTCGTCATCAACGCACTATCGTCTTTATCTCGCACGATCTGGATGAAGCGATGCGCATCGGTGACCGGATTGCCATCATGCACGGCGGTGAAGTGATTCAGGTCGGTACGCCCGATGAGATCCTGAATAACCCGGCCAATGACTACGTGCGCACCTTTTTCCGCGGTGTCGATATCAGCCACGTGTTTAGCGCCAAAGATATCGCCCGTCGCCGCCCGGTCACCCTAATCCGTAAAACCCCCGGCGTAGGCCCACGTTCTGCGCTGAAAATCCTTCAGGACGAAGACCGTGATTACGGCTATGTGCTAGAAGGCGGAAAACGCTTCATTGGCGTTGTGTCTATTGATTCACTGAAGCAGGCGCTGAAAGAACAGCAGCCGCTGGAACAGGCGTTACTGCCCGAACCTGCTCCCGTGCCCGCAGATATGTCACTCAACGAGCTGATTTCTCAGGTCGCACAGGCTCCCTGTGCCGTCCCTGTCGTCGGCGAAAATCACGAGTACATTGGCATCATTTCCAAAGGAATGTTGCTACAGGCACTGGATAAGGAAGGAGTGACCAATGAGTAAATCAACGTCAAACCCGTGGGATACCACCACCACACAAAACCAGCCCGCCGATCAAGGCGCGGCCTCTCAACAGGGCAATACCACGCCAAACGATCCGTGGGCAACCAGCACGCAGAATGCGCCAGCCGATTCTGCCCCAGTCCAACATAACGCGACGGCAGATAGCGCCCCGCAGGGCGATCCCTGGTCCACCAGCGCGCCAGCTCAGGATACACCGGCTAACGGCAGCGATGCCTGGAATAGCGCACCGGCTCCTGATGGTTCCGCCGATGCTGCCCATCAGGCTGCTCAGTCCGGTAGCGACTGGCTGAACAACGCCGCCCCCGCGACGCCCGAGCATTTCAACCTGCTCGATCCGTTTAAGGACACGCTAATCCCGCTGGACAACTGGGTCACCCACGGTATCGACTGGCTTGTGCTGCACTTCAGGCCTGTTTTTCAGGGCGTTCGCGTCCCGGTCGATTTTATTCTGGGCGGCTTCCAGCAATTTCTGCTGGGGATGCCAGCGCCAATCGCCATTCTGGTGTTTTCGCTGCTTGCCTGGCAGATGTCCAGCCTCGGCATGGGGGTCGCCACCCTGCTGTCGCTGATCGCCATTGGTGCCATTGGCGCCTGGTCGCAGGCCATGATCACGCTGGCTCTGGTGCTCACCGCACTGTTCTTCTGTGTGCTCATCGGGCTACCCATGGGGATCTGGCTGGCGCGTAGCGAACGAGCCGCGAAGTTTATTCGTCCCTTGCTGGATGCCATGCAGACCACGCCCGCGTTTGTCTATCTGGTGCCTATCGTCATGCTGTTCGGTATCGGTAACGTGCCGGGCGTCGTAGTGACCATCATCTTTGCCCTGCCGCCGATTATTCGCTTAACGATTCTGGGTATTCGTCAGGTTCCGGCCGATTTGATCGAAGCCGCGGAATCCTTCGGTGCCAGCCCGCGTCAGATGCTGTTTAAGGTTCAGCTTCCGCTGGCGATGCCAACCATCATGGCAGGCGTTAACCAAACGCTGATGCTGGCACTGTCGATGGTGGTGATCGCCTCGATGATCGCCGTGGGTGGTCTGGGTCAGATGGTACTGCGCGGCATTGGCCGTCTGGATATGGGACTGGCTGCCGTCGGCGGTGTCGGGATCGTTATTCTGGCAATTATTCTTGACCGTCTGACTCAGTCTCTGGGACGCGATCGCCGCAGCAAGGGCAACAAAAGCTGGTATGCCAGCGGCCCGATTGGCCTGCTGACCCGTCCTTTCATCAAGCCATAACGCTCGTCCCGTTTGTCTGGCACGCGTCAGACAAACGGCGACATTCACTATTCGTTTTATCCGTAATATTCATTTTATTAGCAACATTCACGAATCAACACACGATAAAAAACAGAGGGAATCATGATGCGTAACACCACACTTTGGGCTGCCGCCCTGACGACCACACTGTTGAGTACATACGTTTACGCTGCTGACACCGCACAACCGGGGAAAGGTATTTCCGTTATCCCGGTGCAAAGTACCATCTCCGAAGAAACATTCCAGACGCTGCTGGTCAGCCGCGCGTTAGAAAAGCTGGGCTATGACGTGCAGCCTCCCCGTGAAGTGGACTACAACGTGGCCTACACGTCGATCGCCTCCGGCGATGCGACATTTATTGCTGTGAATTGGGATCCGCTGCATGCCGACCAATATAAAGCCGCAGGCGGGGATGCGAAGTTCTACCGTCAGGGTGAATATGTCTCCGGTGCCGCACAGGGTTACCTGATCGATAAGAAAACGGCTGAAAAATACAAAATCACCAATATTGCGCAGTTAAAAGATCCGAAAATCGCCAAGCTGTTTGATACCAACGGCGACGGCAAAGCCGACCTGACGGGCTGTACGCCGGGCTGGGGATGCGAAGCGGTCATCAATCACCACCTTCCTGCCTATGGCTTAAGCAACACGGTTGAGCATAATCAGGGTAACTATGCTGCGATGATCGCCGACACCATCACCCGTTATAAAGAAGGCAAGCCGATCCTGTACTACACCTGGACGCCATACTGGGTGAGTGACGTGCTGGTGCCGGGACGTGACGTGGTGTGGTTGCAGGTACCGTTCTCTTCTCAACCGGGAGAAATGAAAGGCGTCAGCACCAAGTTGCCTAACGGCGCCGACTACGGCTTCCCGGTTAACAACATGAGAATTGCGGCAAATAAGGCATGGGCAGAGAAAAACCCGGCAGCCGCGAAGCTGTTCGCCATCATGAAACTGCCGATTGCCGATGTGAATGCGCAGAACCTGCGTATGCATGAAGGTCAGGGTTCACAACAGGATATCGAGCGTCATGTTGATGGCTGGATCAAAGCCCACCAGCAGTTGTTTGACGGCTGGGTGAAAACCGCCGCTGACGCCGCAAAATAATCACCTTGTAGATGAGCGCCCTTTCTAACAAAAGGGCGCTTTTTATTGAGGAATAGCAATTACGGCAGGTTAACAATTTCGACCCAGTTCGCACCTTTTCCAGTCGGGTATTGCCCGACGCGTACTAAATCCCCGTTGTCCTGATTGATGCGATACACCGACAGCGATGTCGATTTTTCACCGCTGGCGATCAAGAATTTCCCACTTGGATCGATCTGAATACCGCGCGGCTGCGTTTCTGTCGGGTAGCGCGTAATGTATTTCAACTGGCCGGTTTTCGGTTCTACCCGCAGCAGCGTAATCGTGCTTTTGGTGCGCTCCGATACGTACAGGAATTTTCCATTTGGCGTCAGACGTAAATCGGCACTCCAGATCTGCGGTCGGCTGTCGGCGTTCTTTTTATCCGGTGTGATCGTTCCCGCCCGCATGCCAGCATCGGCCGGAACGGTGTCCGTGTAATCCAGTAACGTCAGTTGCCCCGTCTTTTCATTCAACGCCAGACGCGCGACAGTGCCAGACAACTCATTGCTCACATAGAGCGTTTTGTTATCTGGCGATAACACCAGATGGCGAGGCCCGTTCCCCTCAGGCAGTTTAATTTCCGCCGGCTCATTCGGCGTCAACGTGCCCGTTTTCGCATCAAACCGGAACTGAACGATCTGATCGCTGCCCAGATTGCTGGCAAAGACGAACTTATTTTGGCGATCGGCAATAATACTGTGCGCCTTCTCCCCTGTCGGCACCACCGTGACCACGCTCGCGTTCACCTTGCCGTCTTTATCAATCCCGTTAACCGCAACTTTATTACCACCGTACGAAGCGCTAAGCAGCCATTTTCCGGTGAAATCCGTCGAAAGATAAGCCATGCTGTCCGGTAGTTCCGCTTTGCCTAACGGGCTTAGGGCACCGCTTTTAGGATCGATTTTATAACTTACCGCCGAGTAGGGAATGCCGCGCGTGGCCGCATAGAGGAACGATTTATCCGGACTCACGGCCATCGGCATCACTTTCGCCCCTGCTGCCACTTTCCCGATAGCGGTCAATTCGCCGCTTTGCGTATTGAGTGTGTAGGCGTCAATAGCACCGTCAGCGGCCGCCGAGACGTAAACGGCCGTTACCGCCTGCGCCCCCATCGACCACAGCGCTACGGCTGGCAGAAGTGCCCCCCCCATTAATACTGCAAGGCTTTTTTTCTTAACCACCTGATAATCCTTAAACATACTGTCCCCTGTCGATAGTGTGATAGCGATACGCTAAATCAATCCCAGAAAAAACGAAATATCCCCGTCAGACATCAGACGTGTAAAGATATTCTGGCATCTCATTCGGCTCTGCCGGATACTATAGATTCTGCTTTTAACATCATATTAACGTTCACACTATGTCTCTTCAGCAACAATCTATCTCACCCCAGCCTCAACCAGGACTCAGCCTGTCGCTGACCCTGATTATGTCTGTCGCGACCGGCCTCGCCGTCGCCAGTAACTATTATGCCCAGCCGCTGTTGGAAACCATTGCCAGAGTCTTTGAGCTTTCCGTCAATCAGGCCGGGTTCATTGTCACCGCCGCACAGCTGGGTTATGCCGTCGGCCTGCTGTTTTTGGTTCCGTTGGGGGACATGTTTGAACGCCGGACGCTGATCGTCGGCATGACGTTACTCGCCGCAGGCGGGATGCTGCTCACCGCCTCCGCTCCCACGCTCTGGATAATGATTGCCGGTACGGCGTTAACCGGGCTGTTCTCCGTTGTCGCCCAGTTGCTGGTGCCGCTCGCCGCGACGCTGGCGACGCCGGAAACGCGCGGTAAAGTGGTCGGCACGATTATGAGCGGTCTTCTGCTTGGCATTCTGCTGGCGCGTACCGTCGCGGGTGCGCTTGCTTCACTCGGCGACTGGCGCACTGTGTACTGGGTTGCCAGCACGCTGATGGTCATCATGGCATTGATTCTGTGGCGGGCACTGCCGCGTATTCCTCAGCAAAGCACGCTGAACTACCCGCAGTTGCTGATCTCAATCTTCCGACTGTTCTCCAACACCCCACTGCTGCGCACGCGCGCCATTCTGGGCTGCCTGTCCTTTGCCAACTTCAGCATTCTGTGGACGTCGATGGCCTTCCTGCTGGCTTCACCGCCATACGGTTATTCCGAAGGCGTAATCGGCCTGTTTGGTCTGGTTGGTGCCGCGGGAGCATTAGCAGCATCGCGCGCAGGGCGTCTGGTCGATCAGGGCAAAGCCAAGCCGACCACCAGCGTGGGGATTATCCTGCTTTTGCTGTCATGGGGCTGTATCGGGCTCGGCATTCATTCCATCGCGGCGCTGCTCATTGGTATCATCGTGCTGGATCTGGCGGTTCAGGGCGTGCACGTCACTAACCAGAGCGTCATCTACCGTATGATGCCTGAAGCACGTAACCGACTGACAGCCGGTTATATGACCAGCTACTTCATTGGCGGCGCGCTGGGTTCACTCCTTTCTGCCTCGGCTTATCAGCATTGGGGCTGGCTGGGTGTTTGTGGCGCGGGCGCGATTATCAGCCTGTTGAATCTGATGGTGTGGTGGCGAAGCCATCATCACGAGACGCAGGAAGCCATGTCGGCGCTGTAGCTCCTCGCGTTTGTCACTCTCCCGGTTGAGCCCTCTCCGTTGAGACCGTTTCTTCCGGGAAAGTGACGTCCGATACCATTGCGCTGAAAATTATCACGTCCGTTTCGCAATAGCGTGAAATTCCGGTAACGCTTTGCTAGTGTTATCGATTAATTCCCTTTAAGTACAAAAAATATCAGGCCAGTGAAGACATTAATTACTCCCGCACCATCAGTACCGACAAAGTCTGCGTCCTTTAGCGAAGGCGTCTTTGACAGTCTTCCCATTATTATCGGCTACATGCCCGTGGCATTCGCGTTTGGCATGAACGCGGTCAAGTTAGGATTTACGCCGCTGGAAGGTATTTTCCTCTCCTGCATCATTTACGCGGGTGCCAGCCAGTTTGTCATCACCGCCCTGCTTAGCGCCGGCATGTCCATCTGGGTGGCGGCCTTGACCGTTATGGCGATGGATGTTCGCCATGTGCTATATGGGCCGGCGCTACGGCATCGCATTGCACAGCGGCTGCCGACCCGCAAAACCGCGCTCTGGGCGTTCGGCCTGACGGACGAAGTCTTTGCCGCCGCCGCTACCCGGCTGGCAAAAGACAACCGACGCTGGTCAGAAAACTGGATGATGGGCGTGTCACTGCTCGCCTGGCTCTCATGGGTGCTCGGTACGGTGATCGGCGCCGTGTTCGGCAACGGCCCACTGGACGACTACCCTGCCGTCGAAGCCGCGCTGTCTTTCATGCTGCCCGCGCTTTTCCTCAGCTTTTTACTCGCCTCTTTCAAGCGCAAACAGAGCCTGGTCGTAGCCTGCGCGCTAGGCGGCGCGCTGCTGGGATTGCTGCTTTCCTCCATTCCCGCCGCAATACTGCTCGGCATTCTCAGCGGCTGTCTGGCTTCGCTGGTTAACCCCGCCACGCCACAGGTGAACACATGAGTACGGAAGTCATTCTTATCGGGCTGATTGTCGGGCTGGTGAACTACCTCTTCCGCTATCTGCCCCTGCGGCTGAGCGCCTCACGCGCCTCCGGCTCGTTGCAGCGCGGTAAAAAAGCGCTGTTGCTTGATAGCATCGGCATTGCTTCTATTTGTGCGCTGCTGATTGTTTCCAGCGTGCCGGATATTCTCGCGCATCACGAAAAGCTGCTGCCAACGCTGGTCGGCTTTATGACGCTGACAGCCTGTTTTTATAAAACCCGCAGCATCGTCTTATCAACGTTACTGGGCGCGCTGTGCTATGGAATTGCGTTTAAGCTGCTTTGAATTCGCAGCCTGAATTATCAAATAAGATTTTGATTTAAATAAAGTAAACGGCGAGTTATTCCTTATTTACGCTATTCTTCGTTTACTTTCTGTCACAGAAATAAGCACAATTTCCCACCTGAATGCCGTTTACCCATTTAGTAACATTAGTTACTATGCACTCCGTGATTAATGAGGTTTATATAAAAAATGGACAGTTCATTCACTCCTATAGAACAAATGCTCGACCTGCGTGCTTCACGTAAACCAGGATTCCCACGTCAAGAAGTCTTACTATTGCGCCTTTTCATGCATGTCCAAGGCAAAATTCTGGAACACAGAAACAGAATGCTGAAAGATCAGGGCATCAATGAAACCCTCTTCATGGCATTGCTGACGCTGGAATCTCAAGAGTCTTATAGCATTCAGCCTTCCGAACTCAGCGCAGCGCTGGGGTCATCACGTACCAATGCGACGCGTATTGCTGACGATCTGGAGAAAAGAGGCTGGATTGAGCGGCGCGAAAGTAGCAATGACAGACGCTGCCTGCACCTGCATCTGACAGAAGAAGGCAAAGCCTTTCTCGGTAAATTACTGCCACCACAGCACCACAGCATGCATGTGCTGTGCTCGGCGCTTGAGTCCAGTGAACAAGCTCAGCTTGAAGCCCTGATGAGAAAACTTCTGGCTCGGCTGGATGAAATGGACGACCTCGATAACCTATAACGTCGCTATTCCATAGTGCCGACAGTCAATAACATCAACGGTTAATAACAACAGAAAACAACAAAGCATCATAGTCGGCACTTTTTTCACCCGGAATGACCCGATGCATGCGTATCGGGCAGGTGGGTTTTGCTGCGAAAAACAGGCATGACCTTTCCGCCGTCGCGACGTGCGGTTTAGCAAAACGGCAATCTCAGGCTCCGGGCGAGGCGATCTGCAAACGCCACCGAGCGGCACAACAAGATGAATTCATTGCGACTACCGCCAGGCTGCCCAGTCTGGTGCGACAGGCGATACAAAGAGAATAAAAAGAGAGAGAACAGCATGAGTGAAAGTGTGGAAAATCAGGTGCCCAAAACGCCACCAAGAAACAAAAAACAACAGCGTAAGCGAGTGCTATCGCTGATGACGTTTATTTTCGTCGTGCTGGGCTGCGCTTGGCTGGTTTACTGGTTCCTGGTACTCAGACACCACCAAAGCACTGACGATGCCTACGTCGCAGGTAATCAGATTCAGATCATGGCGCAGGTCAGCGGCAGCGTCACCCATGTTAACGTCGACAATACCGATTTTGTTAAGCAGGGACAGGTACTGGTGGAGCTGGATCCTACCGATGCTCAACAGGCGTTTGAACGCGCGAAAACCGAACTGGCCAACAGCGTGCGCCAGACGCACCAATTGATTATTAACAGTAAGCAGTATCAGGCTAACATTGAACTGCGCCAAACCGAGTTGAACAAGGCACAAAGCGATTTGAGCCGCCGGGAAGCGCTGGGCAGCGCCAATGCCATCGGGCGTGAAGAAGTGCAGCATGCTCGTGATGCCGTCGCGACCGCCAAAGCCGCGCTGGAAGTCGCCAGACAGCAATATCAGGCGAATCAAGCGATGATTCTGGATACGCCGCTTGAGAAGCAGCCAGCGATACAGCAAGCCTCGGTAGCAATGCGCGATGCCTGGCTGGCGCTACAGCGCACCAAAATCGTCAGCCCGATTGACGGTTATGTCTCACGTCGCAGCGTACAAATTGGTGCGCGTATCTCTCCGACGTCAGCGCTAATGGCCGTGGTGCCTGCCAATCACCTGTGGGTCGATGCGAACTTCAAAGAGACACAGTTGGCCAATATGCGTATCGGCCAGCCAGCTACCGTGGTCGCAGATATCTACGGTGATGACGTGGTGTACCAGGGGAAAGTCGTCGGCCTCGATATGGGAACCGGTAGCGCGTTCTCTCTGTTGCCCGCTCAAAATGCGACCGGCAACTGGATTAAGGTCGTTCAGCGCCTGCCCGTCCGTATTGAACTCGATCCCAAGCAGGTCGCCGAACATCCGTTGCGTATCGGCCTGTCTGCGCTGGTTAATGTCGATACCGCCAATACAGAAGGCAGCGCGTTAGCAGAAACCTCACGCACCACGCCAGCCTACCAAAGCGATGCGCTGACGCTGGATCTCACCCCTGTTAACCAGGACATCAGCGCCATTATTCAGGCGAACGCCGGTTAATCGGGCAGGAGAGAAACGTGCAGAGAGAACCGCTTAAAGGTGCCAGTCTGGCCTGGATGACCGTTGCTCTGTCGCTGGCAACGTTCATGCAGGTGCTGGACTCCACCATCGCCAACGTCGCTATTCCGACCATCGCCGGTAATCTGGGTGCGTCCAACTCGCAGGGAACGTGGGTCATCACCTCGTTCGGTGTCGCTAACGCCATCTCCATCCCTATCACTGGCTGGCTGGCCAAACGGTTTGGCGAAGTCCGCCTGTTTCTGTGGTCAACGGCGCTCTTCGCCCTGACATCCTGGCTGTGTGGTGTATCCAGCAGCCTGGAAATGCTGATTTTCGCCCGCGTGTTGCAGGGGATTGTCGCCGGACCGCTGATCCCGCTGTCACAGAGTCTGTTGCTCAGCAACTACCCTCCGGCGAAACGCAGCATCGCCCTGGCGCTGTGGTCAATGACCGTGGTCGTCGCGCCGATCTGTGGCCCGATTCTGGGCGGCTGGATTAGCGACAACTATCACTGGGGTTGGATATTCTTCATCAACGTTCCGTTGGGCATCGCCGTGGTGTTTATTGCTATGCAAACGCTGCGCGGGCGAGAAACCAAAACCGAGATCAAGCCCATCGATACTATCGGGTTGGCGCTGTTGATCGTCGGTATCGGTAGCTTGCAGATGATGCTCGATCGGGGAAAAGAGCTGGATTGGTTTAACTCGACGGAAATCATCACCCTGACCGTTGTGGCGGTGATTGCAATCGCATTCCTGATTGTCTGGGAACTAACGGACGACCATCCAGTGGTGGATTTGTCGCTGTTTAAGTCGCGCAACTTCACCATTGGCTGTCTGTGTATCAGTCTCGCCTACATGTTCTACTTCGGGGCGATCGTACTCTTGCCGCAGCTGTTGCAGGAGGTGTATGGCTATACCGCTACTTGGGCCGGGCTGGCGTCCGCACCGGTTGGGTTGATGCCAGTGGTGCTGTCGCCGATTATCGGTCGCTTCGCACCGCGTCTGGATATGCGCAAGCTGGTGACGTTCAGCTTTATTATGTACGCAGTCTGTTTCTATTGGCGTGCGTACACCTTCGAGCCGGGGATGGATTTCGGCGCCTCGGCCTGGCCGCAGTTCGTTCAGGGGTTTGCCGTGGCCTGCTTCTTCATGCCGCTGACGACCATCACGCTGTCTGGGCTTCCGCCGGAACGTTTGGCGGCGGCATCGAGCCTGTCGAACTTTGCCCGAACGCTGGCAGGTTCGATCGGAACATCGATTACCACCACGCTCTGGACACAGCGCGAATCGCTGCACCATGCGCATCTTACGGAGTCGATCACGCCGTATAACCCCATCGCGCAGGAAACGTATCAGCAGCTTCAGGCAATGGGAATGAGCCCGACACAGGCCTCAGCTTACATCGCACAACAGATTACCGCACAGGGACTGATTATCTCCGCCAACGAGATTTTCTGGGCCGCCGCGGGCGTATTCCTGGTGCTGCTGGTGCTGGTCTGGTTCGCTAAGCCCCCCTTTACCTCCGGCGGTGGAGGCGGTGGCGCGCACTAGTTCGTTCACAATCTATCTTTCCCCTTCCGTCAACAGCGGGCCGAAGGGGAACCTTCTCTTATTATTCCCCCTTCCCTGATTAATCAGATGCCCTTAATCCTGATAGCACAGTAGCGAATAAGGATTTACAGATTCGGGATAAACATATTTTCACATTCCGATTACAATGCGCCTCTTTTTATTCGGGGATGAGTGGTTCTGCTATGTCACAGGTTTTACATTTCATTTTGGCAACGGCGGCAATTTTTTTGCTGGCGTTGCTCGTCAGCCATGACAGAAAACGCATCCGCCTGCGCTTTATTGTGCAGTTGCTGGTGATTGAAGTTTTGCTGGCCTATTTCCTTTTGCATTCCAGCATCGGGCTTAACGCGATTAGTTCCTTTGCGGGTTTATTTGAAAAGCTCTTATCTTTTGCCAATCAAGGAACCGACTTTGTGTTCGGCGGGATGAATGCACAGGGTCTGTCTTTTATCTTCCTCAATGTGCTCTGCCCTATCGTGTTTATTTCCGCGCTGATCGGCATTTTGCAGCACTGGCGAATTTTGCCTTTGATTATCAAAGGTATCGGCACGCTGCTGTCCAAGGTCAACGGGATGGGGAAGCTGGAATCGTTTAACGCGGTGAGCACCCTGATGCTCGGACAGTCGGAGAACTTTATCGTCTATAAAGGCATCATCGCCGACATGTCCCCACGGCGGATGTACACAATGGCCGCGACGGCGATGTCGACCGTGTCGATGTCGATCATCAGCGCTTACATGACCATGCTGGACGCCAAATACGTGGTTGCGGCGCTGATTCTGAATATGTTCAGCACCTTTATCGTGCTGTCGATCATCAACCCTTACCAGCCTGACGATGAACCAGAATTGAAGCTGGAAAAGCTGCATGAAAACCAAAGCTTCTTTGAAATGCTGGGGGAATACATCCTTGCTGGTTTTAAAGTGGCGATGATTATTATGGCAATGCTGATCGGCTTCGTGGCCTTGATTGCCGCCGTGAACGCGCTGTTCAGCACCGTTTTCGGTATTAGCTTCCAGGCAATTATGGGCTATGTCTTTTCACCGCTGGCGTGGCTGATCGGCATTCCGTCTTCCGATATCCTGAATGCGGGCAGCATCATGGCGACCAAGCTGGTGGCGAATGAATTCGTTGCCATGATCGAATTGAAGAAGATCGCGGCAGAGATGTCGCCACGCGGACTGGGCATTTTGTCCGTGTTCCTGATTTCCTTCGCCAACTTCGCGTCAATCGGCATTATCGCGGGCGCTATCAAAGGGCTGAATGAAGCACAGGGCAACGTGGTATCACGCTTCGGCCTGAAGCTGGTTTATGGTTCTACGCTGGTGAGCTTGCTGTCTGCGGCAGTTGCGGGACTGGTGCTTTAATTTTTAATTACAAATCAAAAAATTAATAACCAGATAATGACGAAATCACATATTAGGGGAAACGCGGGGATAAGGTTCCCGCAGGGATGCCTTACCCCGTGGTAGCCCCGAGTATCTCGATCTCATCGCCATGATTTTCAACAAAATCATCAGCCCCTGAAAAGGGGCTGATAAAAAAATCAGAACGCGACGCAGACGGGTGCATCGATCCGCATGACGGATTCCTGCGCGAAACGAGCTTTGTAGGTGGTGCGCAGCGCTTCAATATCACGCTCTTTATCGGAACCATGAATCAGCATCAGCGCTTTGCTGTTCTCCCGGGCAACAACCCCATCGTTCCCCAGCCATTGTCCTTTAGCATCGAACACCGTCAGCCCTTCTTTAAAGCGCGGTGTCACTTCGCCATCCAGAAACGCTTTCCACTCAGCATCGGAGATCACCGGGCCAGCGGGACGATTCAAACCAAAATACAGCGTAGTCTGTACCTGTTTGTCGCCAATCTTACACGCCTCAACGACTGGTGCAGCGGCAACCGCGGTGGATGCGCGCGGTAACGAACTGCAACCGCTTGCCAGTAATGCGCCCAACAACAACGATACCGCAATAACGTTCTGCTTCATCAATCATTCTCTCATCCGTGGTTATGCCTTCTCAGGGAGAGCATTCCCCCCTGAGAGCCGATGCGCACGATCAGCCGACACGTACTATCAGTCGACACGTACTATCAGGCCTGATTCTGTCGCCACCACTCGGACAGTAAAATGCCCGTTGCGACCGAAATATTCAGACTTTCAACCTTACCAGTACCGCCGATAGAGACTTTCACATCCCCTTGCTGCCAGGCGCTATCTGACAGGCCATCACCTTCCTGACCCAGCACAATCACGGTTTTCGCCGGAAGCGTCGCTTGCGACAATGCCGTGCCTTTATGGCTGGATGTGGTCACGATGGTGTAGCCAGCGCGACGGAATTCCGCCAGCACGGACAGGAAATCGTCAGCGTTAATCGCTTTAACGTGTTCCGCCCCGCCTTCTGCCGTACGCACGGCCGCGCCGGATTCCAGCAGCGCCGAATCCTGCACCAGAATACCTTTCACGCCGAAATGTGCGCAACTGCGCATAATGCCGCCGAGGTTGTGCGGGTTACCCACATCTTCCAGTGCCAGTACACAGTCGTGCTCACCCGCCGTTTTCAGATACTCACGCACATCCATGCCCTGACGCTTTTTAATCAGGAAGCAGACGCCGCCGTGGTGTTCAGTACCGGAGGCCTTAATCAGCTCTTCCTCTTCCACAACGTGGTACGCCTTGCGGTTTGCCGCCATCCAGCGCAGTGCATCGCGGAAACGCGGCGTCACTTCTTGCAGGAACCAGGCGCGAACAATCACCTCAGAGCGGTTTTTAAACAGCGCCTGGCAGGCATTCTCGCCGTAAACACGAGTTTCTTCCTGACGCTGGCGACGCAGTTGCTCAGGATCGATCTGGCTTTTGCCCGTAATACCGCCGTGATCCGGCGTTTCGCTATCGCCCGGCGCACGAGACACGGTTTTCCACGGAGATTCATAACCGCCCGTTTCTTCACCGCGTGGACGCCGAGGACGATCGCCGCTGCGTTCGTTACGATCTTTATTGCCCCACGGCGTTTTATTGCTCTCGCCGTCGCGGGACGGATTTTCCCGGGCATAGCGCGGGTTAACGTCACGCGGATGCTTCGGCTTTTCACGCGGATCCCGTGAACCGCCGCCATCACGCCGATCGCCACGACGATCTTTGTCAGTTGGGCGCTTGTTTTTATTCTCTTTCTCGCCCTCATCATCACTGCGGACGTACATCACACGGACTTTGCCGCTTTTACTATTGAATGAATCGCTCATTGTTTTCTCCACCTACGCGCTGGGCGCGAAGATTACCTTATGTACACCCGCTTAGCCACACGCTTGTGGTAAAAGAGCGCTAACAGTCAGAAGCTATTGTAGCTATTGGGCAAACCACGTTGTTGCCATCATGTCTCCCCACCATAATTTATTCACTTTTAAGCAACATGCCGTTGACTTTCCAATGCCGCATTACGCGCATTTTATCAGCGACATCTTTATTTTAGCCCTTTTATCTGAGGCCCTGTTATGAATACGGTATGTGGATCTTGCCAAACAACCAATCGCTTGCCAGAAGCGCGTGTTGATGACCATGCAAAGTGTGGCCGTTGCGGAGAAACCTTATTCAGCGGCGACGTCATCAACGCCACAGAGGCAACGCTCGATAAACTATTGCAGGACGATCTTCCCGTTGTGGTCGATTTCTGGGCACCCTGGTGCGGCCCCTGCGTCAACTTCGCTCCCGTGTTCGAAAACGTCGCGCAGGAGCGTAGTGGAACAATCCGTTTTATTAAGGTTAACACCGAAGCCGAACCAGCGCTCAGCGCACGTTTCCGCATCCGCAGCATTCCAACCCTCATGATCTTCAAACAGGGTCAGATGATCGACATCCTTAACGGCGCGCTGCCGAAGGCACAGTTTGAAGAGTGGCTGGATGAATCACTGTAGAAAACAGTGAGGCATCATTGCCTCTCCCCTTTTGGTCAACCCGCCTGTCGATTAGAATGTCGCCTTTCTGAACCTGCTTCCCGATGATTACAACGAAGCAGGTTCGTTGCAGAATCTCATGGCGTCACCTATTTCATGATCAACCATCCTTTAATGGCCAACCGTCCTACCCTGGACAATGCCGTACTTCGCCTGCGTCAGCAGCGTCTTGAGCAGTCAACCAAACCGTTCCGCGCCCGTGGCTGCCGCGTCGTACGCTGCCAGCAGTGTTTGTTGCCCGCAACCACCTGTCTGTGCCACACCTTTCAGACACAGCCATCCCGCAGCCGCTTCTGTCTGGTGATGTTTGATACCGAGCCGCTAAAGCCAAGCAATACCGGACGCCTCATCGCCGATATCCTGCCTGAGACACAGGCGTTTCTCTGGTCACGCACCGAGCCCGATCCCCAATTGCTTGTGGCTCTGCAAGACACGGATGTTCAGCCCTATCTGGTCTTCCTCGCCGATACCGCGGAAGAAGGGCGCCAGGTGTTTCACCAGCTTCCCGCCACGGAAAAGCCTGCGCTATTTGTCTTACTCGATGGTACGTGGCCGGAAGCGCGCAAGATGTTCCGCAAAAGCCCCTATCTGGACAATCTGCCAATCCTGTCGCTGAATGTAGAGGCCCTTTCCCGCTATCAGTTGCGTGAAGCCAGCAGCGCAGGACAACACTGCACCGCCGAGATTGCTATCGCCCTGCTTGCTCAGGCAGGCGATACCGTTGCAGCTGACGCGCTATCGCAACACTTTGACCGTTTCCGGCGACACTATCTGGCCGGGAAATCACACCACAGCGTGCGGGAAAATTTACCCATCGTCACAGCACAAGCGGCAGAAAGCGTTTAGTATCAAAGGGGATTGCTGTGTAAGGAGTGACGCATGAGCCAGCGCGGATTGGAAGCACTGTTACGCCCTAAGTCTATTGCCGTTCTCGGCGCATCAGAAAAGCCGGGACGAGCCGGTTTTCTGATGATGAAAAACCTGCTGGACGGCCATTTCAGCGGCCCTGTGCTGCCCGTTACGCCGAAATATCGCGCGGTTTGCGGCGTGCTGGCCTATCCGACAGTCACCAGCCTGCCGATGACACCCGACCTTGCCGTGATCTGTACCAACGCGAGCCGTAATCTGACGCTGTTAGAGGAACTGGGGCAAAAGGGCTGCAAAACCGTCATTATTCTCTCCGCGCCGCCGGCCCAGTTCAGCGAATTAAAGGCCTGCGCCGTGCGCTATCACATGCGCTTGCTTGGCCCCAACAGCTTAGGACTACTCGCGCCCTGGCAAGGCCTGAATGCCAGTTTCTCGCCAGTACCGATTATGAAAGGCAAACTGGCATTTATCTCGCAGTCGGCCGCCGTTTCTAACACGATACTGGATTGGGCGCAGCAGCGCGGTATTGGCTTTTCCTATTTTATCGCCTTGGGCGACAGCCTGGATATTGATGTCGACGACCTGCTCGATTTTCTGGCACGCGATGGCAAAACCAGCGCGATTCTGCTGCACCTGGAACACATTAGCGATGCACGCCGCTTCCTTTCCGCCTCTCGGAGCGCCTCCCGAAATAAACCGATATTGGTGATCAAAAGCGGGCGCAGCCAGCAGGCACAGCAACTACTGAATGACCAGCGCCACGGTCTGGATGCCGCCTATGATGCAGCCATTCAACGAGCAGGCTTGCTGCGAGTACGGGATACGCATGAGCTGTTTTCCGCAGTGGAAACCTTAAGCCACCTGCGACCGCTACGCGGTGAACGCTTGATGCTAGTGAGCAACGGCGCATCACCGGCCGCACAGGCACTGGATCAGCTTCTCAGCCGGCAAGGCAAACTGGCACAGCTCAGCGAGGCGACCCGTCAAGCGCTACAGGAAGCATTGCCGCAGACCGTTACTATCGGTAATCCGCTCGATCTGCGTGATGATGCGACAGCCGCTCGCTATCAGGCAGCGATTTCGGTCCTACTGGACAGTGACGACGTCGATGCGCTCTTGATCATTCACGCGCCCAGCGCTGCCGCCCCCAGCACCGAAAGCGCTGCCCAACTGATTACGCTCTTTCAACAACATCCGCGTGGGAAAAGAATTACGCTACTGACCAACTGGTGTGGCGAATTCTCCTCGCAGGAAGCACGGCGCTTATTTAATGACGCTGGCATTCCGACCTATCGCACGCCAGAAGGCGCGGTAACCGCCTTTATGCATATCGTCGAATATCGGCGTAATCAGAAACAGTTAAAGGAAACCCCAGCGCTGCCGCTGGATTTGGGCATCAACGCCAGTCAGGCACATGCGCTAATTCATCAGGCACTGTCAGATGGCGTCACTCAGCTCGATACGCATGAAGTTCAGCCAATTCTGCAAGCCTATGGTTTAAATACCTTACCCACCTGGATTGCTGGCGACAGTGCAGAAGCCGTCCATATTGCCGAGCAGATTGGCTACCCGGTCGCGATTAAGCTGAGATCGCCAGATATTCCGCATAAATCGGAAGTGCAGGGCGTCATGCTATACCTGCGAACCGCCAGAGAAGTCCAGCAGGCGGCAGATGCCATTCTTGACCGGGTGAAACGTACCTATCCGCAGGCGCGTATTTACGGCCTGTTGGTACAAAGCATGGCAAATCGCGCCGGTGCGCAGGAACTCAGGATTGCCGTCGAACAAGACCCCGTTTTCGGCCCGCTGATTATGTTGGGCGAAGGCGGCGTTGAGTGGCGAGAACAACAGGCTGCCGTCGCCCTGCCTCCGCTGAATATGACGCTGGCTCGCTATCTGGTGCTGCAAGCCGTGAAAGGTGGCAAGATTCGTGAATACAGCGCGTTGCGCCCGCTGGATATTCCCGCGCTCAGCCGCTTGCTGGTTCAGGTTTCTAACCTGATTCTCGACTGCCCTGAAATTTCCCGACTAGACATTCACCCCTTGCTGGCGTCCGGGGATGCGTTCACGCTGCTGGACGTCACGCTGCATCTAACACCGTTCAGTGGCGATCCCCAATCAAGGCTGGCAATCCGCCCCTACCCACATGAACTGGAAGAAACGGTCATCCTCAAAAATAGTGATACCTGCCTGTTTCGGCCGATTTTGCCGGAAGACGAACCGCTGCTCAGCTCGTTCATCGCAAGGGTGACAAAAGAAGACCTGTATTACCGTTATTTCAGCGAAATTAATGAATTTACTCACGAAGACTTAGCCAATATGACGCAAATTGACTACGATCGTGAGATGGCATTTGTTGCCGTACGCCAGCTCGGTGAGGAAACAGAGATTATTGGCGTGACGCGCGCAATTTCCGACCCGGATAATACGGACGCGGAATTTGCCGTGCTGGTACGCTCCGATCTAAAAGGGCTGGGCCTTGGCAGACGGTTGTTAGAAAAGCTGATCGATTACGCACGGGCGCACGGTCTCTCTCGCTTGACCGGCATTACCATGCCGCATAATCAAGGCATGATCCAGCTGTCCAAAAAGCTCGGTTTTCATATCGACGTGCAATTAGAAGAGGGTATTGTGACGCTGGACTTGCCGCTGAAAGACTGATCGCACGACGTGACATGGCTCTTGCCGCGGGAATTGTTATCACAAAACAGGGTCACAACAGCCGGAAAGTAATGGTATTATCGCCCATTCGGCTACTCCTTAACTTTTGATAATGACCAGAAGGTCATATACCCTAGTGCAGCTCGAAGTATGGTGGGTATAAACTGATGAGAGAAGAAACGCACTGTGATGCTGTCAAATTTTAAACGCAATAAATACCAACAGCACCTTGCACAACTGCCCAGAATCCCTCAGAACGCAGATGATGTTCAGACGTTGCATTCGCCTGAGCTTTTCCGCACGACGCTGATTAACGCCATTTTGAGCGCTAAAAAGCGCGTCTATATCGTGGCGTTGTATCTTGAACGTGACGATGGCGGCATGGGGATTCTATCCGCAATTTATGAAGCCAAACGGCAGTGTCCAGAGCTGGATGTCCGTGTTTTGGTAGACTGGCATCGTGCTCAGCGTGGCAGGATCGGCGCAGCGGCAGAAAATACCAATGCCGATTGGTACTGCGACATGGCGAAAAAACATCCAGACACGCATTTCCCTATCTATGGTATTCCAGTCAACACGCGCGAAGCGTTGGGCGTGCTGCACCTGAAAGGGTTCATTGTCGATGACACGGTCATCTATAGCGGAGCCAGCCTGAATGATGTTTATCTGCATCAGCATCAGAAGTACCGCTATGATCGCTATCAGCTGATCCATAATCCGGTATTGGCTGATACGATGGTGCAATACATCCAGACAATGCTGTCGGCACCGGCAGTGCAGCGGTTGGATCATACTGATCGCCCGAAGAGTCTGGAAATCAAAAATGATATCAAGCAGTTCCGCCAAGCGTTACGCACCGCCAGTTATCAGGCCCCGGAACACCGTGCGGATGTGAATGAATTAACCGTCACACCATTGGTCGGACTGGGAAAGCAAAGCCCGCTGAATAAGACCATACATCACCTGATGTATTGCGCTGATGAGCATCTGGTCATCTGTACCCCTTATTTCAATCTGCCAGCACTGCTGGTCAGAAATATCATCAGGCTATTGCGGGACGGCAAGAAAGTAGAAATTATTATTGGCGATAAGACCGCTAACGATTTCTATATTCCAGAAGACCAGCCTTTCAAAATCATCGGTGCACTACCCTATCTCTATGAGATTAACCTGCGACGCTTCCTGAGCCGTCTGGAACGCTACATTGAGAATCAGCAGCTTGTTGTGCGGTTATGGAAAGACGGCGACAACAGCTTCCACCTGAAAGGCATGTGGATCGATGACAAATGGCAACTGCTGACGGGGAATAACCTTAATCCTCGCGCATGGCGTCTGGATCTGGAAAACGCCATCCTGATTCACGATCCTCAGCAGGTTTTATTACAGCAACGTCTGGACGAACTGGATAAAATCAGAACGCATACCCACATCGTAAAAAGCTATATGGAACTGGAAAGCATCGCGCAATATCCGGTGAAAGTCCGTAAGCTAATACGACGCCTGCGCCGTATTCGTATCGATCGGCTCATCAGTCGCATTCTCTAAGACTCACGCTATACTTTGAAAAACCTCGGCTTCCGGGGTTTTTTATTATCTCTGGGGAGGCTCTATGCGCTTACTGTGCGTCGCCGCAATAATTTGCTGCTCTGGATGCAGTCACATCGCGCAAGATCGCTGGACAGGCCAGGATAAAGCCCAACATTTTCTCGCCTCAGCCGCCATCAGCGCCGCCGGATATGAATATGGCACGCATCAGCGCTGGAGTTCAGATCGTAGCGGCGGATTCGGCATTATGTTGTCAATCAGCATGGGGATGGCAAAAGAGCTTTATGATAGCCGAGAAGGCGGAACGGGCTGGAGCTGGCAAGATCTTGTTTGGGATATAGCCGGTGCCACCACCGGCTATGCACTATGGCAATTATCTGAACACTAAAGCTTCATCCCTTTGCCTTTACGGTGCAACGTTAGCGATACAATAAACGCAATCGCTCCCATTCCTGATACGTACCAGAAGAAAGCCGTTTCCATACCAAACGATTTCAGCGAAAGCGCAACATATTCAGCCGAACCACCAAACAAGGCATTCGCCACGGCATAAGATAAACCAACGCCTAACGCACGGACTTCAGGCGGGAACATTTCTGCTTTTAAAATACCGCTAATGGACGTGTAGAAACTGACAATAATCAGTGAAAGCATCACCAGCGCGAAAGCAATGACAGGGCTAGTCACACTCTGTAGCACCGTCAGAATAGGCACCGTCAGCAGTGCCGCAAGCCCACCGAAGAAAAGCATTGAACTACGCCGCCCAATCTTATCCGACAGCGCGCCAAAGAACGGTTGCAGCAGCATAAAAATGAACAGGGCGAGAGTCATTAACCCACTCGCCGTTTTCGCATGCATTCCCGCCGTATTCACCAGATATTTTTGCATGTAAGTGGTAAACGTATAAAAGGCTAAGGAACCACCGGCAGTAAAACCCAGTACGGTAATAAAGGCGCGGCGATGTTTCCACAGCCCCGCAAGAGAACCAGCATCTTTATGTTCGCGAGTCGTTTTATCCGATGTTTCATTCAAAGAGCGGCGTAAATAAAGCGCCACAATCGCCAAAATAGCACCGAGAGCAAAAGGAATACGCCATCCCCACGCATGCAAATCCTCATCACTCAGAATCTGCTGCAAGATTACAACAACTAACAGTGCCAGCAATTGGCCTCCAATCAGCGTGACATATTGAAAAGACGCATAGAATCCCTTTCTTCCCTCAACGGCAACCTCACTCATATATGTTGCACTGGTACCATATTCTCCACCGACGGAAAGACCTTGAAATAAGCGAGCTAATAACAATAAAAAGGGAGCCCAGGTACCAATAGTTTCATATCCCGGCAAACATGCAATAACCAGCGATCCAAGACACATCATGCAAACCGAAATTAGCATTGAATTTTTACGACCATGCTTGTCTGCAATGTAACCGAAAAGCCAACCGCCTATCGGTCTCATTAAAAAGCCTGCTGCAAAAACCCCTGCGGTTTGTAGTAATTGAGTGGTGGTATTTCCCGAAGGGAAAAAGATATGGGCAAAATAGATTGAGCAAAAGGAATAAACATAAAAATCAAACCACTCAACCAAATTACCCGATGAAGCGCCAACTATAGCTCGGATACGCTGACGCGCATCTTTCGCATTTTCCGTTAGATCAGTCATCCTATTTTATTCTCCTGTTTTTCTGGGCATAAAACGATGCCCGCTATAGTAAAGCAGCACTTAAACTTTGAGGCAAAAAGTTCCTGATTGTAATAATTTATTAATGTAACAACGCAGGCAGCACTTTTAATTATTCGTAAATGAAACAGGGATAAATAAAGCAGATATAAACAGAACGTTATTATGAGGAGAGTTAATAAGAAGATAAGTAGAGTTTATTCAGATAAAGGAAACGAGCCAGTATTCCAAAATAGAAATAAACAAAAGGCCATCCTTAACAGGATGGCCTTTTGTCTTAATTGATACCTGGCAGTTCCCTACTCTCACATGGGGAAGCCCCACACTACCATCGGCGCTACGGCGTTTCACTTCTGAGTTCGGCATGGGGTCAGGTGGGACCACCGCGCTATCGCCGCCAGATAAATTCTTTTTTAAGCCGAACATTAACCCAAATAACTGGTGCTGATACCCAGAGTCGAACTGGGGACCTCACCCTTACCAAGGGTGCGCTCTACCAACTGAGCCATATCAGCGCACCTGTGTAATTTGATGCCTGGCAGTTCCCTACTCTCACATGGGGAAGCCCCACACTACCATCGGCGCTACGGCGTTTCACTTCTGAGTTCGGCATGGGGTCAGGTGGGACCACCGCGCTATCGCCGCCAGGCAAATTCTGTTTCATTCCAACCGTCGCACTTTAGTCGCTTTCGCTTCTCTCTGCACAACCATCAGAACCAATCTTCGAACAAGCTGAGTATTGTTTTTTATGAGTCGCCTCACAAAACACCTTCGGTGTTGTAAGGTTAAGCCTCTCGGGTCATTAGTACTGGTCAGCTCAACGTATCGCTACGCTTACACACCCAGCCTATCTACGTCGTCGTCTTCAACGGCCCTTCAGGGACATCAAGTGTCCAGGGAAGACTCATCTCGAGGCAAGTTTCCCGCTTAGATGCTTTCAGCGGTTATCTCTTCCGCACTTAGCTACCGGGCAATGCAATTGGCATCACAACCCGTACACCAGTGGTGCGTTCACTCCGGTCCTCTCGTACTAGGAGCAACCCCTCTCAATCTTCCAGCGCCCACGGCAGATAGGGACCGAACTGTCTCACGACGTTCTAAACCCAGCTCGCGTACCACTTTAAATGGCGAACAGCCATACCCTTGGGACCTACTTCAGCCCCAGGATGTGATGAGCCGACATCGAGGTGCCAAACACCGCCGTCGATATGAACTCTTGGGCGGTATCAGCCTGTTATCCCCGGAGTACCTTTTATCCGTTGAGCGATGGCCCTTCCATTCAGAACCACCGGATCACTAAGACCTGCTTTCGCACCTGCTCGAGCTGTCACTCTCGCAGTCAAGCTAGCTTATGCCTTTGCACTAACCTCCTGATGTCCGACCAGGATTAGCTAACCTTCGTGCTCCTCCGTTACGCTTTGGGAGGAGACCGCCCCAGTCAAACTACCCACCAGACACTGTCCGCAACCCGGTTTACGGGCCCACGTTAGAACATCAAACATTAAAGGGTGGTATTTCAAGGTCGGCTCCATGCAGACTGGCGTCCACACTTCAAAGCCTCCCACCTATCCTACACATCAAGGCTCAAGGTTCAGTGTCAAGCTATAGTAAAGGTTCACGGGGTCTTTCCGTCTTGCCGCGGGTACACTGCATCTTCACAGCGAGTTCAATTTCACTGAGTCTCGGGTGGAGACAGCCTGGCCATCATTACGCCATTCGTGCAGGTCGGAACTTACCCGACAAGGAATTTCGCTACCTTAGGACCGTTATAGTTACGGCCGCCGTTTACCGGGGCTTCGATCAAGAGCTTCTCCTTACGGATAACCCCATCAATTAACCTTCCGGCACCGGGCAGGCGTCACACCGTATACGTCCACTTTCGTGTTTGCACAGTGCTGTGTTTTTATTAAACAGTTGCAGCCAGCTGGTATCTTCGACTGGTCTCAGCTCCATCCGCAAGGGACTTCACCTTACACCAGCGTGCCTTCTCCCGAAGTTACGGCACCATTTTGCCTAGTTCCTTCACCCGAGTTCTCTCAAGCGCCTGAGTATTCTCTACCTGACCACCTGTGTCGGTTTGGGGTACGATTCGGTGTTACCTGGAGCTTAGAGGCTTTTCCTGGAAGCGTAGCATCAGTTACTTCATCACCGTAGTGACTCGTCATCACGCCTCAGTGTTAACGATGACCCGGATTTACCAAAGTCACCCACCTTCACGCTTAAACCGGGACAACCGTCGCCCGGATAACCTAGCTTTCTCCGTCCCCCCTTCGCAGTAACACCCAGTACAGGAATATTAACCTGTTTCCCATCGACTACGCTTTTCAGCCTCGCCTTAGGGGTCGACTCACCCTGCCCCGATTAACGTTGGACAGGAACCCTTGGTCTTCCGGCGTGCGGGTTTTTCACCCGCATTATCGTTACTTATGTCAGCATTCGCACTTCTGATACCTCCAGCAGCCCTCACAGGCCACCTTCGCAGGCTTACAGAACGCTCCCCTACCCAACAACACCTGAGTGTCGCTGCCGCAGCTTCGGTGCATGGTTTAGCCCCGTTACATCTTCCGCGCAGGCCGACTCGACCAGTGAGCTATTACGCTTTCTTTAAATGATGGCTGCTTCTAAGCCAACATCCTGGCTGTCTGTGCCTTCCCACATCGTTTCCCACTTAACCATGACTTTGGGACCTTAGCTGGCGGTCTGGGTTGTTTCCCTCTTCACGACGAACGTTAGCACCCGCCGTGTGTCTCCCGTGATAACATTCTTCGGTATTCGCAGTTTGCATCGGGTTGGTAAGTCGGGATGACCCCCTAGCCGAAACAGTGCTCTACCCCCGAAGATGAATTCACGAGGCGCTACCTAAATAGCTTTCGGGGAGAACCAGCTATCTCCCGGTTTGATTGGCCTTTCACCCCCAGCCACAAGTCATCCGCTAATTTTTCAACATTAGTCGGTTCGGTCCTCCAGTTAGTGTTACCCAACCTTCAACCTGCCCATGGCTAGATCACCGGGTTTCGGGTCTATACCCTGCAACTTAACGCCCAGTTAAGACTCGGTTTCCCTGCGGCTCCCCTAAACGGTTAACCTTGCTACAGAATATAAGTCGCTGACCCATTATACAAAAGGTACGCAGTCACCTAACAAGTAGGCTCCCACTGCTTGTACGTACACGGTTTCAGGTTCTATTTCACTCCCCTCGCCGGGGTTCTTTTCGCCTTTCCCTCACGGTACTGGTTCACTATCGGTCAGTCAGGAGTATTTAGCCTTGGAGGATGGTCCCCCCATATTCAGACAGGATGTCACGTGTCCCGCCCTACTCATCGAACTCACACCTTGTGCATTTTTGTGTACGGGACTATCACCCTTTACTGTGCGACTTTCCAGACGCTTCCACTAACACACAAACTGATTCAGGTTCTGGGCTCTTCCCCGTTCGCTCGCCGCTACTGGGGGAATCTCGGTTGATTTCTTTTCCTCGGGGTACTGAGATGTTTCAGTTCCCCCGGTTCGCCTCATTAACCTATGGATTCAGTTAATGATAGTGTGTCGAAACACACTGGGTTTCCCCATTCGGGTATCGTCGGGTATAACGCTTCATATCAGCTTACCGACGCTTATCGCAGATTAGCACGCCCTTCATCGCCTCTGACTGCCTAGGCATCCACCGTGTACGCTTAGTCGCTTAACCTCACAACCCGAAGGTGTCTTTGATAAATCAAAGTCATCATCGTGCTGTGATTATTTGAGAGACTCATTGACAGACAGAATCATCACAACTCACCCGAAGGCAGTCATGCATGTTCAGCTGTCATGTTTCAATTTTCAGCTTGTTCCAGATTGTTAAAGAGCAAAATACTTCGCAGCATACTGTTTCCAATACGCTCTGAAGTCTTTTTAATGGTGGAGCTATGCGGGATCGAACCGCAGACCTCCTGCGTGCAAAGCAGGCGCTCTCCCAGCTGAGCTATAGCCCCATCGTTGCTTACAGATACCTTACATACCACTCACGGAAGAGTTGGTAGGCCTGAGTGGACTTGAACCACCGACCTCACCCTTATCAGGGGTGCGCTCTAACCACCTGAGCTACAAGCCTATTAAGGTATTTCTGCTCGTTATTTTCATCAGACAATCTGTGTGAGCACTTCACTCAACCCACATCTTCTTGGTAAGGAGGTGATCCAACCGCAGGTTCCCCTACGGTTACCTTGTTACGACTTCACCCCAGTCATGAATCACAAAGTGGTAAGCGCCCTCCCGAAGGTTAAGCTACCTACTTCTTTTGCAACCCACTCCCATGGTGTGACGGGCGGTGTGTACAAGGCCCGGGAACGTATTCACCGTAGCATTCTGATCTACGATTACTAGCGATTCCGACTTCATGGAGTCGAGTTGCAGACTCCAATCCGGACTACGACGTACTTTATGAGGTCCGCTTGCTCTCGCGAGGTCGCTTCTCTTTGTATACGCCATTGTAGCACGTGTGTAGCCCTACTCGTAAGGGCCATGATGACTTGACGTCATCCCCACCTTCCTCCAGTTTATCACTGGCAGTCTCCTTTGAGTTCCCGGCCTAACCGCTGGCAACAAAGGATAAGGGTTGCGCTCGTTGCGGGACTTAACCCAACATTTCACAACACGAGCTGACGACAGCCATGCAGCACCTGTCTCAGAGTTCCCGAAGGCACCAAAGCATCTCTGCTAAGTTCTCTGGATGTCAAGAGTAGGTAAGGTTCTTCGCGTTGCATCGAATTAAACCACATGCTCCACCGCTTGTGCGGGCCCCCGTCAATTCATTTGAGTTTTAACCTTGCGGCCGTACTCCCCAGGCGGTCGATTTAACGCGTTAGCTCCGGAAGCCACGCCTCAAGGGCACAACCTCCAAATCGACATCGTTTACAGCGTGGACTACCAGGGTATCTAATCCTGTTTGCTCCCCACGCTTTCGCACCTGAGCGTCAGTCTTTGTCCAGGGGGCCGCCTTCGCCACCGGTATTCCTCCAGATCTCTACGCATTTCACCGCTACACCTGGAATTCTACCCCCCTCTACAAGACTCTAGCTTGCCAGTTTCAAATGCAGTTCCCAAGTTAAGCTCGGGGATTTCACATCTGACTTAACAAACCGCCTGCGTGCGCTTTACGCCCAGTCATTCCGATTAACGCTTGCACCCTCCGTATTACCGCGGCTGCTGGCACGGAGTTAGCCGGTGCTTCTTCTGCGGGTAACGTCAATCGGTGAGAGTATTAATCTCACCGCCTTCCTCCCCGCTGAAAGTGCTTTACAACCCGAAGGCCTTCTTCACACACGCGGCATGGCTGCATCAGGCTTGCGCCCATTGTGCAATATTCCCCACTGCTGCCTCCCGTAGGAGTCTGGACCGTGTCTCAGTTCCAGTGTGGCTGGTCATCCTCTCAGACCAGCTAGGGATCGTCGCCTAGGTGAGCCATTACCTCACCTACCAGCTAATCCCATCTGGGCACATCTGATGGCGCGAGGCCCGAAGGTCCCCCGCTTTGGTCCGAAGACGTTATGCGGTATTAGCTACCGTTTCCAGTAGTTATCCCCCTCCATCAGGCAGTTTCCCAGACATTACTCACCCGTCCGCCGCTCGTCACCCAAGGAGCAAGCTCCTCTGTGCTACCGCTCGACTTGCATGTGTTAGGCCTGCCGCCAGCGTTCAATCTGAGCCATGATCAAACTCTTCAATTTAAGATTTGTTTGATTTGCTGAACTCGTCAGCGATGCTCAAAGAATTAGTCACTGTTTATTCGTAATGAATTTACTGTTGTTCACTCTTCAAGACTTTTTATATCGTCAAGATACGGTCTTGTGAGTGCCCACACAGATTGTCTGATTAAATTGTTAAAGAGCGTTGCGTTGCGGCCTTAACCACTTCGCGAGGTGGCGTATGCTACACTTATCACCTGCAGAGTCAACGTTTATTTTAAAGCGTTTTCTCTTTCTTTATCGACCCGGTTGTGTGTTCACAGCGCCGTGTCGATGGAGGCGCATTATAGGGAGCCAATTCAGAAGCGCAAGCAAATCTCGTAAAGTTTTTTCCGTTTGCGCATCTTTCATTCGTTCCGCTGGTTAAGTGCGCGTTTTTATCCATTTTGGCAGGTCTGCGAGGCTTTCCAACACGCTATCAGCCAGCGTTTCGCCTTGTTCAGTAACAGGTTTGCCCGTGCGAACTAGCAGTTTGGTTCCTACCCCTGCACCAATTGCAGCCTGCATATCTTCTAATTTGTCACCCACCATATAAGACGCCGCCATATCAATGTGCAGATCGCGCTGTGCAGAAAGGAACATGCCTGGCTCAGGTTTACGACAATCACAAGTCTGGCGGTATTCATCTTCTCCTGCTTCAGGGTGATGCGGACAAAAGTAGATGCCATCCAGATCAACACCGCGATCTGCCAGCGACCAGTCCATCCACTCCGTCAGTTGCATAAACTGATCTTCTGTAAACTTGCCGCGGGCGATGCCGGACTGATTGGTCACAACAACTAGCACGAACCCCATGCTTTTCAACTCACGCATGGCATCAATGACGCCATCAATAAATTGAAAATGGTCAATGTCATGAACATAACCGTGATCGACATTGATCGTGCCGTCACGATCAAGAAAAATTGCTGGAACGCTTTGTGCCACTGACTTTGCTCCTGAATGGCCTAAATTACGCGGTAGTATCGCATGTTTTCACCCATAGGGAGAATGCAGAGCCGTGACAATCCAGATTGACTTAGACGTCTAGACGCCCTAACATCCATTTCATATTCTGTTAATACAGAAACTGATTTATCCAGCCATAGGCACTCACGATAAAAAATATGATTGAACTTTCTAATATTACTAAGGTTTTTCAGCAAAACGGGCGGACCATTACCGCACTTGCTGATGTCAGCCTTCATGTTCCTACCGGGCAAATCTATGGTGTCATCGGCGCATCAGGCGCAGGTAAAAGTACACTCATCCGCTGCGTCAATTTATTGGAGCGCCCGACAGAAGGGAAAGTGCTGGTAGATGGACAAGAGCTGACCCAACTGTCAGATAGCCAGTTGACGCGCGCGCGCCGTCAAATCGGCATGATTTTTCAGCACTTCAATTTGCTCTCTTCGCGCACCGTTTTTGGCAACATTGCGCTCCCTTTGGAATTAGATAACACGCCAAAAGCTGAGATTACCCAACGGGTCAATGAATTGTTGGATCTGGTTGGGCTGGCGGATAAGCACGACGTGTATCCCGCCAATCTATCCGGCGGACAAAAGCAGCGCGTCGCCATTGCCCGTGCGTTGGCCAGCAATCCCAAAGTTTTGCTGTGTGACGAAGCAACCAGCGCGTTGGATCCTGCAACCACCCGATCAATTCTTGAATTATTGAAAGATATCAATCGCCGTCTCGGGCTGACCATTCTTCTTATTACACATGAAATGGATGTGGTGAAACGCATTTGCGATCAGGTTGCGGTGATCAGCGACGGACGACTCATCGAACAGGACACGGTCAGCGAAGTCTTTTCACATCCGAAAACACCACTGGCACAGAAGTTCATTCAGTCAACGCTACACCTGGACATCCCTGACGATTACCTTACCCGTCTGTCCCCCGACTCTCGCCCGGATACCACGCCGTTATTACGGATGGAATTTACCGGCAAATCGGTAGATGCCCCGCTGCTCTCCGAGGTTGCTCGACGCTTTAACGTCAACAACAACATTATCAGTGCCCAGATGGATTATGCCGGTGGCGTCAAGTTCGGCATCATGCTGGCAGAAATGCACGGCAACGATGCGGATATCAAAGCCGCAATCCAATTCCTGCAGGAAAGTCACGTTACAATTGAGGTTCTGGGTTATGTCTGAAGCAATGATGTGGTTAATGGCTAAGGGAATATGGGAAACCGTCGCAATGACGTTCGTTTCTGGTTTCTTTGGCTTTGTGCTTGGTTTACCCGTGGGAGTCTTATTGTATACCACGCGTCCAGGGCAGATTATCGCCAATCCAAAGCTCTACCGGACCGTTTCTGCACTGGTAAATATTTTCCGCTCGATTCCATTCATTATTCTGCTGGTATGGATGATTCCTTTCACTCGCATGATTGTTGGAACCTCCATTGGCCTGCAAGCGGCGATCGTTCCTCTCACCGTCGGTGCCGCACCGTTTATTGCCCGCATGGTGGAAAACGCGCTGCTTGAAATTCCAACCGGCCTGATTGAAGCTGCCCGTGCAATGGGCGCAACGCCGATGCAAATCGTCAGAAAGATACTCCTGCCAGAAGCATTACCAGGCCTTATTAATGCCGCAACCATCACGCTAATCACGCTCGTAGGCTATTCTGCTATGGGTGGAGCCGTGGGCGCAGGCGGCTTAGGTCAAATTGGTTATCAGTATGGTTATATTGGTTATAACGCGACGGTCATGAATACGGTATTAATATTACTGGTTGTTTTGGTGTACCTGATTCAATTCTGCGGCGACAGAGCAGTAAAAGCTGTCACACACAAGTAATCACCACAATACGCATTTGCCTGAAGGCATTTGCCAAGAGAATAGTTAATTAGGGGTAAGGATATGGCGATTAAACTGAAATCTATTGCGACCATTGGTGCACTTATTGGTGCTCTGGCGCTAGCGGGATGTGGTCAGGAAGAAAAGAATCCTAATCACATTAAAGTCGGTGTTATTGTTGGCGCAGAACAGCAGGTTGCGGAAGTCGCGCAGAAAGTGGCAAAAGACAAATACGGTCTGGACGTTGAATTAGTCACATTTAATGACTACGTGTTGCCAAATGAAGCCCTGAGCAAAGGCGACATCGATCTGAATGCCTTCCAGCACAAGCCTTATCTGGATCAGCAGATTAAAGATCGTGGCTACAAACTGGTTTCTGTCGGCAACAGCTTTGTCTACCCAATTGCGGGTTACTCCAAAAAAATCAAATCGCTGAATGAACTGCAAGATGGCGCTCAGGTTGCACTGCCAAACGACCCGACCAACCTAGGCCGCTCTCTGCTGCTGCTGCAAAAAGTCGGCTTGATTAAACTGAAAGACAACGTTGGTCTGTTGCCAACCGTACTGGACGTGACCGAGAACCCGAAAAATATCAAACTGGTTGAACTGGAAGCACCTCAGTTGCCGCGTTCTTTAGATGACGCGCAAATTGCACTGGCTGTCATCAATACCACTTACGCTAGCCAGATTAACCTGACGCCAACTAAAGATGGCCTGTTTGTTGAAGAGAAAGACTCTCCGTATGTAAACCTGTTGGTTTCACGCGAAGACAACAAAGACGCTGAAAACGTGAAGAAATTCGTTCAGGCCTACCAGTCTGATGAAGTAAACGACGCGGCAAATAAAATCTTTAATGGCGGCGCGGTAAAAGGCTGGTAATCCAGACCTAACGCGTTTAATTAAAAGATATTGTTAAGACGGGCTACGGCCCGTCTTGTTATTTATGCAATTGCTTGCTTCAATACTCGCTCTTTGAGAAAAAGCAGAGGAATCCTTAATGCGTGCTGTTCCCTTTATATTGTTGGCAATGTCGCTGACAGGCTGTTCTTTATTTCAGAAGCCACCGGCACCTGCTCCTCAACCAGTTATTGAAACCAAAACCGCAGAACCCGCGCCTAAACCGAAGCCAGTCGCTCGACCGACGCCCGCAGTGCTATATAAAAGTGCAGAAGAGTTAGTCGGTAAGCCTTTCCGCGACATGGGTGAAGTGTCAGGCTCCTCATGCCAGGTCAGCGCTCAGGATTCCCCTCCTAATGCGGCAAATGCGCGTAAAAGAATGCAAAACCGCGCCACTGCCATGAAAGCCAATGCAGTTTTGCTGCATGAATGCCAAACCGTCAGTGGTGTAGCGGGTTGCTACAGTCAGGTCGTTTGCCAAGGCACTGCGCTGAAAGTCTCTGCACAATGAGTCAGTTTGTTTTCAATCAGATCGGGATTATCCGCTCACCGTATAAAGAAAAATTTGCCATTCCGCGGCAGCCGGGTCTGATTGAAGATGGAGGAGGAGAACTTCAGCTATTACCGCCATATAACCAAGCGGAGTGCGTGCGAGGGCTGGAAGATTTCAGTCACATATGGGTAGTCTTCATCTTTCATCAAACGATGGAAGGCGGCTGGCGTCCGACCGTTCGGCCACCTCGTCTGGGAGGAAACACACGGACAGGCGTTTTCGCTACGCGTTCGACTTTCCGCCCTAACCCCGTTGGCATGTCGCTGGTTGAATTAAAAGAGATTCGGGTAAAAGGCGATGCGATTACGCTCGAATTAGGCAGCCTTGATCTGGTCGATGGCACGCCGGTCATCGATATCAAACCTTACTTGCCATTTGCCGAAAGCCATCCTCAGGCACGAGCGGGTTTTGCCCAAATGGCTCCCGATGCGGCAATGCCGGTGATTTTTTCGCCCCTTGCGGAAAACCAGATAGCCCAGCATCAAAAGAAATATCCCAACTTAAAGCGCTTTATCTCACAGGTATTAGCGCAAGATCCACGCCCGGCCTACCGCAAAGGTGAAAGCACCACGCGGGAATACGCCGTTTTACTGCTGGAATTCAATGTGCGCTGGCGCGTCTGTGGAGAACAAACCGAAGTGCTAAGCCTCGCCCCGTCAAACGCGTGTTAATACATTAACCACAGCAATATATTCTAAAATTGTTCCTGCTCTCTTTTGACGTGCCGTTTGCGCTGGTAAACTAAGCCACTTTTTATGTGCTTTCGGCTGCGCGGCAGCCCTATGCTATTTGTCGTTCTAACGGAACTAAAACCCCATGCGTACTAGCCAATACATGCTCTCCACACTCAAGGAGACGCCAGCCGATGCAGAAGTCATCAGCCATCAGTTGATGCTCCGGGCAGGAATGATTCGTAAACTAGCCTCCGGCCTTTACACCTGGTTGCCGACAGGTTTACGTGTTTTGAGAAAAGTTGAAAACATCGTGCGCGAAGAGATGAATAACGCAGGCGCGATTGAAGTGTCCATGCCCGTTGTTCAGCCTGCCGATTTATGGGTAGAAAGTGGACGTTGGGATCAATATGGCCCAGAGCTGTTGCGTTTTGTCGATCGTGGCGAGCGCCCTTTCGTACTCGGCCCGACACATGAAGAAGTCATTACCGACCTTATTCGTAATGAAATCAGCTCTTA
Source organism: Pectobacterium colocasium (assembly GCF_020181655.1). Taxonomy (NCBI): domain Bacteria; kingdom Pseudomonadati; phylum Pseudomonadota; class Gammaproteobacteria; order Enterobacterales; family Pectobacteriaceae; genus Pectobacterium; species Pectobacterium colocasium. The sequence goes on from NZ_CP084032.1 coordinate 3,774,707, forward strand.
TAAGCAGTTGCCGCTCAATTTCTTCCAGATTCAAACCAAATTCCGCGATGAAGTTCGTCCGCGTTTTGGTGTAATGCGCTCACGTGAATTCCTGATGAAAGATGCCTACTCTTTCCATACTTCACAGGAATCATTGCAGGTCACTTACGACGCGATGTACGCCGCCTACAGCCAGATTTTCAGCCGTATGGATCTGGATTTCAGAGCCGTTCAGGCAGATACCGGTTCTATTGGTGGCAATGCATCCCATGAATTTCAGGTACTGGCGACCAGCGGTGAAGACGATATCGTTTTCTCAACGGAATCCGACTACGCGGCAAACATTGAACTGGCAGAAGCGGTTGCGCCGAAGTTAGGCCGCGCCGAAGCGACGGAAGAGCTGCGTCTGGTTGATACGCCAAACGCCAAGACCATCGCCGAGCTGGTTGAGCAGTTTAAGCTGCCGGTAGAAAAAACCGTGAAAACGCTGCTGGTTAAAGCAACAGAAGAAAGCGGCCATAAACTGGTTGCTCTGCTGGTTCGCGGCGATCACGAACTGAACGAAATCAAAGCTGAGAAAATTGCTCAGGTAGCCAGCCCGTTGACATTCGCAACGGAAGAAGAAATTCGCGCTACCATCGGCGCGGGCCCAGGTTCACTGGGTCCGGTCAAGCTGTCGATTCCAGTCGTTGTCGATCGCTCTGTTGCAGCCATGAGCGACTTCAGCGCTGGCGCGAACATTGATGGCAAACACTATTTTGGCATCAACTGGGAGCGTGACGTTGCGCTGCCGCAGGTTGCAGATATCCGTAACGTGGTTGAAGGCGATATCAGTCCAGACGGTAAAGGCACACTGCAAATTAAACGCGGTATCGAAGTGGGCCATATTTTCCAACTGGGCAGCAAATATTCTGAAGCGCTGAAAGCCACGGTTCAAGGTGAAGATGGCCGTAACCAGACGCTGACGATGGGTTGCTACGGTATTGGTGTCACGCGCGTTGTCGCTGCGGCGATTGAGCAGAATCATGACGAACGCGGCATCATTTGGCCAGACGCGATTGCCCCTTTCCACGTTGCTATTCTGCCGATGAACATGCACAAATCTTTCCGCGTGAAGGAAGTCGCTGAGGATATCTATCAGCAGTTGCGCGCTAAGGGCATTGAAGTTCTGCTTGATGACCGCAAAGAGCGTCCAGGCGTGATGTTCGCCGATATGGAACTGATTGGCGTACCGCACACCATCGTTATTGGCGATCGCAATCTGGATAGTGAAGAGATTGAATATAAGCACCGCCGGGTTGGTGAAAAGCAGATGATTAAAACCAGCGAAATCGTCGATTTCCTGCTGGCAAATATCGTCCGCTAATCGCTGCCGAACCGCCCTTTCACAGGAAAGGGCGAATGCAGACATAAAAAAATGGTGGGTTTCCCCACCATTTTTTATTTCAAGGCTTCAGTAACTTAGCGTGCATTATTCACGAAACAGTTCTTCAATGCTCAACCCCTGAACCTGCAAAATTTCCCGCAGGCGGCGCAAGCCTTCAACCTGAATCTGACGAACACGCTCACGCGTTAAGCCTATTTCACGACCGACATCTTCCAGCGTAGCCGCTTCATACCCTAGCAGGCCGAAACGACGCGCCAACACCTCACGCTGCTTGGCGTTAAGCTCAAACAGCCATTTAACGATATTCTGTTTCATATCGTTATCCTGAGTGGTGTCTTCAGGTCCGTTGTCTTTTTCGTCTGCCAGAATATCCAGCAGCGCTTTTTCCGAATCACCGCCCAGCGGGGTATCGACGGAAGTAATACGTTCATTCAGACGCAGCATGCGGTTGACGTCGTCAACGGGCTTATCGAGCTGTTCGGCAATTTCTTCCGCACTCGGCTCGTGATCCAGTTTGTGAGACAGTTCGCGCGCGGTGCGCAGATAAACGTTGAGTTCTTTGACGATGTGAATCGGCAAGCGAATGGTACGGGTTTGATTCATGATCGCCCGTTCTATCGTCTGTCGAATCCACCAGGTTGCGTAGGTTGAAAAACGGAATCCTCTTTCTGGATCGAATTTTTCAACCGCACGGATCAGGCCGAGGTTACCCTCTTCAATCAGATCCAGCAGCGCCAGACCACGATTGTTGTAACGGCGGGCAATTTTCACCACCAACCGCAGATTACTCTCAATCATCCGGCGGCGCGATGGGACATCACCACGCAACGCACGCCGGGCAAAATAAACTTCTTCTTCTGCGGTCAAAAGCGGCGAATAGCCGATTTCGCCTAAATAGAGCTGTGTTGCGTCCAGGACACGCTGTGGGACCCCTTGTGATAACAGCTCGTCTTCCGCCGAGTCATTATCATTGGTATCTTCCTCTACCAGCGCCTTATCGTCAAAAACGTCAAGTCCATTCTCGTCGAAATCGGTATCTTCATGTAACTCGTTAACTTTCAGCGTACTTTGGCTCATAAGTGGCTCCTACCCGTGATCCCTTGGCAGAATACCGAAATACTCTGCCCGATTTATCGCTGCGGCAGAAAACGCAGCGGGTTTACGGATTTCCCCTTGTAACGAATTTCAAAGTGCAAGCGAACTGAGCTGGTGCCTGTACTGCCCATCGTAGCGATTTTTTGTCCTGCCGTGACGTCTTGTTGCTCACGGACTAGCATCGTATCGTTATGGGCATAGGCACTGAGGTAGTCATCATTATGCTTGATGATTATCAGATTTCCGTAACCACGTAGCGCGTTACCCGCGTACACCACGCGCCCACTGGCGGTTGCGGTGATCGGTTGCCCACGTGAGCCGGCGATATCAATCCCTTTATTTCCCCCTTCGGAATCGGAGAAACTATCTATGACTTTCCCATCGGTAGGCCAACGCCAACTGCCGACAGCAGCCGTATTGCTGCTGGCAACAGCCGCTGGTGCGGAAACAGGAGCGGTTGTCGTTGCCCCTGCCGTAGGTAACATCTTACCTACATTCTGTTTACCCTGATTACCAGAATACGCATTAGTTGACTGAGAATCAACCGATGTAGTTTGTATTTGAGCACTCGATGGCGGAGTTGGTACTCCCCCTCGGGTGGCATCGGTTGTTGCCAGCATGCCACCACCGCTCGTCAGACCACCGCCTGAAGCGTTGTTGCCGGACCCATTGCCTAAACTCAATGATTGCCCCACATTCAGGCTGTACGGTTCAGGAATATTGTTGCGCTGCGCCAGATCCCGGTAATCATTGCCAGTGATCCAAGCGATATAAAACAGGGTATCGCCACGTTTAACGGTGTAGGAATTGCCACCGCTGTAACTGCCTTTTGGAATATTACCGTAGCTGCGGTTATAAACGATCCGGCCATCGGGCGTCGTTGCCACACTTTCACTCGTCGTTGAAATACGCGATGGTGGCGCAGATAACATTCCCCCTCGGCTGCCCGTATTTCCGTCAACGCTGCTGATCGGTGCGGATTTGGAATTATTGTTGGTACATCCAGCCAATCCTAAGACAATCACCGTACAAGCAGCAATGTGACGCAAATTCATCATTCGGCTTCCCATGCGCCTTACTCCCCTATAACTATAACGTTCAAAAAAATAGCGTTCAAAAAAGTGTCGATAACATTCAAGAAACCGTAATACTCAGAACCCAATTCGGACATGTTTGCCTCGCATCTGCTGCCGTTTTACTGGCTGTAGCCCAACTGCCCATTGCGTAGTTACTGCCGGTGCATAGTTACTGCCGTTGCGTAATTGCTGCCGTTGCGTAATTGATTGTAGCGTAAACGATATCCGCTCATGTATTCGTTAATTGGAACGAGAAAGATCGCTACTTCACCATCGCTGGCGCATAAGCAAAACGGGAAAGGCACCGCGATGATTAGAGGCTAACAATATCAACAAGTTCGCACTATAAAACAGTTGTGTTGAAATTTTAAAGACTTAACAACAAATGCACACCAACGCCACGGTATCAGGCTAATTCCCCTTTGACCAGCGGAACAAACCGAACAGCTTCAACCGTTTGAATAATAAATTCACCGGCATGGCGCTGTACAACTTGCAGTATTTGCGACTGTTCCCCAACGGGCAACACCATTACGCCGCCTTCATCTAACTGTTCCAGCAGCGCACGGGGAATTTCCGGTGGCGCCGCGGTAACGATAATGGCATCAAACGGTCCGCGCGACGCCCAGCCCTGCCATCCATCGCCATGGCGGGTAGAAACATTGTGCAAATCCAGCTGCTTTAAGCGGCGCTTAGCCTGCCATTGCAGCCCCTTGATGCGCTCCACCGAGCAAACGTGTCGCACCAGATGCGCTAAAATCGCCGTTTGATACCCCGAACCCGTACCAATTTCCAACACGCGGGATACCGGCGTCAGGCTGAGTAGCTCCGTCATTTTCGCAACCATATAGGGCTGCGAGATAGTCTGGCCGGAACCAATAGGCAGAGCGGTGTTTTCATACGCTTTATGTTCAAAAGCTTCATCAACAAAACGTTCTCTGGGTACGGCTTCTATCGCCTTCAGCAGACGTTCGTCCTGAATGCCCTGCTGACGCAACTGCGCCAGCAACGTTTCTATACGCTTGTTTACCATTCCCCGCCGACCTCAGCTCTGGTTAACCTCGTCACCAATACAGCAATTTTACCGCACAAGAGCCAGCCCGCCGCCACGACCACGCGGTTGCTGGCATTTCTTCTCTCAACAATTTTCTGCAAAAACATCGCAGCACATCAGACTCATACCGACCACCTAAGGATCGAGATACCGAGGGCGACCACGGTGTGAGGTCTCCCTGCGGGAACCTCATCACCGTGTTTCCCTCTAATACATTCAGCCTTAAACGAACAGCATTAAGTACATCAGACACCGATATCGGCATCCTGATCTGAATGCAGCAATTCACGTACCACACTGGTCGCAAAACTGCCCGCAGGTAGCCAGAATGTCACTTCAACAGTCGCGTCGTCCTGCCATTCCCAATGCATCTGTTGCGGATACAGCAGTATCGCACGCCGGGCCGATTCAACCCGTTCACGCTTGACCAACGACCACAGCGTTTCTTGTCCCGCCAAAGCCTGCTCTTCAAATGCTCGCGCCTCATCCTGCGTACCCAGTTCACCATCACCGGGCAGCGGCGCGGTAACCTGGAGTTCGCCAGCATCAAGGCGCGTCTGTAAGGCTTCCAGTTCGTCAGGCTTAGCAACAAACCAGCTGCCGCGACCGGTCAACTGCAATGCGTCACCACACAAAACGGTTTTCGCCTGCGCTCCCGCCAGTCTTGCGCTGGCAACCTGATTAAACATCGCACTGCGGCTGGCGGAAAGATAAAAACTACGTTTATTACGTTCTTTTACCCGAATTTCGTTATTCGCCCAAAGACGCGCCTGCTCAAGATTATTTCCGTTGCGTCCGAAACGCTGGCTACCGAAATAATTAGGGACGCCGTTCGCGGCAATCAGCGTCAAGCGCGCATCCACCTCGCGTCGATCGCTGACCTGACGCAGCACCAGAGTAAAATAGTTACCCCGCAGCGTACCGATACGCAGTTTGCGGCGGTGGCGAACGGACTCCAGCACGTCACAGCCTTCAAGCGTCAGCGAGGAGAAATCTGGCGTGTCCTTTCCCGGCATATGCAGACAGAACCACTGTTCGGTGACAGCATGACGATCTTTCAGGCCTGCATAGCTCACGGCCCGCAGCGGCAAGCGAGCGAATTTCGCCAGCATTTCGGCTACAAATTGCGTATTGCAGCCACGCTTGCGCACGCGCAACAGCACATGCTCACCGTCACCGTCTGGCTGGAACCCCAGATCTTCAACGACGACAAAATCTTCCGCAGCCGATTTCAATGAGCCGGTAGCCTGTGGTTCACCGTGCAACCAAACGAGTTGTTCGCTATTTTCCATCGTTATCCTACACGATCATGGCCGGATGACGCGCAGCCATGACCTTGTTTCTTATACTGTTAATTTTCTATGATTAATAGGATCATGTTGATAAGACATTACTGATAGAAAACGGCTTACCACGCAACAATTTCACCCGTTTCTTTTTTCACCAGCAAGGCAACGGCTTCGCAGGCAATGCCTTCACCACGACCGGTAAAGCCCAACTGTTCTGTCGTCGTGGCTTTCACATTGACGTCATCCATATGGCACAGCAAATCTTCTGCCAGATTCACGCGCATTTGCGGAATGTGCGGTGCCATTTTCGGTGCCTGCGCAATAATCGTGACGTCCAGATTTCCTAACTGATAGCCTTTTTCATTAATACGACGCCAGGCTTCACGCAGCAAGCCACGGCTGTCCGCGCCTTTAAACGCCGGATCGGTATCAGGAAATAGCTTACCAATATCGCCCAGTGCGGCGGCACCCAACAGGGCATCCGTCACCGCATGCAGTACCACATCCCCATCGGAATGCGCCAGCAGGCCCTGAGTATAAGGAATTCGCACGCCACCGATCACCAGCGGACCTTCTCCACCGAACTTATGGACATCAAAACCGTGACCGATACGCATCGCGCATTCTCCTTATCTATATTTAACGAATAAATTTAGCGAATAAAATGAGGTTACTGCAAACGGGTTAAATAGAATTCGGCTAATGCCAAATCCTCTGGACGAGTGACTTTGATATTATCCGAACGTCCGCTGATAATTTGCGGGCGATAGCCACAATATTCCAACGCGGAGGCTTCATCTGTGACGGCAACGCCATCCTGAAGCGCCTGTTGCAAGCACTGTTTCAACAGCGCCGCAGGAAAAAGCTGCGGTGTCAGTGCATGCCATAAATCGTTACGTTCTACCGTGCGATCGATAAATCCATCCGTGCTGCGCTTCATGGTATCACGAACCGGGGCGGCCAAAATTCCACCAACGTCACTCTGTTCGACAATCGTCAGCAAACGCGTCAGATCGTCCAGATGCAGACACGGACGCGCCGCGTCATGCACCAGCGCCCACGCGCTATCCGCAACGGCGGACAGGCCAGCCAGCACAGAATCAGCACGATGCCGCCCTCCCGTAACGGGAAAAATACGGGGGTCGTTAGCAATCGCCAGAGTATGAAAAAATGCGTCATCAGGGCTAATAACGACAACGACACGCTGCACGCGCGGATGGCGTAAAAGCGCGTCGATAGTGTGTTCAAGAATGGTTTTATGGCCGGTTGCGTCATTACCAATCGTCAGATACTGCTTAGGACGATCGTTTTGCATTCTGCTGCCGTTACCCGCGGCGGGCAAAACGGCAACAATATCAGGCGGGGAAAGGCTCGGTGTCTGCATGCGTCAACGTTGTGTATTGTTGGATGGAGAAGGATTAGATGAAGTCGTATTCGCGCTACGGTGGTTCGATTCTGGTACCAGACGATAGAAGCTTTCACCGGGTTTGATCATACCCAGTTCATTGCGTGCGCGCTCTTCAATCGCTTCCTGTCCGCCATTGAGATCGTCAATTTCGGCAAACAGTTGTTCGTTACGGTCTTTTAATTTGGCGTTGTTCCCCTGCTGGACAACAACATCATCCTTCACCCGAACATAATCATGAATGCCATTCTTGCCCAGCCACAGTGAGTACTGAAGCCAGCCAAGCAATATCAATAATAACAGCGTAAGCTTTCCCATCCCGCCCCCTGAAAAACCGCCTAATCATCCCATAACTTTTGTTTCGACTCCACTGTGTCCGGCAGTGGAAGGCAAGATTCGCTCTGCCGCGTACCTAAATGGGGGAGATTTCGGGCAAGAAGTCCCACTCAACACTCCCAGAAACCCTCGTATCTTCTATTCATCCCCCACTCTCCGCCAGTTGTCAGAAGACGCAGATGTCCAGAAATAACGTAGATAAAACCGTTCACCGGAAAACGTCGGTTGAACCATTCGTGCTATCTGTGTATTTTTATGCATTCAAAGTGCATAAAAAAAGAAAATTTCACCTTTACGTTTTTATATCTAAACCAGGAGACACAATGTTCAAGAAACTGTTATTTGTTGGTGCGCTCTTCGCCACCGCACTCTCTACCAGCGCCTTCGCCGCTGAGCCTACTTACGTTGTCGGTTCTGGTGGAACTTATCGCCCCTTTGAGTTTGAAAACGCGCAGAAAGAGCTGGAAGGCTTTGATATTGATATTATTAAAGCTATCGCCAAGGCAGAGAATTTTAATATCAAGCTGATCAATACGCCGTGGGAAGGCATCTTCGCGACCCTTAATTCCGGTGACCGTGACATTATCATTTCGGGTATCACGATTACCGACAAACGTAAGCAAATGGTCGATTTCTCCGCGCCTTACTTTCCTGCCGAACAGTCGATCGTCGTTCCTAAAGGCTCAACGATCGACTCGATCGCCGCGCTGAAAGATCACAAAGTGGGCGTGGTAAACTCCAGTACCGCCGATATCGTGGTCTCCGATGTATTAGGGAAAAACAGTACATCGATTAAGCGCTTCGATAACACGCCGTTAATGTTACAAGAGCTGTATGAAGATGGCGTGGGTGCAGCGGTTGGCGATGTGGGCGTGGTGAAGTTTTACATTAAGACTCACCCTGAAAAACAGTTCAATCTGGTTTCCGATGCCAAATTCGAACGTCAGTATTTTGGAATCGCCGTCGCGAAAGGCAACGATCAACTGCGTGAGAAGATTAACGCCGGGCTGAAAAAAATCGTTGCTGACGGCACCTACGCCAAGATCTACCAAACCTGGTTTGATAACAACGTACCAACTTTACCCGCAGAATAACGCCAGTAAGGCACGGCGCGCTTCTCCTGGTCTCCATCGCCTCACGCGAGACATCGCACTCACCGGACAGCCAACCTGTCCGGTTTAATTTAGAACAATCATTACGTTAGCCTATTCAAAAAAGGAAACGATCTTGACGGGATTTCGTTGGGAGATCATTCAGGAATATGCGCCTCTCTTTATGGAAGGCACCTGGATGACCATCAAATGCACCATTATCTGTGTCATTCTTGGCACCTGCTGGGGATTAACACTCGGGTTAGGCCGCTTAGCGCAAGCGCCGCACGGCCCGTGGAAATATATCCTGCACTACGGCGTTCAATGGCCAGTACGCATCTACATCAGCGCCTTTCGCGGTACGCCGCTATTTGTGCAAATCATGGTGGTGCACTTCGCTCTGGTGCCGCTGTTCATCAATCCACGTGATGGCCTGCTGGTCACCAGCAATATTATGTCGGCCGATTTCGCCCGCACGCTGCGTGCCGATTATGGCGCGTTCCTCTCCTGCATTGTGGCGATTACGCTGAATGCGGGAGCCTATGTCTCCGAGATATTCCGAGCCGGTATTCAATCCATTGACCGTGGTCAGATGGAAGCATCACGATCGCTCGGCATGAGCTATGGCCGAACCATGCGCAAAGTGATTCTGCCACAGGCATTTCGCCGTATGCTGCCACCGCTGGGCAATAACGCCATCGCGATTGTGAAAGATTCATCGCTGGCGTCGGCAATCGGATTGGCCGATCTTGCCTATGCCGCTCGCACGGTATCAGGGGCTTACGCCACGTACTGGGAGCCCTACCTGGCGATCTCTATCGTCTACTGGGTTATTACTTTCCTGCTTTCGCTGCTGGTGCGGCACATGGAAACGAGGTTTGGCAAAAGTGATTCACGTTAAAAACCTGCAAAAACAGTTTGGGGATACACACGTCCTGCGCGGTATTTCCTGTGACATCGCGCCTCAGGAAGTGCTCTGCCTGATTGGCCCATCGGGCTCAGGAAAAAGTACCTTTCTGCGCTGTATTAACGCGCTGGAGACGCTATCGGCGGGCGAGATTACGGTCAACGGCTTTGCCATTCACGATAAGAGAACCGACATCAACCGCATGCGTGAAAGCGTGGGAATGGTGTTTCAGCGCTTTAATCTGTTCCCGCACATGACAGTGTTGGAAAATGTGATCATGGCGCCGATGGATGTGAAGAAATTACCCCGTGCACAGGCCGTTGAACGGGCTAAAGCCTTGCTCAGCAAGGTTGGTTTGCTGGATAAAATAGATGCCTGGCCGAACAGCCTGTCCGGTGGACAGCAGCAGCGCGTCGCGATTGCCCGCGCGTTAGCGATGGAACCGGCCATCATGCTGTTTGATGAACCGACCTCCGCGCTGGACCCTGAACTGGTTGGCGAAGTGCTGGCCGTCATGAAAACGCTGGCGAACGAAGGTATGACCATGGTCATTGTGACCCATGAGATGGCATTTGCCAAAGAAGTCGCCGATAGAGTGATCTTCATCGATCAGGGGATCATTCAGGAACAAGGGACGCCAGAGGCGATCTTTACACATCCAAGTAATCCGCGTACGCAGGCGTTTTTGAGCAAAGTGCTGTAAATTCGCTCAATACTACAAAATCAGGCTGTCAGCGTCTTCCGCGCTGGCAGCCTGTTCTTTTACCACCCCGTTAGAAAAGAAAACACCAGCCAGAACAGACAGATCACCGTCAGCCCCGTCGCAAAAAGCGTATAAAAAATATAGCCTCTCAGCAAAAAACTAAACCCGACGCCAACCAGCACCGAAAACGGCATCAGCGCCAGAAAGAACGGCCAAGTGTAAAGCATGAAGAAAAACGTGGTATTGGAGCCGTATACCAGAAAGGGAATGCTAAAGGCCAACCAATAGAAGGAGAACCCCGTCACCGCCCCCATAAACAGGTAGGAAACGCCGTCATCCTCTTCTTGCGCTGGCCGAGTCTTGCTAATCGTTAACTGCGTGGCATTTTGCATAATCTTTCCCATTCTTCCCCTGCATCACCCAACAGCGCGGTGAAAAAAAGCGGGGATGTCAGAGCTTGATAATAGCTCGCTTGCCAAGCAGATCTAACAATTGGCCTGTCAAATTTGTTACTAATTGTTCACCATCCAGGTGACTATCGGGCGCGTCCGGCGCTTCATACGCCGAGTCGATCCCCGTGAAATTACGCAGTTCTCCCGCACGGGCTTTTTTATACAACCCTTTAGGATCGCGCGCTTCACAGGTCGCTAACGGCGTATCGACGAAGACTTCAATGAATTGCCCTTCACCCAGCAAATCCTGCACCATTTTACGCTCGGCGCGGTGCGGCGAGATAAACGCGGTCAGGACCACCAGACCGGCATCCACCATCAGTTTGGCAACTTCACCCACGCGGCGAATATTCTCGCGCCGATCGTCGTCGGTAAAGCCCAAATCCCGGCACAAACCGTGCCGGACGTTGTCGCCATCCAGCAGGTAAGTGCTGACGCCGCGAGCGTGTAGCGCCTGCTCCAGCGCTCCCGCCAGCGTGGATTTACCGGAACCTGACAGCCCGGTAAACCAGATAACCACGCCCTGATGACCATGCAACTTCTCGCGCGACTCACGGGTGACATCGTGCGCATGCCAGACGACGTTCTCGTCAGTCGGTTCATCGCGTAAAGACACGTTATTTGCCCCCCAGCAGGTCGCGCGCACCCCAATGCGGGAAGTGACGACGCACCAGCGCATTCAGTTCCAGCTCAAACGCACTGTACGCGCCCGGCTCCTGATACACCTGCTCGATAGGTTCCCGTACCAGACCCGCGCCTACCGTGACGTTGCTCAGACGATCGATAAAGATCATCCCGCCCGTCACCGCGTTGTGCTGATAGTTGTCCAGCACCAGCGGCTCATCAAAAATCAGCTCAACCGAACCGATGCCATTCAGCGGCAGGTTCTCCGCGACGCGCTGCGTTAGCGTATTAATCTCAACCTGATACTGAATGTTCTCGACTCGGGCACGCGTTTTCTTACCGCCAATCTTGATGTCGTAGCTCTGTCCCGGCACCAGCGGCTGCTCCGCCATCCAGACGACATCCACCAACGCATGCTGCACTGCTTTCAGTGATTCACTGCTATCGACCAGCAGATCGCCACGGCTAATGTCAATCTCGTCCGCCAGCACCAGCGTAATCGCTTCTCCCGCCTGTGCCTGCGGTAAATCACCATCAAAGGTCACAATACGGCTAACGGTCGATTCCACGCCAGACGGCAGCACCTTAACCCGTTGCCCGACTCGGATAATGCCGGAGGCCAGCGTACCCGCATAGCCGCGGAAATCCAGATTCGGACGGTTAACATACTGCACCGGGAAGCGCATTGCCTGTTCGAGGCTACGCTGCGCCACATTTACCGTTTCTAACACACCTAACAACGTCGGGCCGGTATACCAGCTCATCGTTGTGCTTGGCGTGGCGACATTGTCGCCATCCAGCGCAGAAATCGGCACAAAGGTGATATTCAGATCGGCAGGCAGTTGCTGGGCAAAATCCAGATAATCCTGCTTAAACTGCTCAAATACCGCTTGCTGATAATCAACCAGATCCATTTTATTCACCGCCACCACCAGATCGCGAATCCCCAGCAGGGTCGCAATAAAGCTGTGACGACGGGTTTGATCCAATACGCCTTTGCGAGCGTCAATCAGCAGAATCGCCAGTTCGCAGGTCGATGCACCGGTCGCCATGTTGCGCGTGTACTGCTCGTGTCCCGGCGTATCGGCGATGATGAATTTGCGCTTTTCCGTCGAAAAATAGCGGTAGGCCACGTCAATCGTGATGCCCTGCTCGCGTTCGGCCTGAAGCCCATCGACTAGCAGCGCCAGATCCAGCTTTTCACCCTGCGTCCCCAGACGCTTGCTGTCATTGTGCAGCGTGCTGAGCTGATCTTCATAAATTTGGCGCGTATCATGTAGTAAACGGCCAATCAGCGTACTTTTTCCATCGTCGACGCTGCCGCAGGTCAGGAAACGCAGCAGCGTTTTATCCTGCTGTGCGTGCAAATACGCTTCCACACCGCCCTGCTCGGCGATCTGCTGTGCAATCGCATTGTTGATGGCAACAGCATCTTTCTCAGCCCCATTTTCTGCGGCTGTGTCTTTTAACGAAATTTGGCTCATTCGACGATTCCTCAGAAATACCCTTGACGCTTTTTCAGTTCCATTGAACCGGCCTGATCGCGGTCAATTACCCTTCCCTGACGCTCGCTGGTAGTGGAAACCAGCATCTCTTCGATGATTTCCGGCAGCGTCTGCGCCTCGGATGCCACCGCGCCCGTCAGCGGCCAGCAGCCTAGCGTGCGGAAACGAACCATGCGTTGTTCGATAACTTCACCCGGTTGCAGGTCGATACGATCGTCATCCACCATCAGCAACATGCCATCGCGCTCTAGCACCGGGCGTGGCGCGGCCAGATAGAGTGGGACAATCTCGATGTTTTCCAGATAGATGTATTGCCAGATATCCAGTTCGGTCCAGTTGGAGAGCGGGAAAACGCGGATGCTTTCGCCTTTGTTAATCTGGCCGTTGTAGTTATGCCACAGTTCCGGGCGTTGGTTCTTCGGATCCCAACGGTGGAAACGGTCGCGGAAGGAGTAAATGCGCTCTTTGGCACGCGATTTTTCTTCATCACGACGCGCGCCGCCAAACGCGGCATCAAAACCGTATTTATCCAGCGCCTGCTTCAGCCCTTCGGTTTTCATGATGTCGGTATGCTTGGCGCTGCCGTGTACAAAAGGGTTAATCCCCAATGCTTCGCCCTGCGGGTTACGGTGTACCAACAGCTCACAGCCGTAGGCCTTCGCCGTCCGATCGCGGAATTCGTACATTTCACGAAATTTCCAACCTGTATCAACGTGCAGCAGCGGGAAAGGCAGCGAACCCGGATAGAACGCCTTGCGCGCCAGATGCAGCATCACCGAAGAGTCTTTACCGATGGAGTACATCATCACCGGATTACTGAACTCGGCCGCCACTTCGCGGATGATGTGAATGCTTTCGGCTTCAAGCTGCCGTAAATGCGTGAGTCGTTTCTCGTCCATACCCTTTCCTTAAGCCAAGTTTACTACCGCTGGGCGGCTGTCTTGCGGCACCGTCGGCGTTGTCTGACCAAACCAGGCAATCTGATGGTGCAAATCCACCACCTCGCCAATCACCAGCAGCGCCGGTGTCGGCGCTTGCCGTGCCAAATGTTCTAACTCGTGCAGCGTGCCGATTTGCACCTGCTGATCGTGTCGAGTGCCACGGCTGATTACCGCGACAGGGGTCTGTGATGAGCGGCCATGCGCGATAAGCTGCTGTGCAATTTCCGCAGCTTTCATCGTTCCCATATAAATCGCCAGCGTCTGACGCCCACGGGCCAGCGTTGACCAGTCCAGTTCGTCGCCATCTGGACGACAGTGACCGGTAATAAAAAGCACGCTTTGTGCGTAGTCACGGTGCGTTAACGGGATCCCCGCATACGCTGTGACGCCCGCCGCAGCCGTCACACCGGGCACCACCTGAAACGTGATGCCAGCCTGCGCCACCGCCTGCAACTCTTCGCCACCGCGGCCAAAAATAAAGGGATCGCCGCCTTTCAGACGCACTACACGCTTACCTTCTTGCGCCAGCGTCACCAATAGCTGATTAATCTCATCCTGCGGGAGCGAATGGGCACTGGCGCGCTTTCCGACGCAGATGCGTTCGGCATCGCGGCGCACCAGATCCAGCACGTCGGGGCTGACCAGATGGTCATACAGCACCACGTCCGCCTGCTGCATCACTTGTAATCCACGCAGCGTCAGCAGCCCAGCATCGCCGGGGCCTGCGCCAACCAGCGCCACTTCACCACGTGCTGCCGCGGGCAGTTGCTGCTCGTCTTGCTGATTAACCAGTTGCTGTTGCAGTTCATCTTCGGCCTGCGCCAACTGCCCAGCGGACACCAGCGAAGCGAAGCGTCCAACAAATAGCCGCTCCCAAAAACGACGGCGTGCCGGCATCGAATGCAGTCGGGTTTTAATTCTGTCACGCCAACTTCCGGCGATGTCCGCCATCGTGCCCAGACTGGTCGGCAGTAAGGATTCCAGTTTTTCACGCAGCAAACGCGCCAGTACGGGCGCCTGACCGCCGGAGGAAATCGCCACCACCAGCGGAGAACGATCGACAATCGAAGGAAAAATAAACGAACACTTAGGCTGATCGTCCACCACGTTCACCAGCAAATGACGCTGATTCGCCGCCTCAAACACCGCGGCATTCAGCTCAGCGTCATCCGTTGCGGCAATCACCAGAAACACGCCGGATAACAGCTCTGGCGTAAACGTCTGCGCCAGCCATTCAATCTGCCCAGCCTGATGTTGCACAGCCAACGGTTCAGCCAGTGCCTGCGCGACAATTTTTACCTCCGCACCCGCGCGTTGCAGTAGATCGATTTTGCGCGTAGCAACCTCGCCGCCGCCGACAACCAGTACCGGACGCTGACGAAGATCGGCAAATATAGGGAGATAGTTCACAATCGCCTTAACTAAGCAAAAAAGTAGATAATGCGACTATACGGTGAGGACAGAACACTTATGAAATGCCGAATTGGAATGACAAGTTCCGTAATGGAATAACAATACGTTCACAAGCGTTATTCAGGCGATAAAAAACCGGGCGGTGCCCGGTTTCTGTTCACCCTTCGTGCAGCCCACATTCGCGTTTCAGGCCGAAGAAGCGGGTTTCCTCTTCGCTCATGCCCGGTTCCCATTTGCGGGTGGTGTGGGTATCGCCAACAGACAGGTAGCCCTGATCCCAGAGCGGGTGATAGCTCAGGCCGTTTTCTTTCAGATACTGATAAACCGTGCGGTTATCCCAATCGATAATCGGCAGGAATTTGAAGACGCCACGCTGAATCGCCAGCACCGGCAATTCGCCTCGGCTGCCGGACTGCTCGCGGCGCAGGCCAGCAAACCACGTTTTCGCCTTTAATTCGCTCAGCGCCCGATTCATCGGCTCGACTTTATTCAGTTGGTTGTAGCGCTCGATGCCTTCCACGCCCTGTTCCCACAGCTTACCGTAGCGCGCCTCTTGCCAGGCCGGAGATTCAGCAGCGCGAAACACTTGCAGATTCAGCTTCAACTGCTCCGTCAGCGCATCAATAAACTGATAGGTTTCAGGAAACAGATAGCCCGTATCAGTGAGAATGACCGGAATATCCGGCCGCTGCTGCGTCACCAGATGCAGCGATACCGCAGCCTGAATGCCGAAGCTGGACGACAAAACATAGTCGCCCGGCAGATTCTCCAGCGCCCAGCTCACTCTTTCCTGCGCCGACAGCTGTTCAAGCTGACCATTCACGCCAGCGAGCGCTGCCGCCTGCTCCGCTTTCGGTAACGCGTTGAGCGCCTCAAGATTAAATTCGGCCATCAGGCTCTCCTGTCAGTCATAAAAATCGCGGGCGGGATCCAGCACCGGTTTAATGATGTTGGTACGAATGGTGAAATCACCAAAGCCTTCATTCGGCTGGCGATCCTGCGCCCATAGCCCGATAAGCCGATCGATTTCTGCCAGGATCTCGGTTTCATTAATGTTTTCGCGATACATGCGGGGAATACGTGTTCCCTCGCGATTTCCACCGAGGTGCAGGTTATAACGTCCCACGGCTTTGCCCACCAGACCGATTTCCGCCAGCATCGCACGGCCGCAGCCGTTCGGGCAGCCCGTGACGCGCAGAACGATATGTTCATCCCCCACGCCGTGCTGCTGCATGATGTCTTCCACTTTCGTGACGAACTCTGGCAGGAAACGCTCTGCTTCCGCCATCGCCAGCGGACAGGTCGGGAACGACACGCAGGCCATCGAATTCTTGCGCTGCTCGCTGACGCCGTCATCAATCAAACCGTGTTCACGTGCCAGCGCCTCAATCTTCGCTTTACTGCGTGCAGGAACGCCCGCGATGATCAAATTCTGGTTCGCCGTTAAGCGGAAATCCCCTTTATGGATTTTAGCGATTTCCGCCAGACCCGTTTTCAACGGGCGCCCCGGGTAATCCAGAATACGGCCATTTTCGATAAACAGCGTCAGGTGCCATTTATTGTCGATACCTTTTACCCAGCCGATCCGATCGCCACGTCCGGTGAATTCATAAGGACGTACGGCTTCAAATTTCACACCGGCACGCGCTTCCACTTCCTGCTTGAAGTTCTCGACACCCACACGCTCCAGCGTGTATTTGGTTTTCGCGTTTTTACGGTTGGTACGGTTACCCCAATCGCGCTGCGTCGTCACCACCGCTTCGGCGATGGCCAGCGTATGCTCAACGGAGATATAGCCCAGCTCACTGGCCGTGCGCGGATAGGTTTCTTTGTCGCCGTGGGCGATAGAAAGCCCACCGCCCA
Source organism: Pectobacterium colocasium (assembly GCF_020181655.1). Taxonomy (NCBI): domain Bacteria; kingdom Pseudomonadati; phylum Pseudomonadota; class Gammaproteobacteria; order Enterobacterales; family Pectobacteriaceae; genus Pectobacterium; species Pectobacterium colocasium. The sequence goes on from NZ_CP084032.1 coordinate 3,791,827, forward strand.
CCAACACGTTGAAGCCCACCAGACGGCCGTTATCAGCAATCGCAATAAAGTTAAGATCGTTGGCGTGCAGATCAACATCATTCTGCGGCGGGATCACCACCGTGGTTTTGAACTTACGCGGCAGATACGTCGCCCCCAGAATCGGCTCTTCATCCGTCGTCGCGACCTTTTCCTGATCCATCCAGATCTCAGCATAGGCGCGCGTGCGCGGCAGCAAATGCTCAGAGATCTTTTTCGCCCACTCGTACGCCTGCTGATGCAGCTCAGATTCCACCGGGTTGGACGTACACAGCACGTTACGATTCACATCGTTTGCCGTCGCCAGTCCATCCAGCCCAAGACGATTCAGCAGTTGATGCACTGGCTTCACGTTCGGTTTCAGAATGCCGTGAAACTGAAAAGTCTGACGGTTAGTAATACGAATACTGCCGTACAGCGTACTTTCGCTGGCAAATTTATCGATTCCCAGCCACTGTTCCGGCGTCATCACCCCGCCGGGTAAACGGCAGCGCAACATCATCGCATGGCGAGGTTCCAGCTTCTGTTCGGCACGCTCAGCGCGAATATCACGGTCATCCTGTTGATACATCCCGTGGAAGCGGATCAGCAGAAAGTTATCGCCGTTGAAGCCGCCAGTCAGACCATCATTCAGGTCTTCAGCAATCGTGCCGCGCAGAAAGTGACTTGCCAGCTTCATGCGCTCAGCATCAGCGAGTTTCCCTTCTACCACCAACGGACCAGGGTGTTTTTCACTGAAAACGTATTTTTCACTCATTAGTACACATCTCGCTGATAACGGCGCTCAAGGCGCAGGTCACTTAAAAATTCATCGGCTTGTTCACTGTCCATGCCGCCATGCTCAACTATTACATCCAACAGCGCCTGCTCGACGTCTTTGGCCATACGGTTGGCATCACCACATACATACAGGTGCGCCCCGTCCTGAATCCAGCGCCAGACTTCTGCGCCTTTTTCGCGCAGTTTGTCCTGTACATAGATCTTGTGTGCTTGATCGCGTGACCAGGCCAGATCGATATGGGTCAGCAGACCGTCTTTAACGTAGCGCTGCCATTCAACCTGATACAGAAAATCTTCCGTGAAGTGTGGGTTACCGAAGAACAGCCAGTTTTTCCCCCCGGCTCCTTCGGCATCGCGCTGCTGCATAAACGCACGGAACGGCGCAATCCCCGTGCCTGGCCCAATCATGATAACCGGCGTGTCGGAATTGGCAGGCAGACGGAAGTTATCGTTATGTTCGATGAACACGCGGATTTCATCGTCTTCGCTCAGCCTGTCGGCCAGATAGCTGGATGCGCCACCCGCGCGCGCGCGCCCTTCGTAGTCGTAGCGCACCACACCAACGGTGATGTGCACTTCGCTTTCGACTTCCGCCTGCGACGAGGCAATGGAATAAAGACGCGGCGTCAGCGGACGCAGCAGACCCAGCAGTTGATCCGCCGTCAGTTCAGTCGGTGCCTGTCGCATCATATCCACCAGCGGCGTACGCTGTGCAAACTGTTGCAGCGCAGGTTTATCGGCTATCAGCGACAGCAGTGTTTCATTACGCGACAGTGCCGCATATTTCTCGACGATCGGCGCCGTGTTCTGCGTCAGCTCGAAGTGGCTTTTCAGCGCCTGCGATAATGGCAGCATCTTGCCGTCAACGCTGACAGACTCATCGCCTTTCAGCCACAGCAACTCCAGTAGTTCCTGCACCAACGCGGGATCGTTATCAAACCACACGCCCAGCGCGTCACCTGGCTGATAACGCAAACCGGAATCCCCGAGATCGATCTCAATATGGCGCACATCTTTTTCGGAGTTACGTCCGGTGACTTTCTGATTCACCGCAAACGTGGCATGCAGCGGGGACACTTTGCTGTATGGGCTGCTGGTAATTTCATCCAGTGCCCCTTGAGAAGCGAGCTGTGCTACCGCCGTTCCCTGCACCGGGACCCGCGCCTGCAAAATATCAACTAACTGGCGGCGCCATTGCTCGGCCAGCGTCTGATAATCCACATCGGCATCAACGCGATCCAGCAGACGTTCAGCGCCTAACTCAGCCAGACGGCTGTCGAAATCCTTACCTGCCTTGCTGAAGAATTCGTAAGAGGTATCACCCAGACCAAACACAGCAAATGCCGTGTCTTTCAGCGCCGGCGCTTTTTTGGACAGCAGGAACTTATGCAGCGCAACCGCCTCTTCCGGCGGCTCCCCTTCTCCCTGCGTCGACGTCACGATCAACAGCAGTTTTTCCTGCCCGATTTGCTTAAACTTGTAATCACCCGCATTGACCAGATTGACGGACAGCTTGGCCGCCAGCAGATCGTCACGCAGCTGTTCCGCGACCCGGCGCGCATTGCCAGTCTGTGAGGCGGAGATCAGTGTGATCGTTTGTACTGGCACCGTGACTGCGGCGGCGGTCGTTGCCGTGGCGGTTATCGCCCCCGGCTGCACATTCCCAGGCTGCTGAACCAGCCCCCAGAAATAACCGGATAGCCAGGCCAGCTGAGTCGATGAGAAATCACCGGTTGCCGCCTGTAAACGCGTTAATTGCTCCGCACTCAGCGGAAGCAATGAAGTGGGGGAAACCGGAGTAGTCATTGTGATGTCTGTTTCCTTGTGCCTGTGCAGTTAGCCAACGACGCTAATACAAAAACATGCAATAAAAAGATGGATGGAGGATAAGGGTAACGATCTGCATCTTAACAATTAAAGAAATGATGGAAATATTAAATAACCAAAATGACTAAATGGTTTTTCTGATAATCCTTATTGCTTAAAGTGTTATGGCTGATGGCACGCGCGTTACATGGCGATATCAGTAAGAATGCATTCGAGAAAGCGGGGCTGCCACGCAACCCCATACAGACAGGATGTGAGTTAAATTTTCAGGACTTTCATGCCGAAATCATCTGGATTCACGATGTTTTCGAGCTGGCCGACCTGCAACAAGTCGCCTTTAGAGACGACGCTGCTGATATTGGTATCAGGAAAGCGCAGGTTCTTAACGAGGTGTACCGCAACAGGTCGGCCCTTTCTATCAATATCCATTACCCACCCGAGGAAGCCTCCCGAATATTTCGCCAGACTGCCTATCGGGTAGAGACCATAAATCTGGACATATTTGACCAACACGCCCTTGTCATAGGCGGCGTTCACCTCATAGATTTTGCGGTAGGCAGCCAATGGTGTGCGGGGCGAAACGCCATTGCGCGCATGCCTGAGCTTATTAATCGCCTTGATTACAGAGACCAGTCGGACTAAAGGCGACAATTGTTCAGCGCGTTTACCTTGCGGATAGCCGCTTCCGTCCAAACGCTCGTTAGCATTCTCAATCACATCACGGCAAGTGGGGCTGATCGCCCAGTCGAGTTCACGTAACTTCGCACACAACACTTCCACATGGCCGCTAAGGATCGCTTTCTGCGTCGGATTCATGTTGACCTTTAGCGATGGCAGACGGGCGTTAACCAGCAGCGGCTTGCCCATCGTGTGGAGTAACGCGCCCAACACCGCCTCGCGCACATGGGGATCGTGCGGATCGGCAAGAAGCAGCATATCCGCCAGCCGCCCTGCAACCTGTACCGCATGCCTGACCCAATCCGCCTCATCGCGCAGGAACGACAGCGCATACAGAAAAGCCTTTCTCTCTTTTTTGACCATATAGATCAGGGTGTCGACGCAGTCATAGAAAATCTCAACAGGCAGTTGATTGCGCGTTTTGATGTACATCAGCCCAATCTGAAGCCGATGGGCAACCTCCATGACGCCTCGTTCCATAGGCGTCTGGCGAGTACGTTTCTCACGTTCCTGGCTTTCTCGCAGCAAGAGGTTTTTCTCCTTGCTGCCCGGAATGAACAACGGGGACGAATACACCATGCTGCCAGTGACGCCAGTTCGATATGCCGCCTCTCTTTCCGACTCATGCGTATAATGAAGCAGGGCTTCAGACTGGGATGAAGACAAATTGATAAACTGGATACCGACAGCCGCATAGCCATTATTCCCAAAGGGCCGTATGTGGCGGATTCTTCCTTCGGCATAAAAGCTTTCCCCGTTAGGAAACTCCAGCGTAATGCCGGGAATATCCTGACCGACGTCAATCGCAATACTTTCCACCAGATCGATTTCAACCAGACAACCACCGGTCGATAAATTACGCAGCGTTCCAGGCACGTTAAGCGTATGCATATAAACTTCGATACGGACACGAGCCTGCATGCCAAGAATAAAAGGAATACGAATCGCCCCTCGGTTTTCAGTGACGAAAACCGAGTCTGGCAGGCGACACTCCAGACGATAAAACATACTGTCCGTCTTGAATAATTGCGTAGAAATATTACACAGACTGTAAGTTTCTCGTTCGATGTTCTCCGTACCTTTGAGCGCCTCCAAATCAAAATTCAAACCACCATCGGCAAGATATCTGTCGATATCTGAACCAGAATATTCTACTGCCAACACAATACGGTTTTTATCCAGATTCAATTCCGCAACGTCAGCCTTTAATGCATATAGCATATCCTTGGCATAGATAGACATCACATAGGGATGTTGCAGCAATGCGCTAATCACTTTAGCGGGAGGAGGAGAAAAATGTTCCACTATAATATCTACCTATTAACGCGATGGTGATATACCCCAAAATCCAAAAAGGACTTCTCTTTTTAATAAAATGAATGCTCACACGGAATTAAATGCTGATTCTTACTGAGTAGAACATCACCCAGATTCAATTCTGAGTTTTTCTCCCTCCTGATAGGATTACGAAACGGCAATCTTAACGTCGTTTATCATCCTAACAAGGATGCTATGAAGTCACAACGGTCACACGCCACTGTCAGATTGATTTAAATTCAAACAAAAACAACTTAACCACTAATTAAACAAAAATAATCAATTTAAAGCACCAAGTAAATTAATAAAATAAGAATTAAACACCAATCACAACATAGATTTAAACGATCATTATTTTTCATTCAATAGCCAATAACTATCAAATGAGAATTATTGATCATTTTAAACAATTTCCAACTATTCCAAATTGCTGTGTAGAATCCAGACGAGCAAAGCTATGGAATTCCTATTTCTATGGAGAGGGTGAGTAATCAGTAAAATGAATACAACAACATTGAATATTGATGGAAAAATTCTTAGGCTGACCGCAGAGTTCCAGCCTATCATCCATCTCCCTCACAATAAAATATTCCGCTATGAAGCCCTCGCCAGGTTTTATAATTCGGAAGGGACGCTCATATCGACTCAACAAACAATAGATAAAATAGAGAAGTATAAAGCAATTGATAAAGTGACAGACTTTATGTTTGATGTAGTCTGTCAGGTAATAAAAAACAAAAGCAGCATGACAATATCATTCAATCTTTCACATTTACTGTTTAATAACTCTGCCTATCTGGAAACGTTATACCAAAAATGCGTCATGCATCAGGTTAGCCCAAAGAATATAGAAATAGAGATCAGTGAAAAAACGACCCGACAGCAGTTAATAGACGGGATCCCCTTTTTAAATCAGGCCAAGAAATATGGCTTTATGCTTTCATTAGATGACTTCGGCGCAGGAAATCTACAAATAGACAGCCTGAGCCTGTTTGACTTCGATACCATAAAAATCGATCGCTCTATTATCGATGGCATCGGTAAAGAAGAGACAAAATCACAAAAACTAAAGGTCTTATTAAACAAACTCATTCCTCTTGGCGTAAACATTATCTGTGAAGGCGTGGAGAAGGCGACCGATTTGAACAGGTTAAACAAATACCACCCCATTGGGATTCAAGGATATATCTTCTATCGGCCACTCACATTCAGCCAATTAAGGCTGTTGGAAGGCTTTTAGCCGATATCCTTCATTTCTGTCACCCTACGTCGGCTGGTGAACGCGTCATCATGCCGCCGATAATCGACATCCCCACAATAACCGCCCCACCAACAACCTCTTACACGATCGACATTAGCGAACAGGCTCACATTTCTGGCGTTCGCTCCAGGAATTTATCCTTTGCGATAGCACATCAATGCGATACTCATACCAGTGGCAACGGGAGAAAAATGATGTGGCAACGGCGCGCGCTGGAACTCAATACGCAAGATATTTGGCATTGGCAACAGGTCCTTGCGGTCATCGATTATGCCCGCGAACAGGGTTTCAATACGCTGGTGCTAGGCGCAGCAGATTTGCTGGATAAGCTGGTCACGCCAGAAGCCTACAATAACGCGCGTTTTGACGATCGCATCAGCAGCCAGCAACGTTCTCGCTGTGTTTACCTGAATCAGGTCGCGGCGCACTGCCGTGAACAGGGGCTGGCGCTGTATCTGCAATGCAAAGAGCTGTCGTTCCCTACGGATTTACTGCTCCATCACCCGGAATTACTGGACGACAAACATAGCCTCCGTATGGATACCGATTTTTGGTGCGACTACCTTGCCGCCAAAGTCGAACTGCTGATGCAGCAGATCCCGCGGTTAAGCGGCCTGCTGTTGGCGATCTCCAATAGCGATAGCCTGCTGCGCTTTTCCGCGCCTTCTGGCGATGAGATCAACGGCGTCGTTCCCGTCACCACGCACTGGCCAACCAACGCCGACAGCGAACAGATCTATCACCGCCTCTTCTCCGCCGTCGCACGCGTGATGCACTACCATCAGCGCCACCTGGTCTTGCGTGCCTTTCCCGCCAGCCATCAGGATATCGGTAATGTCCTGAACGCCATTCGCACGCTGCCGGAATCCGTCTCTGTCGCGATCAAAGTCACGCCGGAACGCTTCTGGCCTGAGTTTCCCAATAACCCCGCGCTGCTGGATGTCAGCGGACGCGAAGTCTGGGTTGAGCTGGATTTGGCTGGGGAAGAAGTCGGCTGGGGTAACCTCCCCTTCCTGCGCTACACCGAAGTGCAAGGGCGGCTACTGTGGTGTCGGGAGAAAAATCCCGCCATTGTCAGCGCACTGTGTCGTATCAGTTGGGAGGGCGTAGATAATCACAGCGTGATCGGCACGCTCAGCGAATTTACGCTGTTCGCCTGTTCCCGTTTACTCACTCACCAGACCACATCGACCAACGAAAGTGCGCTGTTTGCACAATGGCTGATGACACGCTATGAGTGGCAACCGGATGAGGCGGTGCTGCACGCAATGCAAGCCTTGCTTGATCAGGCGCATCAGGCCATTTCCCTGTCGCTGTACACACGCCACCACGTGTTTCATCGCCACAGCCTGCTGCCAACCAGCTTTGGTCAGGCGATCTGGAGCCTGTACGGTCAGCTCAATCGTAACCACTGGTTGCCGGGCTCTGGTCAGGATATTACGTTCGATCCGCAGCATGCGGAGCTGGCTTCGCAGAACCTCTACCACATCGCGAAAGAGAAAGATGCCGCGTGGCAACTGGCGGAGCAGTGCCAGCAGGCCGCTCTGCAATTTTCTCGTGAACACACGATGCCAGAAGCGCTCAGGCAACGCTGGCAGCAGGAATGGCGCGGCCTGACGCTGTATTGCCGCGCTTTTGTTCACGCGCAGAAAGCCTTCTTTACGTTGCACTACTGCAAACAGGTGGAGAACAACTGGACGCTGCGGGAAATCGCCAAAACCAATATTCAGGCGCTGTACGGGATCGGGCATGAGATGGAAGATTTCTGCCTGCAACACCGGGCGTACCCGGTGAGCATGCATGTGATGTTTGATGCCGGGCGTCCACGCGCGTTAGCCGATAGCCTGCAACAGCAGTTGGCTGAACTGACGTAACGCACCGGCCAATAAAATACCTTAGTCAGTAACGACCTTCTCTGGTCAATGCTTAGCGAATCACCCGCTTCAGAATGCGCTCGCCTGAATTGCTGAAGTTTTTCGCCGATTCTTCCACGCTCTTCTTGCCATAGTCGAGCTGTTCGATAGTTTGCAGGATCAAGCTGGCAAGCTGAGGATCTTCAAGATAGGAGGAAACGGGCGTTTGCATCGGTTTTTCCAGCGCCAGTGATAATCCGACAACCGACAGATCGTTCGTATCCAGCTTCTGCTTTTCTTCCAACGCTTGTCTGGCAATACGGCTGAGCGGAATACCGCGCTCGGTGCCCATCAGCAGCGCGCCTTCAGGATCGTTCATCAGATAGTTCAGCAACAGCGCCGCTTCTTTCGGATGTTTGGTATTTTTACTGATAGCAAACAGCATGGAGGGTTTGAAGAACTGCCCGGAATTATCCGACCCCGGCGTCATGATGTAGGGCCCTAATTCGAGCTTGCCGGGTGCCGCCAGCGGATCGGCGTATTTCTTCACAACCGAAATCCACAGATGAGCGCCGCCGTATTCCCCATTAATCCAGGGACGCGTTTCATACATCCCGACTTTGCCGAACGCATTGTAATACTTCGAGGACGGCATCACATGTTCGTCGATCAAACGCTTATAGAAGCGAAATGCCTCGATCCATTGCGCATCACTGTAGTTAAAGCGTTTGTTCTTTTCGTCGATCATGCCAATCTGGTATTTCTGCGTCATGTAATAGTTGAGCAGTTCCAGTAATCCTTCACCACTGTCCTGTGCAGGCGAGGCGATGGGGAAATAGTTATCGCCCAGTTTCTCTTTAAATACCTTGCCCGCCTGGAACAGCTCATCCCAAGTGGTGGGATACGGTAGCCCGGCTTTCTTCCAGGTTTCCGCGTTGTAATACATCACCAGCGCATTCAGCGAGGTGGAAATCGCGTTTACTTTGCCGTCAATTGTCGCAGGTTTTAGTGCATCTTCGGGAAAATCCTGCAATTTCAGCGTATCGGTCAGCTTATTCAGGTCATAAAAACCAGTACCGGTTTTGGAAAAAATCGGCAACCAGTTCCAGTTTACCTGCATGACATCCGGTTCTTCACCGCTGGCAATCTGCGTGGTCAGACGGGATAAGTGCCCGTCCCAGCCGGTATATTCCGGCCTCACGCTGATGTGCGGATATTTTTTCTGAAACGCTTCCAGCGCAGTCAACGTCGCCTGATGACGGCTGTTTCCTCCCCACCAGGAGAGGCGTAATTCCACTGGATCAGCAGCCTGCGCAACGGAACAGAGCGCAGAGAAGGCGATGAAAATCAGTCCAAGTAATCTCATTTTTCCCCCAACGACATTATTATTGTGTGTGTTTGGCGTACTGGTGTGGTGTGTGGATGAGAAAGCGGGTCGGGTACGTAACCGCCTGGCATTTTGGGAATCAACCTATCCCTCACCCTGACAAGATAGGCAGAACCCTTTTCGTCGCGCCAGCCGCGATGGCGGGAAAACGCGTGATTTGCGGGACTGGCGGAAGAAATGGTGATGGCCGCGTCGCGCTAGTCGGCGTTTCAACCACGCGACGCGAGCGCTATCTGGCACAGCAGGGAGGTGCCTCACATCATTAACTGACGCACCACACTAAAAAGAGATTTAATTCACAAATAAGAAACACAAAAACAACAAAACTGCACCGCGCGGGCGGTAAAAGAGAAAAAGCAGCGTAAAAACGTGATGAAACACACATCGTATAAAACACCGCCTCACCTTCTTCGTTATGCCTTTCACATTCTCTTACGCCACATGCCATACGCTGTGAAGCCCGCTCCAACCTCCGCAGATTTCATCACAACAGGCGCAGCCAAAGACCAGCAAACGTGCTGCAATCCATTCATTAATGGCAAACCGTGGATGACACGATGAAACACTCTATTCAGTCATACTCCCCCGCTGCCGACGGCATCACGCTGGATACCGCCGTCTTTCAACAGGCTATCGATCGGATTGCGGCACAGGGCGGCGGCACCCTGACGGTCGAGCCAGGGCGCTATCTATTAGGAGGATTGCTGCTGCCGTCCAATTTTTGCCTGCTGTTGGAAGCGGGAGCAGAGTTAATCGTCAGCGGTGACTATGAGCAATTTACGCAGGCCACCACCATCAGCATGGCCGAACTCTCGCACCGTGCATTTCTTTATGCTTATCAGCAACGCAATGTCACGATCTGCGGTCAGGGTAAGATCATGGGAAATGCCGACGCCTATTTCTCGGCAGAATCTGACGATCAGGGCTATCGCCTGCCTGCGCAACATCGACCACGCATTGTAGTCTTTGAGGATTGCGAACACGTTCGCCTGTGTGATTTTACGATTGAGCACGCCCCAATGTGGACCGTGCATCTGGTTAGCTGTCGTCAAATCATCGTCGAGCGTCTGACCATTGATAACGATCTGAGCATGGCGAACACCGATGCGCTGGATCTCGACAGTTGTCAGCAGGTACAAATCAGTAACTGTTCGCTGAGCGCCGCTGATGATGCGCTGTGCATCAAAACCACCCATAAGCCGCCCCATCTGCAACGTAAAGTGCAGCAGGTCGTCATCAGCAATTGTCTGTTGCGATCCAAGAGTTGCGCCCTGAAGGTCGGCACCGAAACCTTTGCCGATATTGAAGATATTTCTGTCAGCAACTGTGCCATTTACGAGACCAACCGAGCCATTGGCCTGATCTCCCGCGATGGCGGCACGTTCCGACGTCTACAGTTCAGCAACATTACGTTCCACTGTGTCGCTGCGCATCCGTGCCATTGGGGCAAGGCTGACCCGATCTTTATTTCCGTACGCTATCGCGATCCCGTTATCGAACCGGGCCGGATCGAAGCGGTACAGTTTTCTCAGATCGCAGGGATCAGCGAGGGGGCAATTAACCTGCACAGCACGCCTGTAGGCTACATTCGCGATGTCCATTTCCATGCCGTGCACCTCGAACAGCGGCAAAGCGACTCGCCAGAACAGGGCATGTACGATGTACGCCCGCCCTGCAACCCGGAACGCCCTACGGGTATGGGGCTGGATAATGCCTATCGGGTCGATCCCACAACGGGACGTGCATTCGGCGTTGAGGCCTACCCTGGCGGTATGCCTGCGTTATTCGCGCGTGGCGTTGTGAACCTGACCACCAGCCACATGACGTTCCACCGCCCTGAACCACTGCCTTCCGGCTGGAGCCACGCGACGATAGTGCAGTTGGAAGAGTAAGCGCTTTCGGGTAGTATGCGACGGTTTTTGCATACTGTGTTCTGAAAGCCCCTTTTTCAGAACGAAACCGGGAACCTCGCTATGGTCACTACGCTATTTAAAGATTTTCAGTTTGAAGCCGCGCATCATTTGCCTCACGTGCCGGAAGGCCACAAATGCGGGCGGCTGCATGGGCACTCTTTCATGGTGAGACTGGAAATTACCGGTGAAGTGGATCCGCATACCGGCTGGGTGATGGATTTCTCTGAGCTGAAAGCCGCGTTCAAACCGACGTGGGAACGGTTGGATCACCACTATCTGAATGAGATCCCTGGATTGGAAAACCCAACCAGCGAGGTGCTGGCGCACTGGATCTGGCATCAGTTGAAGCCGACATTACCGCTGCTCAGCGCCGTGATGGTGAAAGAAACGTGCACCGCTGGCTGCGTCTATAAAGGCGAGTAATGAGGCACCGCGGCGCGATGAACATCCTGCTCTCACGCCGCGACGATCAGCCGCTATCATCAGTAGATAAATATCAGGCGATATTCAGGTACTTATGTGTCTGCATAGACAGCCGCCAGTTACGGGCGATGCAGGTCGCGATACACAGTTTGGTCGCATCGTCTTTCTGGCTGATCGGTTGTAGCGCGATAATGCGCGGCTTATCATCATCAAGCCGCGCCAGTAGCGCATCCAACGCTTCAATGTCACGCTCACGCGCCACCGGGTGTTTGATCTCATCCGCCCGTTGCAACGCCTGATCGAGCACCTTCATGCCACCGCGCATATTTACTTTCGGCGATACCGTCACCCAGGTTTTGGGCGAGCAGCGCACATCGTGCGTACCGCTGGTTTCGATCTGACAGCTGAAACCCTGTTTTTCCAGCTGTAGCGTCAGCGGTGCCAAATCGTGGATGCAAGGTTCACCGCCCGTGATCACAATGTGGCGTGCCGTATAGCCTTGCTGCGTCATCAGCGCCAGAATATCGTCCGCACTCGCCGCACCCCAGGCATCGCTTTCTTCCGTTTTTACCAGCACCTGATCCAATGAGGTTTCCCGCTCTGCCAGTTTGTCCCAGGTGTGTTTGGTATCGCACCAGCTACAGCCGACCGGGCACCCTTGCAGGCGCACAAACACCGCCGGCACACCGGTAAAATAGCCTTCGCCCTGTAACGTCTGGAATATTTCATTAATCGGGTACTGCATGGTTTTCACTGTCTCGTTCACTTAAAAAGGCATTATACCCTAAATCCTCCACGTTGCAGGACGGCGGCGATGCCGTGGCAAATCTGGCGGACACATACGGTTCGGGGACAGTTGAGTAATTCGCCCCATGCGTCAATAATCAATCTGTTGTTAGGATTTCACCTGCATTCGTTACGTTTCATTACTAACAAGGACAAGAATCAATGAAGTTATTGAAACCGTTAGCCCTATTACTCGTCTCGTGTGCCTTTGTGCCTGTATTTGCTCAGGCGCAGGACATCGCGCAGATTAAAACCCAGCCGGGCTATTACCGTATTATGCTCGGACAGTTCGAAATCACGGCACTGTCTGACGGCACCAACACCATGCCGATGGATAAACTGTTGCAGAGGACACCACCGGAAAAAATCACTGAACTGCTGGCAGAGAAAGCGCTGACGCCGCAGGTGGAAACCTCCATCAACGCCTATTTGGTCAATACCGGCAAACACCTGATTCTGATAGACACGGGCAACGGCAAACAAAGCAATCCTACCGTAGGAAAAGTGCTGCCGAACCTGATCGCGGCGGGCTACAAGCCTGAGCAGGTCGATACCATATTGATGACCCATCTGCACGGCGACCATTTTGGTGGTCTGGTACAGGACAGTAAGCTGAACTACCCGAACGCTACCGTGTATGTCAGCCAGCCAGAAACCGACTTCTGGCTCAGCCCAGATAATCTGAAGAGTGCGCCAGAGAGCAGAAAGGCCGCGTTCCAACGCGTGCAAAGTACCTTTGATGCCATTCGCAAAGAGAACAAGCTGAAAACGTTCCCAGCTCAGCAGACAGCACTGTTGCCTGGTGTCACCGCGATCCCAAGCCCGGGACATACGCCGGGGCATACGTCGTTTCTGATTGAGAGCGAAGGCAAAAAACTGCTGGCATGGGGAGACATCATTCATGCGGAAGCGGTACAGATGAGCTTACCGGCCACCACCATCAGCTTTGATTCAAATATGGATCAGGCGACAGAATCCCGTAATAAAACGCTGGCCGACGCCGCCAGTCAGGGTTACTGGGTTGCAGGCGCTCATCTGCCCTTCCCCGGCATCGGCCACGTGGGTACACGTCTGGAACGCAACGGCACCACCAACGGCTACCGCTGGCTTCCGGCGAATTACAGTGTGGCAGGATTATCGCAATAATCTCCTTGCCGTCACTCAAGCAGGGGGCGGTTCCGTCCCTTGCTCTGCCACCACCTCAGCAATTTGCCCATACAGCCACGTTATCGCCGGATTACTGTCCTGTCTGGCATGCCAGAGCGCCGAGAGCGTATAGGTCGGTAACGCAAGCGGCACGGGGCTATCGATCAAGCCATAATGCTGACACCACTGCGTCGCCAGCTTTTCCGGCACGGTAGCGATTGACGGTGTTTGCTGCAAGATTCCCGGCAGAGCGGAGAAATGCGGCGTGGTGTAATAAATTGTCCGCGCCATTCCCTGCTTTTCCAACATGTCGTCCACAATGCCATGCGCACGTTCACGGTAGGTCACCAGTAAATGACGCTGTTGGCTGTATACGGTCAAAGAAAGAGGACGCGGCAGATCAAGCTGCTGCGGATGCCACAACGCCCTGAATCCTGACGAGAGTAAGGCTTGTTGCTTCAGCCAACCTGCCTGTGAACTGGCGACGGACACCACCAGATCGATGCTGTCATTTTCCAGACGTGCCACATCCAAAAACGGATCGGTGGCCACAAGGTTGATACGTAAATAAGGAGCATGGGTTTTGAGCCGTTTCAGCAGTAGCGGCATCAACCAGATTTCTACCCAATCGGTCATTCCCAGCGTAATCACACGCGAATCGGTCAGCGGATCAAACCTCTCAGGCTCACCCAGAACCGACTGTAAGTGTTCAAAAACAGGTGACAACTGGGTCGCCAGATAATCCGCACGCGCCGTCGGGCGCATCACCTGTCCCGTACGGATAAACAGCGGATCGTCAAACAGCGTACGTAAACGCGCCAGCGCCCCGCTCACGGCAGGCTGTCCCAAATGCAGCTTATCCGCCGCTGCGGAGACACTTTTCTCGCGATACAGCACCAGAAATGTCACCAGCAGGTTTAAATCCACGCCGTAAAAATCATTTTCCATGATAGTCAGTATCAAATTAATCAATTTGAACAATAGTACCGCTAGCAGAATAATCGTTCCACTCCCTGACGAGCAGGGCCACTTTCTAAGAGTGCACAATGAAAATGAATCTTCTGAAACAGACATTATTACCCGTGGTTTTGTCAGCAGGGGCGTCCTTTATCGCCGAAGCAGAATCGGTGCCTCAACAAAGAACACAGGCACCAGGCTATTATCGGATGATGCTAGGCCAGTTTGAAATTACCGCTCTTTCTGACGGTACGGTCACCATTCCGCTGGATAAATTGCTCACCCATATTCCCCACGAGGAAATGCTGCACCTGCTGGCGCAAAAGAATCTCCAGCCACAGGTTGAAACCTCGATTAATGCGTACCTCATTAATACGGGTAAACAGCTGATACTGGTCGATACAGGGGCCGGGCCGCTATTCGGCAAACAAGGAGGGAAATTACCCGATAATCTGCGCGCCGCGGGTTACCCACCCGAGAAGATCGATACCGTTTTGCTGACCCATATTCATGCCGACCATTCCGGCGGCGTGTCGCGTGACGGCAAGCTGGTTTTCCCTAATGCCACCGTTTATGTTAACCAGAAGGATGCGGATTTCTGGCTCAATCCGGCCAACAGCGCGCATGTGCGGGAGAGCGAGAAACACACGTTCGGACAATCTGAAGATTCACTGCAACCTGTGATTGCCGCCCATAGGCTAAAAACCTTCTCCGGCCAGCAGCAGCTTTTTCCCGGCATTACCGCTATACCAGCACCGGGACATACGCCGGGGCACAGCCTTTATCAGATCGAAAGTGATGGTCAAAAACTGACGCTCTGGGGCGATACGATCCATGCCGAAGCCGTACAATTTCCTCGCCCCCTGACCACGATCGACTTCGATCGCAATATGGATGAAGCCGCAGAAGCGCGTTTACAGATTCTGGCAGAGGCCGCACGCAATAATGAATGGATTGGTGCGGCACACATTTCCTTCCCCGGTTTAGGCCAGGTCAAAGCCGTGTATGATGCTAACGGTAAACCAAACGGTTACCGCTGGCTCCCGGCGAATTACAGTATGGCGGGGCTCAAAAACTAAGGGGCAGAATGGAATTCATTACGTTGATTACTGGCGGTTCGCGCGGCATTGGCCGCGCCACCGCGTGCTATCTGGCAGGAAAAGGCCACAAGATTTGCATCGGCTATCGTACACAAAGGGACAGCGCACATAGCGTCCTCGAAGAGATTCGCGCTAAAGGCGGAACGGCCATCGCCGTTCAGGTCGATATCGCCGATGAAGAGCAAGTTATTGCTCTTTTTAAACGGATGGATAAAGAACTTGGCTGCCTCACCGGTCTGGTGAATAACGCTGCGATGCTTAAACCCCAAGCCACGATTGAACAGCTTGATGCTGTGCGGCTTAACGACATGTTTGCGACCAATACGGTGGGCAGTTTTCTCTGTGCCCGAGAAGCGGTCAAGCGTATGGCATTCCGCCATGGTGGAAAAGGCGGGGCGATCGTCAACGTGTCATCCGCCGCCGCCCGCCTAGGGTCACCGCATGAATATATTGATTATGCGGCATCAAAGGGCGCGCTCGATACGCTGACCATTGGTTTATCGCTGGAAGTTGCCGATCAGGGCATTCGCGTTAACGCCGTGCGTCCCGGTTTTATTTATACCGATATGCACGCTGACGGCGGCGAACCGGCACGAGTCGATCGCATCAAACATTCGCTACCCATGAAACGAGGTGGTCACCCGATGGAGGTCGCGCAAGCAATAGGCTGGCTGCTATCGGATGACGCGTCTTACGTTACTGGGAATTTTATCGATCTGGCTGGCGGGAAATAAAGCATTCCTCTTACCTTCACGAGTTTCTTATACACAAATACAAATGCCGCGAATTATTATGGGTTTTGCCGTTATCCGGCGTAAAAATTATGCAGCGGTGGGCTTGGCCGCCGAGTGAGCGGCATGGATGCCGCGAAAGTCAGTGCCGCGTCGGGAACGCGTCACTGACGGCTCGAATCGCGGTCAGGAACACCGATGGCACCGCGTAGCGGCATAATTTAGCCGGAAGCCTGGGTTCGCAGGGTGGCGGCGACTGAGCCACCTTGCGTCGGGCGCGTATACGGTATCGCATATGAATAGCGGCAGTATCGCGCACGAAACATGCCCCTTAGCCAGCATAATAAATATGACTAAGAGACAACATTCATGTTAACCCGTTACAGATACACCCGTAAGTATTCCGCCAGACACAGAATCGCCATTGCCTGACCGTACGGCATGGAGGTCAGCGCGATGTTGCGGTAGAAATCCAGATCGTTGCCCATCGCGGTGCCGAATGACACCTGCGTCAGTTCGCCGTCCTCATTAACGTGATTAATCACGCCGCGAATCGCTTTCTCCGCCACTTCAGCGTAGCTCGGGTCGACATAGCGCTTGCGCACCGCTTTCAAAATACCGTAGGCAAAACCGGCGGTTGCCGAGCTTTCAAGGTAAGAATTCGGATCGTCGATCAGCGTGTGCCACAGACCGCTGTCATCCTGATATTTCGCCAGTGCTTCAATCTGGCTTTCCAGCACCTGCAACAGGAAGCGGCGCGTCGCATTGTGTTTCGGCAGATCCAGCAGTTCAATAAATTCAGGAATCACGATGGTCAGCCAGCTGTTGCCACGCGCCCAGCGTGCTTTGGCGTAGTTGTGCTGCCCTTCGAACGTCCAGCCGTGGAACCACAGGCCGCTTTCGCGATCCATCAAATATTGCACATGCAACAGGAACTGATACGTGGCTTCTTCCACAAACTCCGGCCGGTTTAACAGCTTGCCGATTTTCGCCAGCGGCAGCACGCTCATCATCAGCGTGTCATCCCACAGTTGCTGATGGTTTTCATTGTTATAAACAATATGCTGCAAGCCCTGCTTGTCCGTGCGCGGCATTTCATACATCACCCATTCTGCCCAGCGCTCCAGATACGGCAACCAGCGCGCATCGCCCGTTTCTTCATAGCGATAAGCCAGCGTCAGGAACGGGCACACCGTGTTCACATTCTTCGTCGGCGTGCCTTCCGCCAGACGCGCGGTAAACCAGTCGTCGATGATGGCGCGCATCTGCTCGTCGCCCGTTTGCTGATAATACTGGTAAATCCCGTACAGCCCGATGCCGTGCGTCCATTCCCAGCCCGCCCAGCCTTTGGTATCAATCACCCGACCATCGTCCAGCCGTAACAAGAACTCACCGGTTTTATCCTCAATATTCACCAGATTGTCGGTGATGCGGCAAATCAGCGCCTTCAGATCCTCACGGGAGATGAAGCGTTCCGGCTGACGTAAAAGCGGGCTATGTTTTACACTGAATACGGTCATAGTCATTCATCCAATTGAGTTATCAGTTAACAGTTCAATACAGTTACGACTGCGTGGCATGCGTGACCGACTTGTCGCCTTTATGGCGATTCAGGTAGCCGATGTTGTTGTTGCCCCACAGCGATTCATACGGCATACCGGCCAGCATTTCGACCGTTGCCCGCGCCTGCGGCGTAATCTTTTCCGGCACAGGGCGTCCGGCTTCGCACATTTTCAGCGTTTCTTCCCGCAGCACGCTGTGCGGTGATCACATCATCCACATCGGCGATGTAAGTGTTCCACGGCACGTAGTTGATTCCGCCGCGCCCAATGCACGCCAGCCCAGAACTCAACAACAGCAGAGAGCTAAATAGTTAGCCAAACCGATCTTACGCATTTTCATCGCCATCCTTCTCCGAACATTTTTAATTATGAAGGTGTCACGCTGCTACGGTAGCGCCCGGCGATCGTGAAAACCTTTGCGCTTTTGCCACCCCTCGTCACACGCTGGCAACATGGGGAAGATGGGTGCGATCCGCGTCAAAGATTTTATAAAAACCGATTTTAGCTGAACGAAACCCGTAGTTAGCTTATGGCGATCACAGGATAGAAGAAGGGGTTTAGTTGATGGAGGTGGCACTGTCTGTAATTGAAGAGAAATTCAAGAAACTGGATGTGCTATACGGCATAAAAACCGTCGAAAGCGTTTTTCAACGTTGCGCAGCAACGGCCCGAAGGGTGGCAGACAAGGATGTCTGCCATAAAAAAATCCAGAAACGTTTTCACGCTTCTGGATTTTTAGGGTTAATCACGTTGGCGTATATCAGGCCGTTTTCTCAGCGACCTGATACGCCAGAAACGCAATTACTGGCCTTTAACTTCTTTCAGACCGTTGAACGGTGCAGCATCACCCAGCGCTTCTTCGATACGAATCAGCTGGTTGTATTTAGCAACGCGGTCAGAACGGCTCATAGATCCGGTTTTGATCTGACCAGCCGCTGTACCTACTGCCAGGTCAGCGATGGTTGCATCTTCAGTCTCGCCTGAACGGTGAGAGATAACAGCCGTGTAGCCTGCATCTTTCGCCATTTTAATTGCAGCCAGCGTTTCGGTCAGAGAACCGATCTGGTTGAATTTGATCAGGATGGAGTTAGCGATGCCTTTCTCGATACCTTCTTTCAGGATCTTGGTGTTGGTTACGAACAGATCGTCACCAACCAGCTGGATTTTGTCGCCCAGAACTTTAGTCTGGTACGCGAAGCCAGCCCAATCAGATTCGTCCAGACCGTCTTCGATAGATACGATTGGGTACTGTTTAGTCAGATCTTCCAGGAAGTGAGTGAATTCTTCAGAGGTGAACGCTTTGTTGCCTTCGCCAGCCAGAACGTATTTACCGTCTTTGTAGAATTCAGATGCTGCACAGTCCATCGCCAACGTAATGTCTTTGCCCAGCTCGTAGCCTGCCGCTTTTACCGCTTCAGCGATAACAGCCAGCGCTTCGGCGTTGGAACCCAGGTTAGGCGCGTAGCCACCTTCGTCACCCACAGCCGTGCTCATGCCTTTAGACTTCAGAACTTTAGCCAGGTTGTGGAACACTTCAGAACCCATACGAACAGCTTCTTTCAGGGTTTTCGCGCCAACAGGCTGAATCATGAACTCTTGGATATCAACGTTGTTATCTGCGTGCTCGCCGCCGTTGATGATGTTCATCATTGGCAGTGGCATAGAGTATTTTCCTGGGGTGCCGTTCAGTTCAGCGATGTGAGCATACAGCGGCAGGCCTTTTGACGCAGCAGCAGCTTTAGCGGCAGCCAGAGAAACAGCCAGAATGGCGTTAGCACCAAATTTGGATTTGTTGTCGGTACCATCCAGATCGATCATGATCTTGTCGATGTTCGCCTGATCTTTCGCGTCTTTACCCACAACAGCCTGAGCAATCGGGCCGTTAACAGCGGCAACGGCTTTCGTTACGCCTTTGCCCAGAAAACGGGATTTGTCACCGTCACGCAGTTCCAGCGCTTCGCGAGAGCCAGTAGAAGCTCCTGATGGCGCAGCAGCCAGACCTACAAAACCACCTTCCAGATGAACTTCCGCTTCAACAGTTGGGTTTCCGCGTGAGTCGATGATTTCACGGCCGATGACTTTAACAATTTTGGACATTAGATTTTCCTCAGTACAAGTTAAACTAAAACTTTAGACAGAACTAAAACCCTAGACGAGCAACGCGCGATAGCGATCGCGCGTTGCTGATATAACTCTTACTTCACCTGACGCTTCTGGTACGCGCCAGCGGCTTTCACAAAGCCGGCAAACAGGGGATGTCCATCTCGCGGCGTTGATGTGAATTCCGGGTGGAATTGACAGGCAACGAACCAGGGATGATCGGGTAACTCAACAATCTCCACCAGTTTGCGGTCGGCGGAAAGACCAGCAACCCGTAATCCCGCCGCTTCAATCTGTTTCAACAGCATGTTGTTCACTTCATAACGATGACGGTGACGTTCGATAATCGTCTGTTCACCGTACATCTGACGCACCAGACTGCCTTCGGTCAGATGGCATTGCTGCCCGCCAACGCGCATGGTGCCGCCCAGATCGCTGGCTTCATCACGGACTTCAACATTGCCGTTCTCATCACGCCATTCCGTGATCAGCGCAACCACCGGGTACTTACAGTCTGGCATAAACTCCGTTGAGTTTGCGCCTTCCATTCCGACAACGTTACGGGCAAATTCCATTAATGCGACCTGCATCCCCAGGCAAATGCCCAGATAAGGGATATGGTTCTCACGGGCATAACGCGCCGCCATGATTTTCCCTTCGACGCCACGGTAGCCAAAACCGCCTGGAATCAGAATCGCGTCTAAATCTTTCAATACGTCGACACCACGGGTTTCGACATCTTGCGAGTCGATCAGCTTGATATTCACCGTCAGACGGTTCTTCAAGCCGCCGTGTTTCAGCGCTTCAATCACGGATTTGTAGGCATCCGGCAGCGCAACATATTTGCCGACCATACCGATAGTCACTTCACCGCCCGGATTCGCTTCTTCATACACAACCTGTTCCCATTCTGACAGGTTGGCTTCAGGGCAGTTCAAGCTGAATCGTTTACAAATATAATCGTCCAGCCCCTGTGATTTCAATAGCGCCGGGATTTTATAAATCGAATCAATGTCTTTAAGGGATATTACTGCTTTTTCCGGCACATTACAGAATAAAGCAATTTTTGCACGCTCATTGGCGGGCACCGTGCGGTCGGAACGGCAAATCAGCACGTCAGGCTGGATACCGATGGAAAGCAGCTCTTTAACAGAGTGCTGCGTCGGCTTGGTTTTCACTTCGCCCGCCGCCGCAAGATACGGCACCAGCGTCAGGTGCATAAACAGCGTGTGCTCGCGGCCGACTTGTACCGCCATCTGCCGAATCGCTTCAAGGAACGGCAATGATTCGATATCACCGACGGTACCACCGATTTCAACCAGAACGACATCGTGGCCTTCGCCACCTTCAATGATGCGCTCTTTAATCGCGTTAGTGATATGTGGAATCACCTGAATGGTCGCGCCCAGATAGTCGCCACGGCGCTCTTTGCGCAGGACATCAGAGTAGATACGGCCAGTGGTGAAGTTGTTGCGGCGCGACATTTTAGTGCGGATGAAACGCTCGTAGTGACCCAAGTCCAGATCGGTTTCGGCGCCGTCTTCGGTGACAAAGACTTCACCGTGCTGCGTCGGGCTCATCGTGCCCGGATCCACGTTGATGTACGGGTCCAGTTTCATGATGGTAACGTTGAGGCCACGGGCTTCGAGAATAGCCGCCAGAGAGGCTGCGGCAATGCCTTTACCCAGAGAGGAAACGACCCCGCCGGTCACAAAAATATAATTAGTTGTCATGCTGAACCTGAGAGTTTAGGTTTAAAGACGATGGAAGTACCAAGACGGGAAAGTAGTATACCTGAACCTGATGAGCGCCACAAATGTTCGTTTTACACAATGTGACGATTCCAACACACGTGCAGACGAGGTGAAACCACCTTCACCCCGACTCACAATCACTTTAAAAAACAATAAAATAAAAACCTTAAAATCAATAAAAAACGATCTTATCGATAAAAATGGATTAATGGCTGATTTCCTGTTTTTTCACCTGCTGCCATGCGGCTTCCATTTCGTCCAGTGTCGCCTGTTCCAGCGTTTTTCCCGATGCCGTAACGATTTGTTCTACCTCACGAAAACGTCGAGTGAACTTACGATTTGCCGCCTGTAACGCCGTCTCAGCCTTGTGTCCCAGATGGCGAGAAAGATTGACTGTAGCGAACAATAAATCACCAATCTCTTCACCTAATTTTTCTTCATCGACAACGGCTTGCCGCGCCTCAAACATCACCTCGTCGATCTCTTCGTAAACTTTATCGAGCACCGGCCCCAGGCTGTCCCAATCGAAGCCAACAGAGGCACAACGCTGCTGAATTTTTTGCGCTTTCATTAAGGCAGGCAGCGCATCAGGAATGTCATCCAACGGCGAATGACGATCTTTCTCCGCCCGTTCCTGCGCTTTGGTCTGTTCCCAGTTTGCCAGCACGGCATCGCTATCCGTCAGCGTCAGATCCCCGAAGATATGCGGGTGGCGGCGTTCCAGCTTATCGCTGATGGCGTTACATACATCGGAGAAATCGAACAGGCCCTTTTCCTGCGCCATCTGTGCGTAAAACACCACCTGAAACAGCAAATCCCCTAACTCACCGCGCAAATCATCAAAATCCTGACGGCTGATAGCATCCAGCACTTCGTATGTTTCTTCCAGCGTATAGGGCGCGATGGTGTCGAAAGTCTGCTTCTTGTCCCACGGACAGCCATTTTCAGGATCGCGTAGGGTTTTCATGATGGCGAGCAGACGCTCGACGGGGGATACATTCGTCAAAGGTAAAGTCATAATATTCCTGCAAAATTTGTGTGGAAATAGCAAAACACAGAAGCCAACTTCGGCTAAAAAGCGAAAAGACATCACTATTTTCATTTCAACGGCGTAAAAAATTGTGCTGAGATGCACATGACCGCCGAGTGAGCCGCACGGACGCGGCGAAAGCCTGTGCCGCGTCAGGAACGCGTCACAGGTGGCTCGACAGCGGACATGTTCATCGAAGGAACCGCAACGCGGCACAATTCTCGCCAAAAGCCAGGGTTCTGAGGGATGCGGCACCTGAGCATCCCTCAGTCGGGCGTGGCTCTGGTGCCACAAAAAACAATACGGCTAATCACGCACGAAACTTTTCACCACACCCGCACAAGGTTTTCAACTGGCTGATGGTGAAACCATCATTTACGCTCCCTGCTGGCGCCGCGCATCAATCACATCCGGCAGTTGGTTGAGCTTCGCCAGAATGCGGCTCAGTACTTGCAGGTTGTAGATCTCGATATCCATGTCAATCGTTGCCAGTTGCTGTTTGGTGTCGCTGCGGCTGGCGACGCCCAGTACATTGACCTTCTCATTCGCCAGAATTGTGGTGATATCTCGCAACAGGCCACTGCGATCGTTGGCAATCACCCTCACCACCAGCGAATAACCGCTGGAGTAGCTTTCGCCCCATACCGCGTCCACAATCCGCTCCGGCGAACTGGCGCGCAGTTCATCCAACTGTTCGCAGTCCGCGCGGTGAATCGAAATCCCACGACCACGCGTGATAAATCCGGTGATCTCGTCGCCCGGAATCGGCTGGCAGCAGCGCGCGATATGGTGCATCAGGTTACCGACGCCTTCCACGACCACACGACCGTTATCTTTATTATTACTGCGTACTGGCGGCTGATGCGATTTCTGCGTCAGCTGGCGCAGCGCTTCACGATCCAGTTCTTCCGCGCTCGGCTGTTTTAACTGCGATTGCAGGAAATTCACCATCTGGTTCAGACGAACATCGCCGCCGCCGATAGCAGCCAGTAGTTCATCCAGCGAATTCACGTTATAGCGCGGCAGCAGCAATTTCTCCGCCGCTTTCAGGCTGATCCCCAGATGCGCCAGCTCGTCATCCAGAATCTGCCGTCCCGCCAGAATATTCTTGTCGCGATCCTGCTTGCGGAACCAGTTCTGGATCTTGGAACGTCCACGGCTGGTGGTGATATACCCCAGATTCGGGTTCAGCCAGTCACGGCTTGGGTTTGGCTGCTTCTGGGTGATGATTTCAATCTGATCGCCCATTTGCAACTGGTAGGTAAACGGCACAATACGTCCGCCGATTTTCGCCCCGATGCAACGGTGCCCGATATCGCTGTGGATGTGATAAGCGAAATCCAGCGGCGTGGAACCGGCCGGAAGATCCACCACATCGCCTTTCGGCGTAAAGACATACACACGGTCGTCAAATACCTGACTGCGAACCTCATCCAGCACGTCGTTCGAATCAGCCACCTCTTCTTGCCAGGCAAGCAGTTTACGCAGCCAGGCAATGCGGCCTTCATAGCCGGAGCGCCCGCCCACGGAGGTGCCTTCTTTGTATTTCCAGTGTGCCGCCACGCCCAGCTCGGCATCTTCATGCATCTGGCGCGTGCGAATCTGGATTTCAAGCGTCTTCCCACCCGGCCCTAACACCACGGTGTGAATGGACTGATAGCCGTTTGGTTTCGGGTTGGCAACGTAATCGTCAAATTCGTCCGGCAAATGGCGATAGTGGGTATGCACGATACCCAGCGCCCCATAGCAGTCCTGCAAACGTTCGACGACAATACGCACCGCACGCACATCAAACAGCTCATCGAACGACAGCGCTTTTTTCTGCATCTTGCGCCAGATGCTGTAGATATGTTTGGGACGGCCGTAGATCTCCGCCTGCACGCCCTCTTCTTTCATCGCATCGCGCAGCGTTTTGACAAAATCGTCAATGTACTGCGCGCGATCGATGCGGCGCTCGTGCAGCAGCTTGGCGATTTTTTTATATTCATCAGGATGCAGATAGCGGAAGCAGAAATCCTCCAGCTCCCACTTCAACTGGCCAATGCCCAGGCGGTTCGCCAACGGCGCGTAGATATTGGTACACTCTTTGGCTGCCAGCACCCGTTCTTCTTCCGGGGCATCCTTCACTTCACGCAGATGCGCGATCCGCTCGGCAAGCTTGATCACGACGCAGCGGAAATCTTCCACCATCGCCAACAGCATGCGACGGATGTTATCGACCTGCTCAGACGCGCCAGAGTCATTCTGCGTCGCTTTGAGCTGGCGAATTGCATCCATATCGCGCACGCCATGCACCAAATCAACGATGTTTTTACCAAACGCGGCTTCCAGCGTCGCTTCATCGACCACGCCCGCATCCGCCAGTGGAAAGAGCAGCGCCGCGCGCATGCTGTCATTGTCCATACTGAGCGTGGACAGGATTTCCACCATTTCAATGCCGCGCCACAGCAGCAGCGATGCATCGGCGTGATCGTGCGTTTGCTGCTCACAGTAACGCCAGGTTTCGGCTAAACGTTCACACGACTGCTGGCTGGCAATACCCAGCGAAGCAATCCACGCGTCAGGGACAAATTCACCTGCCGTATTCAAATGCGCACTTCTTACCGCAACCATAATTTCTCCCTACGTTACCCTTCACCTTGCAAACGACGCCGCTTTGCAGCCTATGACGCCTTTCGCGTGCCGGTATCGTGCAAAAACAGTGCCATCGATTCAAGGTGCCCGGTATGTGGAAACATATCCAGCATCGCGACATTCGCCAGTCTAAAACCAGCTGCCAATAACACTTTGCTGTCGCGCGCTAGCGTCGTGGCATTACAGGAAACATAGACCACCCGCTCAGGTGCCAGTCGGGTTATCTGTTCCATCACGCCTGCCGCGCCCGCACGTGCCGGATCAAGTAATATCTTATCAAAACCCTGAGCCGCCCACGGCTGCTGTGTGACGTCATCTTCAAGATTTTGGTGAAAAAATGTGACATTGGACAGCGTGTTGCGTCGGGCATTCTCGCGCCCTTTCTCTACCAGCGCGGTCACCCCTTCAACGCCAACGACGCTGGCGGCGCGCTGTGCCAGCGGCAACGTGAAGTTACCCATGCCGCAAAACAGATCTAATATTCTATCCTGCGGTTGCACATCCAACCACGCCAGCGCCTGTGAAACCATCTGCTGATTGACCGCGTCATTGACCTGAATAAAATCGCGCGGGCTAAAAGCGAGCGTCAGCCCAGCGACCTGATAAACCGGCTCTTCGCCGTGCAGACACGTCAGCGAATCAGCATCCGGCGCCAGGTAAACCGAGACGCCCTGCTGCCGGGCAAAATCTCGCAGCGCCTGTTCATCCGATGAATGCAGCGGATCAAGGTGCCTCAGCACCAGCAGCGGGCCATTTTCCGCCTGCACCAGTTCCACATGCCCAAGACGCTTCACCGCCTTTAATCGGTTCAGGCAATCGCGCAGCGGTTGCAGCAGCGCTTCAAGCTCTGGGCGCAACACCGTACAGGCTTTGATATCCACCAGATCGTGAGAATTGGATTGCCGATAGCCCATCAACAGACGTTGCTCTTTTGTCTGAAAGTATAACGCAAGCCGCGCGCGCCTCCGATAGGCATAAGGTGTGCCGGCAATCAGCGAGGCGTCAGGCAGCTCAACACCTGTTTCCCGCGTCATCAAACGCATTAATGCAGCCGTTTTGCTGCTCTGTTGCAGCGTGATGTCCGCGTGCTGCTGCTGGCAGCCGCCGCAGCGGGTAAAATGCGGGCACTGCGGCTCTACGCGCTGCGGGCTGTGCGTCAGAAGACGTTTCAGTTTTGCATGCGAAAACTGGCGTTTCTCTTCCGTCAGTTGAACCTCAGCCTGCTCTCCCGGCAGTACCCCCGTGACAAACACCGTCTTGCCTTCGTGACGCGCTACTCCCTGCCCAAACGGATCAAGTGACGTGACCGTAACAGTGAGGTTCTTAGCAGGAATCGCTTTCCGGGTCGTCACACGCCGGTTTGGAGAGTAGAATTGCGCCATAATGTACTATCGATTTTTCTCTTGAGTTGAACGGCAGTGGCAGTACCCGGTAACTAAATTAAATAATAGGGTGCCTGGCATCCTCTAATTCTCCCACATTGGAACCCCATGACCAAATACAGTCTTCGTGCACGGATGTTGATACTGATTTTGGCACCGACGCTGATGATCGGGCTGTTGCTCAGTTCGTTCTTCGTTATCCACCGTTACAATCAGTTGCAGTCACAATTGGCCGACTCGGGCACCAGCATCATTGAACCGCTGGCAACCATCAGCGCTTACGCAATTACCCATCGCCAGATGGACACGATTCCAGCATTAATCAATACGCTCCATCGCCGCCACTCTGCGATTATTCGTACCATTAGCGTGTTCGATGCGCGCAATCAGCTCCTGGCCACCACCAACGTACGCAACAACGTGACATTGCAGCCGATCAGCAGCGATGCACCTTCCTACAACAAATTGCACCTGCACTACACGAACGACGCGCTGGTTCTGCACATGCCGATCACCAATGACAGCGAATTTATGCCAGCCGGCACTGTGCCCGCACTGCCCGGCACCGCCACCCCTCTCGGCTATCTGGTGATCGAACTGGACACCAGCGCCATTCGGCTTCAGCAGTATCAGGAAATCTTCATCGCCGCGCTCTTGTTGTTGTTATCGTTGGGTGCCGCCGTTCTCTTTGCCTATCGTCTGATGCGGGATGTCACGACCCCGATCCGTAATATGGTTGAGACCGTCGATCGCATCCGTCGCGGGCAGTTGGATAGCCGGGTAGAAGGGTACATGCTAGGCGAGTTGGACATGCTGAAAAACGGCATCAACTCAATGGCTATGTCGCTAACCGCCTACCATGAGGAAATGCAGCAAAATATCGATCAGGCGACTTACGATCTGCGGGAAACGCTGGAGCAGATGGAGATCCAGAACGTCGAACTGGATCTGGCCAAAAAGCGGGCGCAGGAAGCGGCACGCATCAAGTCTGAGTTTCTGGCCAATATGTCACACGAACTGAGAACGCCGCTGAATGGCGTGATCGGTTTCACTCGCCAGACGTTGAAAACACCGCTGAACACCACACAAACTGACTATCTGCTTACCATCGAACGTTCCGCTAATAACCTGCTGAACATCATTAACGATGTGCTGGATTTCTCAAAGCTGGAGGCCGGCAAACTGGTGCTGGAGGATATTCCGTTCTCCCTGCACAGCACGCTGGACGATGTTGTGATGCTGCTGGCGCATACGGCACATGAAAAAGGATTGGAGCTGACGCTCAGCATTCAGAATGACGTGCCCGAACAGTTTGTCGGCGATCCACTGCGGATACAGCAAATCATCACCAACCTGCTGGGCAACGCGATTAAATTTACCGAGCAGGGCAACATTGATATTCGGGTAGAGAAGCGTCGACAGGAACATCATCAGGTTCAGCTAGAAGTGCAAATACGCGATACCGGCATCGGCATTGCCGAGTTGCAGCAATCGCAGCTGTTTCAGGCATTCCGCCAAGCCGATACCAGTATTTCACGCCGTCATGGCGGCACGGGACTCGGGCTGGTCATCACCCAACGTCTGGTCAAAGAGATGGGCGGCGATATCAGTTTCCAGAGCCAGCTCAACAAGGGATCGACCTTCTGGTTCCACATCACGCTACCGCTCAACCCGCACGCCATACCGACAGAACCGGCTTATACGATGCTGCAAGGCAAACATCTGGCCTACGTCGAGTATCATCCCATCGCCGCGCAGGCCACGCTGGATATTTTGAATCAGACGCCGCTCATCGTGAGCTACAGCCCGACGTTTGAGCAACTGCCTGAGGGAGAGTTCGATATCCTGCTGCTCGGCATTCCCGTGCAATATCGCAACACACTGCTCGACTACACGCCCAGACTGCGTGATATCTGCCGTCGCGCCCCCTGTGTGATTTTGGCGCTGCCCAGTCTGGCGCAAATGGATGCCGAACAGCTGAAAACCTTCGGCGTACATGCATGCCTGAGCAAACCGCTCGCGGCATCGCGCCTGCTGCCGCTGTTACAGGACAGCACGCTGTTCCAGCTCTCTTTCCTGCCGGACGACACCGCCTCTCACCCGAGTGCCATACGTCATCCGGCTCGTCTGCCGCTGAGCGTGATGGCGGTGGATGACAACCCTGCGAATCTGAAACTGATCGGCACACTGCTGGAAGAGCAGGTCGAGACGATTATTCTGTGCGAAAGTGGGCAAGATGCGATTGCACAGGCGAAGCTAAACCCGTTCGACATTATCCTCATGGACATTCAGATGCCGGGGATGGACGGCATTTGCGCTAGTGAGCGGATCCGCTATATCCCCCATCATGCCACCACGCCCATCATCGCAGTGACGGCACAAACCATGACGGGTGAACGTGAGCATCTGCTGCGTTCAGGTATGGATGACTATCTGGCTAAACCGATAGACGAACAGATGCTGAAAAGCGTGCTAACGCGCCATGCGCGGAAGGATCCACTGAAGCACGATCGAGCCGATATGACAGGTTTACTGAGCGAGCACGACGATAGCCAACTGTCTCTCGACTGGGCGCTGGCGCAGCAACAGGCGGCCAACAAGCCGGAATTGGCGCGTGACCTGCTGCAAATGCTGCTGGATTTCTTACCGGAGGTTCAGCAGAAAATAGAAAAGGTGCTGGAAGGTCAAACAGATGACAACATTATTGAGCTGGTGCATAAACTGCACGGCAGTTGCAGCTACAGCGGCGTCCCGCGTCTGAAACGCATTTGCCGCTATCTGGAGCAGCAGTTGCGTAAAGGCGTTCACGCCGGCGATCTAGAACCCGAATGGCTGGAGCTACTGGACGAAATCGACAACGTCAACAAAGCCGCCCAGCCGCATATCAAACCTATGCATTCGTAATTAATATCCCCACGTCATATTTTATGTGGCTGTGGAGACAGTTTCGTGCGCTTACAATATGGCTATTCCATGCTCCTCCGCAGCACGCGCCCGACACGGGACGGCTCAAGCGCCGCTCGCCCCGTGACCCCAGGCTTTTTGGCGGGAATTATGCCGCTAACGCGGGGCCTTCGTCGGTATCTGGCTTTACGGACCGCTTGCGACACGTTCCCGACGTGGCGCAAGCTTTCGCCGCGTCCTGCGGCTCATCCGAAGCCAGCTATCTCCTCAGCATAATTTTTTACGCCGGATAACGGCAAAACCCACAATGTCGCTGCATTAGTATAAGAAACAGCAGCCTGACAGAGGGAGAACCTAACGCTGAACGTTTAAGGGACGAGCGCACGAAACCGCCTCCGCATCTGCATAAAAACGTGTAGATAAAAGGCGCTGATTAACCGTAGCGCCACCGCATCACGATAGCGCTCAGCGCGACACAGACTGCGCCAACCGGATCGTGGCGGCGATATTACGTGCCGTCATCCTCACATTCTCTGCCGCATTATCCAGCGCTTCTTCTAGTGAGCAGATGTTGTAAAGCACGCTGAATACCGCGTCCAGACCATGTTCATGTACCACACCGACGTCTGCTGTCAGGCTGCCTGCAATACCAATCACCGGTTTATTATAGTGTTTGGCGACCCGCGCCACGCCAATCGGCACTTTACCGTGGATCGTCTGGCTGTCGATGCGACCTTCCCCGGTAATCACCAGTGTGGCATCGCGTACCAGTTCATCCAGCCCCAACGCTTCCGTGACAATCTCGATTCCCTGACGCAGTTCAGCGCCGCAAAACGCCTGTAGCGCCGCGCCCATGCCGCCCGCCGCGCCCGCGCCGGGAACGTGTTCCACGTCCATATCCAGATCGTGGCGAATCACCGCCGCATAATGCTTCAGCGCATTATCCAACTGCTCAATCATCTCCGCAGTCGCTCCTTTCTGAGGGCCAAAAATCGCCGATGCACCCTGTTTCCCCGTCAGCGGGTTGGTCACATCGCAAGCCACTTCAAAACGACAGCCTTTAATACGTTCATCCAACTCACTGATGTCAATGCGAGCGAGTTTGTCGAGCTCACCACCGCCAAAACCGATCTGCTCGCCCTGTTTATCCAGCAGCTTCGCGCCCAGCGCCTGCACCATGCCCGATCCGCCATCATTGGTTGCGCTTCCGCCAATCCCGATGATGCAGTGCCGGATGCCGTGATCTAATGCGCAGCGAATCAGTTCACCCGTGCCATAGCTGGTTGTCTTTAACGGATTACGCTGCTGCGAAGGGACTCGCTCCAGCCCGCTTGCCGCCGCCATCTCAATAAACGCCGTTTTTTCATCGCCAGACAGGCCAAAGAACGCGTCGATGCTATCGCCTAACGGCCCTGTCACGTTAACATTCACAATCTTGCCATTGGTCGCGGCGACCATCGCTTCAACTGTGCCTTCCCCACCATCTGCAACAGGTAATTTGACATAGCAGGCATCGGGAAATATTTCGCGAAATCCCTTTTCAATCTGCGTAGCAACATCTTGTGCAGACAGGCTTTCTTTATAAGAATCCGGTGCGATCACTATTTTCATAAACGATCCGATTTCATCAACGTTCCGATTGCATCAATAATCCGCGCGCTCATGAAACGGCGCTTATACCCACCAGCTTTCAGGGCAGCAGATCCTGAAATCTATTGGATAGATCAGAATGATTATCTGCCAGTCGGCTGGCATCCTGTGCCAGCCTCGTGACTATCGCTTCACGGCTTATCGCGTAACTTCCACTTTGGCCAGTTTCTCGTAGTAGCATGCCAACGCACTGTGGTCAGCCGATCCCAGATTGTCCGCTTTCAGCGCCTGCATCATTTCCATCACCGCCGCCGTTAACGGCAGCTGTGCGCCAACACCGTGTGAGGTATCCAGCGCGTTCGCCAAATCTTTGATATGCAGGTCGATGCGGAAACCCGGTTTAAAGTTACGATCCATCACCATCGGCGCTTTCGCATCCAGCACGGTACTGCCCGCCAACCCGCCGCGGATTGCCTGATACACCAGATCTGGGTTAACCCCGGCTTTTGTTGCCAGTACCAGCGCTTCCGACATGGCGGCAATGTTCAGCGCCACAATCACCTGGTTCGCCAGTTTGGTCACGTTGCCCGCACCAATATCACCGGTATGAACCACGGAGCCCGCCATCGATTTCAGTACCTCAAAACAGCGGTCAAACTGCGCCTTGTCGCCGCCCACCATAACAGACAACGTGCCGTCGATGGCTTTGGGTTCACCGCCGCTGACCGGCGCATCCAGCATGGCGATCTCTTTCGCCGCCAGTGCGGTAGCAATTTCACGGCTGGCAAGCGGTGCGATTGAACTCATATCCACCACAATGCTTCCGGCACGCGCGCCGTCGATGACGCCGTTTTCACCCAGCACCACGTCTTTAACGTGTGGAGAGTTAGGCAACATGGTGATGATAACGTCGCTCTGTTCCGCAACCTGTTTCGGCGTTTCAGCCGCCGTTGCGCCTGCTGCCACGACTTCCGCAACCGCGTCCAGATTTCTATCCATCACGACTAATGAGTAACCTGCTTTTAGCAGATTTTTACTCATCGGTTTTCCCATGATGCCCAATCCAATAAAACCAATTTTCATCGCCCTAACCTCATTGTCTGATGTAGATATCACTTCAATTCACGATGGCCCGCATCATGGCGGGTCCAATTCGCGGCGGAATGACTGAATTTGCTGACAAAATACACCGAGCAATGGTAATGGGTAGATCGTAAAGACGCTGCAAGTACGTCCCTGTAAGCTCGAGCAGCGCCATCCCTGGCGCGGACGCTTTACTCTTCTATCCCATTACCATCGTTCTCGTTCCGTAAATAGGTTTGTCAACGGTCTGAATTACTTCTTGTACTTGTCGCTCAGCGCCTGTGTCGCGCTGCGGAACACACCCAGATCGCTACCAACCGCGACAAAGCTTGCGCCCCATTCCAGATAGCGACGAGCATCGGCTTCAACCGGTGCCAAAATGCCACAGGGTTTGTTATGCGCCGCGGCACGATCAAAGATGTGGCGAATCGCTTTCTGCACGTCAGGATGGTTAGGCTGACCGAGATAGCCCAGCGCCGCAGACAGGTCGCTCGGGCCAACAAACACGCCATCTACGCCATCGACCGCGATAATCGCATCCAGATTGTCGAGGCCGTCCTGACTTTCGATTTGCACCACGACAGTAATGTTGTCGTTAATCTTGGCGAAATAGTCCGGTTCCGTACCATAAGAGTTGCTACGGTGCGCCACGGAAACACCGCGGATACCCGCTGGCGGATAGCGGGTTGACGCCACTGCACGAGCGGCTTCTTCCGCCGTTTCCACAAAGGGAATCAGGAAGTTATTGAACCCAATATCCAACAAGCGTTTGATAACGATCGGCTCATTGCACGGCGGACGAACGACAGGCGCGCTGTGGCTGCCTTTCAGCGCCATCAGCTGAGGAATAAACGTCACGATATCGTTAGGCGCATGCTCGCCATCCAGCACCAGCCAGTCGAATCCCGCCAGTCCCAGCACTTCAGTGGAAATCGGGTTGCCCAACGCACACCAGCAGCCAATCAACGTTTTGCCCTGCTGCAAATCTTGGCGAAAACGGTTAGGTAACAGCGGAGTCTTCATTTTTTATCCTCGGTCATTCCAGCGCCGCCTGCCTGAAGCGGCGCGCTCAAAAAACGGAAAATCAGAACGTTAGCGAACCAGACACGGACGTTTATTATCAAACGTCCACTCAGGAATAAGGTACTGCATTCCCATTGCGTCGTTACGTGCGCCTAATCCCATGTTTTTATACAGTTCGTGTGCTTTCATCACCTGATCCATATCCAGTTCGATGCCCAGACCCGGTTTCTTCGGCACTTCCACCATACCGCCAACAATCTGCAACGGTTCTTTCGTCAGACGCTGGTTGCCTTCCTGCCAGATCCAGTGCGTATCAATCGCCGTAATCTTGCCCGGTGCCGCAGCGGCAACCTGGGTAAACATGGCCAGTGAAATATCAAAATGGTTATTGGAGTGAGAACCCCAGGTTAAGCCCCATTCGTGGCACATTTGCGCGACACGTACAGACCCTTGCATTGTCCAGAAGTGCGGATCGGCCAGCGGGATATCGACCGATTGCAGTGAAATGGTGTGCCCCATCTGCCGCCAGTCAGTGGCGATCATGTTGGTTGCCGTCGGCAACCCCGTCGCACGGCGGAACTCAGCCATGACTTCACGGCCGGAGAAACCTTGTTCCGCGCCGCACGGATCCTCTGCATAGGCCAGCACGCCGCGCAACTGTTTGCCCAGACCGATGGCGTCATCCAGCGACCAGGCTCCGTTCGGATCCAGCGTGATGCGCGCCTGCGGGAAGCGTTTCGCCAGCGCGGTAACCGCTTCGGCCTCTTCGCTACCGGCCAGTACGCCGCCTTTCAGTTTGAAATCGTTGAAGCCGTATTTTTCATACGCCGCCTCAGCCAGACGTACGATGGTTTCTGGCGTCAGCGCTTCTTCGTGACGCAGACGGTACCAGTCGCATTTCTCGTTAACCTGGCTCTGGTAAGGCAAATCGGTTTTATTGCGATCGCCGATGTAGAACAGATAACCCAGCATCTCAACGGCATCACGCTGTTGGCCGTCACCCAGCAGCGAGGCCACGCTGACATTGAGGAACTGCCCCAGCAGATCGAGCATCGCGGCTTCTATCCCCGTGACGACATGGATAGTGGTACGCAGATCGAACGTCTGCAAGCCGCGC
Organism: Pectobacterium colocasium; assembly: GCF_020181655.1. NCBI lineage: Bacteria > Pseudomonadati > Pseudomonadota > Gammaproteobacteria > Enterobacterales > Pectobacteriaceae > Pectobacterium > Pectobacterium colocasium. Next base: position 3,826,183 of record NZ_CP084032.1, read on the forward strand.
CCGGAGGAATCACGGTCGGCAAACTGCTCACGCACGGCCGTCATCACATTCTTGTACTCACCCAGCGTTTTGCCCACGACCAGCACAGCGGCGTCTTCCAGCGTCTGGCGGATTTTCTCACCGCCGGGAATTTCACCGACACCGGTATGCCCGGCGTTATCTTTCAGAATCACAATGTTGCGAGTGAAATAAGGTGCATGTGCGCCGCTCAGGTTGAGCAGCATACTGTCGTGACCTGCAACCGGAATAACCTGCATGTGGGTAATAACCGGCGTTGAATTTTGCAATGTCATTTTCTTATCCTTTCTCTCTCATTTTTTATGTCGGGTTAGCGGCCAAAAACCGGGCGTTTGCGGTCAAATTTCCAACCAGGAATCAGATACTGCATGGCGACGGCATCGTTGCGTGCCCCACTCGGTAATTTTTTGTACAGATCGTGGGCTTTCATCACCTGTGCCATATCCAGCTCAATCCCCAGGCCGGGCCGTTCCGGTACCTTAATTTTGCCGTTAACGATTTGCAGCGGCTCTTTGGTCAGGTGCTGCCCTTCCTGCCAGATCCAGTGCGTATCAATCGCCGTCGGGTTACCCGGTGCCGCCGCCCCCACGTGCGTGAACATCGCCAGCGAAACATCAAAGTGGTTATTGGAATGGCAGCCCCACGTCAGCCCCCACTCATCACACAGTTGGGCGACGCGCACCGCACCGTGCATCGTCCAGAAATGCGGATCGGCCAGCGGAATATCGACCGCCTGTAGCATCACGGCATGGTTCATTTCGCGCCAGTTGGTGGCTATCATGTTGGTCGCGACTGGCAACCCAGTGGCACGACGGAATTCCGCCATCACTTCGCGACCGGAGAAACCTTGTTCAGCACCGCAAGGGTCTTCCGCATAGGTCAGAATCCCCTTCATGTCTTTGCACAACGCGATCGCTTCATCCAACAGCCAGGCCCCGTTTGGATCGACGGTAATGCGGGCATCTGGGAAACGTTTCTTCAGCGCCTTCACGGCATCGATTTCCTGCTCGCCGGGCAATACGCCGCCTTTGAGTTTGAAATCTTTAAATCCATAGCGGTCAGTGGTGGCTTCGGCCAAACGCACAATCGCCTCGCTGTCCATCGCCTGCTGGTGACGCAGGTGATACCACTCGTGCTTGCCTTTCTCACCGGATACTTTCTCACCGGATAAGTAAGGTAAATCCGTCTTCGTGCGATCGCCTATATAGAACAGATAACCGAGCACGGTGACGTCATCACGCTGTTTCCCCGGTCCCAGCAGCTCGGCAACGGGGACACCCATAAATTGTCCCAGCAGATCGAGCAGCGCCGCTTCGAGCGCCGCGACCGCATTCACTCGCAGCTCAAACGTCCAGGCGCCTTTGCCGAAGGAATCAAAATCAGAAGACTGGTTGCCGACATGAATGTCATGAACCAGACGGTTCATGCGGGCGATTTTTTCGCCTTTCACGCGGGGAATCGCCTCAACCAGCGTGTTGTAAATGACTTCACCGCCGGGCGCTTCGCCCACACCGGTATGCCCGGCGCTGTCGGTTAAAATGACGAGGTTACGCGTAAAATAAGCACCATGTGCGCCGCCGATGTTCAGCAACATGCTGTCATAGCCCGCGACGGGGATAACTTTCATGTCGGTAATTACAGGGGTCGCTGAAAAGTTTGTCATTACAGACTCCCGTCACGAGTGGCGCGCACAGGGTTTACGCTTAGATTTCCGATGTTTGCCAAAACGCAGGAGCACGTTGCGGCCGATGAAAATAATTCAGCCATACAGAAATAAAAAGCAGATGGTGCACCAGTAGATAATTTCATGTTGTTTTCCTACTCTTTAGCGCAACCTGGTTTTTACTCTGAGTTGAAATGAACAATGCTTGTAGGGCTTGTAAGATTGTCAGAATAAAAACAGGTTATTACTGTCCCGATACCGGAATAAACCAGTTAAGAAGGCGGTCTGATAATCCGCACCGCCTTACCAACCTCAGGAAAAAGTATAAGTTTTCTTATTTCACAACTCATTGGGCAATAGCACAGCATTCCCTGCCGAAATGCAGATTAAATATGTCATTATCACAGGGCAATGGGAGGTGTTTCACGAAAACCGGGGAAAGCGAATTTCCGCCTTACAGCCCACAAAATACATGGTACAGCGGTCAGATTTCAGGAATGAAAAACGCCCTATTTTTCATAAGAAAAATGGGAAAAAGTATAATAGCAAAACACCGCGCTACCATCCTGATAGCGCGGTGTTTTATGTTACTGCCCGAATTCGGATGCGTTATTTAACAAACGGCTTCAATTCGATACGTTTAATATTTTGCACAATAAACAGATAGCTGATGATAGCAAAGGCAGCATGAATACCGACATAAACTAAGCCACCATTAAAAGAGCCAGTCATCCCTACGATATACCCGATAGCAATCGGGGTTACGATGCCAGAGATATTGCCAAACATGTTAAACAAGCCACCACTCAGGCCACTGATCTCTTTTGGCGCAGTATCCGCCATGACCGCCCAGCCCAGCGCACCAATACCTTTACCGAAGAACGCTAACGCCATTACAGCAATCACCACCCACTCTGTCGAGACATAGTTACAAATAACCATCGACATAGAGAGCAACATACCAAGAACAATCGGCGTTTTACGCGCAAAGGTCAGAGAGTTAGTTCGGCGCATTAAATAATCGGAAATCACGCCTCCCAAGACTCCCCCCACAAAACCGCAGATTGCAGGGACAGAAGCGACAAAGCCTGCTTTCAGAATTGACATACCCCTAGCCTGAACCAGATACACAGGAAACCAGGTGATAAAGAAGTAAGTCAGTGCGTTAATACAGTATTGGCCCAGATAAATACCGATCATCATACGAGAAGTCAGCAGTTGCTTAATTTGGAACCATTTCTCTGCTGATGGAACTTTCGCTTTATTCGATGCCACGTCCATATTAATCAACGCGCCACCCGCTTCGATATAGTCCAATTCAGCCTGATTAACCCCAGGATGATCTTTGGGATCGTGGATGACTTTCAACCAGATGAAACTGAGGATGATCCCCAATCCGCCCATGAACCAGAATACGTGCGACCAACCAACAGCGTGCACCAGCCACCCCATGATAGGAGCAAAAATTACCGTCGCAAAATATTGTGCGGAGTTAAAGATCGCTACCGCAGTACCACGCTCCTGCGCCGGGAACCAGGCTGCAACGATACGGCTGTTGCCAGGGAAAGAAGGCGATTCACAAATCCCCACCATAAAGCGCAATAAGAACAGTGCAATGACAATAGATGCCGTGGTAGGAAAGAGATCGACGAACCCTTGCAGCAACGTGAAGAGTGACCAGGTAAAAATACTCCAGAAGTAGACACGTTTTGAACCAAAGCGATCAAGTAGCCAACCACCAGGGATTTGGCCGATAACATAAGCCCAGGAAAACGCGGAGAAGATATACCCCATACCGACGGCATCCAGGCCAATATCTTTTGACATGGCAGAGCCCGCTATCGAGATAGTGGCGCGGTCGCCATAGTTAAATGACGTGACGATAAACAACATCACGACAATCCAGTAGCGGGCGTTTGTTCTCTTTTGTATCGCGCCAGCTGCTGAGCTTACTGTATTCATGATGAACTCCTGCTTCAATCGCGGTTCGCTCATTCATTCCGAATAACAGATAACGTGTAGGGTTATCAGAATGAAGATCAGTGGATATCCCCGTCATACTTCAAGTTACATGTGTGTTGGCTGCGTTCACTCACCCGAATCACTTACCTAAGTAAGTTCATCGGGATTCCTTATCTTGCCGCCTACCTGAAACTCGAATTATTTAGGGTATAGTTAAATTCCCATTTTTATTTTTTTTGCGAATAGCCAGGCTATATAGCTTCAGAGTAATTAGCTGACATCTTCAACTCGCCAGATCATTATAATTTTTACCTACTGACCGCTCACTAGATAAAAGCCCAACATTAAAAATGTCCTTTTGAATATGTTGGTGCACTTGCCCTATATAGTGCGAGGTATTTCACGAAAAATGCCGCTATTCTCTTTTTACATTCCTACACATTATTTTCATTTCCTCCGTAAAAACCACACGCCAGCAGAATGTGATCAAACTCACCAAAAACTGGGTCTTCGCCTGATAAATCAGGAACAAAAAGCCCGGACTTAGGTCAATTGCATAATGTACGAGAAGAGAACCTCACGTATACTCGTTAGCGAGCAATGAAGTAATAGCGTGGTAATCACTACCACGGCGTTTCTGCCAAACCAATAATAAAGGCTTGCATCATGTCAGATAAATCAGAAAGTAATGCTGCACAAGAGCAGCCACTTTATATTAAGGTCCACGATTCTGATAATGTTGCCATTGTTGTTAATAATAATGGCTTACATGCCGGAACCCGTTTTAATGATAATCTGGAATTAATTGAACATGTTCCGCAGGGCCACAAAGTTGCCCTTGTTGATATCGCCAAATCAGGCGCCATTATCCGCTATGGTGAAATTATCGGGTATGCGCTACGCGATATTCCTAAAGGAAGCTGGATTGATGAATCTTTAGTCGAGCTGCCTCAGGCTCCCGCGCTGGACACCCTGCCACTGGCGACTAAAGTCCCCCCCTCTCTTCCTTCGCTGGAAGGCTACACCTTTGAGGGCTACCGCAATGCCGATGGCAGCGTAGGCACGAAAAATCTGCTGGGCATTAGCACCAGTGTGCACTGCGTCGCCGGCGTGGTGGACTACGTCGTCAAAATTATCGAGCGCGATTTACTGCCTAACTATCCCAATGTGGATGGCGTGGTGGCACTCAACCACCTCTACGGCTGTGGCGTGGCAATCAATGCGCCTGCGGCGGTCGTTCCTATTCGCACCATTCACAACCTGGCGCTAAACCCGAATTTTGGCGGTGAAATTCTGGTTGTCGGCCTGGGTTGTGAAAAATTACAGCCGGAGCGCCTGCTCGAAGGGACATCAGACGTACAGGCTATCTCGCTTGATGACAGTAGTATTGTCCGTTTGCAGGATGAACACCACGTGGGTTTCCGCTCGATGGTGGATGACATCCTGACGATGGCAGACAAACACCTGCAACGGCTAAACAAACGTCAGCGTGAAACCTGTCCGGCCTCAGAATTGGTTGTCGGCATGCAGTGTGGCGGCAGCGATGCTTTCTCTGGCGTCACCGCTAACCCAGCCGTCGGTTTTGCATCCGATCTGCTGGTTCGCTGCGGCGCAACCGTTATGTTCTCCGAAGTGACTGAAGTCCGCGACGCCATTCATCTGTTAACACCGCGCGCCATCAATGAAGAAGTCGGTAAACGTCTGCTGGAAGAAATGGCCTGGTACGATAATTACCTCGACAGCGGCCAGACCGATCGTAGCGCCAACCCCTCACCAGGCAATAAAAAAGGAGGTCTGGCGAACGTGGTGGAAAAAGCGCTCGGTTCCATCGCCAAATCTGGCACCAGCGCTATTGTCGAAGTTCTGTCACCCGGTCAACGCCCAACCAAACGTGGGCTGATTTACGCCGCAACGCCCGCCAGTGACTTCGTGTGCGGCACGCAGCAGCTTGCTTCCGGTATCACCGTGCAGGTCTTCACTACCGGCCGCGGTACGCCCTATGGTCTGCTCGCGGTGCCCGTCATCAAAATGGCAACCCGCACTGCATTGGCAAACCGCTGGCACGATCTGATGGATATTGATGCTGGTACGATTGCTACCGGAGAAACCACAATCGAAGACGTGGGCTGGCAGCTTTTTCACTTCATTCTAGACATCGCCAGCGGCAAGAAAAAAACCTGGTCCGATCAATGGGGGCTGCATAACGCCCTGGCCGTTTTCAATCCGGCACCGGTAACCTGATTATCGTTCTCTGCAGGCCAGATCCATTATCTGGCCTGCGGATGGCATTATTTGATCTACAATAAATTCAGCATCAATAAAAATGAAAGAAAAGCGGTAATTAAAAGAATAAACCTCAGCAAGGCAACATTTAATTTCATTAACGCAAAGAAAAAATAAAAAAAACTTAACAAATGATTCTTCTTAGCGTCAACTTGATTGATTAAAAAACTTCTTTAAGAATAATCCCTATTTATCCCTACGCTTATTTTTAATCATTTTTTTACCGATTATTTATTGCCAATAAAATGAATCAATTGACAGGTAATCCTCCTCATCATAAATTTACGCGTGCTGAAAAAGCGTGCTAACACTGATGAAATATTTGTTACAAAAATATATATCCTAAATAATTCGAGTTTCAGGACAAACGTTAACGTTTGAACAACGCAAAGCGTTGGCCCGCTAGGGCAAGGCTTATTTATAAGCCCTGGAACGCGGCAAGCGAAGGAGTCCCGATGAGCTTACTCAGGTAAGTGATTCGGGTGACTGACAAATCTGCCAGAGGCAGATTTGAACGCTGCTTGCAGCGGCCCCAGCGGGGCGAGGTCCACGTAAGTGGACCGAGTAACGCAGCCAACGCACATGCAACTTGAAGTATGACGGATACAGTTACAAAAACTCCATCACGCACAATATAGGGTCAATAGCCCGCTCATAAATAATGCTTAGCATTATTTTATATAAATGAGTGAGCGCCCAAAAAATTTCAGTATACCCATTTGAATAACTTGAATATTTACACAGCAATATGCCTGACAGATTTCACGGGATGTACCACGCGGCAGCGACACAGCGTATCAGCCTCTGTAATAATCAGAACAACTGAAACGAGAAAAGCGGTCAGTATGGCTGAACCTGGGAACTGAGCGGGATACGTACGCCGGGGTTTCTCATGAGAGTGAATACACCTGTTACACAGCAGGAGTATCTGTTAGACATGGACACCATATTGATGTCCACGACAAATATTCACAGCCACATTACTTATGCCAACTCTGCCTTCATTAAGGTTAGCGGTTTTTCTGAAGAGCAGCTCATCAACCAGCCACACAATATTGTGCGTCATCCAGACATGCCCGTTGAAGCCTATGCCGACATGTGGTTTACGTTAAAACAAGGCGATAGCTGGACAGGATTAGTTAAAAACCGTCGCAATAACGGCGACCACTATTGGGTTCGCGCCAACGTTACGCCGGTCTACCAGCAGGAGCATCTCGCGGGCTATATCTCGGTACGTAACACGCCCAGCGCCGAGGAGATCAAATCTGCCGAAGCGCTGTATAGCGCCGTGCAGAAAAAACAGGCGGGTAGCCGTAAGTTTTACAAAGGGCTGGTGGTTCGCACCGGACTCTTTGCGCCGCTGTCGCTGCTGCAGAAATTGTCAGTCCGCTGGCGCTTACGCATCACGGTACTGACGGCGGGACTCATTCCCACGCTGCTTGCTTTCAGCGGCATGAATCCACTGTGGCTGCTGGCGCTCGCGCTGTCACTCATTGTCATCATGGATCAGTTTCTGCAAAAGCAAATTGCACAACCAATCAGGACGATACTGAAACAGGCTCAGCATGTGGTATCAGGCCGTAAAGTAAAGCATATCCATCTGAATCGAGTAGACGAAATCGGCTTGCTGCTGCGTTCCGTTAACCAGTTTGGCCTGAATTTACACTCGCTGGTTGATGACGTCAGCACCCAGGTAAACGGTATTACCAACGTCAGCCATAAGCTGGCGGAAAACAATATCGACCTGAATACGCGGACAGAAGAAACATCGGCAAATCTGCAACAAACCGCTGCCGCCATTGAAGAAATTACCGTTGCCGTGCAGCAAAGTGCAGAAACCGCGGCACAGGCCACCACCATGGCAGAAGCCGCCAGTAGTACCGCACTTAAAGGTGGCAATATCATGAAGGAAACCATCGGTATGATGGATTCCATTTCCAGCGCCAGCGATAAGATCGTTGATATCATTGGCGTGATAGACAGTATTGCCTTCCAGACTAACATCCTTGCGCTGAATGCGGCGGTTGAAGCGGCACGTGCTGGCGTACAGGGACGAGGGTTTGCCGTGGTGGCCGCCGAAGTTCGCAATTTAGCACAGCATTCCGCCTCTGCGGCCAAAGAGATTAAAGCGCTCATCGACGCTAACGTTGAAAGTGTGAAACAAGGCAGCACAATGGTAGAAAACGCGGGCAAACATATTAGCGACATCGTTGATGAAGTCTTGCAAGTCTCCACCATGATCAAAGAGATCAGCAACGCAACACATGAGCAAACCTCGGCATTGGGCCTGATCAATACCTCCATTGCGCAGATAGAACAAATGACACAGCGCAATACCGATATGGTTACGCACTCTACAGAAGCCGCGGAAGGGTTAAACCTTCAGGCCAGGCGGCTGAACAGCGCAATTAACGTGTACGGCAGTTAACGGACATTCTCTCTTCAATTGCGGCAAGGGAGCAGGACAGCGCCCTTGCCAGCAACTTTTTTCCTTCCAGCAAATGCACAGTAGCTCATCCATTTGTAAGCTTTTCGTAAAGAAAAGCGCGACACAGCCGATAGTGATCGAAGCATTGACTTATTTCAGGAGGAAGTGATGTCTAGTGATATCAGCCGGATCACAATGAATACAGTGTCAAATGTAGCAGCGACAGCCTCTGCGGCCAGTAAGTCCACAGCGAATAAGGCTTCATCTAATACAGAGAGTAAAGCCACATCGACCGCTAATACGGGTAGTGCCGCTCAACAAAAAATTGCCGCCATACAAAATCAAATCAAGCAGCTGACTAACAAGCTAAAAGAGCTGGGCACGTCGGCCGAAAAAGCGCAAAGCGAAGCCGAGCGTAAACTCATCAAGCAGCAGCAGCAGATGATCCAGGCGCAAATTCAGGCGCTCTATGCCGAAATTGCCCGTATCCAAAAAGAAGAAGCAGAAAAGAAAGCGGCCGAGGCTGCGTCAAAAACGACATCACAACAAACTGAAAATAAAGACAAAAAAGGCGGTGTTGATATCTACGTCTGACCGGAATATCTGACGCATTCCCTTCTTTATTTCTCTCCCTTTCCTGATTGATACATTTTGTTACATGAGCTATCAGGAAAGTGAGTATTTCATGTTTCATTGCCAACAATATCCCCTTCGAGAAAGTGCTTAAATTGCCGATATAACGGCTTGTACCCCAAATAATTCGGGTATATCGGCATCTTTTCATTTTCAGGAGGGAAAATGTCAAACACCATCAGCAGTATCAGCGTAACGACAACAACAGCAAGCAGCAGTAAAAGCAGCAACACCTCAGAGCAGCAGATTGCGCAGCTAACCAAGCAGGTTCAGGCGCTTACCAAACAGGTGAGTAAATTGACCGAGTCAGCTTCCAGCGCAGAAAGCGATGATGAACGTAAACTGATCGAACAGCAACAGCAGGCCATTCAAGCACAGATCCAGGCGTTACAGGCACAAATTGCCCGCTTGCAGAGTGAAAAATCAGAACAGCAGTCTGACACCTCTTCCTCTGCTTCGGCTCAATATGCTAAAGAAGAAGGCGTTAATCGCCCGACAGCAGACAACCAGATTAATATCTACGTCTAGTCTGCATTAGGGATGGGTAGTCGATAAACGTAAAAGGTCGCTTGATTGAAGCGACCTTTTTTTCGTCAGACGTTACCGCAGAAAATGGACAGTCAGGATTGGGGTCGCTTTAGCGGTGTTACCAACCCTTGCAGACCCTCTATCTTGATTGCCAGCGTCATTTGCATCAGTTCCCCTAAACGACCGTTAGGAAATTCATCCTTGCGGGAGAACCACAGCAGGTACTCTTCAGGCAAATCAATCAGCACTCGCCCTTTGTATTTACCAAAGGGCATCTGCATCCTGGCAATGTCTATCAGGTCTTCTTTTTCCACCGCTTACTCCCCCAATAGTCGAATCATTTCCGCCTCGTCGATCACCGGGATCCCCAGTTCCTGCGCTTTTGCCAGCTTAGAACCTGCGGCTTCACCGGCGATCACCATATCGGTTTTCTTCGAGACGCTGCCACTCACTTTTGCGCCTAACGCTGTTAGCCGATCTTTGGCTTCGTCACGGGACAAAATGCTCAGCGATCCGGTCAACACCACCGTTTTCCCCGCGAATGGGCTGTCGATCTCTTCCGCCTTGACGACCAGAACCTCAGGCCAGTGAATGTTGATGCCCGCAGGATCGGTCAGTTCACGAATAACGGTTTGGTTATGCTCTTCCTCAAGGAAATGGCGTACATGTGCGGCAACGACTTTACCGACATCCGGCACCGCCAGCAGTGCTTCTTCATCGGCAGCAAACAGCGCCTCCAGCGAACCAAAATGGGCGGCCAGATTGGCAGCCGTCGATTCGCCAACGTCGCGGATCCCCAACGCATACAGAAAACGCGCCAGCGTGGTGCTTTTCGCCTTTTCCAACGCATTGACCAGATTCGTCGCAGACTTCGGCCCCATACGATCCAGACCCGTCATGATCCCAGCGCTCAGGCGAAACAGGTCGGCTGGCGTCTTGACGTACTCTTTTTCCACCAACTGATCGATGATCTTATCGCCCATGCCTTCCACATCCAACGCACGGCGAGAAACAAAATGCTTCAGCGCCTCTTTACGCTGGGCACCACAGATCAACCCACCGGTACAGCGCGTAACGGCCTCCCCTTCTACGCGTTCAACGTCAGACCCGCACACGGGACAGGCCGCAGGGAAAACGATCGGTTGTACCGTTTCTGGCCGTTCAGATTCCACGATACCAACGATCTGCGGGATCACATCTCCCGCTCGACGCACAATCACGCGATCGCCAATCTGCAAACCTAGCCGCTCAATTTCATCCGCATTGTGCAGTGTGGCATTGCTGACGATGACCCCAGCCACAGCGACCGGCTCCAGGCGCGCAACTGGCGTAATCGCCCCTGTGCGCCCAACCTGAAACTCGACATCACGTACCCAGGTCAGCTGTTCCTGCGCCGGAAATTTAAAGGCTACTGCCCAGCGAGGCGCGCGGGCAACAAACCCTAACCGCTCCTGCAATTCCAACGAGTCAACTTTGACAACGACGCCATCAATATCAAAGCCTAACGAACTACGGGTTTGTTCGACCTGACGATAAAAATCCAGTACCTCGGCCGGACCGGTACAGAGCTTGATTTTGTCACTAACCGGCAATCCCCACGCTTTGAACTGCATCAGCCGTTCCCAGTGGCTGGCGGGGAGTTCTCCACCTTCCAGCAGGCCGACGCCATAGCAGAAGAAGGTCAGCGGGCGTTTAGCCGTAATACGTGGGTCGAGCTGGCGCAGCGATCCGGCGGCGGCATTACGTGGGTTGGCAAAAACTTTACTCCCCGTGCGGCGAGCTTCTTCGTTCAGCTTTTCAAAACCGCTGTGTTTCATAAACACTTCACCGCGCACTTCAACACGGCGCGGAATATTGTCACCTTCAAGGCGCAACGGAATCGCCGCAACGGTACGAATGTTGCTGGTGATATTTTCCCCGGTCGTGCCATCCCCTCGCGTGGCCGCCTGCACCAGAATACCGTCTTCATACAGCAGGCTGACCGCTAAACCATCCAGCTTTAGCTCGCAGCAGAATGTCAGATCGTCACCGTTTTTCAGCCTGTCGCCAATTCGCTTGCTGAAGGCCAGATAGCTCTCTTCATCAAATACGTTATCCAGCGATAACATCGGCACTTCATGGCGTACCTGTTCAAATGCCGCCAGCGGCGCTGCCCCCACGCGCTGCGTGGGAGAATCGCTGGTTACCAGCTCAGGGTGATCCGCCTCTAACGCTTTCAGTTCCTGCATAAGTTTGTCATATTCGACATCAGGAATTTCGGGCGCATCTTCAACGTGATATTTGTATTCGTGATGGCGTAAGACCCGGCGCAACTCCGCTACCCGCAGTGCGACCTCATTCACTTCGGCTGGTTCTTTCTTCACTGGTTTCATACCTGTTTTATCTGACGTGTCGCCCTGTCGGCGTTATGATTGTTATGATTCTCGCCCGTGATGTGTCAGAGCGAGAATCATTAGCTTGCGGTCTGAACGGCATTGGAACAGTGTAAACGCCGTCAGTTTTATTTTTTAAGATTGAGACGTGTTGGCTTTAATCGTATTGATGATGTTCGTCGTCGAGCAGCCGTCCTCAAAGTTCAGGACTTTCACTTCACCGCCGTTGGCCCAGACTTCTTCACTACCGGCGATTTCATGTGGCTGGTAATCTCCGCCTTTCACCAGGATATCCGGCAGAATGCTGGCAATCAGGCGCTGCGGCGTATCTTCTTCAAACGGCACAACCCAATCGACGGCTTCCAGCGCACCCAGCACGATCATCCGCTGTGGCAGCGGGTTGACGGGGCGAGTCGGCCCCTTCAGACGTTTGGTTGAAGCATCGCTGTTTACTGCAACAATTAACCGGTCGCCCAGTTTGCGGGCATTTGCCAGATAAGACACATGCCCAGCATGCAGAATATCGAAGCAACCGTTGGTCATCACAATCTTTTCGCCCCGCTGGCGCGCCAGTTCAACCGCCTGTTTCAGTTGTTCTTCTGTCATCACGCCAAACCCGGTATCGGCACGGCCACGGATCGCATTTTCCAGCTCAATCGGAGTAACCGTTGACGTACCCAGCTTGCCAACAACGACGCCTGCGGCGGCATTCGCCAGAAAACAGGCTTCTTCCAGCGGATTACCCGCCGCCAGCGCAGCGGCCAGTACGCCAATGACGGTATCGCCCGCACCGGTCACGTCATACACTTCCTGCGCCTGCGTTGGCAAATGCAGCGGTGCCTTGCCCGGCTGTAGCAGCGTCATCCCTTGCTCAGAACGTGTAATCAGCAACGCGGACAGATCATAATCGGCAACCAGTTGCATACCGCGCTCAACCAACTCTTCTTCCGTTTTGCAACGCCCTGCGACTGCTTCAAACTCAGACAGGTTCGGCGTCAGCAATGTCGCGCCACGGTAGCGGGAAAAATCTGTGCCTTTCGGGTCGATCAGCACCGGAACACCAGCGTCTTTTGCCGTCTGAATCATGACTTGTACATGCGCTAATGCGCCTTTTGCATAGTCAGACAGCACCAGTGCGCCAATTTTTGGCAGTGCCAGTTGAATACGCTCAATGATCGGCTGAGGATCAATACCCTCAAAGCCTTCCTCAAAATCCAGTCGGATCAACTGCTGATTACGCGACAGCACACGCAATTTGGTAATCGTCGGATGTGTAGGAACCGAGACAAAGTCGCACTTCACATTCACTTCACCAAGCTTGGCATTCAGTGCGCGTGCAGCATCATCAATACCCGTTAACCCCACCAGCCGCGACCCCGCGCCCAGCGCTGCGATATTCATCGCGACGTTCGCCGCGCCACCGGGACGCTCTTCGATCGTATCCACCTTGACCACAGGTACGGGTGCCTCTGGTGAAATTCGGCTGGTCGGCCCGTACCAGTAACGATCCAGCATGACATCACCCACCACTAACACACCCGCTTGACGGAAATCAGGCAGCGTCACTTTCATCCTCTACTCCAGGCTTATTTCGCATAATGCGCGTAATAATATCATAGGCACGATGATTACACGTCACCGCCGCGTCACCGGACGCGGCATTTATCACATAACCCGTTGTCTAGATAGACGGAGGGAACTTACTCTCCTACCAGCCACTTATTCCAACTCACCAGCACCTGCTCTCTTTCCGCCACAAACCGATCCTTACTGACCCGCCCGGACAGTTCCTGCAAGGCCAGATGGTGTAACTCATTGCGCATGGTGACGTAGGCCAGCTTGAGCGCATTGGCTTCGCTCTCTTCCATCACGCCATACTGCGCCATCAGTTCCAGAATGCGCACGTTGTCTGACCAGCGGGTCAAACGCGGTTCCTGAGCGGCATAACGCAGTACCAGATACTGGGCAATAAATTCAATATCCGTAATGCCGCCCGCATCCGTTTTGATATCAAAGAGCGCTTTATCTTTGTTCGCCAGATGCTGACGCATTTTTTCCCGCATTTCGCGCACTTCAGTCCGCAGGGTATTCGCATCACGCTCTGCGCACAGAATACCGCGGCGAATAGACTCAAAGGTCTGCTGCACGCCGCTTTCGCCGTACACCATGCGCGCACGCACCAAAGCCTGATGCTCCCACGTCCACGCTTCATTACGCTGATACTCATCAAATGCTTCTACTGTACTCACCAGCATGCCCGCCGCGCCCGATGGCCGCAGACGAGCATCCACTTCATACAAAATGCCTGATGACGTCCGGGTGCTAAACAGGTGCATCACACGCTGTGCGAGACGCAGGTAGAACTGGCGACCATCAATACTGCGTTCGCCATCCGTCATCACGTCTGATGGACAATCCAGCAAGAACACCAGATCGAGATCGGAGCTATACCCCAGTTCCCAGCCGCCGAGCTTGCCATAGGCAATCACGGCAAACCCACGACCTTCACGATGCTGTAAATGGGACGGCTGACCGTAGCGCGCCACCATCTGTCCCCACGCCTGCTGAACCACTGCCGCAATAATCGCTTCTGCCAGGTACGTTAAGTGATCGCTCACTTTCATCACCGGCAGGACGCCGCCGATATCACCTGCGGCAATACGCAACTGCTGCGACTGCTTGAACTGGCGAACCGCTTCCAACTGCTGTTCTTCATCATCTTCAGGGACACGCATCAAATACTGGCGTAGCTCATCGGCATACGCGCCCGGTGCCGTCGGCTGATACAGTGTGGACGCATCGAGTAATTCATCCAGCAGAAGGGGGTAGCGCGCCAGTTGGCTGGCCACCATCGGCGAAGCCGCACACAGGCGAATCAACTGACCGAGCGCAGCACGGGATTCCAACAACAGTTCGAGATAAGTGGTACGGGTAACGATCCCCAGCAGCAGCGGCGTTAATCGAGACAACACCGTATCCGCCTCCTGACGGGCGCAGACCTCCGCCAGTAAGCACGGCATAAGCTGATCCAGCACGTCCCGACCGCGCGGCCCGATTGTGCGTTTCGCCACATCGTTGCGGAACGCCACAATCGTCTTCATCAGCTTCTCACGCACGGTTTCCGTAAGATGTGGCGTCAACGGGGCCAGTTCACCGTCATCCAACGTATCATGCCACAGACTGCTATAGCTGCTATGTTCGGGGATATCATTATTGTCTGGCGCATCATCGCCAATCAGATCATCAAATACGTGGCGCACCGCCTGCATATGCTGCGACAGCATGGATTGCAGTGTGGCCCAGCTGTCGCACCCCATTCCCCACGCTAGCCTCTGCTGGTTCAGTTCATCACCCGGCAGGGTTTGGGTCTGCTCATCGGCAATGGCCTGCAACAGGTTCTCCAGACGGCGCAGAAACAGGTAAGCGTTACTGAGATCAAGAACCTGTTGCGGCGTTAATAGTCCCAGCGCTCCCACATGTTGGAGCGTCGGCAGCAGCGAACGCCCCTGTAATCCCGGCTCACGGCCGCCGCGAATCAGTTGGAAAACCTGCGTAATAAATTCGATTTCACGAATCCCGCCGGCACCCAGTTTGATGTTGTTGCGCAGATCCCGACGACGAACCTCGCGGGCAATCATGCTCTTCATATTTCGCAGCGACTGGATCACGCTGAAATCAATATAGCGACGGAAGACGAAGGGCTTCAGCGTACTGCGCAGTTCCTGACTGTAAGCATCGTCCATTCCGCCCATCAGGCGCGCTTTGACCATCGCATAGCGTTCCCAGTCGCGGCCTTGCTCCTGATAATAATCCTCCATGGCCGCAAAACTGAGCACCAACGGTCCGCTGTCGCCAAAAGGGCGTAGCCGCATATCCACGCGGTAAACAAAACCATCGACGGTCGGCTGATCCAGCACCTTAATGAGCCGCTGCCCCAGACGCGTGAAGAACTGTGCGTTATCCAGTTCGCGCCGTCCGCCTTGTGTATGGCCATTTTCGGGATAGACGAAGATCAGATCGATATCTGAAGAGAAATTCAGCTCTCCCCCGCCGAGTTTCCCCATACCCAGAATCAGCAGAGGCTGCGCCACGCCCTGCGCATTGCACGGCGTCCCCCATTCACGGCAACAGGCCTGATATAGCCAGTTTCTTGCCGCCACAATCACCACCTCGGCCAGTTCGCTCAACTGACGCAGTGTGTGTTCCGTGGTACTGGTTTGCAGCGCCTGTGACCACGCAATTCGCGTCAGCATATGGCGGCGAAACCGACGCAATGCCGCCATTAACGCATTTTCATCGTTAACATCGGTCAGGGCGCGACTTAACCAGTCGGCGTAGTGCTGCCACTCTTCAGGCTGCGGCGGTTGCTGATGAATTCCTTGCCACCAGTCAGGATGTAGCGAAAGCGCATCGCTGACAAAATCGCTCAATGCCAAAACAGCAGTGTCGCTGTCCGTTATCGGTTCATCAGGTGCGGCTTCCCGCAAACGCGAGAGCGCACGCTGAGATTGTTCCGTCAGAAGCACAGGTAAAGCAGGCAAAGGAAGTATCGGCATGGGGGTTCCCTTGATGCGCCGCCTATCTTCACTGACAAGCGGCAGTTAACGGTTACTGTGATGGTCCGCCGCTATGTAGCCAGAACGGGGGCAAGGTCAACGCCTCTTTACGGTAGGCTTCCAGATACACGGAAGGCGCCTTCCCGGCAGCGAGCCGCTCAATTTCGTGGAGCAACACCCGCCAGTGTGAAATGTAGGCTTCCACCTGCTCCGCCGGATACGCGCCGGACAAGAGAAGAAACGCGCAGATATTACGTTGCAGGCGAGGAATTTGCTGTTCGTACTGCACTTCCGTCAATTTAGAAGCAAAAGCGCTTTTCAGATCCGCCGTGCTACGGCTTAGCATGATGTCAGCAAAGCGTTTGAACGAACCCTGTAGCTTAATGCGATCTTTATTATCCATATGGTCCCGCCAGCCAGACTCGACCAGCCAGGAAGTCAGTACCAACTTACTTTGCAGGTAGTCAGTGCTGTAACAGACGTCTGCGCCACTGGCGCTTTGTAACCGGGACTCCAAAGTAGCGAGAGCCGAGCGAAAAAGCGTGGTGACTTTGCGTAGCACGACGCCGCCTACCAGTACCAACATTTCGCGCATCAACGCGCTGGCTTCAGGCAGCGCTTCGCGGGCAGAAGGGTTCCCTCTGACCCACAGTTCTTCGTGGTATTGCCAATGGCTCAACCCCAGTTCCAGCGCCGCACGGATAGCCTGATCGATAGTGGTTTTTGGATCGACAACTAATCTATTGAGAGGAAGACACTCGCGAACCGGGTTACCTTTTGCCAGATGGTATCCGCGCGCGGCCTTACTGAGGCTGCCCTGCCGCATACCACCAAACTCTGCGATTTCCTTTGCCAGTTCCAGCAGGTGGGTAGTCTGACCAATCTTAAGTTCCATCTCCAATTCACACAGCGGTTCACTCAGATCCCCGGCACGAATTTCACCACGATCTAACGCCACTTCAATCACGCTTTGATAGTAAGTAAACACCCACTTTTCACGCGTAAACTCCGTGCTAAACAGCGGGTTGAGCGATGACTGCAACGCCTCAACATCGCACTCTTCCGGCCAGACTTCCGCTGGAAACAGGCTGAGATCCAGCTCAGCTTTATCCAGTTCAACGTTATATTCAGGATGTTGATGCAGCCCGCCAATGACCTTACCGGCTGTCTTCGCCGTCATTTCATAGCGTTCATTCTCGCCACGAATACGCAGACCGATGCCGTTGCGTCGCAGATAGTTGTCCGCCGTCTCATAATAAGTATTGCTCAGACGCTGAGCACGCATGTGCTCATACTGGCTATAATCACTTTCCCATTCAGCCAGTTGCGTCAACAGCGATTCAACGCTGTCTGGATGAACAATAAACTTCAGTTCAATTTCTTCACTCATAGCATTCACAACACCAAAACCGCGTTCATTATCCTGTCAGTAAATAACATTTTACTTCGCCTTACTACCCTTACCGTACACACTCTTTTTCACCTGCGAACAAGCGCGCATTTCTTATGCAAACCTGTCACCAGTACGCTATTTTCCGCGCTTAAACACCGTCTAAGAACCTGTTCCAGCAGGTGTGATTGATGTGAAATAGCCCTAATGGCTAGGTTCTAAGACTGTTCTCATTTCGGTTTATACGTTGCCTCGTCAGACTTAAGCCTCTACTATCAGACCACCATTAACGCAACATGATGATCTTATGCAGAAATTAGGCTTACTCTGTTTTACTTTATTTTCTCTCACGCTGAGTTGGACCACACAGGCGGAAGAAAAACGCTATATTTCCGATGAGTTATTGACGTATGTCCACAGTGGCCCGGGCAATCAATATCGTATCGTCGGCACACTGAATGCGGGTGCAGAGGTCACGCTACTCAGCGTTAATGAAAACGCGGGCTATGCACAGATTCGTGATGACAAAAACCGCACCACCTGGATCCCGCTCGACCAGTTGAGCAATACGCCGAGCCTGCGCACGCGGGTGCCCGAACTGGAGAATCAGGTCAAAGACCTGACGGACAAACTGAATAATATCGATCAGACCTGGAACCAGCGCACCGCAGATATGCAGCAGAAAGTCGCGGGCAGCGATAGTGTTATCAACGGATTACGTCAGGAAAATCAGGATCTGAAAAATCAGCTTATCGTGGCGCAAAAGAAAGTCAGCGCGGCGAATGTCCAGCTTGATGATAAGCAACGCACCATCATTTTACAGTGGTTTATGTACGGCGGCGGCGTGGCAGGCATCGGCCTGCTGCTGGGTCTGCTGTTGCCACACATCATCCCGCGCAAAAAGAAAAATGACCGCTGGATGAACTAATCGAAATAAGTGCCTGCTTCTTGCATAATGCCGATCGTTTAAGAATCGAGATACCGGGGGCTACCACCGTGCGAGGTATCCCTGCGGGAACCTCATCACCGTGTTTCCCCCTAAATCCACGCTTAAGTGAACAGTATTACTGCTTCTTGCAGGCATTTTTCTTTGCAGCCTACGCGGCGGCGCAAAGATGGTAGTATGTGGTGAAGTATTGGTTATTGATTCAGGAGCCCGACGTTGAAGATTTACCTTGTCGGCGGCGCTGTTCGGGACAGCATGCTGGGTTTACCCGTCACCGAGAAAGATTGGGTGGTGGTCGGCGCGACGCCGGAGAATCTGCTAGAGCAGGGTTACCAGCAGGTTGGAAAGGATTTCCCCGTTTTCTTACACCCCGTTAGCCGCGATGAATACGCACTCGCACGTACCGAGCGCAAATCCGGCAAAGGCTATACCGGTTTTGTCTGCCATGCCGCGCCCGATGTCACGCTAGAGCAGGATTTGCTTCGCCGCGATTTGACCATCAATGCCATTGCCCGCACTGAGCGGGGAGATCTCATCGATCCTTATCATGGCCGTCGCGATCTTGAGAATCGCGTACTGCGCCACGTATCCGACGCGTTCAGCGAAGATCCGTTACGAGTGCTGCGCGTTGCCCGTTTTGCCGCGCGTTTTGCTCATCTCGGCTTCCAGATTGCAGAAGAAACCATGGCGCTGATGCAAAAAATGGCGCATGAGGGCGAATTGGCTTACCTGACGCCAGAGCGGGTCTGGAAAGAAACGGAAAAAGCGCTTGGCACGTCATCGCCAGATGTCTATTTTCAGGTGCTGCGTGACTGCGGCGCGCTGGCCGTACTGTTTCCAGAGATCGATAATCTGTACGGTGTGCCCGCCCCTGCCAAGTGGCACCCAGAAATCGATACCGGCATTCATACCATGATGACGGTGGCGATGGCCGCACGCCTCAGCCCTGAGATTGACGTACGCTTTGCCACGCTGTGCCACGATTTAGGGAAAGGGCTGACGCCTCCTGAACTGTGGCCACGGCATCACGGTCATGGCCCGGCGGGTGTCAAACTGGTTGAAGCGCTGTGTCAGCGCCTGCGCGTGCCTAACCCGATTCGCGATTTGGCAAAGCTGGTTGCGGAATATCATGACCTGGTTCATACCGTACAGGTGTTGCAACCCAAAACGCTGCTGAAGTTATTTGATGCCATTGATGTCTGGCGCAAGCCGCAGCGCCTGGAGCAGTTAGCGCTCACTAGCGAAGCCGACGCCAGAGGGCGGGCGGGTTTTGAAGATACGCCTTATCCACAAGGCGACTATCTGCGTGAAGCCTTCCGCGTTGCCAGTCTGGTCAGCAGTACGGCCGTCGTCGCTGACGGTTTTAAAGGCATTGACGTGCGCAATGAGCTGACACGTCGCCGCACTCAGGCATTGGCAGACTGGAAAGCCCAGCAGCCGGATGCCTCAGCCCCATCCTGAAACAAAGAGGCCACGCTAATGCGTGGCCTCTTCTCTCTCACGGTCTATCTAACGACTACCGACACGATCGGTCTTACATAAACACCATGTAAACGACGCCCGCGACGATAAAACGGTAAATCGCAAACGGGACAAACGAGATGCGTTTGATGACTTTCAGGAAGGTTTTAATCGCAATCAGCGCCACGATAAACGCCGTCACAAAACCAACGGCAAACATCGGTACATCGGACAGCGACAGGAAATGCCAGCTTTTATACAGATCCAGAACGGTCGCGCCCATCATCATGGGAACCGCCAGAATAAAAGAGAATTCGGAAGCCGCATAGCGGCTGACGCCCACCAGCATCCCGCCGGAAATGGTCGCCCCCGAACGTGAAAAACCGGGCCACAGCGCCAGACATTGAAAACAGCCAATCATAAATGCCTGACGATGCGTGATGTCATCCAGCCCGACGGCGCGCGGCTTTTTAGGCTTAAGCCATTCCGCCGCTAACAGCAGAAAACCACCGATAACCAGCGCATACATCACGTTCTGTGGGTAAAACAACGATTTGATCACGTCATGGAAAATCAGCCCAAGCACCACAGCGGGAATCATAGCCAGCAAGATGTGCGTCAATTTCAGACGACCCGCCGTATGCCCCTCATGCGGGACTTCACCGAAGTGAATACCAATCAAACCAAAGAGACGGCGCCAGAACATCACGACAACGGCCAGAATCGAGCCAAGCTGAATAATCACTTCAAACGTCTTGGCTTTCTCATCAACAAACCCTAACCAGTGACCAACAATAATCATATGCCCCGTAGACGATACGGGCAAAAACTCGGTCAGTCCTTCGACCACACCAAGAATAAATGCGATTAGCAATGAATGCAGGTCAGTCATCTAAAAATCCTTGCCTTTAATAAAAACGAAAATTCAGCCCATAAAAAAGCGGCCGCGTACTTTCGCGAGCCGCTATAACTGGGGTATAGACTATTTGGGTTACGATTTAGTTGCACGTAAATCAGTATTTTTCTGTTAAATAAGATTTATCGTGCGCCACGTTCAATAATGACCCCAACCTGACGCGCCTGCGCCACCGCCCCCGGCTTGCTGAGCTTGATCCGCAGCCAGGGAATAGAGAAGCGCTGCATCAGCATGTGTGCGACTTCTTCAGCGACACGCTCTACCAGAGCAAAGCGCTGATTTGCCACATGGGCAATCACCGCATCGCTGACATCAGCATAGCTCAGGCAGTCATTCACATCGTCACTGGCGGCGGCCTGACGGTTGTCCCAGCCCATTTCGATATCGAACACCAGTTTCTGCTGGATAGTCTGTTCCCAATCGTAAACACCGATGGTGGTGATTACAGTAAGTTCTTCAATAAATACGATATCCATCACGCCATTCTCTGTTTTTGTCGCTGTCGGATACCACTTCCGACGGAATGTGCGTATTATCCACAGATGAGAAGAGTAAAACGACCCTTATTAAACGGAATGGCGTTATGAGTGTTACCGCGCTTGGTATGATGTTAATCGCGTATCTGTGTGGCTCTATTTCCAGTGCGATTTTGTTTTGCAGAATTGCTGGGCTACCTGACCCGCGTCAGCATGGTTCCGGGAACCCCGGAGCCACTAACGTATTGCGTATTGGCGGCAAGGCTGCCGCTGCAACCGTATTAGTTTTTGATGTCCTGAAAGGCATGCTGCCAGTCTGGGCCGCTTACGCACTGGGCGTTCCCCCGCTCTATCTTGGGTTAACCGCCATCGCTGCCTGTCTCGGCCATATCTATCCGGTCTTTTTCCACTTTCGCGGCGGCAAAGGTGTGGCGACGGCTTTTGGTGCCATCGCACCAATCGGCTGGGATCTGACGGGACTGATGACTGGCACCTGGCTACTCACCGTCCTGCTGAGCGGTTATTCCTCACTCGGTGCCATCGTCAGTGCGCTCATCGCACCGTTTTATGTTTGGTGGTTCAAGCCACAGTTTACTTTTCCCGTCGCGATGCTCTCTTGTCTGATCCTGATGCGTCACCACGACAATATCCAGCGCCTATGGCGCGGACAGGAAAGTAAAATCTGGAACAAGCTGCGTAAGAAGAAACAGCCAGAAGACGAACAAACGCCCCCCGAAGCATAAGGCAAAAAAATTCCCGTTTTCACGGGAATTTTTTTATGAAAGATCCCCCTAAATAATTCGAGTTGCGTGACAAAACGTGAGCGTTTTGAACAACGCTCTGCGTTGGTCCTTTAGGACAAGGCCGCATGGCCTTGTAACGCGGCGACGCAGTGAATCCCCAGGAGCTTACACAAGTAAGTGACTGGGGTGAGCGAGGACAAATCGGCTTAGCCGATTTGAACGCCGCTTGCGGCGGCCCTTCAGGGCGAGGCTCAAGATGGGCCGAGTATCGCCAACGCACATGCAGCTTGAAGTATGAAGGGGGAATTAGAATCGGCCGATAGCGGCAAACTCCTGCGACTGCACTTTAAACTGCGCCATGCTTTCTGCCAGCAGACGCGCCTGATCTTCTAACGAGCGCGTGGCCGCGGCGGATTCTTCGACCAGAGACGCATTTTGCTGGGCGACCTCATCCATCTGCGACACCGCCAGATTCACCTGCCCAATCCCATTGCTCTGCTCACGCGTTGCCGTTGAGATCTCACGCATCAGGGACGTGACGCGTGCCACGGCGCCAGAAACGTCATTCATCGTTTCGCCCGCCATTTTTGCCATCGCGGTGCCTTCACTGACACGGCTCTGCGATTCTTCCATCAGCATTTTAATCTCTTTAGCCGACTGGGCACTGCGCTGCGCCAGATTGCGGACTTCTCCCGCGACCACGGCAAACCCACGCCCCTGCTCACCCGCACGTGCGGCTTCAACCGCTGCGTTCAGCGCCAGAATATTGGTCTGGAACGCAATACCGTCAATCACCGCCAGAATATCGGCAATACGCTCCGAACTGCTGGAAATCATCTGCATTTTCTCAATCATGCTGCCGACGGTCTCGCTGCCCTTATTAGCGATATCCGACACATTTTGCGCCAGCGTATGCGCTTGTTCCGCACTCTCCGCATTCAGCGCTACCGTGGCAGTCAACTGCTCCATACTGGCGGCGGTTTCTTCCAGCGATGAAGCAGACTCTTCCGTGCGCGCAGCCAGATGGGTATTGCCAGAAGACAGTTCACGCGTGCCGACATCAATTTGCATACCGGCATCGCGAACGCGCCCAACGGCGGTTGCCAGTGAAGACTGCATTACCTGCATCGCCTGAATCAGGCGGCCTATTTCATTATTCCCCCCCTCGGCGATGCGCTGGGTCAAATCGCCACGGGCAATAAATTCCAATTGGGCGACCGTTTCTTCAAGCGGAGAAAGGATAGAACGCTTCAGCGCAATCCAGGCAGCCAATACCAGCAGCAGAACGACGACACAGGCAACACCAATGATCGTCAGGCGCTCAAACGCAAAGTTCTCGGCGTCTGTCAGCATAGTTTCTCCCACTTCCAGGCCGAAGTCGCGGAATTCGTTCGCCACCTTATCCATCTTAACGCTGAGCGGCGGCAGTACGTCTTGCAACAGCACGTAATAGGCTGCAACATCGCCGCGTTTCAACGCATCGACCATCGGCTGAACGCCAAGGCTCATGTACTGCTCGTAGCTACTTTTCACCTCAGCCGCCATTCTGGCGCCGCGCTCCGTTACGGTGCCGTAAGAAAGAAAACGCGCCATTTCTTTTTGGGAGAGCGCCGTGTAGGCTTCCGCTCGCGCGACCGATGCATTTGCGAGATCGGTCAACCCGCTTTCCATCTGACGAGCGGCCAACGCCGCGCCCGTTCTTGCACGCAGCGAGGCGGTATAACTCCCCGCCAGCGCCGTGACTTCTTTCCCCTGAATCTTGTCGATTGTCGTCAGCGACGTGACTCCCTGATTGATTGAGGTGATGCCAATTCCGCAGACCAGCAATAACAGCAGGACCATCGTGCCTAACAAAGCAATCAAGCTCGTCTTGATTGTGATATTTCTTAACATCGTTGTTTCCCTGGAATTACAAATGATAAATAAATGCGGAGAAATGCTCCACATAACGTGATCTTGATCATGTTCCTATCGGTAGCAAGCCTGCTTTCTTTAAAGAAACTTTAGTAACGAAAGTATTTTTACTTAAACGACCAACGCGAGCGCACTCCCCCTCACGCACACTAAAAATCAGGGACATTAAACGCTTTTTGGCTATAATGACGGCCACGCTATTTCAGGTTTAAGAGAAGGAAACCGACATGAGTCTGAACAATGTCCCGGCGGGTAAAGATCTGCCGGAAGATATCTATGTAGTGATTGAAATTCCCGCGAACGCCGATCCGATCAAATATGAAATTGATAAAGATAGCGGTGCGCTGTTTGTAGACCGTTTCATGTCTACAGCGATGTTCTACCCATGCAACTACGGCTACATCAACCACACGCTGTCTCTGGATGGCGACCCGGTTGACGTTCTGGTGCCAACCCCGTATCCACTACAGCCAGGCTCCGTGATCCGTTGCCGTCCTGTTGGCGTGCTGAAAATGACTGACGAAGCAGGCGAAGATGCCAAGCTGGTTGCCGTTCCGCACAGCAAACTGACGAAAGAATACGATCACATTAAAGACGTTAACGACCTGCCTGAGCTGCTGCGTGCACAGATCGGCCACTTCTTTGAGCACTACAAAGATCTGGAAAAAGGCAAGTGGGTGAAAGTGGAAGGTTGGGATAACGCTGACGCGGCAAAAGCCGAGATCGTTGCTTCCTTCGAGCGCGCGAAAAACAAATAAGCGCCACGCTATATGCATTAAGCCCCTTACGGCTCAAGATATCGCACGATCAAAAACACCGCCTTGCGCGGTGTTTTTATTTATGCCCCTGACTTGATTGGCTATTCGACCTCAAGCCTCATCTTCTTCGTTACGCTTTAGCCAGTCACCGCTGGCTATACGCGTCAATCCTGCAACAGAGTGTTTGTACAAATAGATCCAGGCACTGCCCAGAGGGGTGGAAATCAGCTCACGTTGGTATTCGTGACCGTCCCGCTTTAAGGCATCCAGTTCCGTCAATATCGACGAACTAATGCGATAAACCTCACAATGGATTTCGCCATCACCAGGTACTACTGCCGGATAATGGCCGAGATCGTACAGCTCGAAACCTGCGAGCTGACAATCCCCTAGCCATTGCGCATTGGTCATCCAATGACTATTTCCCTGTTTGCGTCGTAAACTGCCGTAAACAATAATTCGCATCGCTAAAACTCAAACTGATAGAGCACATCTAATGCCTGGCTAATTCCAGACACCGCTTCCAAGTATAGCTTTGGCATCAGGCGGTAACGCAGCGTTAACGTTGCCAAAGAATCGAATATGCCAACACCATATTTCACTTGCAGACCCGGAAGGACGTAGCCGCTGACGACAACCTGAGAATTATCGCCAACACCCTGTGTATCCAGAGCTAAATTACTTACGCCAAAGGCCTCGCCGATTTTACCCACAACTTGACCACTTTGTGCAACCCCTAAACCGACTAACATTGAGGTCATTGCCGAGCTATCGGCTCCACCGCTGTCCAAACCCTGTCCGCGCAGCAGATAAGAGAGCGCTTCCTGCTGCGACATGGCCGGATCGGAGAAGACTTCCAGCTTCGGTGTGGCGGCCATGCCAGTGACGCGCACACCTGCGGTAACGTCATCAGCAGTATTGTCTGGGTTACGAATGGCTTCGATATTCAGGATCGGCTGATCCGGCGGGCCGGAGAACAGAATCAGCCCCTTGCGGACGATCAAATCCTGTCCGTAGGCTTTGAAGCGGCCAGACGGAATATCGATTTGCCCGTTCAGCCCTAATCCGCGCTCGTCCTGAACCATTTTCAGGTCGCCCTGTAGGCGGGCAGCCAGCCCGAACGCATCCAGCCGCACATCATTCCCGACACGGATGGTGAGATTGCTGTTAATCGGAATTGCCGCACTGGCTTTCTTCAGCGGCTGTCCCTGCGCATCCAGCATCACTTCATCCGATGACACCGCCACCGCGCTTTCCGGCATATCTTTCACCACAATACGCGCCCACGGAATACTGACGGAACCGTTCAAGGCAAACAGCTGTGGCGTGGCTTCGAAAACAATGTCCGGTGAGACGTCCAGCCGCGCCATAGGCGGAATCGTCACGCGTAGCTTCTGGCCTTTCGCTGCGATCCGCGCACGCCAGGCGTCCGGTCGCGACCAGTCGGCATTCCCGCCGAGGTTCAACTGCCCGTTATCTGTTTTCAGGAAGCCTTGCAGCGTTGACGACATCCCGCTGAAGTTCACCGCCAACCGCCCGTTGGTCAGATCAACCGGCATCCAGTTGCCATCAATATCCAATCGTTCCAGCACCATCTGGCCGAAGATCTGAGGGCGCGCCGCATCCCCTGCCAGACGCAGGTTCGCATTCAGTATCCCCGCCGCCTTCTCTCCTTTACTCAACGCAGGGTTGAGCAGCGCCAGCGAAATCGAGTTGATCGTGACGTTGCCGCCGAGATTGCGCCGACCCTGTGGATCACTTACCTGAATATCGCCGCTGAATCGCCCGTTATCCCGAATGGCCATCAGCCAGCCAAGCTGCGCCCGCCCGCGATCGATCCCCGCATTCAGCGTAAAGGTGTCGAAATCAATCGGCAGCGTGTTGCCTTGCAACTGCTGACGAACGCTCACCCCGTTGCCCACCAGCGACACTTTCGCCTGCGGTAAGCCTTGTCCCGCCTGCCAACTGATATCGGCACCGCCAGTGAACGTTCCAGCCAGCACGGTATCCGCCGTCAGGAACGGCTTTAACATCGCGAGATCGAAGCGATTCAGTCGAATGCTCGCCTGCCCGCTCGGCCCGGCTTCAATCGCCTTAGGTACGCAAAGCTCTGCGTTCGGGTTCCTCCAACAGTGCGTACCGATAGTGATTTTCTGCTGTGCATTCAGGTAATCCAGCGCCATATCCTGTGTCAGACGCCACTCTCCCACTGGCGTGTCGAAGCGGGTATTGTTCAGCGTACCGCGCCAGCGCTGTTCCTGACGATCGAAGCTGCCCGAAAGCGCCAACTGACCCGCGACCGGCTCACCCTGCATATTCAGCCGAAGCTGATGCTGTTTTTCATTGCCGCTGGCATCCAACGTCAACAGCGCAATATTCAGGTCGTCCTGCTTCAGTGCTTCGAGACGTATAGCCAGCTTGCCCTGAATTTGCTGTTCGGAGCGGACATCACCCTCTACTCTCACCTGACGAATCGTCATCGCCTGCCAGCGCAGGCCGGAAGCGGTGATATCCGCCAGCATCTGAGGTTCACGCAGATTGCCGCGTAATTTGAGCGTACCGAGGGCGCGCCCTGCCAGACCGGGTAACATGCCGTCCAGCGATGGCGCATTGATATCTGCATCCAACTGCCACTTGTCGCTCAGTTCACCTTTGACATTCAACTGGTTGCGGCCTAATGCCAGATTCAGCGCGGGTATTGTCCACTGACCCGCCGCGTTGCCGCGGAGTTCACCTCTGGCCGTGAGCTTATTCGCTTTTACGTTGCCATCCAACCGTAACTCCGGCACCTGTAATTGCCAGCTCCCGCCATAGACGCTGCCGCGCGTCGTTATCTTGCCATCTATTTTCGCGGGCCATTCAGGCCACTGTTTTGCAGTGTTAATCCCGTTCAGCAGCAGCTCACTGCGCCAGCTAATCGCTTTGCTCCAGTCGATAAGCGCGCTTAGATCGGCATTCCCTTGCAACGCCGCCAACCGCAGGCGGCTCAGCGTAAACTGCTGTTCGTTACCTTTGCCATCCAGCAGCAGCGTCGCGGGGGGAATATCCGCACCGCTCAGATCGCCTCGCAGCGACAGCGCATAGTCGGTCGCTTTGCCGTTAAAACGCAGCCTGACGTTGCTGGCCTGATACTGCGTGGCGCCCGTCAGCGGCCAACGCACACGCTCGGTTTGCAGCGTCAATGCCAGCGGCAGCCCGGCTTCTGCCAGTTTGGTTTGCACATCCAACTGAGCGCGCTGCGGCCCCGAGAGGTTCAGCGCCACATTCAGCTGTTCGCGCAGGCCACCATCAACCGCCAGTTTCAGCGTTTCACCTTTGAGCGGTTCGACATTCAACACGCCGTTTGCCGTCAGAGAGACAGGCCAGCTCTCGCTGAGA
Organism: Pectobacterium colocasium; assembly: GCF_020181655.1. NCBI lineage: Bacteria > Pseudomonadati > Pseudomonadota > Gammaproteobacteria > Enterobacterales > Pectobacteriaceae > Pectobacterium > Pectobacterium colocasium. The sequence goes on from NZ_CP084032.1 coordinate 3,854,608, forward strand.
GTTGCCTCACCGCGTACATTCAATCCACCCTGCGGCGATTGCACGATCAACTTATCCAACCGCAAATGCTGTTGCTGGGTCGATGCCTGCACGAACAGGTTATTAATCACAATGTCCCGATCGCCCGTCAGCCGCAGCTGTTCGCCGTGAATCTCGACAATGTTCAGATCCAGGGGCAACGTGAACTGCGGCAAATCAGGTAATAACGGTTTGGAGAACAGCTCGCTCAGGCGTTCCCCCAGCGGCTGTTCAGGGACTGTCGGCTTGTCAGCGGTGCTATCCGTTTGTGGCGACGACGCGGTCGGTATCGGTGATGTCGTTGTGGCGGCCGCGACCGTATTATTGGCCCCTAACGCTTTATCGATTTGCAGCGTGTGATCGATATGAACGGTTTGCGATGCGCCTTGCTCGGCGGCATCACGCACGTTCTTCGCGGTTTCTTTAACGACAGACGCCAATTCCGCCGCCGTTACTTTGCCATCCTCCAATACGTCAACGGGCGTTTTCGGCAAAGCCACCAGCAACGCGCTGATTTTGGTCGGTAGCAGCGTCAACGCACGCCCTTCCCACTGCATTCCGGTGCGGAATTCGCTCAGTGAAATCGCCGTGTCATCCACGGTAACCTGAACGTTGCTAAGCGTTAGCTGGCGCAGTGAAATCGGGAACGGTGCGGAGATCTCCGTTACCGGCGTCGAAGGCGGCGGTGTCGCTTCCGCCACGGGTAAGGCTTTGGTATCGACGATTACATCAACGCGGTTCGCCGAGAGATCGTTAATACACAACTGACTTTTGCGCAGGCAGCCCAGTGCGAGCGACAGGTGAAATGCCTCGCTCTTTACCGTCACACCCGGCATCTCGTAGCTGACATTTCTCAGCGTTAAATCACGCCAGCCGCCGCTCATGCTGGCAATATCCAACCCCGGCACCACGCGTGCGGCGGTATTCAGCAACAGATGCAGGCCCGGCGTGGTGCCCACCAACATCCCCAACCCAACCACGAGCAGCAGTAAGAATACCACAAGGCCAATACCGACCTTTTTCCACCCGCGCCCTTTTCGTGCAGGCCGCGTCGGCGCGTTATCGTGCGCGACGTTTTCTTCTGTCACCGGATCCTGTACTTTTTTTTCGTTTTTCTCATCCATCATAATTCAGGCCCCAGCGCGATATAGAACTGAACATCATTCTTCTTCTCTGCATCGCCGATCGGCATGGCGACATCAAGTTTCACTGGGCCAATCGGCGAGGCCCAGCGTACGCCGACGCCCGTGCCCGTCTTGAAGTTACTCCGTTTGATGTCATTCACTGCTTCACCTGAATCAACAAAAACCGCGCCCCACCATTTTCCCGTTACGTTGTATTGGTATTCGAGCGAGCCAGTCGCCAGCTTGGACGCACCGGTCAGTTTGCCATCGTCGTCGCGTGGCGAAATAGATTTGTACTTATACCCACGAATGCTGCGATCGCCACCAGCAAAGAAACGCAGTGAGGGAGGAACGCGGGAGAAATTGTTGGTCTCAATCCAGCCCAGATTACCGCGTGCGACAAAGCGGTGTTTATCCGCCAGCGTACGAATCCAGACGTTTTGTGCCTGAACCACAGCAAAATCGATATCCGACCCCCAGGAGGTGTCAGAGATGTCGATGGAATAACGCTGTGTATCGCCCCACACCGGCATCAATCCGCCGCGTTGGCGAGTTCGATTAATGCTGACACCCGGATAGATCAGCATCGTGGTATCCGTCACACTCGCCTGCGTAAAGTGGTCGAGACTCCAGCGCAGGTTAATCGCCCGTTGCCACCCGCTGGAAAGATCCCAGTAGCGTGCCACGTTCAACGTCGTGCCATCCGATTTAGTATCGTTAAGATCTTCACGTTTGAAGCCGCCTTGCAGCAGGTAATACTGCTCAAGCGGACTCTTCAGCAAGGGGATTTTGTAGCTAAAATCAAGCGATTGCTCCGGTGCGGACACGCTCAGGCTGCTTTCAAGACTGTGGCCGCGTGAATTCACCCAAGGCTTATTCCAGGTTGTTTTAAAACGCGGCCCCACATCGGTAGCGTACCCCACCCCGGTTTCGATACGGTTACGGGTTCGCGGTGTTACCACGGCTTCCAACGGCAGCACTTTGGTGCTTTTTGACTGGTCGAAATCAGGCGACACCACGACGGAATTAAACCATCCCGTCGCAGAAAGACGGCGGTTTAACTCACCGAGATCTTCACTGGTATACGCATCACCTTCATGAAACGGTACCAGATTTTGCAGATAATCCTCGCGGATTTGTGCGCCCTGAAAGTGTACGGCGCCAAAGCGGTAGCGTTCACCGCTATCAAAGTCGATATCCCAAAACGCCTCTCTCTCTTCCCGCATCACGCCAAGCTGACTTTGCTGGAAGCGGGCATCGAAATAGCCTTTGCGTAATGACAAACCGTTCAGCCCGCTTTTAAAACGATCGAAATCGCCGTGGTTCAGCACTGAACCGATTGCGGGGCGATCGTCTTTAACCCGTTGCTGGTAATCTTTATCGTCATGCGCACCACCGCGCAAGGTGATGTTCACCCCGGCAATTTTTACCGGTTCACCGGGCGTGACGGTAGCAATCAGTACAGGTCGCCCGCCGTTAACGGCAGGCCGGAATTCGAAACCGATCTGTGGATCGTAATAGCCAAGCGCACGCAATCCCTGACGGATCGCTTCATCAACGCGTGAACGGAAACGCCCATCGGCATTGACCTCATCGACCGCGATGGTGGATAAACGTGCCCGCACATTCTTTTGTAGTTGCCCTTCCAGCCCCATGACTTGCAGGCGCACATTCGCCGCCTGGCTCTCCGGTGCCAACATAAGCAGCGCGCACATCAGGCCAAGAAACCGGTACCGTGGCGAACCACAGCCAGCAAAACTGTTTTTTTGTCCTGCTATGCTTTTTTGCCCGGTAACGCTTTTTTTTCCAATGAAGCGGTTCTTTGAAGTGAAACGTCTTTTTGCAATGAAACGTTTGTCTGCAATGAAAATAGTCACTGAGCTCCCTGATAAATCGGTCTGTCGCCTAAAACCTCGTCGTCTAAAACCTATAGCATGGCTTTTATCACTTCGCCCGCCGCGTTGACGGACGACGCTGTACGCTTACCTGGCAATCCGCCACGTAGCGCCGAAATTCCCTACCAATATTGAATTATCTTAGTGATAAATACTAATTTTTCATCTTAAGAATAGATTTTCAACTACAAACATCAATATGCGGCATTACAGATAAACATTACCTTAACATTAAACCCCAGTAAGATATAAAGACAGGTCAATGCTTCTTGGTTATGCTTTCCATGAAAGCAGGTTATTTACCCAGTCTAGCTGGAGTTAACAACGTGATGAGTTCGATTGATAAAACGCAGCGGATTACACAATCCGATGCTTTACCGGGACGTTCCACCCCGATGCCGGTGGCCAGACTTCATGTCGTTCATGAACATTCCATGACACATGTGCCGGATCACATGTCCGTGGCAATTTTTGCGATGGGCTGCTTCTGGGGAGTAGAGCGCCTATTCTGGCAACAGCCAGGCATCTACAGCACCGCAGCAGGTTACACTGGCGGTTACACGCCCAACCCGACCTACCGTGAAGTGTGCAGCGGGCTGACCGATCATGCCGAAGCGGTGCGTATCGTGTTTGATCCTGCGGTTATCAGCTACGATCGCTTGCTGCAACTGTTCTGGGAAAATCACGACCCCGCGCAAGGTATGCGTCAGGGCGGTGATATCGGCAGCCAATATCGCTCCGCTATCTATACACTTTCCCCCGAACAGGAACAGGCCGCACAGGACAGCCTTCAGCGTTTTCAGCAGGCGATGAGAGAAAACGGTGACAGCCGCGTTATCAGCACAGAAATCGAGCCTGCGGGCCCGTTCTATTATGCGGAAGACGACCACCAACAATACCTGCACAAGAACCCGAACGGCTACTGCGGGCTAGGCGGCATCAGCATCTGTCTTCCGCCCCCGCGTTGACCACTGGCGGTAAATTCACCGCTCCTGCTATAATGCCCCGCAACCGGGCAGATCGTTGCCCGGTTATAGACCTTCAATTATTGCTATTAATTTATACTCTAAATAATTCGAGTTGCGTGAAGGCGGCAAGGGAAGGAGTCCCGATGAGCTTACTCAAGTAAGTGATTCGGGTGACTGAGCGTAGCCAACGCACAAGCAGCTTGAAGTATGACGAGTATACTCACCTTTCTGAGGATCGCTGCGTCAATCTCGACTCATGCGAAAACGTTAAAAATGATGTTAAACAGTCTATTGCTGATTCTTTGTCTCATTGCCATCAGTGCGTTTTTCTCGCTGTCCGAGATCTCGCTGGCGGCATCCCGTAAAATTAAACTCAAACTGATGGCCGACGAGGGAAACCTCAACGCCGATCTGGTGCTCAAATTCCAGGAGACACCGGGCATCTTCTTTACCGTGATTCAAATTGGCGTCAACGCCGTCGCAATTCTGGCCGGTATTATCGGCGATGCGGCATTTTCCCCGACGTTTTCCATTCTGTTTGAACGCTTCATGTCACCCGAAGCCGCAGATAAAGTCAGCTTCATTTGTTCATTCGTCCTCGTCACCAGTCTGTTTATCCTGTTTGGCGACCTCACCCCGAAACGCATTGGTATGATTGCGCCGGAAGCCGTCGCGGTCCGCATAATCAACCCCATGCGCTTCTGCCTGTTTCTCTTCCGTCCACTGGTGTGGATCTTTAACGGCCTGGCTAATGTTATTTTCCGCCTGCTCAAGCTGCCGATGGTGCGTAAAGATGACATCACGTCCGATGATATTTACGCCGTGGTGGAAGCGGGTGCATTGGCTGGCGTGCTGCGTAAGCAGGAGCACGAACTGATCGAGAACGTATTTGAACTGGAATCCCGCACCGTGCCGTCTTCAATGACCTCACGCGAAAGCGTGGTTTATTTCGATCTGCGCGAGCAGGAAGACAGCATTAAGGAAAAGATCGCCCAGCAGCCGCATTCCAAGTTTCTGGTTTGCGATGGCACGATTGATCAGATCGTCGGCTACGTGGATTCCAAAGACCTGCTGATTCGGGTGTTGGGAAACCAGAGCCTGACGCTGAGTAGCGGCGTGCAGATTCGTCCAGCGCTGATCGTACCGGATACGCTGACGCTGTCCGAAGCGTTAGAAAGCTTTAAAACCGCGGGCGAAGACTTTGCGGTCATCCTGAACGAATATGCGCTGGTCGTCGGCATCATCACGCTTAACGACGTGATGACCACGCTGATGGGCGATCTCGTCGGTCAGGGAATGGAAGAACAGATTGTCGCGCGCGATGAGAATTCCTGGCTGGTTGAAGGCGGCACGCCAATAGAAGACGTGATGCGCGCGCTGAATATTGATGATTTCCCGCATTCCGGCAACTACGAAACCATCGGCGGCTTCATGATGTATACGCTGCGGAAAATCCCGAAACGGACCGATGCGGTGCGCTTCTCAGGCTATAAGTTTGAAGTGGTAGATATCGACAGCTACAAGATCGATCAGCTGTTGGTGACGCGTCTGGAAGACCGCCCGATTGTCTCATCAAGCGTGAAGATTGATAGCGACGATTAACCGCCAGAAGACATGCGTAACCCACCAGTCTTCATAACAAACCAAAACGGCCCGCTACGGGCCGTTTCTTTATCACTCATCCCATCTCAGCCTGAAGCCGGATGACCTGGCGATTCACTTCGGACATCACCAGAAGATGCTGCTTATCCTGTTTCTTTGGCAGTAGAATTTTGCCGTAGTCGAACTCAAAAGCACCAACCCCTTTTATGTACAGCCGCCCGCGAAACAGGGTTTTCACATATTTAGCGACTTTCAAAGGATTGTAACGTTCGAAAATCCTCATCGTTTTACTCTCCCGTTTTATTTTTCTACGCTCTCCCTTTCGCCAACATGACTGAGGTTCTGGAGCGCTAATGAGATAACGGATACTGCTAATTAGTACAGCAAAACGGCATTTAGTTCCCCACAGCCCAGTATTCTTAACTGCTTTTACAGATTTTTACAGAGTAGTGTTTAAGTAAACCCCTAGTCATCAGTATAAACCTTCAAAAACAAGGGTTTTGTGCACTCAGGCACAAACCGTTTTACTGCGAAGCAGGACAGACCAGTTTCCTGAATCTACGCTTATTCCATAGCCTGATCTTTTCCATCACTGACATCGCATCAGGTTCCCTACACAGAAGGACATACCATGATAAAAATACGCCACCTGCTCCTCGCTCTTGCTATCACGCCGCTGTTAGGGCTTGCCTCGCTTCCTGCCTCAGCCCATACGCTAGTGCTCAACCAATTGGTTCCTCCCGTCGGCGTCGCGGACAGAGGGGAACTTCAGTACCAGAATAATCAGTTTAGTTATAAAAACTGGAACAGCGCGCAATTGCCCGGAAAAGTACGGGTGATACAACATATCGCTGGCCGCACCTCCGCCAAAGAGATGAACGACCCGCTCATCTCCGCACTGAAGGCCGCTAACCTACCGCACGATTATTACCAAACGACGACAATCGTGAATACCGACGATGCCATTATCGGCACCAGCATGTTTGTGCGCAGTAGCCTTGAGGACAACAAGAAAGCCTTCCCGTGGTCGCAATTTATTGTCGATAGCAACGGTAACGTGCGGAAAACCTGGCAGCTACAGCCGCAAAGCTCAGCTATCGCCGTGCTGGATAAACAAGGGAAAGTCCGTTTCGTGAAGGATGGCGCACTGAATGGGCAGGAAGTGCAGCAGGTGATGTCCCTGCTGCGCCAGTTGCTGGAAGAGAAATAACAAACGAGAGCGTCTGGCAGGCTAAAATAAAGAGACGCGAAAGCCGGGGTTGAGGAAGGATTCACGCGGCGTATAGGATAACGGCTGTCCTTGCCAGTCGTGAATCTGTGCCCCGGCAGCCACCGCCACCGCGTGGCCCGCCGCCGTATCCCAAATGTTTGTCGGTCCGAAGCGCGGGTAAAGCTGTGCTTCGCCTTCCGCCACCAGACAAAATTTGAGCGATGACCCAATCGCCACCGTCTGGTGCTCGCCCAGTTGGTTGAGGTAGTCCTTTAATTCACGATCGGCATGAGAACGACTGACCACCACCAGCGGCGGGTGAGCCTGCTTCACCGTAATGTGCCGACGCTGGCCGTTCTCTTCTTTCCAGGCTTTACCTGCCGCCGCAGAATACATCACGCCCGTGACCGGTACATAAACCACACCCAGAACGGCTTGACCATGCTCGATCAGCGCAATATTCACCGTGAACTCACCATTGCGGCTGAGGAATTCTTTGGTGCCATCCAACGGATCAACCAGCCAATAGCGCTGCCAGTGCTGACGGATTTCCCATGTGGGCGGATCTTCTTCTGACAGCACGGGAATATCAGGGAACGCCGCGGTCAGCCCATCCTTAATGACCCGGTGCGCCGCCAGATCGGCGGCGGTCACTGGCGAATCATCGTTCTTATGCGCGACATCCACAGGATGTTGCCCTTCGTAAACCTGCATAATGGCAGTACCGGCATCGCGAGCCAGTTGGCAAACAGTTTCTAACATGATCAACCTCGTCGTTATCGGTTACGCGTAACGCAGACTTCATCTCTGTCATTCATTATACATCTGTGAGGCAATCTACGATTATTGCCATTATTGATGTCATCCTCAGTATTTAGAGACGATAATCACTTTAACTTCATCATGATATGAAAGACACCCCCGATCGCCTCACGCGTCGATAATCACCGCACAAGGAGTTACACAATGAAGCATTCATTGGCACTCAGCCTGCTTGCTACGCTGGTCGCCACGACCGTTCATGCCGCTACCGTTGATCTACGGGTATTGGAAACCACCGATCTGCACAGCAATATGATGGATTTCGACTACTACAAGGATACGCCAACCGATAAGTTTGGTCTGGTGCGTACCGCCAGCCTGATTAACGCCGCACGCGAACAGGCCACTAACAGCGTGCTGGTGGATAACGGCGATTTGATCCAGGGTAGTCCGTTGGGCGATTACATGGCCGCAAAAGGGCTGAAAGCCGGCGACGTGCACCCGGTTTATCAGGCGATGAACACGCTGGATTATTCCGTCGGCAACATCGGTAACCACGAATTCAACTATGGCCTGGACTACCTGCACAAGGCGCTGTCAGGCGCGAAATTCCCTTATGTGAACGCCAACGTGCTGGATGCCAAAACGGGTAAACCGCTGTTTACGCCTTATCACATTGAAAACAAGTCGGTTAAAGACCGCGACGGCAAACCGCATACCCTGCGCATCGGCTATATTGGCTTCGTCCCGCCACAGGTCATGGTGTGGGATAAAGCCAATTTAACAGGAAAGGTCACCGTGGAAGACATCACGGAGAGCGCCAAAAAATGGGTGCCGGAAATGCGTAAGCAAGGGGCCGATCTGGTCATTGTTATCCCCCATTCCGGCCTTTCTGCCGAGCCGTACAAAGCGATGGCGGAAAATTCTGTTTACTATCTCAGCCAGGTTCCGGGCGTTGACGCGATCATGTTTGGTCATGCTCACGCGGTTTTCCCCAGCAATGACTTTGCCAACATCAAGGGCGCTGACATCAAACAGGGAACGCTCAACGGCATCCCTGCGGTGATGCCAGGACAATGGGGTGACCATCTCGGCGTCGTCGATTTCACGTTGAATAACGACAGCGGCACATGGAAGGTGGAACAGGCGAAAGCGGAAGCCAGACCGATCTATGACAAAGCGCAGAAGAAATCACTGGCGGCGGAAGACGACAAGCTGGTGAAAGAGCTTTCCGATGCACACCAGAATACACGCGAGTTTGTCAGCAAACCGATCGGCAAATCCGCAGACAACATGTACAGCTACCTGTCGCTGATTCAGGACGATCCTACCGTGCAGATCGTCAACAATGCCCAGCGTGCCTATGTAGAACACTTTATTCAGGGCGATCCCGATCTGGCCGATTTGCCGGTACTTTCCGCCGCCGCACCGTTTAAAGCCGGTGGACGTAAAAACGATCCGGCCAGCTATGTCGAGGTAGAAAAAGGCCAGCTTACCTTCCGTAACGCTGCCGATTTGTATCTTTATCCAAACACGCTGGTCGTTGTGAAAGTGAACGGACAGCAGGTGCAGGAGTGGCTGGAATGCTCGGCGGGTCAGTTCAAACAAATCGACACCAGCAAGCGTGAGCCGCAATCGTTGCTCAACTGGGATGGCTTCCGCACGTATAACTTCGACGTGATCGACGGCGTCAACTACCAGATTGATGTGACGCAACCTGCCCGTTATGACAGCGAGTGCGCGTTAATCAACGATAAGGCACACCGTATTAAAGGACTGACGTTTAACGGTAAACCGATTGATCCCAAAGCAACCTTCCTGATCGCTACCAACAACTACCGCGCCTACGGCGAGAAATTTGCCGGTACGGGTGAGAAATACGTGGCCTTCGCCTCGCCGGATGAAAACCGCTCCGTTCTGGCGGCCTACATCAGCGCGGAAACGCAAAAGTCGGGAGAAGTGAAACCGCAGGCGGATAACAACTGGCGCCTGGCACCTATCGTCAGCGATACGCCACTGGATGTCCGTTTTGAAACGTCGCCGTCAGAGAAAGCCGCGACGTTTATCAAAGAGAAAGCCCAGTACCCGATGACGTCCATCGGTAATGATGAAACGGGCTTTGCGGTTTATCGCCTTGACCTTCAGCACGCCAAATAAGGGCTGATCGCGTTGTGTCCACAGGCTCTTGCTACCGCAGGAGCCTGTGCGTTGCGCTTAGAGCGGTTCAGCCGTACTATTCGCCGACGCATCAAACTTTTGCTGAGATAACAGCACATTATCCATGTTCTGTTCTGCCCAATACGTGAGCTCGGCAATCGGCTTGGCCAGCGTTTTCCCCATTTGAGTCGAGGCGTATTCCACCGTCACGGGAATCGTCGGAAAGACGGTTCGCTCAACAAAGCCGTCACGCACCAGATTTTTTAGCGTTTGCGACAATACCTTTTGTGAAATCCCTTCTACGTCGCGTCTTAGCTGATTAAAGCGCATCGGTCGCTCAACCAAAATATTGAGGATCAGCAACGTCCATTTATCCGCCACGCGATCCAAAATCATGCGGGTCGGGCAGTTTTGTGCATAAACATCATAACGTTTGCTCATCGGCGAGTTTCCATATAGCAGCCTGAAGTATGGCGGGTATGGTTACCTTGAAGATACCAACTCACTTAAAAGTGCTGTCTTAACAGAACCATAAGGCTCCGATATAGTCCTCACATTATAAAGTTAGTATCGATTAGAAAGCACGTATCACTTGCGGGGCAGCATGACAAGGCTCCAGCGTATTGTTGATAAACACAGAGAAACGAGGAAAGGTTATGTCAAAAGCAGTCGTTATTTATCATTCAGGCTATGGTCACACGCAACGTTTAGCTCATGCCGTCGCCGAGGGTGCCAACGCCGAACTGATTGCCATCGATGCGGAAGGAAACATCAGCGATGCAGAGTGGGAGAAACTCGCCGCCGCCGACGCGATTATCTTTGGTACGCCGACCTACATGGGTGGCCCGACCTGGCAGTTCAAGAAATTTGCGGATGCCAGCTCGAAAGCCTGGTTTACCCGTGCCTGGAGCAACAAGGTGTTTGGCGGTTTTACTAACAGCGCCAGCCTGAACGGGGACAAGCAGGTCACCCTGATTTATCTGCAAACGCTGGCTTCACAGCACGGCGGAATTTGGGTCAGCCTGAACCAACTGCCCTCCAATGCCAAAGCGGCAAAACGCGACGATTTGAATAACCTCGGTGGTTCCGTGGGTCTGCTGGCACAGACGCCGTCTGACGCCAGCGCAGATGAAGTGGTTGCCGGCGATCTGGCGACCGGTAAGCTGTATGGTCAACGCATCGCTGATATCGCTGCAAAACTGGCTAACTAGTTCAGCAACACACTCTACGTACCATTATCCAATGCACAAGCGCCGCCCTTTCGCGGCGCTTTTTTTATCCGCTAGTCGCGAAACGATCCCCGCCCATTGCGATAATACCCATTCCCCCGCTCATGCCCGCGTCGGTCCCAATCACCGCGACGCGGCCCGCGATCGTCAACGTAGCGAGGGGGATCAAAGCGGCGATTATCATAATCGCGCCTGTCGCGCTGGCTCTCACGCCACCAGCGGGCATCGCGCCAACGCCAGCCATCCCAATAGTAACCGTGCCGATTACGTTCGCCACGGTGATAACCCCGATGCTCCTGCCACCAGCGCTCGCTGCGCCAGTCATAGCCATCCCAGTAATTACCACGTCTGTCACGTTCACCAATATTCAACGTGATACCGGGCATCAGATCAATGCTGGCCCCCTTAGCCTCTGGTGCTGGCATAACCGCAAACATTCCCATAAACAGGGCACTGATGACGAGTGGCTTAAACATAGGGTAACTCCTTGCTCACCGCGACTGCGGCCTTGCAAAGGTATACGGGGAATTCCTCTGCGCCACTATCAGATAAATACGCATTTTCCTGACTTTACCATTCTTAACGTTTCGCTAACGCCAATGCCCGCTATACATCATCACCCTATTAATTCATTAATAAATTTAATACCAAAAAACCTGAAATATACGAATAAATGCAGAATAACCGAGTAACCATAGGGAATAAATATTAGAAATATTCACCTAAAGGTTAATACTTACTCTCAGAATATCCGTCATTCATAGAGGGAACAGCGATGAGCGAAAACTATACGGTGGGCGATTACTTACTGGATCGCCTGACACAAGTTGGTATTCAGCATCTCTTCGGCGTGCCGGGCGATTACAATCTGCATTTTCTCGACCACGTTATCAGGCACCCGGATATCACCTGGGTGGGTTGTGCGAACGAATTAAACGCCGCTTACGCCGCCGATGGCTATGCACGACGTCGTACAGCGGCGGCGCTGCTCACCACCTTCGGCGTGGGGGAACTCAGCGCAATTAACGGCATTGCGGGCAGCTACGCGGAATGCCTCCCCGTTATTCACATTGCCGCCGCGCCCAGTCTCGCTTCACAACGCAACGGTGAATTACTCCACCATACATTAGGCGACGGCGATTTCAGTCACTTTTCCCGCATGGCGGCCGAAGTCACTGTCGCACAGGCCAGCCTCACCGTCGAAAACGCCACCACAGAGATTGATAGGATTATTGGAGAAGCACTTTCTCAGCACAAACCGGTATATCTGTTTCTGCCATTGGACGTGGCTGCGGCACCGATCGACGCGCAACCGTACCCACTCGCGATCCCTAAACCCTTGCGCTCTGACGATGCTCTACGAGCCTTTACCGCAGCCGCCACAGCGATGCTCAGCGAGGCAAAATCGGTCTCACTGCTGGCCGACTTTCTGGCGCAGCGTGCTGGCGTCGCTGGGCAAATTCAACGCTGGCTCGATAAAACACCGTTCCCACACGCTACGTTGCTAATGGGGAAAGGCACATTAAACGAACAGCACCATAACTTTACTGGCACCTACGCGGGTCGCGGCAGTCACGAAGCGATCCGGGCACACATCGAAGACGCTGATGTTATCATTAGCATCGGCGTACGCTATACCGATACGATTACCACTGGCTTCAGCCACCAGATTTCCTGCGAAAAAAACATCGATATCCAGCCAACATTGGCTCGTGTCGGCAGTCAGGTTTTTCCTTCTGTTCCAATGTCGGATGCTATCGCCGCGTTGGAAAAAATCACCGCGCCGCTCGCGCCCCGCTGGGATCGCAGCCCCATTACGCCTCCGGCTTTACTGCAATCAGAGCATAAAGGCATGCTCAACCAGCGCGAGTTTTGGCAACAGATACAGCATTTCCTCCGCCCTGGCGATATTCTCGTGACGGATCAAGGAACCTCCTGTTTTGGGGCCGCAACACTCCGACTGCCGAGGGACTGTCATTTCATCGTTCAGCCACTGTGGGGCTCGATAGGCTACTCTCTGCCAGCCGCATTCGGCGCACAAATTGCCGAACCAGAACGGCGCGTGGTGCTATTGATCGGCGACGGCTCACTTCAGCTCACCGTACAGGAACTTGGCTCTATCATTCGGGATCGCTTGAACATGGTCATTGTGGTGCTGAATAACGAGGGCTACACCGTCGAACGGGCGATTCACGGCCCTGAGCAGCGCTACAATGATATCGCCGCCTGGAACTGGACGCAGCTTCCCGCCGCGCTAGGCGCGGATGACAACGAGATACTCTGCGAACAGGTGCGCTCACCGGAAGCTCTCGCCCAGGTGCTTGAACTCGTGAACGCAGAATCTCGCTTGTCGCTTATAGAGGTTGTGTTGCCGAGAATGGATATACCCGCGCTTTTACACACCATCACGCAGTCGATTGAGACCCGCAATACCGTGCAATAGCACCGCATACTTTATACCGCTTACCTCGTAAGCGGTATATTCAACGCATAAAGATGCATTTAAAATACAATTTATAGACTACATTCGTTGAGAGGCATCATCATGGCATACCGCGATCAATCTCTGGGTGAGTTGGCTATCGCTATTCCGCGCGCGACCAAACTCTTTCGTGAACTCAATCTGGACTTCTGCTGCGGCGGAAAGCAAACGCTCAGTCGCGCTGCGGGCAAAAAGGATCTCAATATCGACGAGCTGGAAGCGCAGTTAGAAAAACTGGCTGCTCAGCCTTCCGATGCGCGGGACTGGCGTGAAGCGCCGCTGGCCGACATTATCGCGTACATCATCCCTCGTTTTCACGATCGCCATCGCGAACAACTGCCGGAACTGATTCTGATGGCAGAAAAAGTCGAACGTGTGCATCACGATAAAGCCGATTGCCCGCACGGCCTCGCCAACCAACTGACCGCCATTTATCACGAGCTGTCTCAGCACATGATGAAAGAAGAACGTATCCTCTTCCCGATGATCGGTCAGGGAATGGGGGCAAATGCCGCAGCGCCGATTTCAGTCATGGAGCATGAACACGATGACGCCGGGCGTGATGTGGAAGTGGTCAAAGAACTGACCAACGGCGTCGTGCCACCGGAAGGTGCCTGCAACACCTGGCGTGCACTGTATTCCGGTATCAACGAGTTCATTACCGACCTGATGGAGCACATCCATCTGGAAAACAATTTGCTGTTCCCACGCGCGCTGCGCGGTGAGTAATGTCGCTTCAATAAAAAAAGAAAGTCAGTAGAAAATAAAAAAGGCTGACGAGCGGGAATAACGGATAGATCGTAAAGACGCTGTGAACACCTCCCTGTGCGCTCGAGTTGCGCCATCCATGGCGCAAACGCTTTACTCTTCTATTCCGTTACTCCCGTTTGCGGTCAACAAATAGATTTGTCAACGATCTGAAAGGCGCTCAGTGAGCGCCTTTCTTTGTCTGGAGATTACAGAATTTCCAGCAGTTCCACTTCAAAAATCAGCGCGCTGAACGGCGGAATGGAAGCACCCGCGCCACGTTCGCCATACGCCAAATTGTGCGGAATATAGAGTTCCCACTTGGAACCGACTGGCATCAGCGTCAACGCTTCAATCCAGCCTGGAATCACACCGCTTACCGGGAATTCAGCAGGCTGACCGCGCTGAACGGAGCTGTCGAACACGCTGCCGTCAATCAGACGGCCAGTGTAATGTACACGTACGCGATCCTGACGAGCTGGGATAGCGCCTTCACCCTGCGTCAACACACGGAATTGCAGACCAGATTCCGTGCTGTTCACACCTTCTTTCTGCGCGTTTTCAGTCAGGAACTGCTGACCTTCTACTGCCAGCACCTGTTGGCGCTCACGACGTACCGCATCGGCACGTTCATGAATTTCACGCAGCGCACGATGAACCACATCCACAGGCACCGCAGGCGCATTACCTTCCAGCGCGTCACGTAAACCAGCAAGCAGAGCTTCTGGGATCAGACCTTCAAGACCTGATTCCTGTAACTGTTGACCAACCTGTAAGCCGATGCCGTAACTTGCCTGCGCTTCGACGCTATCAAAAGAAGGAGTTGTCATGGATGTTCCTTTTAATCTGTAAAAAACTGAAAGCGCAGCATAACAGCGACAGGGATTGGGGTAAAATCATGTGTGCAGGTAATCACGTTAACCGCACGCCAGCCAAGCCATTCCGGGAAGCTGTCCTATACTGGTAGTTCCGATGTTTCGGGTTCAGCGGTTACCTTAATCATCAACGCGTTAACTGGTCAGCTCATACAGATTATCGGTATACTGGATTGCGTTATCATCCTGATACTGTTTTTATGCCGACGCCGTCTGGCGAGTGATATAGCGTAGTGGATGGCGCAGATAGTTGAGCTGCCGATATAGCGTTGCTAATGACATCGTTTTTATACTGAACTGTTTTTATACTGAATTGTAGTAAGAGAGGTCACCATGGGCAGAATTGCGCCCAGGAAGCGGAAAACCACCTGGGATTATCAAACGCTAGTACGCTTCTGCCAGCGAATTATCCAGCGGCAGCCCTCACATGCTGTAGCCGTAGAAAACGACGGGGAACGCGAAGACCAGGAACGCCTGGCTCCTGCTTCCCGGCGTGAACGCCTTGGTGCCCTGCTGCAAAAAATCTGGCATCTGCCCGATGGCTACCACTGGATGGAACCCTTGCCGCTCCTCCACCGCCGTTGGATTTTAATCGCTATCGCCCTGCTTCTGGTTGTCTTGCTCTGGCCTTACAGCGCACAACACCCGCAACCGACCCGAACCATGCCTATTCCTCTGACCCAGGCGGATAATCAGGCTGCAATGCAGGCGGTGATTATTGAAAATCAGCCTTCAACGTCACATCAGCAACCTGCCACAACGCCGCCAACGCCGTCATCAGCACCGTGGCGGCAGTATGAGATTGCTTCAGGGCAAACGCTGGCTCAGCTCTTTCGCGATAACAATCTGCCCGTCAGCGACGTGTTCGCGATGGCACAGGTGGAAGGTAGGGATAAACCGCTCAGCAATTTACGGGCGGGTCAGGAAGTTAAATTACAGTTGAATGCGCAAGGCATGGTCGCAGAGTTGGAAATCGAAACCACGGCAAACCAGACGATTCGATTCACCCGCGGTGCAGATGGCGCTTTTACGCGTACTCGCTAATGATTTAGCCGCTCCAATAGAAAATCGCGCAGAACAATAGCATGGTTGTGCTGCGCGTTTTTACTGCCATAAAGCAACGTGATGGTTTGCTTCTGTTCAAGCAACATCAACAGTCTCTCGCACGCCGTTCCCTGCGCTAACTCATTACGATAATAATCCACAAATTCCATCCAGCGCTCCGGCTCGGCGTGAAACCATTTCCGCAGCTCGCTGCTCGGCGCGATGTCTTTAAACCACTCCACCCCTTCCAGGCGCGCTTTACTGATGCCACGTGGCCACAAGCGGTCAACCAGAAAAGTGGGAGAAGAGAAAGGCGCGTGCGCGTCATAGACGCGGATAAGGTGGATTAAATCAGACATGCGGCCTCCGGCCTCATTTTTTAGGTATCGGTAATGATAAGTCATTTCCCATCCCTAAAATGCAAAACGCTGGCACAAGGCCAGCGTTTCACATGTTAACTAAAGTATTAATTCGACGACAAACGTGAATTATGCTTCAGCAACAACAACGACATTCAGCTCAGCAAATACATCGCTGTGTACCTGGAAGCTTACTTCGTGCTCACCCAGAGTACGCAGAACGCCGTTCGGCAGGCGAACTTCGCTCTTAGCAATGTCAACACCGGCAGCCGTTACCGCATCAGCGATATCGCGAGTACCGATGGAACCGAACAGTTTACCTTCGTCGCCTGCTTTAGACGCGATGGTAACGCTACCCAGTTCTTTGATCTTAGCGGCGCGAGCTTCAGCAGCAGCCAGAACGTCAGCCAGTTTGGCTTCCAGTTCAGCACGGCGTGCTTCGAAGAACTCAACGTTTTTCTTGGTTGCAGGGACAGCTTTGCCCTGTGGAACCAGGAAGTTACGAGCGTAGCCCGCTTTAACGTTTACCTGATCACCCAGGCTGCCCAGGTTTGCTACTTTATCAAGCAGAATAACTTGCATTACTTTATCCTCTCAAAGTCTCGTTAATGGACAGTGGCCGATTACTGATGACGGTCAGTGTACGGCAACAAAGACAAGTAACGCGCACGCTTGATAGCGCGGGCCAACTGACGCTGGTATTTTGCACGAGTACCGGTGATACGGCTCGGAACAATCTTGCCGCTTTCAGTGATATAGTTTTTCAGCGTAGCGATATCTTTATAATCAATCTCTACAACGCCTTCCGCGGTGAAACGGCAGAATTTGCGACGACGGAAATAACGTGCCATTTGGCTAGTCTCCAGAATCTATCAATTCAATCTGCTCGGCATGTAACACTATCTTGCTCAAGCCATTGCGCCCTTGATGGCAGCTAATGAACCCGTGCACGGTAAGTTGCGTGCCGACCGTTATACTGTGGGTAACTGCTTGTGACGAGAGTCCGCTGACAATCACGGGCATACGACACCATGCTTGCCGACTCAATCCGGCTTCCTCCTGCGTCGAGCGGTGCTCAAGCACAAACTGACAGTGAGGAATACCTGACGGGCTGACTTTACGAATGGGCGTCTTGCACACTGTGCCGGACAACACCAGACGATTTACCGCCACCACAACAATTACTCTTCAGAATCCCCTGCATCCACATCATCGCCAGCTTCAGCGAAATCTTCACGACGCTCACGGCGTTCGTCTTTCGCTTTCACCATTGGAGATGCTTCAGTTACCGCGTGCTTAACGCGCATAACCATGCTGCGGATAACGGCATCGTTAAAGCGGAAGTTTGTTTCCAGCTCATCGATCGCTTCCTGCGGCGCTTCAACGTTCAGCAGAACGTAGTGAGCTTTGTGCAGTTTGTTGATCGGGTAAGCCAGCTGACGGCGGCCCCAGTCTTCCAGACGGTGGATCGTGCCCTGCGCACCAGTGATGGTAGCACTGTAGCGCTCGATCATGCCCGGAACCTGTTCGCTCTGGTCAGGATGAACCATAAATACGATTTCGTAATGACGCATCGAATTGCTCCTTACGGATTATTCAGCCTCCTGTCTGGGTCAACCGCGGCCCGTGGAGGCAAGGAACGTGTATGTGTGCGGCTGAAAAAATGACGCGTAAGTATAGTGCCCGACATTAAAGAACACAAGGAAGAAACACAGGAGTTTTCTACGTGGCGATATTTCAGCGATCGGTGCAGAATGACAGCGTCCGCAGGAAGAAATCAGCCCCCGCCTGCAACGCCGCTGGCGTAATGCGGTGCTCCACGCCCGGCTCGGTCAGATACGTCAGATTGGCCAGTTTATCACGCGCCTGTAATGCCTGATAAAGACGAACACTTTCTGCCGCCGGCACGACGTCATCCGCTTCACCGTGCCACACCAGCAGCGGTCGTTCGGACAGCGCGTCCAGACGCGCGGTGACATCATAGTCCGCCAGTTTGGTCGCTAGCGCCTGCAACACCGCCTGATTTTCCTCACGATCGGCCGGAACTGGCGGAAACAGCGCCGACGACAGCGTAGAGAAATAACCGGATCCCATAAATGCCGCCACCGCAGTAATCCAGGGATAACGCGCCATACACCCCAGCGCACTCATTCCCCCCAGCGACGCGCCGCAAACGCCAATCTGCTCGCTGTCGATCAAGCCACGCTGCCGATATTCCGCCACATAGCCAGGGAGCTCTTCAATATTCGATTGCAGAATATCCCAGAAGTGGCGCAGCCGCTGCGCATCATCCCCGTCATAGCGCGCGCCGTGCATGGCCGCATCGGGCAGTATCACCCGAAATCCGGCCTGCGCCAGCGCATAGCCAAAATATGAATACACGTCTTTAGATGAGGTGTAGCCATGAAAGAAAAAAATCGTCGGTAACGGCTGATCTTTTTTTCCCGCAGGTACCGCATGAATCACTTCAATACCGCTACCGAGCTTCTCCAATGACATTTCGACCATATTTCCCTCGTTTTCAGTTCTGTCAGCCTATTGTTATGTAGCGAAATCGTATTTAGCGGAAAGGAGGCGTCCTTTTACGATAAATCGACTCACAGCCATCTTCTTATCCCGTGTCGTCATGAATTTCATGCTGATTTAATCGGCACATTTATGTAAATAAAAAAATCACATTGATCCAGATCAATAACTGAAATGAATGTTTACACTCCGTGATTAATTTTTTTTCATTTACTGCCGTTAACGCATGTGAAGTAAGACTAAAAAATAACCTTTTTTATTATAAGAGACACACATATGTTGGGACTTTCTTTTAAACACTGGGGCCTGGGTATCAAGTTATCGGTCATCGCTTCATTAAGCGTGGCGATACTTTTCATTGCGTTCACCCTATCCCTCACCCGCTCCGCAGGCAATCAGCTCAAAGCCCTGACCCTCAACGACATGCAAAGCCAGGTGAATGGCGTCACCGACATGATCAACATGTACGATACCAGCCTGCAAGCCGAGGTCAGCAACTATACGCGCCTGCTGGCAAGCTTTCTGCCAACACAGTTTTCGCTGGATACCGTTAACCGCACGCCTTTCGGCACCACATCGCAACCAACGCTCAAGGCTGGCGATACGGTATTGAACCTCAATACCGAAGTGCCGGACGACTTTCTGAGCCGTACTCACGCGATCTCAACGATTTTTGTCCGTGATGGAGACGATTTTACGCGCGTCACCACGTCACTGAAAAAAGAAGATGGATCGCGCGCAATGGGCACCAAGCTCGATCGCGAAAGCCCAGCCTATGCGCTCGTGGTAAAAGGTGACACCTACAGTGGGCTAGCAACGCTATTCGGCAAACAATACATCACCCAGTATCAGCCGATACGCGACAGTGCCAATAAGGTTATCGGCATTCTTTTCGTCGGTGTCGACATCACGAAGCAGTTTACCGAGATGCAACAAACGATTCTGAACAAGAAAATAGGTGAGACAGGCCATTTCTTTGTTCTTAGTACGAAAAAAGGAAAAGATGCGGGCAACTATCTTTACCACCAAAGTAATGCCAACCAACGCCCTGACTGGTCAGAAGGGGCGTTAGAGAAAGTGTTGGCAACCGGTAATGGGACGATCGAATACGACAACAACACGATGACGGGTGAAGAAAAAACCCGAATCATGGTGTATCGCAGCATTCCACAATGGCACTGGATTGTTGCGGGAGCCGTAAGCAAAGAAAGCCTAATGGCTGAGGTTAATGACACTCGTAATTTATTTTTGGGTGGCGGCATTATTCTGGTTCTGCTCTTCGCTGCATTCTTTGTCGTGCTGACACGTAAATGGCTGAGCCAGCCGCTGGTTGAAGTCGTCAAGGTGGCGGAACAGTTTTCTGCCGGTAACCTGACAGCAACGCTCTCCACCGATCGTACCGACGAAGTAGGTCGCCTGATTAATGCCATTAACGGCATCGGACAGGGGCTGACCACCATTGTGTCACAGGTGAGAAACTCGGCAGAAGAAATCAGCACCGCGACCGATGCATTGGCTGCCGATAGCGAAAACATCAGCGAGCAGATTGCCCGCCAGGCCAGTAGCGTCGAAGAAACCTCTGCCAGCATGGAGCAACTCTCCGCCAGCGTGAAGCAGAACGCCGACAACGTCTCCGCCGCCAAAGGGCTGGCAGAAGAGAGCGCCGCAGCGGCACGTAACGGCAGCCAGACCGTCACCGACTCCGTCTCTACGATGAGCGACATCAAGAACTCCTCACAGCGAATTGCCGATATCACGACGGTGATCGAATCTATCGCGTTCCAGACCAATATTCTGGCGCTGAATGCGGCAGTTGAAGCCGCTCGTGCGGGTGAGCACGGCCGAGGCTTCGCGGTGGTTGCTGCGGAAGTTCGCGCGCTGGCACAGCGCAGTTCTACCGCCGTGAAAGAGATCGAAACCCTGATTGATGAGTCGCTGGAGAAAATCGAAGCGGGTTACCATTTCTCAGAAAAAACGCAGGCGGTAATGGATGATTTGCGCAACCGCATCTTGCAGGTCAGTACCATCGTGAACGATATTGATATCGCCTCACGCGAGCAGTCCGCCGGGATTGGCCAAGTGAATATCGCGATTGTACAGATTGGTCAGGCAACGCAGGAAAACACCATTCTGGTCAACAACTCGGAAGACACCGCACAGAGTCTGCGCCAGAAAGGCCATCACCTCAGCGAACTGGTCAGCGTCTTCCGTATTTAAGCTGGTGAGCTATCCGCTTTTGTGCCGCTACTTTATCCTGTGGCGCAAAAGCGGGAAAACACATCACGGCCATCGTGTTGCAGATATTGCACGATGGCTCCCACTTGCGTATTATGCCGACGTTTTTTCACCCATCCCCCAACTGACAAAGGAGACGACATCATGACAACCATTACTCTGATTCTTTGCAGGACATCTCGGGACTAATTCCGCATTCTTTTCCGCTTTGCGTTATCCCCCCAGCTGTAGCCTGCCTTACCCTATTTTTAAATTGATCAGCAGGATGATCTATGGGCAATGCTATTCGCTCTATTTCGGCGCGCGTCAGTGTGATCGCGACTGAAAATACCTGGATTGAAGATAAAGCAATCCAACAGCTTCACATTACATCACAACTTCCCGATATGGTTCGCGTGGCCGGTATGCCAGATTTGCATCCGGGACGCGGCTACCCTATTGGCGCCGCCTTTTTCTCACAACAGCGCTTCTATCCGGCGCTGGTTGGCAACGATATCGGCTGCGGCATGGCGCTATGGCGCACTGGCCTTAATGCCAACAAGATTTCGTTGGATAAGCTGGAAAAGCGGCTTGGTAATATCGATGGTCCACAGGAAGACGATATCGAAATTCCCCCATCGCTGGCGGATTTCCGCTATTCGCTGGGCACCATCGGCGGCGGTAACCACTTTGCGGAATTACAGCAGCTTGATGAAATCTATCAGCCAGATGCGCTGCACGCTCTGCACATCGATCCTAAACAACTGTTGTTGCTCGTTCACAGCGGCTCGCGAGGATTAGGGCAAACCATACTGGAAGCCCACGTGCGAGAATTCGGCCATCAGGGGCTTGAAGCCAACACGCCTGCCGCACAAGCCTATCTGGAACAGCACCAGTTCGCGCTGACGTTTGCCACCAATAATCGGCGGCTGATCGCACAGCGGATGCTGGATCGCTGGCATACGGAAGGCGATGCCGCACTGGACGTGAACCACAATCTGGTGACACCGACAACGATTGAAGGCATTTCCGGCTGGCTGCACCGCAAAGGCGCAACGCCTGCCGACTGCGGCCCGGTCATCATTCCCGGTTCTCGTGGCGACTACAGCTATCTTGTGCAACCCATTCCTCACGCAGACAGCCTGTATTCGCTGGCGCATGGCGCAGGCAGAAAATGGATGCGCACGGAGTGTAAAGATCGGCTGTCTTCACGTTACAGCGTTCAGCAACTGGCGCGAACCCGCTTCGGCAGCCGCGTGATTTGTCAGGACAGGCAGCTGATTTTTCAGGAAGCGCCCGAGGCCTATAAACCGATAGACAGCGTGATCGGCGCGATGCAGCAGGCGGGATTAATCACGTTGATTGCGCGCCTGAAACCGGTTCTCACTTACAAAACGCGCGGGGAGGATAAATGATATTACTTCAGCTCTCCGCCGCGCAGGGACCGGAGGAATGCATGCTGGCAACGGCAAAAGCGTTGCAGGCTCTGGCACAGGATGCAGCACGGCAAGGTATCGAATGTGACATCATCGAAACCGAAGCAGGAAAACGCGCCGGTACGCTGCGTTCCGCACTGGTGCTGCTAAACGGTGACCAAGCGGAATCGCTGGCTGCTAGTTGGTGCGGCACGCTTCAGTGGACCTGCAATAGCCCCTGGCGTAAAGGTGGCGGACGCAAGAACTGGTTTATCGGCGTCGCGCGCTTTCATCAGGAACAGGCGTTTGCCGATAACGAGATTCGTTTTGAAACCACGAAATCCTCCGGCCCCGGCGGACAGCATGTGAATAAAACCGAATCTGCCGTTCGCGCCACCCATGTCGCCAGCGGCATCACGGTGAAAGTGCAGAGTGAACGCAGCCAGCACGCAAACAAGCGTCTGGCCTGTTATCTCATCGCCTATCGTCTGGAAGCGTTACAGCAACAGCAGCATGCTGAACTACGGGCACAGCGGCGTCTGTTCCACCATCAGATCGAACGCGGCAATCCGGTAAAAGTCTTCAAAGGCGAAGATTTCACGCTGGTCACGCCGCGCTAACCTCAACTCACGGGCGGGCACCGACTGCCGCCCGTTATTTTTCCCTCTTAAAGAGAATGCCATCGGCCCGGCGATAGCGTTACACTCCCGCTATCGATTCCTATCAGGCTGAAACGATGAACATCGTGCGGATACTTTTCTTACCCTTAATACTGATGCTATCGGGCTGCCAGATCATACAAGGAAAGCCTGTCGCGCCACCGCCGCCCGCGGAGAACGCCCTCGAAATTCGCTATGCGCAAACCAGCCAGTTGGAAAAAAATGGGGACGATTTCGGTGAGCATGCGCGGAAACGCAGATGATGTAGATCGCGCCCTTCAACAAAAAGCCGATGCCTCCGGTGTGATGCCGATCGTTTAAGAACCGAGATACCGGGGGCTACCACGGTGCGAGGTATCCCTGCGGGAACCTCATCACCGTGTTTCCCCCTAAATCCACGCTTAAGTGAACAGTATTAATGCCTCCGGTGCGCGCTATTACGTGATAGTGCTGAAATCCGAGGCCGCAACGCTCCCCGGCATGTGGTTCGCGCGTGCCGTGCTGTACCGCTGAATCTGCGGGACAGGTTGTCAAAATGCGGTCAACGAGGATGGCGGACACAAAAGCAGTCCACCATAAAAAATAACGGGCAGATTCTCGGTATTGTCATGCAACATCACATTAATACGACATACACGCCGCATTCAGAATCCCGCCGCTGAGCGAGGCCGCGCAGAGAAAGGCGCCAGAGGCCATATCGTTATTCTGGATATGCTGGCTGAGACGCGGCATATACAGACGGACAGCGAAATAAATCAGCAATTGCACCACCAGCGCCACCACGCCCCAGGTAATGTAATCTACCAGACTCACGGAATTAATCGCCGCACTGGAAAGCGGGATGACATAACCAATTAACGCCCCACCAAACCCAATGGCTGCCGTACCGTTGTTCTCTTTAATCAACGCCCATTCATCATGCGGCGTGACGCGGGTGTAGATAAACAGAAAGGCCAGTACCATGGCAAATCCGATAAAGAAATAGGACGCGAAAGCGAGTAGCGACGTAACAATAGGCATAGCGATATTCCTTTTAAATGAGCCCCGTTGGCGCATCAGCAATAATAAGAGGAAGCATGAAGAATATAGATGATTCTTGCATAGCAAAGCGTTTATACATGACTTTACGTGATAAGCAATGCAGGAACCCCCAACGGAGCGCTTTATCCCCCCGGCCATCATATCCGCACGAGTCTCCTCACATTTTTTAAGAAAACGGATAAGCATTGCGCCTGAAATACCGATAACAGATAAGGCATTTTTTATCAGTTAGATAGTGCCCGTTTCACATTCATCACCTGCCTTTTTACACAGACACGCAATTTATACAAACACACAATTTAGACAAATACACAACGACAACGCATCCGTTCTTGGCCTGCAATGACGGAAAAATAGATAAATAATTAATGAACGAAAGGAAGAGGTTTATGCTGCGCTGGATGTCATTTCAAAACCTGTCTGTAACGCGAAAGTTATTGGTAGGATTTGGTTTATTGCTCATCATGGGAGTGATTCTCTCCATGGTCGGCTTTTACGGATTAAACAATAGCGATCAGTCGTTAAAACGCATCAGTCGTCTTGGCGCTATGTATGACAAAACCGTTGTCGCGCGGGAAGGCAACTTTGGTTATGCGTTGGAGCGTAAAGCGCAGTATCTCGAACAGCACGATAGTGCGATCGGTAACATTAAGGAAGAACTCTCAGCACTGCTGAAAGCGATCGACACCGGTCATTGGCCAACGGAAGATAAAAGCGCAATTCAGGATATCAGCGCATCCCTCAACGCCTATATTTCACAGCGCCAGCAGGTTATGAGCCCGGATGTCAGCCAACAGCGGCTCAGTGAATTAAACGATCAAATGGCGGGGTTGCAGGAAAACATCAATAAGCTTTACTTCACGGAAGAGAGCCGCGCGGGCCGTAACGTTATTAGCAGCGATATACAGCTGGGCGTGATCACACTTATCGCCATCATACTCGGTCTGACCACAGCCATCGTTATCTCACGACAGATTGTACGCCCGCTACATCAGGCGCTACACGCCACCCGCGCGATTGCGGAAGGCGACCTTACCGTACAGCTTCACAACGAACGCCGCGATGAGCTGGGCCAGCTGATTTCAGCCATGGGGCAGATGAACAACAACTTGCACAGCATGATTGATAAAATTCGCCTCAGCGCAAACCAGATTTCCTATGCTGCTGGGGAAATTTCTGCCGGTAACACCGACCTCTCTTCTCGCACAACGCAACAAGCTGCCGCACTTGAAGAAACCGCTGCCAGTATGGAACAGCTGACGTCAACGGTGAAACAGAATGCCGATAACGCCCATCAGGCCAACCGACTGGTTATGGATGCTTCTGACACCGCAAATCAAGGGGGAGAGCAGGTTTCTAAAGCCGTCAACACCATGCACGATATTGCGCAAAGCTCACATCGCATCGCTGAAATTACCTCAATGATCAACAGCATCGCGTTTCAAACCAATATTCTGGCGCTCAATGCTGCGGTAGAGGCGGCAAGAGCCGGTGAGCAAGGCCGTGGTTTCGCCGTTGTCGCCAGCGAAGTACGTAATCTGGCACAGCGCAGCGCGCAGGCGGCCAAAGAGATCGATACGCTCATTGGTGAGTCGGTTTCGCAGATTAATAACGGCGCGGCGCTCGTTAACGGTGCGGGGAAAACGATGGAAGGGATTGTCCATTCAGTGACGCAAGTCCACGCCATCATGAAAGACATTACTACCGCGTCTGACGAGCAGCATCGCGGTATTTCTCAGGTCGGTCAGGCCATTATAGAAATGGATCAGAACACGCAGCAAAACACCGTGCTGGTGGAGCAATCCTCTTCTGCCGCTCAGTCGCTGGAACAGCAGGCGATCGTACTTTCTGATGCAGTGTCTGTTTTCCGGCTTTTACAGCCTTCGCAACACGAGGTTCGCAGACTGACATCTGCTGCATAATCCCAACGACAGCGGGGTGCCTCATGGCACCCCGCTGCTATCAATCACCGTGCTGATTACGCCCGTTGGCGAACAGCCTCAAACAGACACACGCCAGTAGCAACCGACACATTCAGTGAAGACACACTGCCCGCCATCGGAATACTGATCAGTTCATCGCAGTGTTCACGAGTCAAACGACGCATACCTTCCCCTTCCGCGCCCATCACCAGCGCCAGCGGCCCGGTCAGCTTGCTCTGATACAGCGTGTGATCCGCTTCACCCGCCGTGCCAACAATCCAGATATTACGTTCCTGCAACAGGCGCATGGTACGAGCCAGATTGGTCACGCTGATAACCGGTACGGTTTCCGCCGCGCCACAGGCAACCTTCTTCACTGTCGCATTCAGTTGCGCAGAACGATCGCGCGGCACGATCACCGCATGCACACCGGCGCCGTCCGCATTACGCAAGCACGCGCCCAGGTTGTGGGGATCGGTCACGCCATCCAATATCAGCAGGAAAGGCGTTTCCAGATTGTCTAACAGCGCAGGCAGATCGTTTTCCTGATATTTCCGCCCTTCTTTGACCTTCGCTACGATCCCCTGATGCACCGCGTCATCAGCCTGCTTATCCAGCCATTGGCGATTCGCCACTTGAATGACGATGCCCTGCGCTTCCAGCTCCGCAACCACAGGCTGAAGGCGACGATCGTCGCGCCCTTTCAGAACAAAAACTTCCAGAAAACGCTGTGGATCGCGCTCAAGCAGTGCTTTAACCGCATGGATACCGTAAATAATTTCGCTCATTGATACTCTTCAAATTAACCATAACAGGCGGTGCCCGTTAATTTAGAGATAGCGGTTTGCCCCTGCCCTCCCCTTCACAGGGGAGGGCGCAGATTCGCTAACCTTACTCAGCAGACTTTTTCTTCGCCCGTTTCGCTTTGGTTGCGGCGGCGATTTTACGCGTTTTTTCCGCGTTCTTTTTCGCTTTATCGCGGTTCTTTTTCGGTTTGGCTTTTGGCTTATCCGATTTCGCGTTGCGGTCGCCTTCTTTACGGAACGCGGCATCCGGTTCAAAGTTTGCTGGCGCTTTGCTGGCGCTGCGACGACGTCGGGCTGGCTTAGCCTCACGCGATTCCGGTTTCTTCGCGCGGTCGCGCGCGGTTTTCCCTTCGCCACGGACCTTGCGCGTGCTGGAAATCAGCGCAAAATCAATGTTGCGCTCATCCATATGCACCGCCTCAACGCGAATTTCGACTTCATCGCCCAGGCGATAAACCTGCCCGCGCGATTCACCGATCAGGCGCTGACCGATATTATCGTAACGGTAGTAGTCATTATCCAGCGTAGAAACATGCACCAGCCCATCAATAAACAGATCTTTCAGACGCACGAAGAAGCCAAAGCCGGTCACGCTGGAGATGATTCCCGTAAAGACTTCCCCCACGTGATCCTGCATAAAGTCGCACTTCAGCCAGTCCGCAACGTCGCGCGTCGCTTCATCCGCACGGCGCTCCGTCATCGAACAATGCATGCCCAGCTGTAGCATCTCGTTAATATCGCTATGCCAGCCGCCCGTTGGTGTCCAACGCTCATGGCGATTGCTCAGCAGATATTTAATCGCACGGTGCAGCGACAGGTCAGGATAACGACGAATCGGCGACGTAAAGTGGCCGTAAGACGTCAATGCCAGACCGAAGTGACCCCGATTTTCCGGGTCATAAATCGCCTGCTTCATGGAACGCAGTAGCATAGTTTGCAGCATTTCCCGATCGGGACGCTCCGCTACCTCATTCATCAATTCCGCGTAGTCTTTCGGCTGTGGCTTCATTCCGCCTTTCAGCGTCAGCCCCAGCTCGCCCAGCACGCTGCGCAGGGCTAATACATGATCTTCACTCGGCTGATCGTGTACGCGGAACAGCGCAGGCTCTTCGTTTTTCTCCACAAATCTCGCGGCGGAGATATTCGCCAGAATCATGCACTCTTCAATTAGCTTGTGGGCATCGTTACGCACCACGGCTTCCACACGGTCGATACGGCGCTCGGCGTTAAAAATGAACTTCGCTTCTTCGGTTTCGAACGCGATGCCGCCGCGCACTTCACGCGCGTGCTCAAGCACCTTATACATGTGGTGCAGCTCTTCCAGCCCGCCCACCAGCGGTTTGTAGTGCTCACGCAGCTCGGCGTCACCTTGCAGAATGTTCCACACCTTGGTGTAGGTCAGACGCGCGTGTGAACTCATCACTGCTTCATAGAACTTGTAAGACGACAGCTTGCCCTGCGCCGAGATGGTCATTTCACACACCATACACAGACGATCGACCTGCGGGTTAAGCGAACATAGGCCGTTCGACAGCACTTCCGGCAGCATCGGAACCACCTGAGACGGAAAATACACCGAGGTGCCACGCGCCCGCGCTTCATGGTCAAGTGGCGTATTCGGCCGCACGTAATAGCTCACGTCCGCGATGGCAACCCACAGCCGCCAGCCGCCGCCGCGTTTCTTCTCGCAGTACACCGCGTCATCAAAATCGCGGGCATCTTCGCCATCAATCGTCACCAACGGCAGCTTACGCAGATCCACACGGCCTTTTTTCGCCGCTTCCGGCACCTCTTCGGAGAGATCCTTCACCTGCTCTTCCACTTTCGGCGGCCAGGTGTGCGGAATATCGTGGGTGCGCAGGGCGATATCCACCGCCAGCCCTGTGCCCATATTGTCACCGAGGATCTCGACGATCTTACCGACCGCTTTCGTGCGGCGTGTGGCGCGTTGCGTCAGCTCTACCACCACAACGAAGCCCATGCGGGCACCATTAATTTCTTCTTTCGGGATCAGAATATCGAAGCTCAGACGACTGTCATCCGGTACAACGAACCCGACACCCGCATCGACAAAATAGCGGCCGACAATTTGCCCGGTACGCGGTTCCAGCACGCGCACAATGCGCCCTTCACGCCGTCCTTTACGATCCGCGCCCAGCGGCTGTGCCAGCACAACATCGCCGTGAATCGCCCGTTTCATCTCTTCAGCTGATAGATACAGATCGTCTTTGCGGCCTTCCACACGTAGGAAGCCGAAGCCATCGCGGTGACCGATAACCGTACCACGCAGCAGATCGAGTTTTTCCGGCAACGCATAGCACTGACGGCGGGTAAAAATCAGCTGACCATCGCGCTCCATCGCGCGCAGACGGCGGCGCAGCGCTTCGAGGGGTTCTTCTCCGGTTAATTGCAGGTCGGCGGCTAATTCTTCCCGGCTAATCGGGGTATCGCGCTTGGCGATGTGCGCCAAAATATATTCACGACTGGGGATGGGGGATTCGTATTTTTCTGCTTCTCGTTCCAGGAATGGATCTTGTGACATTGCGGTTCCTCCGTTGTCATCAGCAGGAGGCTGAACAAAACTCATTCAACCAATAATAATTTATAAAGCGGCGGGTTTTCTTTGACCATATCAGCCAGCGTGTATTGATCCAGCTCATGCAGGAAATTTTGTACCGCCTGTTGAAGCACCTGCTTTAAGCGACAGGCTGGCGTAATGTGGCAAAACTCATGGCTACAGTTAACCAGCGTGAGCGGCTCCAATTCGCGCACGACATCGCCAATTCGGATGGTTTCAGCCGGTTTTCCAAGACGGATACCGCCATTCTTGCCACGCACAGCCATCACCAACCCAGCACGACTAAGTTGATTGATAATTTTGACCATATGATTACGGGACACGCCATACACTTCCGTTACCTCAGAAATGCTGGTCATTTTCCCGCCCGGCAGCGACGCCATATAAATCAGCGCTCGCAAACCATAATCCGTGAAACTTGTTAACTGCACATAAACCTCGGATACCTCTGGGTATCATTAACCGGCGTCTTAAGTACGCCCCTGAAAAACCAACGCTATTGACAGATAATAAACCAGGCGTAAACGCTACGGCTAATTATTTATCCCCTTTGTGTTGCGAGAAGCGCTCAACTACGCCCTTCTTACCGCCCGTGTTTATCCCTGCCATATCTTTTTAATTTTATCTCACCGCAACACAGATAACGTATTCTCTTTAGTTACACACACCACACCCAATGATGACTGGTTTATCACCGACGAAGGCGGCGTAAGGAAAAGGACACCATGAGGTTGAAAAATATTTCTATTCGTACCGGCTTATTAACGTTATTGCTGTTAACCACCCTGTTGCTACTTATCGTCAGCAGCATGGGCGTAGTCGCGATTAAGAAGGACAGAGAAACGCTGACCGCGCAAAACCAGATTCAGGGCATTGAGCTGGGCAACCTGATGAGCGGCTATAACCAAACGCTCAGCGCACGCGCCTCGGCAACGCTCGCCGTCAGGAAAATCGAAATCGGCCTACTGGACGACGGGGCGAAGGAAACTGGGGTCGTAGAGAAACACCTCAGCCAATCGCAGGAGGATATTGACCGCGTGATCAAATCAGCCAATGCCGATCCGAAGCAGCAGGCGCTCGCGCAGGAGGTATTAAAAACCTATCAGGCCTATTTTCAACAGGGCATGACCCCAATGCTGAGCGCGCTGCAAAAACAGTATACCGACGAATATTATGACGTTCTGGAAAAGCAGCTCGGCCCGCTGAGTGAAGCCTTTGATTTATCGATCCAAAACTTTCGTCAGTATGCCCAACAGCTGTCCGAACAAGGGCTGGCACAGTCCGAACGTAACGAGAACATGATGCTATTGCTGATTGCCGTTGCCTGCCTGCTGTCTATCACGTTGGTTGTCTTAGCCTGGATCGCACTGCGACACATGCTGCTCAAACCGCTGGATTATGCCATTGAGCAACTGGAGCAGGTGGCCGCTGGTAACCTGACCCGTCGCCTGATTCAAGGCGGAGACAACGAACTGGGTAGACTTAATGATGCCATCAGCCGCATGCAGGGTGCGCTGCTGGAGTCGGTTAGCCAGGTACGCGATGCCAGTACGCAAATCGATCTCGGCAGCCGCGAACTCTTTGAAGAGAACACCCAGCTTGCCCAACGCACCGAAGAATCCGTTGCTGCACTGGAACAGACGGCAGCAAGCATGGAGCAACTCAGCGCCACGGTGAAGCTCAATGCCGACCATGCCGAACTCGCGCACCAACTCGCCAACAACGTCTCGAACACCAGCAGCCGCAGCAACGAATCCGTCTGTTACGTGATTGAGAAAATGCAGGAGATCGCCGTCAGCGCTAAACGCATCAATGACATCCTCAGCGTCATTGACGGCATCGCGTTTCAGACCAATATTCTGGCGCTGAACGCCTCCGTCGAATCCGCTCGTGCAGGCGAACAAGGCAGAGGCTTTGCCGTCGTCGCCGGAGAAGTTCGTAATCTGGCGCAGCATAGCTCTCAGGCAGCAAAAGAGATCCGCTCGCTGATTCTGGATTCCCAGACGCGCGTGTCTGAAGGGCTGGAATTGGCTTCTAAAGCGGGTGAAACCATGGATGAAGTGACCGAAGAAATCATCCGCATTACGCAACTGATGCGAGATATTTCCACTGCCACGCAAGAGCAGCATCGCGGTATCGAACAGGTTAACGTCGCTTTCACACAAATCGACAAAGTCGCTCAACACAATGCACAGCTCGTCAAAGCCTCATCCGCGACTACGCAATCGCTGGAGCAGCAGTCTCAGCAGCTCATGCGATCGATGGCGCTGTTTCAGGTAGAGCCTCGCCTTTCCTAATCTGCGGGTGTATTACACCGCCTGTGGTCGGCCTCAGCGCTGGCCACAGGCATCCTCCCATCAATCCACTACTTACACCATCCTCTTTAAAAGACGAATAAATAATCGAACAAGGCAGGACCCCTCTTCATACTTAATGCACTTATTTTATAGGTATACTTTCAGAGAATTTGAGTATTATTTTTTTACCGCTATTCTCTGTTTTTACACATAAGCGTATAAGTAGAGTTTCAACGTAAAAATGGTCAACGTAATTACCTTAATGTATTGAATAAAAAGACAATGAGAAGCATTCCTTATTGGTGATATTTGCCGTACGTTTCCGGCCATTAATTACATTCCGATATAATATTTATTAATCTAATCAATAGCAGGCTATTTTATTAATTCGTCCCATTGATTTTCGCGTAAAAAAAGGGGGGGACTGCCGATCGCCCGATAACACCACAGACGGCATCACGATAAAATCACACCTCTGACAACAGCGAATCAAGGATAAAGACAGAAAGAATATAGGCAGAGATAAACATGAATAATCAGTCAGTTGATTTGATTACCAGGTTTGACAGTGAAGCCAAACTGCACGCGCTTGATTCCATTTATGCCATTGCCGAATTCGATCTGGCAGGAAAACTGGTTGAAGCTAATCCTCTTTTTTGCAAAATGCTGGGCTATAAAAAAGAAGATATTATTCAGAAAAATCACACATTTTTTCTGCCAGAAGCCCAGCGCCAAAAACACGATCATTTCTGGCACGATGTGGTGAAAGGAAATATCAACGCAGGGGAATTCCAGCGAAAAACGCAAAAAGGAGAAATTATTTGGCTCCATGCTGCTTATACGCCAATTATTGATGATAAAGGCCGACGTATCGGCATCATAAAACTGGCAACGGATATTACGCAGGAAAGACTTCTTGTGTCAGAGCATCGCGCACGGCTGGATGCGATTGAGAACGCGCAAGGCGTAATCGAGTTTGATAAAGACGGCTATATTACCCACATCAATAAACATTATCTGGTGCTAACGGGCTATGAGGAAAAGGAATTACTCGGTCAGCACCACAGACTACTCTGCAATCCCGTTGATACCGAACAAGCCGACTATCAAACGTTTTGGGAGACCCTGCACCGCGGTCACCCCATCAGCGGGCGCTTCCACCGGCTGGGCAAAGACAACCATTCATACTGGATACAAGCGACCTACAGCCCGATCATGGATAGCGACGGCAATGTGAGGAAAATCATTAAATATGCTCACAACATCACACAGAACGTCGAAACCGAAAAAAAAGCCCACCAGCAAGGCATCATTCTCGATATCCTGCTATCAGTCCACGATAGCTTTCTGCTCGACCATAATCTGCCCTCCGCCTGCGATAAAGTCTTTGAACGGCTGCTTGACGTCACCAATAGCACCTTCGGCTTCATTGCCACGTTGCAGGAAGACGAAGACGGTCAGTCGCTCTACATTCCCGCCATATCCAATCTTGCCTGGGATGAAGATACGCTGGCCTGGTACAGAAACCAGCGCAGAACCCACGGCGGCCTGAGGCTCCGTAAACTGGATAATCTGTTTGGTCACGTGGTCACCCACAATACGGTGGTGTGCACCAATAATCTGCTGAGACAAAAGGCTGGCCGGGACCTCCCGCCTATCCATCCCGCACTCTATTCCCTATTGGGGATCCCTATCACTCACAACGGCAAAGCGATCGGAATGATCGCACTGGCTAACCGTCGGGAAGGTTATGATCAAACGATGATCGAGCTACTGGCTCCGCTGGTGAAAACGCTCGGCATCATTATTCACGCCCGTTCACGGGAAGATGAGCGAGCACAGATAGAAGCCTCTCTGCGTTTTCACGCGGGGCATGATTTTCTTACCGGCCTACCCAATCGCAGCAGTTTCTTCGAACAAGCCAACGCCTTTTTTCTGCACAAGCAGCAACACCAGCAGACGGACAAAAGCTGTCTGGCAATTATTGACATCGATTTATTCAAAAGCATCAACGATCAATACGGTCATCTGGCTGGCGATGCCGTCCTCAAAGAGCTGGCGATGCTCATGCGCATGTCGCTACGTCAGGAGGATCTCGTCGCCCGCCTTGGGGGAGAAGAGTTCATTATACTGCTAAAAGATGTCTCTTATGAAACGGCGGCGATGACCATCGAGCGTATCCGTAAGGCGATTGAGCTACATACGCTGGAATACGAATGCCAGACTCTGCATTTCACGATCAGCGCGGGGATTGCCGCTTACCGTTCCGACCTTGCTTCCGTTGAGGACTGGATTCAGTTAGCCGATAAAAACCTCTATGCGGCTAAACGGCAAGGGCGCAACTGTGTGAAATAAGCCCATCCCGACAGCGCTGCTGGTAGCTTTGCTCGAACGTTTGCATTCCCGCCGCCGTTCCCGTTTGAATCAGGCCGGGAAGCTGATGCGTTTTCCCTTCCCGAATCAGGTTGCTGACCGCCGCAGTCGCCGTCAGCACTTCATAAAGCGCAATGCGGCCGCCTTGCGCTACAGGCAACAGCCTTTGCGTCACCACGGCCTGCAAACAGGTGGCGAGCTGGCTGCGAACATAGGCTTTTTCTTCACCGGGAAAGACGTCAATCAGACGATCGACCGCCTGCGATGCGCTGCGTGTATGCAGCGTAGATAACACCAGATGGCCGGTTTCCGCCGCCGTCAGCGCCAGCCGAATCGTCTCTGTATCACGAAGTTCCCCCAGCAGAATCACATCGGGATCTTCCCGCAATGCCGCCCGTAACGCCTGCGCAAAAGACGCGCTGTGTGCACCGATCTCTCGCTGTTGAATCAGGCAACGCCGGCTGACATGGATAAACTCGATCGGATCCTCCAGTGTAATCACATGGCGATCGCTGCTGTCGTTTAACGCCCCGATCATGGCTGCCAGCGTCGTGGACTTGCCACTCCCCGTCGCACCAGTAATCAGGATCAGTCCGTTCGGTTTCTCCAGCAGCATCGACAGAACGGGTGGCGCCTGTAGCCCGTCCAATGAAGGCTGAGCCGACGGAATAATACGCAGCGCCGCAGACAGCCCTTCCCGCTGGCGAAACACATTCACCCGCAGACGTTGCCCATCGGGCAGCATTAACGCGCCGTCCACCTGACCAAACTGCCGCAGTTGCTCTCGCTGCGCGGGTTCGAGCCAGGCATTGCACCATTGCGCCACCTGCTCCGGCGTTAAACGTGGTAAGGTATTTTCAGGCTGTAGCCGCCCATCCACTCGTAGCACCGGAGGGTGGCCGCTACAAAGGTGCAGATCCGAGGCATTATGTTTTACACTACGCACCATCCACTCATCCAATTCCATAGATAACCTCCTGAACAACCATGACGACAATCCAGCAGAATCTACAGGACATCCGGCAGCAAATCGCCACCGCCGCTGTGCATTGCGCGCGAGCACCAGAAGAAATTACGCTACTTGCAGTCAGTAAAACCAAACCTGTGAGCGCGATCGAAGAAGCCATCGCGGCAGGGCAAAAGGCGTTTGGCGAGAACTATGTTCAGGAAGGCGTGGAGAAAATTCATTATTTCCAGGAAAACCACCCGACTACGCCGCTGGAATGGCACTTTATCGGTCCGTTACAGTCAAACAAAAGTCGGCTGGTGGCCGAGAATTTTGACTGGTTTCATACCGTAGATCGGCTACGCATCGCGCAGCGTCTGAGTGAACAACGTCCGGCCACGTTGCCGCCGTTAAATGTGCTATTGCAGATTAATATCAGCAGTGAACCGAGCAAATCCGGCATTATGGTGGCTGAACTCGCGGAGCTTGCCGCCAGCGTCGCCGCGTTACCTAATCTGCAACTGCGTGGCCTGATGGCGATTCCGGCACCGGAAACCGATTACGAACAGCAGTTGGCGGTTTTTAAACAAATGGCAACGCTGTTCCAAACGTTGTCCGCAACTTATCCGCATATTGATACACTCTCTATGGGGATGACGGACGACATGCGCGCGGCGATTACCGCTGGCAGCACGCTGGTGCGCATTGGCACGGCAATCTTTGGCGCGCGCGACTATGCTGCAAAAGACTATGCCGCAAAAAGCGTATAACTAAACCATCAGCCAAAAGCGCATAAACCGCAGAGGCACGCCCTGAACGGCACGTCATCTTTGACAAACAGGTGAGCAACGAGGATGCAGATGCAGCAACGTAAAATAGCGTTTATTGGTGCCGGAAACATGGCGCAGGCCATTATCGCCGGATTAGTCAACGGCGGTTACCCCGCTCAACACATCAGCGTCTGCGCGCCTTCGGGTAAGAACCGCGATGCGCTGGCTGCACAATACGGCGTGATCAGCAGTGCAGACAATGTCCGTTGCGCGCAGGAAGCGGACGTTATTGTACTGGCCGTCAAACCGCAAATGATGGCGACAGTTTGCGAACCGCTGCATGAACACGTCAACTTCACGGGTAAACTGGTACTCTCGATTGCGGCGGGCATCAGCATTGCCCGTTTTCAGACCCTGCTGGGAGAACCGCTGAATATCGTCCGGATTATGCCAAATACGCCGTCTCTGGTCGGAAAAGGCATGAGCGGGATGTATGCCCCCGCGTCCGTCAGTCAGGCTGATAAAGACTTCACCGCACAGCTGATGCAGAGCGTCGGTAAAATTTGCTGGGTGGATAGCGAATCAGGCATTAACGGCGTTATCGCCGCGGCGGGCAGCGCACCGGCCTATTTCTTCCTGTTTATGGAAGCCATGCAGCAGGAAGCTATCCGTCAGGGATTCTGTCAGGAAACCGCTCGCCTGCTGGTGCAACAGGCCGCGTCAGGTGCTGCCGCGCTGGTTGAAGCCAACCCCGATACGGCGCTGTCAACGCTGCGGGAAAATGTCACCTCCAAGGGCGGCACGACGGCAGAAGCCCTGCGGGTATTTAACGAACAGCAGTTGACGCAAACCGTGGCTGAGGCCATGCAGGCGGCAATTGCTCGCGCACAGGAAATGGAAACGCTTTTTTAACCAAAGCGAGTTCCCCGATTCTTTATCTTATAAGGAAAAGACGTACTTATGCTCACCCTGACTTTTCTGGTCAAAACGCTGGTCGACCTCTATGTAATGGTCCTGTTGCTGCGCATCTGGATGCAGTGGTCACGTAGCGATTTCTATAACCCGCTGTCGCAGTTTGTCGTCAAAATCACCCAGCCGATTGTCGGGCCGCTGCGCCGCATTTTGCCGTCATTAGGGCCGATTGATAGCGCCTCGCTGCTGCTGGCTTTTATTCTGACGACGATCAAATACCCGTTACTGTTGCTGATTCAGGTTGGCGCGATTTCTCTCAGCCCCATGAACCTGCTGGTCGGGCTCATTTCGCTGATAAAATCCGCCGGCTATCTGGTCTTCTGGGTCATCATCATCCGTTCCATCATGAGCTGGGTCAGCCAGGGCCGTAGCCCTATTGAGTATCTGCTGCATCAGTTAACTGAACCGCTAATGGCACCGCTCCGTCGCATTATTCCGGTCATGGGCGGCATTGATTTCTCTGCGATGGCCGTGATTCTGATTCTGTATATGCTCAACTATCTGGGCATGGATCTGTTCCCGGGGCTGTGGTTCCTGCTGTGAGTGCCATTACCCGCCACGGCGATGCGCTGGTGATTCGGCTGTATATTCAGCCAAAAGCCAGCCGGGATCAGATCGTGGGTTTGCATGGCGACGAACTGAAAGTCGCCATTACCGCACCACCGGTGGATGGGCAGGCCAATGCCCATCTGACCAAATTCCTCGCCAAACAGTTTCGAGTCGCCAAGAGTCTGGTCGTGATTGAAAAAGGCGAACTCGGGCGGCATAAACAGATTAGAATTACCCATCCGCAACACATCCCGGCGGACGTCACGGACTTCATTGAATAAACACGCTTGAATAAACACGCAGGACAAGACGATGCAAAAAGTGGTTTTGGCTACCGGAAACCCCGGTAAAGTGCGCGAGCTCGCCAGCTTGCTGGCCGATTTCGGTCTGGATATTGTGGCGCAGACTGAAATCGGCGTGGATTCCGCCGAAGAAACCGGTCTGACTTTCATCGAAAACGCCATCCTGAAAGCACGTCATGCGGCGCAAATCACGGGATTACCGGCGATTGCCGATGATTCTGGTCTGGCTGTCGATGCACTGGGCGGCGCACCGGGTATTTACTCGGCACGCTACGCGGGTGTGGATGCCAGCGACCAGCAAAATCTGGATAAGCTACTGCTGACACTACAAGACGTACCAGATGCACAACGCCGTGCCAGCTTCCACTGCGTGTTGGTTTATCTGCGCCACGCTGAAGACCCAACGCCGATTGTCTGCCACGGTAGCTGGCAGGGTGTGCTGACGCATGAAGCGGCAGGCAACGGCGGTTTTGGCTATGACCCCATCTTCTTCGTGCCTGAGCTGGGTAAAACGGCCGCAGAGCTGACGCGTGAAGAGAAGAACGCACAGTCTCACCGCGGTCAGGCGCTGCGCTTGCTGCTGGATGCGCTACGCAATGCTTAAGCTTCCCCCGCTCAGCCTGTACATCCATATTCCGTGGTGCGTGCAAAAATGCCCGTACTGCGATTTCAACTCTCACGCGCTGAAAGGCGATGTGCCGCATCAGGAATATGTCGATCACCTGCTGGCGGATCTGGACGCCGATTTGCCGTTAGCGAGCGGTCGTGCGCTGCATTCGATCTTCATCGGCGGCGGCACGCCCAGCCTGCTGAGCGCGGAAGCGATGCAGGCGCTGCTCGACGGCGTTCGGGCAAGAATTCCGCTAACGCCGGATGCCGAAATTACGATGGAAGCCAATCCCGGTACGGTTGAAGCCGACCGCTTCAGTGGCTATCAGCGTGCAGGCATAAACCGAATTTCCATTGGCGTGCAGAGTTTCGATCCGCAAAAGCTGACGCGCTTAGGGCGTATTCACGGCCCGGACGAAGCCAAGCGTGCCGCACAGCTGGCGACCGGTCTGGGCTTACGCAGCTTTAATCTGGACCTGATGCACGGCTTGCCGGATCAATCGTTGGACGAAGCGCTGGACGATCTGCGTCAGGCCATTGCGCTCAATCCACCGCATTTATCGTGGTATCAACTCACCATTGAACCGAATACGCTGTTCAGCTCGCGTCCGCCGACGCTACCGGACGATGACGCACTGTGGGACATCTACGAGCAGGGTCACGCGTTACTGAGCGCCGCCGGTTACCAGCAGTATGAAACCTCTGCCTATGCCAAACCGGGCTACCAGTGTCAGCACAACCTAAACTACTGGCGCTTCGGTGATTATTTGGGGATTGGCTGTGGCGCGCACGGCAAGCTGACCTTCAGCGACGGGCGCATTCTGCGCACGGTCAAAGTCCGCCATCCGCGTGGCTATATGCAGGGCACCTATCTGGATAAACAACACGACGTCGCTAACGACGATCGGCCATTTGAGTTTTTCATGAACCGCTTTCGCCTGCTGGAAGCCGCCCCACGCGAGGATTTCACGGCGTATACTGGTTTGGATGAAGAGAGTATCCGCCCGATGTTAGATCAGGCACTGGCACAAGGCTATCTGACTGAAACCGCGACGCACTGGCAAATCACCGAACACGGCAAGTTGTTCCTGAATTCCCTGCTGGAGCTGTTTCTGACAGAAGAAGAGTAATCATTCTGTGGGCAGGTTTTCTCTGGTAAACCTGCCCACCGTTTCCCACTATCTTTCTGCTTTTGCAACGCTTACAAACCTTATTTCGAGCCGTCTTCCTTTCCAATCAAACACCGCTTGCCCGCAGTACCAAAATCCTTTTTCCTTGTACTGGACGACGATGTCATCAGTCGCAGGACATTGTGCGGGATCTTAAGTGGCTATGAGCCATTTTCAGAGACCATAAGTAGCATTAGCTCAGACTTGAACGGACAGTTTTCGCGAACAGAACACGATTAAATCTGACAGGCTGTAATGAGCGAGGAGCGGACATATGATGTTTAGAAACCGCGCGATTTGCACGGAGTAAGTGCAATCACCACGGCAGAGACTGCCACAGGAGAAACAGATGTTGTTTATCCACAGATTTTGGGGATCAGTGCGGAATAACTGGACAGAAACACCGCTGCGTCCAGGTGGTGCGGAGGCCTAAGTGGTTCCAACATCCAGTGCAAACCACCTGATCTTAAACCGACTTCATTATCAAACGTTTTTTTAGTTTTAGAGACCACTCACTACATCTAGAGGCAATCGAAACAAAACCACCCACATACAGTGATTGCTGTTCTTTAAGTGCTTGACAATTCTACATATGGCGTTTAACGGTACCTGTGGTAAACTATCCACAGAATGGTCAACAGTGTTTGATTGTGGATAACCGTTGGATATATGGGGAGGATAAATGGCTAAATACGAACTTCGACCGCTGTCAGATAACCGTAAGGCTGACATTGCTCGCAGTGCATTAGCACAAAATAGCGCCCCTGCTAAGCCTGCAGCTTCAATGTCTTCTGGTTCTGCCTCAATGCAGAGATCACGAGATGATGCGCGAATGATGATGGATCGCGCATTCAGGACAGTTGTAGCCAAAGGATAATTTTACTTTAGTTGATTAAAGCGCCTTTTTCTGGCGCTTTTTTATTGCGGAAAAACCAAATGGAAAAGCTCTGGGTTTTTACTCAATTAGTTACAGGAAAAGATGACACCTCTGGCTTTTTGGCTTACGCGCTCTATAAGCACGACAAAAATGAATACGCAGAGAAGTTGCGCAAGAGTGGCAAATATACAGAAGACTATATTAACTCCCAGTTGAAGATCTTTCATGAGCAGACAGTTAATTCGCCAGGCCGAATTGAGTCTTACAAAGAAAAAGCAGAAGCCATCGTCACAAACTTAACAAACCAGATAGATGCTGACATCCGGCTTGAGTACGATGCACAATTAGCCGATGCTAACTTGCAGGATGTTGAAATAGAACGGCTGAAAGCAAAAATACAGGCTATGAAAGCATCACGTGAGAGCGAATTAAGGAAGGCTGAAGAGGATGCTATTCTCAATTTTCATCGTATGGTTGAAATCACCCAAGCACGCAAACGTGGGCGTGTTTCCCGCTCATTAGGATGGTATTGGAATGGGTTTGCCAGCATTTTCGCCACAATAACCTTCGCTGTCATTGTCTATGGCATTTGTACTTGGGCATTGCCACAAAAATCCAGAGACGACATTGTGGATGGAGCGTTTAAAAATCTGCAGGGATCGTTATTCCAGCAGCCAAACATTCAGCTTAATAGCGGCAAAAATGAGAACGCTCAGCAACCTAACACAACTGCCGAATAGTACCTCCTTGATGCTCCAATTGCCTCATCATCTCGTGGGCTTTTCTTTTCAACCCCAGTTCGCCGGCGCGGCTCATTAGAATAGATTTCGCGGGTTGTTACCGTGCGTTTGATTGACGTCCGGATACCTCCTGAGATTCAATGAGTAATTAGAAAAATCGTTTCCATCCAGCTAAGGTAATTTACTTGGACGGAATAACCCTAACGTCCAAAAAACGCGTAGTTTCATGTCAAAAAACAAACAACTGAACGTCTACTCCTGGCACAAAGCCGCCCGTCAGATTAGGTTTAGCTCCATGCCGTCACCGTACCAACTCAGGCCTAAGCGAATCCACATAGGTAGCAACATAATCTCAAACAATATCAGCCGGTTCAGGGCTATCGAGGATTGAATTTTTACCTGCGGTTATGACACAGTAAAACCCTATCACGGTCTTTCTATCAAACCCTATTTATCAACAACCTGCTGGTAACGATGATGAAACGTATAACAACGATCGTAGTGGCGTTGCTGGTCACAGCAACATTGAGCGGCTGTAACACTACACGCGGCTTTGGCCAGGATGTGCAAAAACTCGGTAGCACCATTTCTCACGCTGCCAGCTAACTCACCGCCAGACAAAAAAAACCGGCCATACGTTAGCCGGTTTTTTGTTTAAGCCACAATCCCAATAACTTCCGCTACACGCTCAATAGCTCTCAGAACGCCGACAGCATATCAATATGCGGAATGCCGTCTTCGTCGTATACCTCACCGGTCGCCACAAAGCCGAACGCGCCGTAGAACGCTTGCAAATGAGCCTGCGCGGACAGAAAAAGGTGTTTTTGCGGCCAGTGGCGTGCACAGGCAATCAGCGCGTGTTCCATCAGCTGATGTCCCAGATGTTGCCCGCGGGCATGCGGCTCGACAATCACACGCCCAATCGTCACCACATCGTTGTTCGGATGGGGCGCGAGCAACCGGGCGCAGGCAGCCAGCTTGCCGTCACGGTACGCCGTAATATGGCGATTGCCGTCCACCAGATCGCGGCCATCAATATCCAGATAGGGACAGGTTTGCTCGACCACGAACACCTGATTGCGCAGCGCCAATATGTCATGCAGTGAATACACGTTAAGGTCTGCCACATCCCAGTCATGCCATATCAGACTCATTTCCACCCTTCCCTCTTACACCATACGTTTATTACACAAGACGTTTATTACATCAGACGTTTATTCTTTACCTGCGCCGAGGGAACGATCGCGGCGTTTAGCCAGAACCAACCATGCCCACAGTAGCGCAATCGCCAGCGCAAACAGGACGCCAAAGCCAATCCCGATAGCGATAACCGACACGCCCAGTTTCACTACCAGAGAATAGAGCCCAAGCATTAACAGCATAGCGCCGTTCTCACCCAAATTCTGTACGGCGATCGCATTCCCCGCACCGACACTGGCCTTCCCACGTTCCTGCAAAAGCGCGTTCAGCGGAACAATGAAGAATCCACCCAGCGCCCCCAGCAGAATCAGCAGCGAGTAGGCACTCATGAGGTTATGCTGAAGCGTAAAAATCACCACCACTACGCCGATCAGGAACCCCGCAGGCAGGCAGCGCCGCACGCTATCGAGCGTTACCAGCTTCGCAGCCGCACCGGCTCCCACCACGATGCCCACGGCGACCATTGCGTTAAGCAGCGTCGGCGTCGCATTATCGGTAATGCCGAGCGCATGCGGCACCCACAGCACCAACAGAAAGCGCAGCGTCACTCCCGCCCCCCAGAACATACTGGTGCCGATGAGCGAGAGTCGGGCATCGCCATCGCGCCACAGCACCCGACAAGCAGAAAAGAAGCTGCTCGCCATCTGCACCGGATGCCACGGCTGCCCCGGTCGTGCCGCGTTCAGGCGAGGAATCAGCATATTCGCCCCCAGCGCTACGCCGTACGCCACCGCGCAAATCGACAGCGCGCCGTAAATGTTCCAGTCCGCCAGCACGCCACCTGCCACGGAACCGGTCAGGATCGCCGCAATCGTCGAGGCTTCCATCAGCCCATTCGCTTTGACTAACTGGTCACCACGCGTGATCTCACCCAGAATACCGTATTTCGCCGGGGAATATGCGGCTGCGCCAATGCCCACGAGCGTGTATCCCAGAAACGGATTACCGCCCACGCAAATCAGCAGCGCACCCGCCAGCTTCAGGGTATTGGCGAACATCATCACCTGACCTTTGGCGAAGCTGTCCGCAATTTGTCCGACAAACGGTGCCAGAATGATGTACGCAGCGACAAAGCCTATCTGTAAAAACGGCTGGCTCCAGTCGGGATACACCAGCTGTTTGATCAGCGCTAACGTGGCAAACAGCAGCGCGTTATCGCCAAACGCGGAGAAGAACTGCGCAATAATCACCGCATTCATGCTGCGCGACAGCAGGGGCGTCGCAGGTTCAGTCTGTTGGCTCATGCATTCTGCTCCGATGCGTTAGTGACAGGCTCTTCGGCCATGTGGCGCAGCGTGACAAAGTCAGGCTTGCCACTGCCGAGTAGCGGTAAGGCTTTCACATAGCGAATATCGCGCGGCACAGCCAGTTCCGGCACACCGCTACTGCGAGCCTGTGCAAGCAACACATCACGCGTGATCTGGTTGTCCGTCGTAAACAGCACCAGCGCCTCGCCTTTA
Source organism: Pectobacterium colocasium (assembly GCF_020181655.1). Taxonomy (NCBI): domain Bacteria; kingdom Pseudomonadati; phylum Pseudomonadota; class Gammaproteobacteria; order Enterobacterales; family Pectobacteriaceae; genus Pectobacterium; species Pectobacterium colocasium. Next base: position 3,898,505 of record NZ_CP084032.1, read on the forward strand.
CTGCTGTCGCTTTTCGCACTAGCAGCATGCTGCGCTTCCGGCGACACCTTCGCCGCCAGCTGTTCTACGCTTTCGAGCGATACCATCTCCCCCGCAAGTTTGGCAAAGCGCTTCACACGGCCGATGATGGTGCAGAATCCTTTTTCATCCAGTTCGACGATATCACCGGTGTCATACCAGCCCTGCTGCAACTCGCCCTGTGCATTTTCTGCCGCTGGCGTTTCCAGCACGCCGGGGTTTTCCACCCGCAGATAGCCTTTCATGATATTTGGCCCGCGCAGTTGCAGGCGGCCACCGCGCGTAATGCCCGGCACCGTGATCAATCGCGATTCAATTTCCGGCAACAACTTGCCGACGGAATGGATTTTCGTCGCCATCGGGACGTTGATCGCCACCACTGGCGCGCACTCGGTCACGCCGTACCCTTCCAGAATGCGGATACCAAATTTGTCCTGCCAGACCTGACGCGTGGTTTCAGACAGCTTTTCTGCCCCAGCAACCACATAGCGCAGGCGAGCAAAATCATACGGATGGGCAAAGCGCGCATAGTTGCCTAAAAACGTAGACGTACCAAACAGCACGGTGCAGTTCTGATCGTAAACCAGCTCCGGCACGATGCGATAATGCAGCGGGCTGGGATAAAGGAACACGCGGGCGCCCGTCATCAGCGGCGTTAATAGCCCCACCGTCAGACCAAACGCATGGAACAGCGGCAGCGCAGACATAAAGCGGTCACGCGGCGTGAAGTCCGCCACGGTGCGAATCTGCTCAACGTTCGCCAGCAGGCTGTCATGAGAATGCACGACGCCTTTCGGGTTTCCCTCGGAACCAGAGGTAAACAGCACGATGGCCGCATCTTGGGGTTTCTGCGGCAGCATCGCACGGGCTGGGAACAGCAGATGAAACAGGATCCACAGCTTATCCGCCAGCGTCACGGTGTCTTTCAAGTCTTCCAGATAGACCCAGTTGGCCTCGCTGACCTGCTTCGGCAAATCCGTCAACTTGCCCTTTTCAAGAAACTGGCGGGACGTGACAATCGTTTTGATCCCCGCCGCTTTCATCGCGCTTTGTAGCCCTTTCGCGCCAGCGGTGTAGTTCAGCATGGCAGGAACGCGGTTACGCAGCGAGGCACCCAGAATGGATGCTGCGGTGATGGTCGCGTTGGGCAACAGCATACCGACATGTTCATCCGCGCGGGTGAAACGCTGCAAAATGCGTGACACGCCCAGCGATTTTTTCAGTAAGCCCTGATAGCTGTCTTCATTAAAGGAAATATCCGCAATGCTGGCAGAACGCCGTCCGTAACGGGTTCTCGCCGCCAGAAAGGCCTGATACAGCGTATGCTGTGGACGCGTGTCCATTCGCGCCTTCATCATAATCTGGTGCAAGTGTTCACCGGCCAACGCACGGCGTTCTCTGGCACTGCTGGCTTCCGGCATCGGCAGCGTGGTAGGCGGTAAATAGGTGATCGTGATCGATGGGAAACAGCGGCGTTTAAACACGCCCGCCAACCGGCCAAACGGTGTGAATTCGGCGCCATCAATACGCACGGGGATAATCGTCGCCCCGGATTTCGCCGCGACAAACGCCGCGCCGCTGTAAATCTTCATCAGCGATCCGGTGACACTGATGCGCCCTTCCGGGAAAACCACGACGGGCTGACCGCGTTCGATCACCTTGATCAGCCCTTTGATCGCCAGAGGCTTGGTGGGATCTAACGGCACGAAATCGATATAAGGCTTCAGCCAGCGCATAAACCAGCGATCGGAAATGGAGGAGTACACCGCAAAGACGGGCTTTATCGGTAAGAATAACGCCAGCAAAGCACCATCAAGGAAAGAGACGTGGTTAGGGGTGATGAGCAATTTGGATTGCTGAAACTGGCTGCTGTCGCCCTCGATCCGGATGCGGTACAGACGCTGGAACACCCAACGTAACAGGGTATGAATCATGCCTTCTCCCAATAGACAGATAAACGGGCAGCTTGCCGAAGCGCAAAACCACCGGGCGATACGTCAAAATACTACATACATATCATACTTCAAGTGACGGGTACGCGGCTGCACGTGAAGATTGCCGTCGGCACAGCATTCACATAGCATGAAAATTGCGGGAGATAACAAAAACGGAAAATTCAGGCAAAAAAAAACCTACGCATCCGCGTAGGTTGGTGTAATCAAATGGTTTCAATGTACAGAGCACATCGAATATCACCAATCAATACCTCTGGGACTTGTTACTCTAAGGATCGCCACTTATCTTCACCAGCGATGAATCGAAAGAGTTATTCTATAAGTGCAACCAACTGTAAAATTCTAGCGAATCATGTAAGGCCGCCCCCTTTTAGCGCGTTTTTCTAGCGTGATAGCGACTGGTGATATAGGCGTACGGCTTTGTCCGGGTAGTCCAGCCCCTCACCGATGTAACGCCAGCCGTGTTTTTCGTAATAGCCGCTAAACGTGGCGTACAGGTAGAGATCCTCAAAACCCTGACGGCGGCAGAAGTCCAGTACGTGCTGTTGCAGCGCGAGACCCAGCCCTTTGTCACGCTGGCTTTCTTCCACATACAGCGAGGCCAGCCAGGGCGTCAGATCCTGTCGGCTGATTAAATCGCAGCGCCAGAGCCCCACCGTTCCGACTAAGCGCTCGCCCTCCAGCGCGATAAACGTCAGCGGCAGTGCCGCTGGGTTCAGGCTATTGCGCACTACGCTTGCAAAGAAGTCGCGGCTGTTCTGGCTGCCGAACGCCTGCCATATCCAGTCAATCACCTGCTCCTGATGCTGGGGATGATCCGCCAGATAACCAATACTTACCCCAGAAATGTCCGTCATGATTACACCAGCTTCCCCTGAAAAATCGGTACAGAATCAAACAAATAGCCGTCAAACTCCGGCGCGTCGGCGTCTGAGATTTCCATCAGCGTATTTTTGACATTTTCGAGGTGCTGCCACATGGCCTGATAAGAGCCGGACACATCGCGACGCCGCAGCGCCGCCAGAATAGCCTGATGATCCGCCAGCCATTTCAGGCGATAGCCCTGCGTGCCAACATGGGTGTAAAGCTGCTGCCAGAGCGCGTTATCATCACGGCACGCCCAGATATTGCTGACCGTTTCCAGCAGCATCTGGTTTTGCGTCGCCCCCGCAATTTGCAGGTGGAACAAGCGATCGAAATCGCCACGGTAATCTTTTCCGGCAATCGCCGCTTGCTCTTGCTCCAGCGTCTTGCGCAGGTTTTCGATATCCGCCCGCGTTGCCATGCGTGCCGCAAACGCCGCGATGTTGCTTTCCAGCAGTTGGCGTGCCTGTAACATTTCAAACGCGCCAATATGATTCTTGGCGCTGTCTGCCGCGTCATCTTCATCGGGAATACGCAGGACATAAACCCCAGACCCCTGACGAATATCGACCGTGCCTTCCAGCTCAAGCATCAGTAACGCTTCGCGCACTATCGTGCGGCTAACGCCATAGGTTTCCGCAATATTTCGTTCAGGAGGAAGGCGCGATCCAACGGGGTAATCCCCTGACTGAATCTTCTGACGCAAATCACAGCCGATTTCCTGATATTGCTTCTTCTCTTGCAGAACCACATCCTTCGCCACGCTTTCACCCTACATGCACTGTCGCCCTAGGTGCGGACGTCAGGCCCGCACCGAATATACCCAGCCACGTACTGACGTCGCGGCGGTGCGCTAGTCTACCAAACTCAGCGCCTGATCCAGCACTTTTGCGCCATTTAATGTGCCGTAGGCGACAGGGTCGATCACTGCGATAGGAATCTGGTAGCTGTCCGTCAGCTTTTTATTTTCGTTGAGCTTGAAGCGCACCTGCGGCCCCAGCAGAACCGCAATAATCTCGCTGCTGAACTCCTGCAATTCATCTCGCAGATTTTGCTCTGGAATCGCATAGATCTTCAGCGCCATTCCTCGCGTTTCCGCTTCTTTCTCCATTTTGGTGACCACCAGTGAGGTCGACATGCCTGCTGAACAGGCCAGTACGATTCTTTTCATATTCCGTTCCTCATTTTGGTTACCTGCACCTATTTCTCTTCATCATCCAAAGTCAATTCAAGCCGACGCGAGTCGTGTAGCTGACGAAACCAGGCGGCGGATTTTTTCGGCCTCCGCTGCCGATCCTGTTCCAGATCGATTTCGATCAATCCGTAGCGATTTTTAAACGCGTTCATCGGCGAGACATTGTCGGTAAACGCCCACAGCATGTAGCCACGACAGTTTGCGCCCTCTTCCTTCGCCTTCAGCGTCCAGTAAAGATGTTCGGCAATAAAAGCGATGCGGTAATCGTCCTGAATCACGCCAGCGTCATCTTTAAAGCGCGCTTCGTTCTCGATACCGATGCCGTTTTCTGCCACAAACCACGGCGCGTTGCCGTAGTCACGCTCCATGCGTTTCGCCATGTCGTAAATGATTTTGGGATTGATTTCCCAGCCGCGCGAGGTGTTCATACGACGCCCCGGCAGCTCAAAATGCTCGTAGTAATAGGCCGGATGGAACGGGGTCTCCTTGTTCCATTCACGGCTAGGCGCTTTTACCCGATGCGGGTAATACAGGTTGATTCCTACCTCATCGACCGTGTTGTCGCGAATGATCGCCAGCTCTTCTTCCGTATAATCCCAGTTCACCTGATGCTGCGCCAGTAGCGCGATCAGTTCCACCGGGTATTCCCCTTTCAGCGCCGGATCGAGAAAGACCCGGTTATAGAACAGATCGTAAAGGTGTGCCGCTTTCACATCGTGCGCCGCACGGGATCGCGGATACGTCACTTCGGGATTGAGGATCACGCCGATCGAGCCGCCATCCCGGTGATAGCCCTGCTGCCGAAACCGCTGTACCACTTTTGCCGTCGCCAGATTCTTATGGTGATTCCACTGCATCCACGTGTGCGTGTTTTGTTCATAAGGGTAGCGTAGCGCGTCCAGATAAACGCGCGTCTGCACCACAATTGGCTCATTGAAGGTAAACCAGCGCTTCACTTTTCCGGCATAGCGAGCGAAAACCGCATCGGCGTACAGCACAAACCACTCCACCACCTGCTTTGATGACCAGCCCTGATACTTCTCCAGCAGGCAGGCGGGCAGTTCGTAGTGTTCAAGGCAGATCATCGGTTCGATCCCCTGCCGGTGCATTTCATCCAGCAGATTATCGATGTAGGCTGCGTACTCCTCATCAACGATGCCTTTCTCATAATCCAACATGAAGCGTGACCAGTTGATCGACGTACGATAGTGCGTCAGCCCCGCCAACTTCATCAGCGCCACATCTTCCCGATAGCGGTTAAAGAAGTCCGTCGCTTTCGCCGGGCCATACCCGTTATGCCAGACCTGACGATCCTGCTTGTACCAGAGATCCAGATAGGAATCCTGCCCTGCTTTCTTGCCGCTCCACCCTTCCGTTTGCCATGCCGATGCCGCCGCACCCAGAATAAAATCAGGTGGAATAGCCAGTGAAACCTTACTCATGCGTTACCTCTCTTCTTGCCCGTTTCAGGCTTTTTCCGCTGCGGCCTGCTTTTCCGCTTCCAACTGCGCCAGTTCAGCACGACGGGACGCCACTTTGACAAACGGCAGATAGATCAGCATCGCAACGATGATGCACACAATCTGCGTCGCAACCGCCCCCATTGAGCCTGCCGTCGACAGCCAGGCGTTAATGATCGGCGGGGTCGTCCACGGCACCATCACCACGGCTTTGCCCGCAAAGCCCATACTGGTGGCGAAATAACCGATCGTCCCCGTCACTAGCGGCGTGATAATGAAGGGAATAGCCAGAATCGGGTTGAGCATAATCGGCATACCAAAAATCACCGGCTCATTAATATTGAACACGCTGGGGCCGAAAGAGATTTTGGCAATCTCTTTCATCTCTTTGCGTTTAGACGCAATCATCACCGCCAGCAGCAGGCCAATTGTCAGGCCGGAACCGCCGATGCTCATGTACACATCCCAGAACGGCATAGTGATAATGTTCGGTATCTCCTGCCCTTGTTCGAACGCGGTCATGTTGACGGCAATCGCCCCCAGCAATAGCGGTTCACGAATCGGTTTAATCATCTGGTTGCCGTGAATCCCGATCACCCAGAACAGCTGAGCGACAAACATCAGCACCAGTAAACCAGGCAGGCTTTGCACCACGGATTCCAGCGGCTGCTGCACGACTTTATAAACAGCATCATACAGATACATGCCCGTCACGCGGTGAAACACAAACCCAAAGGTGGCAATCGCAACCACCGTGATGATGGAAGGAAACAGCGCAGAAAAAGAGGCCGCGACGTTGGGCGGCACGCTGTCTGGCATTTTAATCTGTAGCCGATCGACATTTTGCAGCTTGGTATACATCTCGACAGACAGAATGGCGATAAACATCCCCAGAAACAGGCTCTTCGTATCGGAGAACTGTTTCGCCAGCACGTCTTTCACCACCATCATCTGCCCGTTGACGGCCATTTCGATCGTGGTTGGCGTGACGGCAATAAAGCAGATCACCGCCAGCAGGCCGGGAAACAGCCCGCGTGAACCGTTAATCTTCCCAAGCTCGATACCAATCAGGAAGACGGCACCGATAGTCAGAAAGCTGAGCGTGGCGTAGTTAATGCCGCTCATAATCGGTTTAAGTTCAGCCAGAAACGAGAACATGGAAAAACTGGCCAGACCATTTTTCGGATCCATCACCATGTTGGAAATCAGAACGGAGAACGCCCCGACGATAATGACAGGCATCAGCGTAATAAAGGATGCCTTAATCGCCATAATGTAACGCAGACTGTTAAATTTATTGGCAAAGGAGCCCAATGAATCAATCAGTTGGTCCTTAAATGACATAACACCACCTCTTTCATCATCATATTGTTATATCGCGTGTGACACGCGGGATGGCCGTTACGCGCAGGGTAAATGCAGGTACCGCGCTTTCGCGTTTGGCATACCAAAAATCAACCATAATGAATTATTTTTCTGTGACAGGATTCTCACAAGGCAATATTGGAATTCCAATATGATGAAAATGTGACTTTTGGCATACCATGAATGGCAACTTCTCAGGCAACGAAGGAAATCTACAATGAAAGACACAGAAAATGCCCCGGCATTCGATATGGAACAAACCGTGATGGAACTGCTGATCAACGCAGGTGAAGCCCGTTCAAACGCCATGATGGCGATTCAGGCCGCGCGTCAACGGGAGTGGCAACAGGCTGACGACCTGCTCGCCGCGTCGCTCGAAGCGGCTCGTGAGGCTCACCGTGTTCAAACTCAGTTGATCGGTCTGGACGAAGGACAAGGAAAGGTGCCCGTCAATCTGATCATGGTACATGCACAGGATCATCTGATGACCGCCATGCTATGCCGGGATTTAGCAGAAGAGATTGTCTTGCTACGGCGCGAAATGGCTGCATCACAAAACTGAAAAAACCTGGTTGAGAAACGAGCACCGGACGTTAAATCCAGCAATATGCCTGTGGTAATATGTCGTAACAGGGATGGATAGGCGCTTAGCCCGTCATCATACTCAATTAAGGTGCAGCCATGAAAACCATGCAGGAAGTGGCGAAACGTGCAGGGGTGTCTAAAGCGACCGTATCCCGAGTGCTCAACGGTACTGGTCAGGTCAAACAGGCAACACGCGATGCGGTATTTCGGGCAATGGACGAGCTAGGCTACCGCCCTAATTTTCTGGCTCGTTCGCTGGCTCGTCGCACCTCAAACAGTATCGGTCTTGTTATCTCTAATTTCGACGGCCCTTACTTTGGCCGCCTGCTGCGCCGTGCTACGGATATCGCGGAAAGCCACGGTAAACACCTCATCGTGACCGATGGGCACCATACACCGGAGGATGAGCAGCGAGCGGTGCAGCTTCTGTCTGACAGGCAGTGCGATGCGATAATTCTCTATACCCGCTATATGTCCGAAGCGGATCTCATGGCGTTACTCAACACGCTGACCATTCCGATGATTGTGATGAATCGCGATCTGCCGCAAGCACGGGAGCGCTGTATTTTCTTCCGCCAGCAGCAGGCCGCGTTTGACGTGGTGAATTACCTGATCGAACAGGGTCACCGCGAGATCGCCTGCATCACCGCACCGATGCAAACGCCGACGGCACAGGCACGGCTTGCGGGCTATCAGCAGGCATTAACCACTCACCAGATCGCGTTTGAACCACAGCGGGTGGCGTATGGAACCAGCATGGTGGCCAGCGGCTATCAGGCCGCACGGCAGTTGCTGAACAGCGGCATGAGCTTTAGCGCACTGTTTGCCAGCAACGATCACATGGCAATTGGCGCGATGAAAGCGCTGTACGAGGCGGGGAAAACATTACCGCAGGATGTCTCCGTCTTCGGCTTTGACGATGAACCCTGCGCAACCTACCTGCACCCGTCACTCTCCACCGTGTACATGCCGATTGAAGAGATGGCCGCCACGGCGATTACCCAAGTGCTGGATCTGATCGCTGGCAAAGACGTTAAACCGCTACAACCTTTTACCGGTGAACTGAAACTGCGCGAGTCGGTTCAGAAAGGGCCGTATTATTCTCGTAGCGATCGCTGACCCCGCCATTCCCGCTGATATCGACCTGCTCCCTGAGCAGGTCCGGCAGCCTTGAAGCAAGGGCACCACAGGAGTACGTCCAGCGCCGTGCCCCCTTCGCCTCATTAAGACAGCTTACGTGACAGCAGGTAGGCCACCAGCATCACGGGCGGAATCACGGTCAATAATCCAATAGCGCCAACCAACCCGATACTTTCGCCGACATTGCCAAGTAACAGGGGCGCCAGTAAGAGCGCCAGCCCTACCGACTGCGTTGCTCCCGCCGCGATTTTTGACAGAAACTGCGGCGGTTGCTGCGTTGCAACCGATAATATCAACGGGAAAAAATTCCCCAGACAGGCGCCTAAAATCGCCAGGCTCACCAGCGCAACGGTGACATGAGGAACCAGCCACAGAATAACCAAACCGATTCCACCAACGATGATTGCCCCGATCAGCAGCGTGTTGATTTCATAGCGCAGCAGCAGGCGACTCACCGCAATTCGCCCGACAATCGTACCGCCGAAGTAGGCAGACATCATCCCCACGCTGGTCGCAACCGTTACGGATAACTGCTCTTCCAGAAACTGTGCGCCCCAAAATCCAATGCCCCACTCGGCTGAAATGCCGAGGAAAATCATGCCGAACATCAGGAACGCTACCAGCGGCAGACGAGGGGAACGCTCCGCAGGATTGCTGGTTGAAGTGGCGATATTGACAGGCACCCGCGATAGATTTTCGGGCGCAATAAAGAGAAGAGGCAGCAGCGCGATGATGGGCACGAACATTGCCATCCGCCATCCCCAACCTGACTCCACCGCGAGGCTGACAAAGACCGGTCCGGCAAAGACCCCGATGGCGGCAAAAATGCATCCTTCCGTGATGGCAACCCCGCTGTTTTCACCGTGATGACGTGCCAGCGATTCCTGAATGGCAATTTGCATGGCGCCCCCCGCCAGCCCTAACACCAACGACATGCCCAACGTTGCCGATGAAGGCATTGGCAGGGAAAAAATGGCCACTGCAATCGTCACCGCAAATGAGCTGGTGAGCAGGATACGCTTTGGCGATACCCTTCTTGAACAGTAGGTAACGATAAAGCCTGTCGCAAACATACCAATGGCGTAGAGGCTAAAGTGCCAGCCAATCACGATTCTGGACAGCTGTAATTCATCGCGTAGGAAAGGAGTGATAGAGCCCGGTACGGCCTGATGAAAACCGCACACCACCGACAACATATATAAATAGAACGTGTAATAGTCGCGCTTGAATTGGGGTTTAACCAGGCTCTGTTCCGTCATCTATTCATGTCCTTTAGAGGAGAATTACGGCTTACAAATATTTTTAATCACCAGGTGCTGAAGCAAAATAATGGTTTTGGCATCAATAATCTGGCCGTCATCAATCATTTGCAGCGCATCTTTAATCGGGATTTCCATGACCTTGATATCTTCGCCCTCTTCCGCGATACCGCCGCCTTCATTGATGCGCATTTCGTGCGTAAACGGCGCAATAAAGAAGTGTAGACGCTCAGTAACAGAACCGGGGCTCATGAATATTTCACCAATTTTGGTGACCTCATTGAGTTTATATCCGGTTTCCTCCTCCGCCTCTTTTCTGATGGCCTCTATCGGGTCGCGTTCATCCAGCAGACCTGCACACGCTTCGATCAGCTCATAATGATGACCCAGCAGAAAAGCGGGCAGCCGAAACTGACTGGTGAGAATGACCGTACGCGCATCCGGGTTGTAGAGCGCAATGGTCGCGCCGTGACCACGATCATAGGCTTCACGAACCAGCCGCTGTTCCGTTCCGTTTGAGCGTGTGTAAGTGATGTCGTATTTAGTGAGCTTTCCCCAGTCATTGGCTAATACCCAACTGCCATTGACGACCGCCGTCGTGGCAGAGGGTGCATAAGTCGTGTTTTTCATAGGTGATTACCGTTTGCAATGGATTCAAGTTGGGATAACCAGCGGGTTCGATTTTTTACCGCGTTTTCAGCATCAATAACAAATAGCCGGCTATCCGGTTTTCCGAGAATAACTTTGTTGTAGCTGGCATAAATCCCTTCAGCTTCTTCTGACCTGAGCCATTCCAATGCCTGAGTGACCAGCAAAGGGTGACGGGTCGTGGTAAAGCCAGTAAAAACCTCGGATTCAATGCCGATCGCATCCTGCGGCTCAACGATGCCTAGAGAGGGACGTTCCCGCTGCCGGTTTGAGGCTGCTATTTTTACCGTCACACCGGCCGCGATCTGCCCTTCTCCGGTCAACCGAGCAGGCTCCCACGCAGAAGGCGGTCTGATATGTGCATTACGATAAATATCAGCGAGGATCGCCCAGCCTTCGGGTTCACCGTAGAATTGCAGAATCGTCGCCAGCGCCAGAAACCCCGCGCCCGACACGGCTGGGTCGGGGAACGCAATCTTCCCCTGAAGCGCGGGTTGGGCAAGATCGACCCAGGATGCGATATCCACCCCCGTCTCAGAGAGGACAGCGGGATCGACGACAAACGCGGTTGAAAAACCAGTGATGCGCATATACCCATCGGCGTCAGCGCCCGGTGCAAATAGCACCTCGCTTAAATCGAGAGTTCGCGAGGCGGTATCTGCCCACCCCAGAATCATATCCACCTGAGGAGCATGCTGTTCCTGAGCCAGCCTTGCCGTCAGGGCTGCCGTAGGCATTCTTTCAATATGGATCGCCACATCAGGCATGTGATGCGCGAGAGCACGCAGATAATCCGCAAGCTCATAAGGTTCAAAAGAACTGTAGGCCTTGAGCGTAGCCTTTGAGCCGTAGCCCGTTGGGGCATGAATGAGAGTGGCGGTCATGTTGGTTCCTTTACCTCACGCGCTAAGCTTGCTGAGCATGGCCGTCAGCTTGTCGTCTTTGAAATCTGGGATCGCCGCTGATGCGCCATACTTCAGCAACGCCGCTTCATCCAGCGCGCCCGTCATACCGAAGGTAAATACCCCGGCCGCCGCCGCAGACTGAATACCGGGGCCGGAATCCTCAAACGCTAAGGCGTTTTCACGCCCAACGCCCAGCAGCCGCATTGCTTCCGCGTAGGGATAAGGATCGGGTTTGCTACGCGGCAGCTCCGCGCCGATAAGCAGATGATCGACGGACTCCAATAAATGTAGCCCCTTCAACATCATGATGGCGCTTTCACGCGGCGCGTTGGTTACCACAGCGATCCCAATGTTTCTGTCCTGCGCCCACTCGAAGAGTTCAGTCACGCCAGGGCGGCCTTCCAGCGGCCCCGTAAGCTGCTTCCTGAACAGCGCTTCTTTACGTTCTCCCAGTTCATAACGGTGCTCGGGCGATAGATTGGGGAAAAGATCGCGCGTGATGTGGTCCATCGGCGCGCCCATGATTTTTTCGTTGTAATAGTCGATCGTGACGGACTGACCAAAGTCGGCCAGGAGTTCATTAAACGCGGCCAGATGCAGCCGGTCTGTGTCGAGCAATGTTCCATCCAGGTCAAACAACAATCCTGCGGTAGTTTTCATTCCAATCTCTCCCAGCTAAGCAACGATTTCAGGACGACATATCGTCCTGGATAACACGGTCAAGTAACGGTGAAAAACGGCTAATGGCTTCGGACGAGATCAGGCTGAAATCCGTCATGATAGCGCCATCTAACGCGTGTTGGCAGCGATCGCGGCATAGCGCCTCACGCTGTGCGAGTTTTGGCACGATGACGGATAACAGAGACTCGGCTTTCTTAATATTATCAGCCATCTGCTCGCTGACCATAGCGGCATTCACCGCCTCATGGGAGGTATGCCAGCAATCGTAATCGGTCACCATCGCGACCATGTTGTAGCAAAGCTCCGCTTCGCGGCAGAGCTTTGGCTCTGGCATGGCGGTCATGCCAATAACCGTGCCCCCCATTTGGCGATGGAATGCGGATTCCGCTTTGGTTGAAAAGTGCGGCCCTTCCATCACGACATACAGCCCCTTTGCCAGATGCGGAATGGCGAGTTCGCCCAGTGCATCAACCAGCAGCGAATGGTTATCCGTGCAAACCGGCTTCCCAAAAGGAACATGCGCCACCACCCCTGAACCGAAGAAGGTATTTACGCGGCGGTACGTCCGATCGATATATTGATCGATCGCGACAAACGTACCTGGAGGGGCTTCTTCGACCAGACTGCCGACGGCGCTAAACGAGATCACCTGCGAAACCCCCAGTGCCTTGAGCGCGGCAATGTTAGCTCTGACGTTAATTTCCGAGGGCAGCAGCCTGTGACCGATGCCATGCCGATTAACGATCGCTACCGGAACCCCGGCTATCTCGCCCAGCGTGATGATGCCGGAAGGGTCGCCAAAGGAAGTCGTGACGTTGATGCGCTCAGGCGCCTCGATGATCGACAGAGAATCCATACCGCTGCCGCAGATGATCCCAATACGGGGTGGCGTAGTCGTTCGTTGATCAGTCATTAATCGTTCCTCTTTCCCTGTTTAGTGGCGATTGAACAGCCGTGTTGACGAGCCGATGGTATAGCTCAGAGAGCGCAGCAGGTTGCCCTCCTGAACCAAAAATCATTCCCTTCGCGATGTACTGCGTGTATCGCGGTTCATTGACTTTCAGCGCCCAGTCCACGGCGGGCATATATTGATAGCGAACGGTTGGATAAATGTGGTGTGCCAAATGATAGGCGTCGGACATCGGAAATATCAGATATCGCTGAATCGCGCCGAACACACCGGAAAAATCCGTGGCGCGGCCATGTTCATAATCATGGGCAAGCCGATAGCGAGTTGGGATATAGGGCGTGTGCCAGCGGTGTTTAGAGAGCAGAGACCACCACGAAAACAGCGGATAAATGGAGAAAACAGGAATCACCCACCCGACAATCAATGCCGCAACGCCGCCCACCCACAGATACAGCGCGACCACGCTTATCGTCACGATGACGCGCAGCAGTGCGGTCTGCTTCGAGGTATTTTCGCGAAACACATCGCGAAAGTTGCCCTTGATGTTATTAGCCAGACCTTTAAGGCTAACCGGATAGAACAAGGCTTTGATAAACTGACCACGGCTGATGCCGGGCACCATGCCTGCGGCAATCACCCGCCGCAGATTCGGATCTTTACCCGGAACGTCCGCATTAGGGTGATGTTCAATGACGTGCGTAATAAAGCGCGAATCCATATCCCTTTTCAGCGTCGGGAACTGGAAAAACGTGTTGGACAGGAACCACTGTAACTTCTTCGAGGGGCACAGCGCCACGTGCAGCGCATTGTGACCCAGCTCTTGTAGCGCTCTCATCCGCCCCGAGGTCACCACCGCCAGCAGCACACCGGACAGCACGTTATAGTCTGTCCAGCGGAAAAACAGCACGGCGGCAAAAATCTCCAGCCAACAGTAGATAAACGGCAACGGCGCGAAGAGCGTATCAAATCGCTTGTAGTAACTGATCTCATCTCTGTTGCCGGGGCTAAGTTTGAATTTCGGCAGGATCCGCTCACCGTCGCGATAATAAAGCTTGATCGCCAGCCGGAGAAAAAGACTTAACACGATCAGTACCACCATCACATCGAACACACGATCTTGGCTTAGCATGTGAAACCCTCCATGGCATTGGCGAAATTAGCGGAAATAGGCGCGGTATACCGATGACAGATCCCCGAAAACAAACGGGTGAATAGCGCTCAGCCGTTCGTGCGTCTGATGGCCGTGTGAGACAGAAGCCATCTGCCAGCCACAGGCGTGTGCGACGTCGATGTCATGGTCGGTATCACCGATCATCAGGGCGTCCGTTCCCGGATTGCCCAGTACCGAGTCTAGCTCCAGAGCAATACCCTGCTTGCCTTTAGCCTGAGTATTCGTGAGGCCAAACACATGATCGACCAGGTGATCGATGCCAGCGCTGGCTAGATTGTTCTGCAACGTCTCGTGCTGGCTGGCAGACAGCACGGAGATGCTCACACCGGTACGTCGCAACATACTGATGATATCCACGGCCCCCTGATGGAGAGGACACTGGTTGATTTCGCTATTGAAAATACTCAGATACGTGTGGATCAAATCGTCGAATCGCCCGCTCTCGCAGTCGATCCCGACCGCCTGATAGAACGACTGGATCGGGAACCCGAAATGCTCGCGATATCTCTTTGCATCGAGAGGGGGCAGCGTTTGTAACTCCCTCACCGCGTTCAGCCCCTTCACCGCCAGTGCCAGATCATCGACCAGCGTGCCATTCCAGTCGAAAATAACGTGTTTAATCGCAGTGCTACCTTTCATCGTGCTATTCCTTATCGTATGGCTCGGGCAATGACGCTGGATAATGAGGCTCTGACTATGGGGAAACGATAGAGCGTGCGCTGCGCTTCTAACAGGTTAGCGATCTTGAGAGTGGCAATCGCCACATCCCGATTGTGGAACGAGGCCGCGTGAACCAGACTGATATACCGCTCTTTCAGCCTACTTTTCAGAGCGGCTTTTGCGGTTTGCTGGCTCAGGCTTTCATCGCTTTTTTTGGCCTGTTGCCAGGAAATTTCCGTCGCCATCACTTGCACATTCAGCACCTGCTGGGCTGGGATCGCCCGCCGGAGGTACTCAGGCAGAGCGACGTCCAGCGCTTCGGCTTGCAGAGCCGAAACACTCATCCCCTGACTGTAGATTGGGTTGATGCTGCATAGCGCATCCCCCACGACCAGAAAGCTCTCCGGCCATGACGGCATCAGGTCATAGCGGCGTCTCAGGCTGCACGGCATCTTGAACTGGTGAAACTCACTCAGCGGCTCCAGCTTGCTGACCTCATCATGGATGTCAGGCACCGGCAGTTCGGCAAGGAATCGCATAAAGTCATGCTCATTAGGCTTGGGCGATGCGCCGAACCAGCCTCCGGCGGTGACGATATACTTGTCTCCCTCAATGGGACTGATGACACCCATACTGCGTTTTGTCGGCAGATTGGGCGTCACGAGCAACACTTTCCAGCCAGTCTGACGCGTTGTGTCTTTCTTATAGACGCGCGACACATAGCCGAGCTGATTCTCGACCTCTTCACGCTGAACCTCGCCGTAGCCTAGCTGCTTCAGCCATGCCGCAGCCTTTGAGTTTCTGCCAGAGGCATCCACCACCAGATCGGCTTCCAGCGTTTCCTCTACTTGCCCAACACTCGCGACAAGCCCCCGAACGGCTCCGTCATCATGAAGAAGGTGTTTAACCCGATAGCCCTCTTTAATCTCGATATTCGGTACGCGTCTGGCCGATTGTCTCAGAACATGCTCAAGCAGCGTTCTTGAACAATAGTGCGCGGTAATACCGGTCGGCCAGCGCTGTTTCCAGCCCACGCCGGCATAGCATTTCACGCCATGAGACAGATCGATCTCTTCAGCCCCGAATTGCAGCAGTTCGTTCTTAAAACCGGGATAGAAATTCTCAATAATCTGGACACCGCGATTTAATAGCAGATGCACATGATGTTCCTGCGGCACCGTCCGACGCGTGCAAGGTTTATCACTAAACGTATCCAAATCGAGCAGCACAACGTCCTTGAAGTGCCTGGCAAGCGAACGGGCGACCAGACAGCCAGCAATGCTGGCGCCAATGACGATAGCCTTGCCTGTAGCGTTTTTTAATGTCGTCATGACAGAACCTCCTCCGTATGCTCAGGCTGAAAGCGATTGAGTACCGCTGCGATAACCGCGATGTCAGCCTGTCGGATATCCGGGTGAACAGGTAAGGTGGTGATGCTCGCCAGCATCCGCTCGGCATTCGGGCACGGCGTGGCTTTGTCACGTAAAACGGGATACTGATACAGCGCCTTACAGTTATACAGGGCGATATCCGAGGGGATGCCGGCATGAGACTGATGTTCAAGTAAAGCGGCATTGCTGCCCGTCAGCGAGCGCACGATCAGTTTAGTGCCAGCGGGTTCGCCACCGGAAATGATCGGTAACGGTTCGAGATAGGGGTTGGTCAGCAACGTGCTCACCGTCTGCATGGTAGACAAACGATGCTGCACATCCTGTTCCAGTCGATTAAGCCGTGCCAGCCCCAGCGCAGCCTGTAAACCACAGAGAGAGAAATTCAATACCGGATTACGGGACGCGGTGAAATCACAGTGCGTGAACTGCTTCGCCTTCAGCGCCAGCTCGTCGTTATCAGTCAGAACCGCCCCGCCCTCACCGGTAACCAGCGTTTTGCTGTGGTGCGTGGAAAACGTCGCCATATCGGCGTATTTCCAGAGGAATTCGCCATCTAATCTGGCCTTGTGCGCCAGTGCGATATCAAGCAGGTAGTACAAACCGTTCGCACGCGCAAACGCGGCAACTCGCTTCGCATCAACTGGATATCCCCACATCGGGATATCGATAATCGCTTTGGTTTTGTCGTCGATCAGGCGCTCAGCCATAGCCAGATCGATGGTGAAGTCATCCGGGCTGATATCGCAAAATACCGGTTCGACGCGCATAAACGTGAGGGCATACACCGTACACAGGGGGCATGTCGGCGTTAACAGCACCTTGTCTCCCGGCTTAAGGCCAAAGGCAGACAGCGCGACAACGAGCGAACCATATCCCGATGACGTGGCAATAGCCTGCCCGGCATTAAAATGCGTTTTTAGCTGCTGTTCGTATTGGCGAACGCTCTCGGATCGTCCCCCGATGCCGCTGTTCAACGCAGCTAGCACAAACGCTTCTTCACGGGTTCCGACAGGATAAAAGCTATCTTTGATAGCGTGGGCATCAGCCCCTGCGGCCACAGAGTGAGATAGCGACGGATTGGCAGCGTGTTGGCCATCAGCATCCATTCGGTAGCCCGCCGTGTGCTGCGCCGCATTCCTTGCTATCAGCGCCTGTAAACGAAGTCGCCCGACAGCACATTGGATACCACTTATCTTGTGGTTAACACCGAGATGTATCCCATCCAGATCGGAGAATTGAGAGTAACTTTTCGCCCGGCGCCCCCATTCGCGATGGCGAAAAAGTACAGCGCCCCCTTCGCCAGTGGAAATCGCAGAACGCCCTTCTCGCAAGGACAACAGCCCAATGTCGACCCCCTCAGCGATCTGTCGATGGTCGAGCATCGTGTCAATGGACGCGGTCAACTCAACAATCGTGACAAGTTGCCTCGCGCGGCTCATCTCAATAACGTGGGCGATGTCCTGCTGATACAGAAAAGAGGAGGAAACCAGCACCGCTCTGGTTCTCTCACTGACATGCTGCTCGAACGCAGCCAACTGTACATGCAGCGTGCCAGGCTCATAGTCTGCGGCCACGGGAATCAACCCCGCATGAACCAAAGGCGACGTGACCCATGCCGGGACGTCAGGGCCCACGATAACCCCATCGCCGGGCCGGAAATCGAGAGCACCGAGCATCACACTGACGCCCCCGGTATCCGACGACGTCGCGACACATGCCGCAAACCCAGCCCAGTCTGCCAACTCGGATTCGAAGCGCGCGACCGTGGCAAGAGAGGTGTCCATATCCCCCGCCGCAACGGCAATAACGGCATCCAGCTCACGCTTTCGGGCCTGTACAGGATCGTTGAGATCGTTTGCAAAGATCGCGTCGTCCATGACCTCTTCCTTAGGCATTAAAATTGTCGTTCACGACACTGACGATGTAATCGATATCGCTATCGTTAAGCCCTTCATGGCAGGGAACGGTGAAAATGGTTTCAATGATGTGTTCCGCATTGGGACAAGGCTCTGCGTATGGCGTAAAAGCCGGTTCGCGATAAAGCGGTTTGTATTTGTATCGAGTGGTATCGGACATCACCCCCTGAGAAAACATGCGGTTACCTTGATCAACGCTCGCGCCGTTGAGGTGGTGGTAGACCATGGAATAGCCATTGATCTCCGCGCCCTGATAGCGGGGGAATTCCTGTATTGTCGGGATAGCCAACAGCGCCTGCCGGACTTTCTGCACGCGCTCGCGGCGATCCGCAATTTTGCGATCGAGTTTCTTTAACTGATTGATACCCAGCGCAGCGCACAGCGGTGGCAATTTGAAGTTGGTGCCGATGTCTTCGCCCAAGATATAGCCGTTGTTCCTGCTGGATGCTTTGAGCCCGTGGTGCTGCCACCTGAGCATCCGCTCATAGACATCATCATCATTGGTCAGACAGAAGCCGCCCTCGCCCGTGCTCATCAGCTTGCGCTCATGGGTAGAGAAACAGGAAACATCACCAAACGTCCCCAGATATTGCCCGTCAGAGGTGGTGCCAAATGCGTGGGCGCAATCCTCAATCAGCCGAATCCCTTCCGTCTTGCAAAAATCCACTACGGCGCGCATTTCAATCGGGTAACCCCACATCGGGACGACAATCAATGCCTTTATCGGCTGTTCCTGTACGAGTTTGCGCAAATGATCGAGATCCGGCGAAAAAGACAGGGGAGCGACATCGCAGAAAACAGGGACGCAGCCTGTCGTGATAATCGGCAGAATCGTCATAATCGGCGCGGTCGGCGGCAGCGCAATACGATCGCCCGGCTGCAAACCCAGTCCCCGAATCGCCAATTCAATCGCCACGGTACCATTGCAGCACGGTAACGCTTTGGTCGTGCCAAAATATCTGGCGAGCGCGTGTTCGTATTCCGTCAATATGGGAGATTTACCCGAAAAACTCGTGGTATTAAAAGCGGAAAGTACGGCGTCATAATCGCTTTGGTCGAAATTGATATGAAGATTCTGATACGTTTTTTCGGTCATAAGATAATCCCTTAACGTTAACCTGAACTTAATAATTAACTGCTAACACGCGCTTGCACTGTTCTTCGATAGCATCCATGCAGCGATAGGTTTCAATCAGCGTTGACAACGCCGTCTTGGAATCCCGGTCGCCTGACTGAATAGCATTGATAAAATCGAGAATCTCACCCGTATATCCCGCTCTCGAATACCCCGAGGACAGCGGGCTGACGGCCCAGGTATCGCACCAGCGCTTGCGTTCACCTTTCAGATACGTTTTGTCCATATCTGCAACGCTAATCATACTCAGTGATGTGCTCTTAATATGAAGCCGGTCGTCGGCTAATACGTCTAAATCAAAAGTGAAGTGTGGCGAAGTATTACTGGTAATGAGCGTGCCGTGAGCGCCATTCACAAACTCCAGCAATACGCTAAATATAATATTTCCGTCACTGCTATTATCCGCCACCGATAATTTCTTCACCGAACCGCAGAGGTGTATCAAGAGATCGAGACCGTGAATAGTCTGTGCATGCAAAAAGGATTTTAACACGCTGTTATAATCCCAGAGTACAGATACCGGCTTATTAGCCATTTGCCGTAAACTGATCATCTGTATTTTATCGTTATAGATTTGTTTAATACGTTCAGTTACATCTGCAAAACGAAAATTCATACCGGAACCGGTAATCACGCCTTTCCGTTTAGCCATTTCAGCAAGGCGAATAACATCTTCAGAACTCGATGCAACGGGTTTCTCTAATAATACTGGGATACCCCGTTCTATCGCATCATAGGCTATCCGATAATGTGCAGAAGGATAACAGGCCACGATGACCGCATCGAGTTTGCATTTATCCATCATGTCACAATGATTACTGAATATCTTTGCTTCATCAAATTTAAACAGAGTCGCCGCTTCCAGACACTTTGCCGAGTCAGTATCGCAAATCGCAGCAATTTCCACGCCAAATAATGCATTACACGCGGGTATAAGATTTTCACGAGCTTGTGCACCAAATCCAACGAATCCGATTTTCATAATACCTCCATTTTTTCTCTCAGTATTAAAAGCGATGTGAGCTGCGTGTAATCTTCGAGCCTGTCAATGCTTATCCACTGTAGATTTGTCGCCTCTTGTTCATTGATAATCAGCGGCACATGCCTGTCAGCCTGTAGCAAAAAACGAATATCATAGTGGTAATGTTCAGGCTCTTTGGGGTTGGCGGGAATGAGATGAATATCGATATCCAATATCTCATTAGAGACAACACTAACGTCTTCGATGCCAGTCTCTTCCTGTGTTTCTCGTAATACGGTATCGATAATATCGGCATTACCATCACAGTGGCCACCAGGTGGTAACCACATATTCAGTTTTTTATGTCTTAAAAGGAGGGTATGTTGTCTTTCTTTATCCACTATAAAAGCCGTTCCAGTAACATGGCCTTCTAATGTGGATCGTTCAAAGGGGTGGGACGTCGCATCAATAAAATATTGCAGACGTTTAGCATTCACATCATCTCTATCTGTTGTGATAGGAAACTTATAGCTAATGTCAGCATTAAGTTTCAGTATTACACTTCTGCCATCTTGCACGTTTATTCCCTCAAGCGTCTTATGACATAAAACGTATTATTTACCCGCGAATTCCATAAAACCCCGCATCAGTTTTTCCATATCACTGATTACTTCGTTATTACATAAAAACTGCAAGGCACATCAGATAGATTTATTATGGTTAAATAAATAATTAGACAGCTAATTTAAAACACACGTAATTCAATAAAACCAATGAAATGGCAAAAGCGAAACGTATTGTCTGAATTAAATAAAAAAGAAATGAATAGTATGCATGTTAAGTTATCAACATATCATATGACAAATATAAGACATGCTATGCCGCTCACGGTTATTTGATTATTAATACGTGAGTAAAATATCAGAAAACAATCGATACACAATGGTGCTGTCACTTATTTTTACTGGAATAAAACATAAAAAATACTAATTTAATGATTTTCATTAACATTTTTGCAAAAAAAATTTGTAACCGCTTACCCCGTACGAACAGTACGCACGGGGTTGGCTCTTTAGCCATGTCAATTGACTAACCTGCACATCTAACGCCATCGCCAGTGCCCAAGCGGGAACCGAAAGCGATGACAAAGGCTATCTGTCTGGTGTGCTGATGGCATTGGGTGCCGCGTTTTTCTACGCCGTAGCGGCCGCGATAACAAAAAAGCTGTCAGGCATTCCGCCGCACATACTTGTGCTAATACAATTGCTCGTTGGCACCGTTGTTCTTGCGCCCTTCGCGGTAATGCCTGTTGCACCGATGGCTTCACAGTGGGGAATCCTGGTGGCGATTGGCGTGATGCATACCGGGCTGATGTCGACGCTGTTATATAGCGCGATCCAGAAAATCCCGACCGCGCTGGTTGGGGCACTCTCATTCATCTATCCCGTCATGGCGGCGCTGGTCGACTGGGCAGCGTTTGGACATCGACTGGATGCCATGCAGCTTGCCGGGGCGGTCGCGATTCTGCTGTCTGCCGCCGGAATGACGTTCGGCTGGCACATCAGGTTCAGGGGACAAGCAAATCGCTTTCCCCTGATACCACCGAATAAAAACGATTAAAGCGCTTCCAGCGCCAGGAGTTCTTCCAGCGTCTGGCGACGGCGAATCAGGCGCGGCTCGCCGTTTTCAAACAGCACTTCCGGCAGCAGCGGACGGCTGTTGTAGTTCGAGGACATGGATGCGCCGTACGCGCCGGTGTCATGGAAGACCAGATAGTCGCCCACCTGTGCATCCGGCAGCGGGAAGGTTTCCACACCGCCGCCCGCCTGCTGGGTAAACACATCGCCGGATTCACACAGCGGCCCAGCAATCACACTATCGCGCAAGGTGGACTGGCTGATATCACGGCCGTCGCCCGGCAGCAGAGAAACATGGTGATAGCTGCCGTACATCGCCGGACGCATCAGGTCGTTAAACCCGGCATCAACCAGCACAAAGTGACGGCTTCCCATGGATTTGACCGCCCGCACTTCCGCCACCAACACGCCGGATTCCGCGACCAGAAAACGTCCTGGTTCGATTTCCAGCGTCACCGGATGACCAAGATGCGCGGCAATTTTCTCACGCGCCGCGTTCCACAGTCCGTAATAGTGCTCGGTATCAATCGCCTCTTCGCCGTGGCGATACGGAATCGACAGCCCGCCGCCTGCGGAAATCGCCTCAATATCCTGCCCCAGCTCAACAACCTGACGCACCATCGCTTCACACACCTGTTCCAGATGGCCGTAATCCACACCGGAACCAATATGCATGTGGATGCCCACCAGCTTCAGTTGATAGCGCTGAATATGCGCCAGCGCCAGCGGCAAATCACCGTACCAGATACCGTGCTTGCTGTTTTCACCGCCGGTGTTAGTTTTCTGGCTGTGACCATGACCAAAGCCTGGATTCACGCGCAGCCATACCGGGTGCCCCGGCGACTGCTGACCCAGTTGTTCCAGCATGTCGACCGAACCAGCGTTCACCGGAATATTCAGTTCGGAAACGCGTTGCAGCGTCGGGCGATCCAGCAGATCGGCAGTAAACACGATCTCATGTGCCTCGGTGCCCGGCACAAAGCCGGCAAGCAGCGCACGTTCAATTTCCCCCAGCGATACCGAATCGACCTTCACGCCCTGCTCACGCATCAGACGCAAAATGTGCGTGTTGGAACACGCTTTTTGCGCGAAGCGGATCGTGTCGAACTGGCGCAGTTGGGCGATACGGTTAACGATGGTCTGCGCGTCATAGGCCCAGACCGGGCAACCAAAGCGGGCAGGCAGTTCACGCAGGCTTTGTGCATTCAGAGCATGGGTTACGTCATTCAGATCGTGAGGCATAAAAAGTTACCGATTTACAGGGTTAAACATGGTTGAGAAACACTATAAAAATCCTCCAATGGGTAAACAAATATCGTTTTAAGCAGACTCTATTCATTTCTGATATGGTTTATCACAACGGTAGTAATAAGAATGAAGGGGAGCGGCATGGCGGCAATATCTTTGCGGCACATCGAGATTTTCCATGCGGTCATGACGACCGGGAATCTGACGGAAGCGGCAACGCTGCTGAACACCTCGCAGCCGACCGTCAGCCGCGAGCTGGCACGTTTTGAGAAACTGATTCAGATGACGCTGTTCGAGCGGCTGCGCGGCAGGCTTTACCCCACCGCGCAGGGGCTACAGCTGTTTGAAGAAGTGCAGCGTTCCTATTATGGTCTGGATCGCATTATCAACGCCGCCAGCGATATTCGCCGTTTTCAGCAGGCGCAACTTTCCGTTGCCTGTCTGCCCGTGTTCTCACAGTCGCTGCTGCCGGATGTCTGCAAGCCGCTGCTGGCACGCTATCCGCGGCTTAATCTGCACATCATTCCGCAAGAATCGCCGCTGCTGGAAGAGTGGTTGTCCGCCCAGCGCCACGATTTAGGCTTAACGGAAAACAGCCTCACGCCCGCCGGGACAGAGCGGCAAACGCTGATGTTACTCAATGAAGTGTGCGTGCTGCCTGCGGGGCACGCGCTGACGAAAAAAACGGTGCTCACGCCGCAGGATTTTGCCGATGAACCCTTTATCAGCCTGTCGAGCGCCGATAGCTATCGCCAGTTGCTGGATAAGCTGTTTCAGGAACAGGGCGTATCGCGCCGGATGGTGCTGGAAACCCACAGCGCGGCGTCAGTATGTGCGATGGTGCGGGCAGGCGTCGGGCTGTCTATCGTCAATCCGCTCACCGCATTGGATTATGCCGCCTCCGGCCTGGTCGTGCGGCCTTTCAGCATTGACGTGCCCTTTACCGTTAGCCTGATTCGTCCGCTGCACCGCCCTGCGTCGGCGCTGGTCGATACCGTCATTGAGCAGCTCAGGCAGTACGCTGCCAGCGTGCCTTCACGTCTGGAGCAGGTCTTGCGGCGCTAACGTACCATTTGAGTCGTTAGCCCCATCACTGTGCCGATGGCAGTGCCAGCGCCCGCCAGCGAGGATCGTGCGCAAACCAGTCCACCAGAAAATCCAGCAGGGTGCGCAGCGCGGCAGGCATCTGGCGGCGCGAGGTGTAAATACCATAAATCCCCATCGCCTGTGGCCGGTATTCCGGCAACAGCGCCACCAACTGTCCGCTGGCGAGGTAAGGCGTCACAGAATAACGCGGTTGCAACGCAATCCCCGCGCCTTCCAGCGCGCCTGCCAGCAGCACCAGTGATTCATTGCCGCTCAGGTTGCCGCTGACCGGTATCGTAAACTTTTCATCGCCACGGGAAAAATGCCACAGGCTTTTGCCAAAATAGGTATAGGTCAGGCAGTTGTGAATCGAGAGATCGGTCAGCTGTCGCGGAATACCATGTTCATTCAAATAAGAAGGCGATGCACACAGCATCGACTCACAGCGTGCCAGCGGTCGGGCAATCAGATTAGGATCCAGCTCGTTGGTGATGCGTAGCGCCAGATCGATGCGTTCCTCGACCAGATTCACCGCGCGGTTATTCATTTGCAGATCGATAGCGACCCGAGGATGGTGGCGCAGGAACGTCGTGATCGCCATGCCGAGCGCTCCCTGTGCCAGCGATTGCGAACAGCTAAGGCGCAGCAAGCCACTTAACGTGGCATCGTCGGTCTCGGCCTCGACGCGCATATCCGCCGTCAGCGCCAGCATCTCCCGACAGCGCGCCAGCGTTTTTTCACCGGCATCCGTCAGGCTCAGCTTGCGCGTGGTGCGGTGCAATAGCCGCGCACCTGCCCATGCTTCCATCTCCGCCAGATAGCGCGTCACCATCGCCCGGGACATGTCCAGCGTCTCTGCCGCGGCGATCATGCTGCCGCGATCTATAATAGTCACGAACACTTCGGCTGCCGTAATACGATCCATTTATTAGTCCGTTTTATGCAACAAACAATTGCCTGATTTGCGGTTTTTCGTACGATTAATGCAACATAACATGAACCCACTTTCTGTCATACCTGTTACCTGTGGAATATCACCATGTCTAAATCTATCGCTTTTACCGTATCTTTACTCGCTGCCTCGCTGGGCCTGGCTTCTGCTGCTCACGCCGCTGAGTTAAAAATTGACGTATTTAATCCAGGTGAAGCCAGTGTATTCCCTGTTTCCTCTGAAATTATCAGCGGCGATAAAGAAGTCGTCCTGATCGATGCACAGTTCCAGCGTAACGACGCCCAAACGCTGGTTGATCGCATCAAAGCCACTGGCAAAAAACTGACTACCGTTTATATCAGCCATTCCGATCCTGACTACTATTTCGGTCTGGACGTGATTAAAGCCGCCTTCCCAGACGCGAAAATTATTGCCACTCAAGCCACCATCGACGCGATCAACGCCAGCAAAGACGGCAAAGTGGCGCATTGGGGCCCGGTTCTGAAAGAAAACGCACCGAAAGAGATCGTGGTTCCTCAAGCGCTGGAAGGTGATAGCTTTACCGTTGATGGCAAAAAACTGGAAGTAAAAGGGCTGAAAGGGCCAATGCCAGATCGCACGTTCGTCTGGATCCCTTCGCTGAAAGCCGTTGTCGGCGGTATTC
Organism: Pectobacterium colocasium; assembly: GCF_020181655.1. Taxonomy (NCBI): domain Bacteria; kingdom Pseudomonadati; phylum Pseudomonadota; class Gammaproteobacteria; order Enterobacterales; family Pectobacteriaceae; genus Pectobacterium; species Pectobacterium colocasium. The sequence continues at coordinate 3,924,290 of NZ_CP084032.1, forward strand.
CGGTGTCTGCCAACATCCACGTATGGCTTGCCGATACCCAAACGCCAGAATCTCGCATTCACTGGCGTGACACGCTGAAATCCATTGAAGCGCTGAAGCCAACCACCGTCGTGCCAGGTCACTTTATCGCTCCAACCGATTACACCTTGAAAAATGTGACGTTTACACTGCAATATCTGGATACGGTGGAAAAAGCACTGGCAAAAAGCAAAGATTCTGCCGAACTGATCGCTGCAATGAAAAAACACTACCCTACACTGAAAGAAGAATCGGGTCTTGAATTGAGCGCCAAAGTCCTGAAAGGTGAAATGAAGTGGCCACAGTAAGACTGCATTATATTTACGATCCCTTGTGCGGCTGGTGCTACGGTGCCGCCCCACTCGCACTGGCAGCACAGGAGATTGACGGGTTGGATCTGATCCTCCACGGCGGCGGAATGATGACGGGCAGCAATAGCCGTACCATCACCCCGGAGTGGCATGATTACGTGATTCCCCACGATCACCGCATTGCACAAATGACCGGGCAAACCTTCGGGGAAGCGTATTACGAAGGGCTGCTGCGTGATACCAGCGTCATACTGGATTCCGCGCCGCCGACGGCTGCCGTACTTGCTGCGGAAGCGATGGCTGACAAAGGCATGGAGATGTTGTACCAGATTGAGCAGGCGCACTACGTTTCCGGGCTCAAGATCGCCGATGCTGCCGTGCTGCGTCAGTGCGCGGAAGCAATCGGTCTGGATGGCGAGGCTTTCAGCACCGAGTTCGCCTTTATCCAGGAAGAAACGCTGTCAAAACACATCAGCGCTAGCCGGGAATTACTGGCGAAAGTACGCGGGCAAGGCTTCCCCACGTTTGCACTGGAAGATGCCAACGGGAATTTCCAGCAAATCCCTGCGGCAAACTACCTCGGCCAGGTTGACGCGTGGCGACGCGTGCTGACACAGATGGTCAAACACGCCACCGCATAAGCGTTCTCATCAACCTTCATAGGTAGTCATTCTTTGAATCCTTATCATCGGATTCAAAGAATGACTACTGTGCTCAAAATGAGTAGCGGTACACTGTAAGTATCACACTTAACAGAACCATTCACTTTTAGAGATCTTCAGACATAGTAGTTATGTTCCGTTGGGGAGATAACGATGCGCAAAGCACGATTTATCGAGCACCAGATCACCGCCGTTTTGAAGTCCGCTGAAGCCGAACGTTCCGTGAAACCCATCTGCCGTGAAGCGGGAATAATAATGGACTTCTCGCGCCCCTGAAAGCCTACAGATAACGCCCTGATTGAATCATTTAACGGGAACCTGCGGGATGAATGTCTGAACCTGCACTGATTCATGCCACTGGAAGATGCTCAGGAAAAGAGAAAACACTGGCGACAGGAATATAACCAGTACCGTCCACATTCATCGTTAAATAACCAGACTCCGGCAGAATTTGTCCGAAGTCTGCACATAGCCCCGGATTTCTGATTTATCCGGACGCCGATATTGGAAGGAGATCACAGGGAGTACTCAGGTTTTGCCATAAAAAACTGCACCTTACTCTGTTAGATATCCAGCATTTGGAGTTGAATCTGCCATCTTCAATGCGCACAGGTATATAACTTTTATTTATATAGGAATAATTACATCAATAAACAACACCAATCTTATTTATACTCGTAATACTTCAAGTTGCATGTACGTTGGCGGCGTTCACTCAACCGAATCACTTACCTGAGTAAGCTCATCGGGATTCCTTCTCTTGCCGCCTTCCTGAAACTCGAATTATGTGGAGTATATGTTGTTGTTTTCAGCGTTCATTAATAACGGGATATTCGTTTTTTAATAAAAAACGTGGGTAAATAAGGATTAAAGGAGAATTAACATGAATAAGGGAAAAGGCCTGCTGGCAGGAATTATTGGAAGTCTTATTATTATGCTGCCGTTTTCATCAGGAATAGCTGAAGAAGAGTTGTCAAATGCTGCGGTATCGGCGGCTAAAACTGCGACAAAAGCAGATTTTTCTTACACCGCAAGCGTACTCACCATCGTATTTGATGGCGGTCTATCTTCTTTTGACCTCGATCGTATTGGTACTTATCAATGGGATTTTGGTGATGGTGTGACATCCACGGAAATGAGGCCACGGCATACTTATGCCAAAGACGGAAACTATACCGTTTCTCTTACGGTGAAGGATATCAATGGCCGTAGCAAAACTCTCAGTAAAAAAATATCTGTCCGTTCAGCCAAGACCGGATTCGAGAATGGCTGGCAATTAGGGAGTGAGCGCTCACATGAGGGCGCGATGCAACCCATGCACATGTGTACAACTCAATCTCCAAATTGGGTCAGTATTGTGGATCTAAAAGATGAAGGAATTAGTACGTCTGATATTGTTGGTACCAAAGCGATTAAAAGCTTTTGGACTGAGACGGGCTATAATTATACGACGCATCCAAGACTGAGACGTGGTGCGGAAGCCTGTGCTGGACCGGATAATGGTACACAAAAAGAGGCGTGGATAGGGTTTATGGTCTATCTGCCTTCGAAAGGCTATCCAATGGATAAACGTGGCGGTATTTTCCAGTTATTTAGTGGTAACGGTAGTTGCACATCGTGGGCAGGGATGTTGACGGTGGTTAACAACAGCCTGATGTTTTCACACCGTACCGGATGTGTGACACCAACTGAACCCATACTCGTTAAGGATATTCCCCGAGATCGCTGGATTCCGGTGATTGTTCATGTAGTGGTATCACGTCAGCAGCAAGGTCAGGTCGAGTTATGGTTTGATGGCGCGCCTAAAAATAAGCCGACCTATAGTGCGAAAAACATCAATTTTGGTTTTGGCGTATGGCGTGATGATGACACCATTGAAGGTCGGATGCATTTTACTTTTGGACAATATGCCTGGGATGACTCTAACTACACACCCAACGAAACTCGGGTCAACTATTTTGACAATATCCATATTGTCAATGAAGGTCGTGACGATGGCTGGGAGAATGTCAATCCACTGACAGCTCATAACCAGTACACTGGTGCACAGGTATGGGCAAATAGGCAGTGGGAAGGCAGCGGTGTTCAGCGAGCATTTGATGGTGATATCAACACCAAGTATGCGGCAAATGAGAGCAATACACCGCTTTACTTGCAATATCGTCTCCCTAAAGGTGAATCATTACAAGCGGTTAGTTATAAAATCAGCAGTACCGACTCATCCACAGACAAACGCTATCCACGAGACTGGACGTTGCTAGGATCGAATGATGGCGTGACTTGGAATACGCTTGACCAACAGATGAAACAGTACTTTGGTAGACGTGCAACCCGTGAATTTCAGGTTGCGATACCGGGGGAATATTCCTACTATCGATTGCGTATTGACGCCAATAACGGCGCTGATGCTACAGAAGTTGGCGATATTGTTTTTCTGGATAAGTAATTAATCAAACAGTTCATCGTCACCCAGAAAATAGGCTGCGTGACGATGTACTACGGCCTGCACCTTATCAGCGTATTCTGTTTTCCCTTGTCGCATGAATGGTTTTTTCCAACACTGCTTTTTGCTTATTAATAGCATGATGACTGATCATGGTTATATACTCGTAATACTTCAAGTTGCATGTACGTTGGTTGCGTTCAGCGTTCACTCCCCCGAATCACTTACCTGAGTAAACTCATCGGGATTCCTTCTCTTGCCGCCTTCCTGCAACTCGAATTCTTTGGGGTATAGAATAAAGTCCTATTGGGATATGCTATTAGCATTAGGCAAGTTGAGGACATGGTCAGACGGGTATAATGAACGAAAGGATCCCACTAACCCAAAGTAAGATAACACTCAGTCACGATGCGCTCCCTATGCTATAGTCGCGCCAGAAAAGGTAACCTCAGACAACACCGCCAGACACACGAAACGATAACTGACAAATCATGACCGACGTAAAATCAGGTACACACCATACGGTATCAGCCGACTCCCGCGCTTCTCGCCTTAACCGCTTCTCCATCGCGCCGATGCTCGACTGGACCGATCGCCATTGTCGTTACTTTCTGCGCCAGTTGACTAGCCAAACATTGATGTATACTGAAATGGTCACGACGGGCGCGATTCTGCATGGCAAAGGCGACTACCTGGCCTACAGCGAGGAAGAACATCCGATAGCGCTACAACTCGGCGGCAGCGATCCGCAAGCACTGGCGCAATGTGCCAAACTGGCAGAGCAGCGCGGCTATGATGAAGTTAACCTGAACGTCGGCTGTCCGTCCGATCGCGTACAGAATGGCCGTTTCGGTGCCTGCCTGATGGGTGAAGCCGCGCTGGTGGCAGACTGCATCAAGGCAATGAAAGACAGCACCTCCATTCCGATTACGGTGAAAACCCGCATCGGGATTGACGATCAAGACAGCTACGAGTTCCTGTGCGAGTTTATTCAAACCGTCGCCGAACGCGGTGAGTGCGATACCTTTATCGTCCACGCACGCAAAGCCTGGCTATCAGGCCTTAGCCCGAAAGAAAATCGTGAAATTCCGCCGCTGGATTATCCGCGCGTTTACCAGCTCAAACGCGATTTCCCCGCGCTCACCCTCGCTATCAACGGCGGCGTCAAAACGCTGGAAGAAGCCAAAACGCATTTGCAGCATCTGGACGGGGTGATGATGGGGCGTGAGGCCTACCAGAATCCCGGTATTCTGGCGCAGGTTGACCAAGAACTGTTTGGCATTGATGCCGCCACGCCGGATCTGGCTGGCGTGGTACGTGCCATGTACCCTTATATCGAACGCGAACTCTCAGGTGGTGCAGCATTAGGCCACATCACGCGTCACATGCTCGGCATGTTTCAGGGCATCCCCGGCGCGCGCCAGTGGCGACGCTACCTGAGTGAAAACGCCCACAAACCCGGTGCCGATGCGGCGGTGGTAGAGCGTGCGCTGGCGCTGGTTAATCTGGTTTAAAAAACACTAATAGTTAGTCTTTTTCATCAACATTCGTTCCTTTCTCTTCCCAGCGCCGCTGATAAATCAATCACTTAACAGCGGCACATCTTGGCATAATTCTTGTAATTGCTTGTGTAGCACGCAGAGCTATCTTTTTCTCTTCCCTGCGTCAGATGCGGTTTAACAGCTACAGGAGAATGAGATGAACGCATCCCAACTATTTGACGAGTAGCACAGAGGCTGAAAGACGGGGTGTGGAGCCTCGCAGATTTCCGGCATCATCGTGCCTATAACGGGATACTCATCGTTCCCCTGACTGGAGACTCCACACATGAATAACTATACCCCTGTTGGCGTTGATATCGCAAAACACCTGATTCAGGTTCACTTCATCGACAAACATCGCGGCGAAGTGGTGGATAAACAGCTGCGACGTCAGGATGTTCTGACCTTCTTCAGCAACCGTGAACCCTGCCTGATTGGTATGGAAGCCTGTGGCGGCTCTCAGCACTGGGCCCGGGAGTTGAAGAAACTTGGTCATCAGGTTCGCCTGCTTCAGGCGAAATTCGTCAAAGCCTTCCTGATGGGCAACAAGAACGATGTCATGGACTCCCGCGCCATATGGATGGCGGTCCAGCAACCGGGACGGGGGATTGCCGTAAAGAGCGAAGAGCAGCAGGCCGTTCTGGCACTGCATCGCATGCGCCGCCAGTGGGTGAAGTTCCGCACCGCGCAGACCAATGCCCTGCATGGCTTACTGCTCGAATTTGGTGAAACAGTACGCAAAGGACGTACCGCGCTGGACAAGGCTCTGCCCGTGGCGCTGGAGAGGCTGAAAAACCGCCTGCCGCTGTTCCTCATCGCCCAGATTGAAGAGCAGCACCGTCGCTTGAGTGAGCTGGATGCTCAGATTAACGGCATTGAGCAACAACTGACGGCGCTGGCGAAACAGAACGAGACCTGCCGACGGCTGATGGCTATACCCGGCGTAGGGCCACTGATAGCCACGGCGGCGGTGGCTACGATGGGCGAGGCTCATGCGTTCCGGTCGGGACGGGAGTTCGCGGCCTATGTCGGACTCGTCCCAAAACAGACCGGCACTGGCGGCAAGGTTCGCCTGCTGGGGATAAGCAAACGCGGTGACACCTACCTGCGTACGCTGTTTATCCATGGAGCGAGGGCAGCGAGCCTGTTGGCGAAAGAGCCGGGACCGTGGATAACGGAGTTAAAGAAACGGCGGCCGACCAGTGTGGCGATAGTCGCGATGGCCAACAAACTGGCGCGCACGGTGTGGGCGGTGGCGGCGCACGAACGGGAGTACCGGAAAGATTACGTCAGCATCAGGCCGTATTAACAGCGGATGCTGAAAACCATTAACCCTTAACAAAAGGATGAATGCGGAAAGGTTGCGAGGGCAGCCAGCGTGATGACGACGACAGGTAAGACCGGGACTTGCTAAACCTGAATGGTGTGTCGGGCATAAAGCCCGCCAGGAGAATAAGGAGCAAGTCGGCGAATCTCATCGAGGCCCGCAGCACAGGCTGCAATAAGGCCGGATATAGAGCTGCGACCTATCCGTCAACGTCAACACAACGGAAGCCTTGCAAACGGGATGCGTTCATATAGCGCACCATGTTGGAAATTTTCTTCGTTATTGGCTTTTTTATCATGCTGATGTTGACGGGCGTGTCACTGCTGGGCGTGATTGCAGCACTGTTTGTGGCGTCCCTTTTTATGCTGATTGGCGGGCTGTTTAGTATGGCGATAAAGGTGCTGCCGTGGTTAATTTTAGCCGTTGTGGCGGTGTGGCTGTGGCGCAAATTCAGCGGGCGTCCCGTCTACAATTCGCACCGCTATACCTATCGAAAATACACTTATCGCCAACGCAACGGGAATGAGTGGTAATGCCAGAAAGGGAAAAATCTGGGTTACGCGAAAATGAGTTACGCGCAAAAATGACGGGCAAGACCGTATTTAACAGCGACTTATTTTAGTGCGGCCTGTTTTAATACGGCCTGTTTAGTACAAAAGTGTGCGCCAGCAGATATTTTTTCCCTGATGTGGCTGCTAGGATGACGCCACAGTTTTACGCCTGAGTGTCGTTTAAAAGGTGAAATTAAGCTGGGTAAATAAAATAGGGTGGCAAAAAGCCACACGATTTCATCGTCGTCAGGGCAATAATAGCCGCGCAGCGGCACCTTCGTGACGATCACTACGCTGTACCCTACATACAGTTTGATGAAATTAGCGTAATGGCACAGGCCTCCCGATGGGAGGCCCTCTGCTTTTCAGAAGCGGACATTAGGGAATCAGCAGGCATGACCCTTGTGTGCCACGACTTTCCAGCGCCCGATGCGCCGCTTGCGCCTCCGACAGTGCAAATTTCTGGCTCTGTGGCACGTCCACCGTAATCGCTCCGCTGGCGATCAGTGAAAAAAGTTCATTGCTGGCCTGTTCCAGTTCGGCACGGTTGGTGACGTAACCAAACAGCGACGGACGTGTGACGTACAGCGACCCCTTCTGGTTCAGAATCCCCAGATTAACGCCGGTGACCGGCCCAGACGCATTACCGAAGCTAACCATTAATCCGCGGCGACGCAGGCTATCGAGCGAGGCTTCCCAGGTGTCTTTCCCGACCGAGTCATACACGACGTTCACCTTCTGCCCTTCGGTCAGATCCGCAACGCGCTGTGCGATATTCTCGGTGCGGTAATTGATGGTTGCCCAGGCACCCGCCTGCTTTGCCCGCTCCGCTTTCTCATCGGAACCCACTGTCCCGATCAGCTTCACCCCTAGCGCCTTCGCCCACTGGCAGGCGATCAGCCCAACGCCACCCGCCGCCGCATGGAACAGGAAGACTTCATTAGGCTTGATCTCGTACGTCTGGCGCAGCAGGTAGTAAACCGTCAGCCCTTTCAGGAAAGAGGCCGCCGCCTGCTCAAAGCTGATGGCGTCCGGCAGCAGCGCAACTTTCTCCGCGACCACGTTATGTACCTCGCTATACGCGCCCAGCCCGGATAGCGCATACACGACGCGATCGCCGACTTTCAGCACGCTCACCCCTGCCCCGACTTTCGTCACGACGCCCGCCGCTTCGGTTCCCAGCCCGGACGGTAAATCCGGCACCGGATACAGACCGCTGCGAATATAGGTATCGATAAAATTAATGCCAATGGCGCGGTTCTCAACCTGAACCTCTCCCGCTGCGGGTTCGGCAGGCGTGAAATCCACATATTGCAGAACCTCTGGGCCACCATAAGCCCGGAACTGAACGCGTGTTGCCATGTTATCTCCTTAATCGTGACAGGTTCATCGTTTCATCATTATAGGTATCCGATTGTGTTATTTCGGACGTGTGGCATATACAATGCCCCCTAATCCAATGGCAAATCAACCGGTAAAGAACCCGTTTCATGGCAGAGAAAAGACCCACCAATAAATCGAATGAACCCCGTGACCGCCAGATGGAAGGTCTGAAACTTCCGCCACATTCGCTGGAAGCGGAGCAATCGGTATTGGGTGGCCTGATGCTCGACAATGAACGCTGGGACAATGTCGCCGAACGTGTTGTCGCGAACGACTTCTATAACCGCGCTCATCGTCTGATTTTCACTGAGATGCAGCGCCTGCTCGAAATGAGCAAACCGATCGACCTGATTACGCTGTCCGAATCGCTTGAGCTGCAAGGTTCACTGGAATCCGCCGGTGGCTTCGCCTATCTGGCCGAGTTGGCAAAAAATACTCCGAGCGCTGCTAACATCGGCGCCTATGCCGACATCGTACGCGAGCGCGCTGTAGTGCGTGAAATGATCTCCGTCGCCAATGAGATCGCCGATGCGGGTTACGATCCACAAGGTCGCAGCAGTGAAGATCTGCTCGATCTGGCGGAATCCCGCGTCTTCCAGATTGCCGAAAACCGCGCCAGCAAAGATGAAGGCCCGAAGAGCATTGACCGTATTCTGGAAGATACCGTTTCCCGAATCGAACAGTTGTATCAGCGCCCGCACGACGGCGTAACCGGCGTGTCTACTGGCTATCAGGATCTGGATAAAAAGACCGCAGGTTTACAGAAATCTGACCTGATCATCGTCGCCGCGCGCCCCTCGATGGGGAAAACCACCTTCGCGATGAACCTGTGTGAAAACGCCGCGATGATGCAGGACAAACCCGTGCTGATCTTCAGTCTGGAGATGCCCGGCGAACAGATCATGATGCGTATGCTAGCGTCGCTGTCCCGCGTGGATCAGACCCGCATTCGTACCGGTCAGTTGGACGATGAAGACTGGGCGCGTATTTCCAGCACCATGGGGATCCTGCTGGAAAAACGCAACATGTACATCGATGACTCCTCCGGCCTGACGCCAACCGAAGTGCGTTCCCGCGCCCGCCGCGTGTTCCGTGAACATGACGGCCTGAGCCTGATCATGATCGACTACCTGCAATTGATGCGCGTGCCGTCGTTGTCCGACAACCGTACGCTGGAAATTGCGGAAATCTCCCGCTCGCTCAAAGCGCTGGCAAAAGAATTGCAGGTTCCGGTTGTCGCCCTGTCGCAGCTTAACCGTAGTCTGGAACAGCGCGCCGATAAGCGCCCGGTTAACTCGGATCTGCGTGAATCCGGCTCTATCGAGCAGGATGCCGACCTGATTATGTTTATCTATCGTGATGAGGTTTATCACGAAAACAGCGATCTGAAAGGCATCGCTGAAATCATTCTGGGGAAACAGCGTAACGGTCCGATTGGTTCCGTGCGTTTGACCTTTAACGGGCAGTGGTCGCGCTTTGATAACTATGCCGGCCCACAATATGACGATGAATAACGCAGCGCTCAGCAATGACAACACTGCACTAAGGAACAAGAATGAAAACGGCAACAGCCGTCATTAACCGGCGTGCTTTGCGCCACAACCTGCAACGTATCCGCCAGCTCGCGCCTGGCAGCCAGGTCGTTGCCATCGTGAAAGCCAACGCCTACGGCCACGGCATGATCGAAGCGGCCCATACCTTTTGCGACGCGGACTGCTACGGCGTCGCACGCCTCTCCGAAGCGCTGGCACTGCGCGCCGCGGGCATCACCAAGCCTATCGTCCTGCTGGAAGGCTTCTTCTCCGCTGACGACCTTCCGCTTCTGGTCGAGCACCAGCTAGAAACCGCCGTTCACAGCCCCGAACAGCTTGCCGCGCTGGAGCAGGCCACGCTGCCGCAACCGCTACGCGTGTGGATGAAGCTCGATACCGGCATGCACCGGCTTGGCGTTCTGCCGGAACACGCCGACGCGTTTTGGCAGCGCCTAAGCACATGTCGCAATGTGGTTCAGCCCGTCAATATCATGAGTCACTTTAGCCGCGCCGATGAGCCCGAAGCCGGCACCACCGAACGCCAGTTAGCGTGCTTCGATGCCTTTACACAGGATAAGCCCGGCGCGCAGTCCATCGCGGCTTCCGGCGGCATTCTGCTGTGGCCTCAGTCGCACCGCGATCGCGTTCGCCCCGGCATCATTCTCTATGGCGTGTCGCCGCTGGATAACGAAGACGCCGCACATTTCGGCTTCCAGCCTGCGATGACCTTTACGTCTCAGCTGATCGCCGTGCGTGAACACCACGCGGGTGAAGCGGTCGGTTACGGCGGCACCTGGACCAGCCCGCGCAATACCCGCCTGGGTGTGGTCGCCGTCGGCTACGGCGATGGCTACCCGCGCTGCGCGCCAGCAGGCACCCCCGTACTCATCAACGGCCGTGAAGTGCCGCTTTCGGGTCGCGTGTCGATGGATATGATCACGGTGGATTTAGGTCCCGATGCGCAGGATAAGGTCGGCGATGAGGTCATCCTTTGGGGGCCGACGCTACCGGTTGAACGCATTGCCGCGCATACCGGTGCCAGCGCCTACGAACTGATCACGCGCTTAACACAGCGCACCGTATTGGAATACGTCGACGGTGAGTAAAAACGGACTGACTGGTTTTTATCGGCAGGCTCACAGCCTGCCGGCTTTCAGAGAGGTTATCTACTATGCGGCAAGCTGGCTTGCCGTATCCGCGATTCTGGCGCTGTTTGCCTTCATTAATTTCTCAACCCTGAAACCGACGGATGTCGGTGGCACGCTGTTTGGCGGCATGTTTAGCGCGATGTTCGATCTGATTTACTGGTCTTGCGCGGCATCGGGGTTCTGCTTTCTGGCGCTCTTTCGGCTCTCGGGATGGCGTGTTGCCTGGATACTCGCAGGGCTGGTGCAAATCGGCATCAGCGCCCTGTGGCGGGTTCAATATTGGCAGGAGTATGAAAACGACAATCTGATACTTTCACCCATGCCCGGCGAACTGTATGTTTCCATGCTGGTGGGCGCAGGTATGGCCGCTATCGGCATCGTGAAATATCGGCATGCCCGGCGCAACCCGGTCGCCCCGCATCCAACCTACGCTAAAGCGGTCGCCGCGCTGATGCTCATCGCGCTGTATCTGGCGCTTCCGTTGCATCTCTACCTACGTGAACCCCTTCCCTACTGCGCCTTTAGTCCTGACGGGCAGCAGTTAAGTGTCTGTCTGGGAGAAGAGGATGAACGGATCATTGTAAAATAAGTTATGCCCAATACTGGCCGTCACGCCGGTTAATATTGGGCACCATGCACGATTAATTCACATTAGCAGTCAATGTTGCCGAATTACTCTTCTTCTTTTTCACAACGTAGCTCACGCCTAACGCCAATAGCCAAAAAGGGATCAACAACACCGAAATCTGGATACCCGGCGTCATCGCCATAATGACCAGAATCCCCGCCAGAAAAAGCAGGCAAATGACGTTCGTCACGGGGTAACCCAGACTTTTAAAGCGCGTTTCCTGCCGTGCTTGCTTTTTCGCAGCGCGGAACTTCAGGTGAGTAATGCAAATCATCGCCCAGTTGATAACCAGAGCAGATACCACCAACGCCATCAGCAGCTCAAAGGCTTTACCCGGCATCAGGTAGTTGATGAGCACACATCCTGCCGTCGCTAAAGCGGAGACGCCAAGCGCCGCCAGCGGGATACCGCGCTGATTGACCTTCAACAGCGCACGCGGAGCGTTCCCTTGCTTAGCCAACCCAAACAACATGCGACTATTGCAGTACACACAGCTGTTATAAACCGATAACGCAGCAGACAGCACCACCAGATTCAGCACGGTCGCGACAACGTTGCTATCCAAAGCATGAAAAATCATGACGAATGGGCTACCGCCTTCAACCACTTTCCCCCACGGGTACAGTGATAACAGCACCGCCAGCGCGCCAACATAAAACATAAGAATGCGGTAAATAACCTGATTCGTCGCCCGTGGAATGCTGTTTTGCGGATCGTCCGCCTCGGCCGCGGTGATCCCCACCAGTTCCAGCCCGCCGAAAGAGAACATGATCACCGCCATCGCCATCACCATGCCACTCACACCGTTCGGGAAAAAGCCGCCGTGTTGCCACAGATTCGTGACGCTAGCGTCTGGGCCACCCGCACCGCTGAACAGCAAATAGCATCCAAAAGCGATCATCCCCATGATCGCCGCCACCTTTATGATCGAAAACCAGAATTCCATTTCGCCATATACCTTAACGCTGGTCAGGTTGATCGCATTGATCAGCAAGAAGAATATTCCCGCAGAGACCCAGGTTGGTACATCCGGCCACCAATATTGGATATAAATCCCGACGGCCGTTAATTCAGCCATACTTACCAGGACATACAGCACCCAATAGTTCCAGCCGGACATAAATCCGGCAAAACTCCCCCAGTACTTATAGGCAAAGTGGCTAAATGAGCCAGCAACCGGCTCCTCTACAACCATCTCACCCAGTTGCCGCATGATAAAAAATGCAATGACGCCCGCAATCGCATAACCCAGTAGTACCGATGGCCCAGCCATTTTGATCGTCTGCGCGATCCCTAAAAATAGCCCGGTTCCGACTGCGCCCCCCAGTGCTATCAGTTGAATATGACGATTCTTCAGACCTCTTTTCAACTGCCCTTCTGCCTGTTCTGTATCCATGATTTTCCCCGTCAGCAATAAAATTCGAACCGAGAGGGTTTAGCAACTATCAGGCCAGATAACCGTCCTTAGTCTGTAGACAGACTCACTATTGCTAGTAACACAATGAAAATTTTCATAATTTATTTATGACAGCAATTTCACACATCGCGCATATAACCAAAAAAACACCCACATTTAGTGCAAATAAAAGACACCAATGCACGAAATTCAATCATTCATCCCTCTTCGATGCATGAACATGACCTATCATGGTGCACACGGATGAAAAGGTGCCTTGCTACGATAAAAAACTCATAGGCAACGCGCCCTAAAAAACTGGTAGTCTGTTTGGCTCACTGCCTGACACTGTTTAGGGAACGCGATGTACACCATTGATGATTTCGATCTGAAAATCCTGACGCTGCTACAAACTAACGGCCGCCTGACCAATCAGGAACTCAGCGAGCTGGTCGGGCTGTCCGCCTCACAATGCTCCCGCCGCCGCATCGCACTGGAACAGGCGCAGTTGATTCTCGGCTATCATGCCCGCTTGTCGCCGAACGCGGTCGGACTGGAGTGTCTGGGATTAATTGAAGTGCGGTTGATCAACCACACCAGCGAATACGTTGAGCGCTTTCACCAAATGCTGGGAGAGGTGGACGCCATTATCGACGCGTATAAAACTACGGGCGATGCCGATTATCTGTTAAAAGTCGCCGTGGCGGATCTGCCTGGGCTCAGCACGCTGATTAGCCAGATTCTGTCGCAGAACAAGAGCGTCGCGCACCTGAAAACCTCTGTGGTATTAAACCGCCTCAAAGAGAACGGTTTGATGATGCCGGAACTGCCTGCGTTGCCCTGAATTAGGGCAACCGCCTCTATTTGGTGCAAAAAATGAATGATTCACGCAAAAAATTCAAATTAAATGCACGAATCAACCAAATAAAGAATAAATTCCGCATGAATCGCGCATTAATTTCATTCATATAATTCAATACGTTGCTCTTATCAGTGGCGATATTACATACAGAACTGCCGCTAATCTTCACTATCTGGTGCGATTCTTGCTTTGGTAAGCACATGTTTTTACGACAGTCTGTTGAGTGCTCACCATGGATAACGTTATTCCCACACAAAAAATATCACACACGTTGCTGGAAGATATTCTGGCAATACTGTTCGGCACGCTGCTGGTGTCATTTGGCGTCATTCTGCTACGTCAGGCAGGTGCACTCACTGGCGGCACCGCAGGCATGGCTTTCCTTATCCACTATCTGACCAACGTCTCCTTTGGCGTCGCCTTTTTCCTGCTGAACCTGCCTTTTTATTATCTGGCTTTACGCCGCATGGGGTGGGCATTCACGGTGAAAACCTTCTGCGCCGTCGGGCTGGTTTCTCTGTTTTCCGACCTGCACCCGATGTTCGTTCATTTCGATCAGCTCAACCCGTTCTACGCCACGCTGTTTGGCAATATCATCACCGGAATCGGCTTCGTGGTGCTGTTTCGTCATAAGGCCAGCCTCGGCGGTGTGAATATTCTGGCGCTCTATCTTCAGGACAAATACGGCCTACGGGCAGGAAAACTCCAGATGGGCGTTGACGTTGTGATTGTGCTGACTTCCCTGTTCGTGGTAAGCATACCGATGTTGATTGCTTCGATTCTGGGGGCAACCATTCTGAACCTGATTATCGCGATGAATCATCGCCCCGGCCGTTACGCGGCCTGATTGTCCCCCACCGTCGTCGGGGTTGCGGTACCCATAAAAATGACACACTCAGGAGAGCTATACTGTGTTTCAAAACGTTGATACCTATGCCGGAGATCCTATCCTGTCTCTGATGGAAAAATTCAAACAGGATCCAAGAGCAGATAAGATCAATTTGAGTATCGGGCTCTACTACAACGAGCAGAATATTATCCCGCAACTGCGCTCCGTCAGCGCGGCAGAAAGTAGCCTGAAACAGCCAGCTCAGAGCGCAAGCTCTTATCTGCCGATGGAAGGGTTACAGCCTTACCGTACTGCGATCCAACACCTGCTATTTGGCGAAAACCACGCGGCGCTGGAAGCGGGTCGCATCGCCACCATCCAAACGTTGGGCGGTTCCGGTGCGCTGAAAGTGGGTGCGGATTTCCTGAAACGTTACTTCCCGGATTCAGAAGTATGGGTCAGCGATCCAACATGGGAAAACCATATTGCGATTTTTGAGGGCGCGGGCTTTAACGTTCACACCTACCCGTATTTCGATGGCGAAAGCCTGGGCGTGAAATTTGACGCCATGCTTGCCACGCTGCAAACGCTGCCAGCGCGCAGCGTCGTACTGCTGCACCCGTGCTGCCACAACCCAACGGGGTCAGACCTCACCACCGAGCAGTGGGATCGCGTCATTGAGGTCATCATCCAGCGTGAGCTGATTCCGTTTATGGACATCGCCTATCAAGGCTTTGGCCTCGGGATCGAACAGGATGCCTATGCGATTCGCGCCGTTGCCAGCGCGGGCGTTCCGGCACTCATCGCCAACTCGTTCTCCAAAATTTTCTCACTGTATAGCGAGCGCGTCGGCGGCCTTTCCGTGGTGTGTGACGATGCCGACAGCGCACAGCGTGTGCTGGGTCAGTTAAAAGCGACCGTCCGCCGCAACTACTCTTCCCCACCGAATTTCGGCGCACAGGTCGTTTCTAAAGTTCTGAATGACGTGCAGTTGAACGCTGACTGGAAAGCAGAAGTCGAAGAGATGCGTACACGTATTCTGAGCATGCGTCAGGAACTGGTTTCAGCATTGAAAAATGCGCTGCCGAACCGCAACTTTGACTACCTGCTCACTCAGCGCGGCATGTTCAGCTATACCGGTTTCAGCCCGGAGCAGGTTGATCGTCTGCGTGAAGAATTCGGCGTCTACCTGATCGCCAGCGGCCGTATGTGTATGGCGGGACTGAACCACAGCAACGTCCAACGCGTCGCTGCGGCCTTCGCCGCGATTCAGTAAATCGTAAAATGACAACGCCACGGGGTTAACCGACTCACCGTTGTGAACTCGCTTAACTCAGTGGCTTGTGTGATAAAAATTTCATGACCCAACTACGCTACCTGAACGGTTACCCTCCGGCGATTGTTGCCCAAGTTCAAACGCTCCTCGATCAAGGCAAACTTGGCCCCTGGCTGGAAAAAAGATACCCTGACCGCCATCCGATCCAGAGTGACAAGTCGCTCTATCAGTTTGTCGCCGAGCTGAAACAGCGCTATCTGAAAAACGCCCCCGCAATATCAAAGGTACTCTACGACAACAAACAGAATCCGATAAAAGGAACGCTGGGAACCAATACGTTTGTGGCACGCGTACAGGGCGGAAAATTAAAATCCAATAACGAAATCCGAATAGCGACGCTATTTCGTGATGGGCCGGAAGATTTCCTGCGGATGATCGTGATACACGAACTCGCCCACCTCAAAGAAAAAGACCACAATAAAGCCTTCTACCAACTTTGTTGCCATATGGATCCTGATTATCACCAGTTGGAATTTGATATGCGACTCTGGCTCAACTGGCGAGAAATAAGTGCGGGTTAGAATCTACGTTCCCTGCAAAAGGGAAAACGGGTTCGCCAGAAAAATAGAGTAAATGTGATTTTATTTTAATACGTTGATTTTTATTATTTCATATCGCGTAAAAATAACGCTGAGGTGAACGAAACCGCCGGGTGAGCGGCAGGACGCCGCGAAAGTCAGCGCCGCGTCGGACAAAAACGTCAGAGACGTTTTTGAACAGCACTTGTGCTGGCCCGCAGGGCAAGCCCCATTTATGGGGTGAGTAAACGCGTCGCTGGCGGCCCGACTGCGGAGTCGATCGCCGAAGGCACCGCGAAGCGGCGGTATTTCCCGCGAGAAGCCTGGGGTCAAGGGGTGATGGCGATTGAACACCCCGTGTCGGGCGCATGCGACTCATGTTGCAAATAATCGCATTCGTCAACGCGCACGAAACCTTCGGTCTGTGGGCATAAATCACGATCTCGCTGATTTATATGTTGATGTGACATTTTATTTTTACCGCGTCAATTCCGCTGGGCAGCTAGAGCTTTATTATGAAGTCACCTTAACCGATGCAAGTATTGTCGACGTCACCTGTGTCTATCCACACGTCATCGATAACAACGACATCATGCCGTATGAAAAAGTCCAGCTAAAATATAAAACCATCTCATGGAACCACAAAATCGCAGGAACATCGGGTTATAGCATTTGGGAGTAAATGAGTCTCTAAGATTTATGACCTTTGATAACAAGCGCATCTTATCATCAGGTGTGCTTGTTATTCACCATTCATCACAAAGAGCGATATTTTTCACATATTTATTGGGAGCCATCCAAGAGTTCTTAGGACAGGTTTCATAGCCTTGGTCACTAAGATCATATGATATATACATTGATGAAAAGAAACTAACCATTGCACCAAATATAGCGATAATAGTTAATGAATTAGCTAGCTTATTATTCATCTTAGCCACTTCTCCCATTATTGCCGAATAGAATGCCAAATATGAAAAATAAAACAACAAAGGCGAACCGAATACCATTAAACCAAGTTTCCATGAAAAAATAACCACATCACTTTTTTGTAAAAAACTCAAATATCCATTGAAAGAAATCCAGCTAATAGAACATGAAAGAAAAAAATAAAAACTGCAAATGCGCCAACTAATGGTCTGTTTACCTTAACCACGGCTGTACCTCCCCCAAGCATGGAAAAATTGATCGGAATGGTATGGGGTATATTGTTTTTATGTGATTTCAAATTTTTTATTATCGTTTCACTTATTTTATATTCGTTATCTAACCAAAGTAATGCAAAACTGACACCTAATCCCAATATAAATATACCAAAAAAAATAGCAATAACACTACCTCCCGCAGCCATAAGCCCAGTAGCTGCTATTTTTGCTCTCTAGGCAACGCCAACCGACACCGCTAATTTTGCTGCATCCATCGTTAAATTAACAAAGAAATCGGTTAGTGCGTATTCGTCTTTCACCATCAACTCAATGGCTCGATAAGCGCCTGAAAATACAATACAGAACCTTGCTCCAGTCGCAATACCATTTTCAATTCCTTTTGTACCTATCCCTATGTCGAGTATTTTTTGGTTACTGACTAAATATCGGGTGGCATCTAAATATTTTCTTACTCCTGAGTATCCAGATAGTTTTATGTACTTACTGCCATTCTTCCCAACATACTCCGTTGCCTTTACACCAACCCCTTTAAACTCCATAATGATTCTGCTTACAGATACCGCTTCTGAAATATTTCCAGCAAACGATGAAGCCGGATCAGTACAGCCAAATATTGCTGTTTTCCAAGAGTCATTGGGATTTGGTGTGCATAACGTCTTTAAAAAATACGTCGCTTCCTGCACAGCCAATATGGCATGAATATTATCGTTATTTATTTCATTTAGTTGAGCATGTAATTTCTGATAATTAATATCTGCATGTTGCTTTTTAAAATCAAGATGATCCTCTAGCAGATAGTCATCATCCACAAGCGTTTTTAAAACAGGATCGTATTTCACAGTCACCTCATTCCTTTGAATTTGACTTACGTCAACGTGCTATTTCCCTGTAAGGAAACTTTAACGGAAAAATGATGATTTTTAAATGGGAATAATGCCCAACCCGCAATTTTTTCATTCCCTCAAAAAGAAACTAATTACTTAAAAACGTTACGAAAGAAGGCCATCAATATGCGTTATTTAAAGCCTAAACGGATTGAGCACTTGGCGCAGCGCTACCTCGATAATAGCCAGACAGCAGCGTTTAAGATCGTGGATAAACTGCCTGCGCGGCAGTGAACAAAAATACCGATTACAAACTGACATCGGGAAATTTCTAAGCTGCCGCATAGGCAGCTTAGAAAATTTCAATCCCAGTAGATGCGCCACTGCCACCGTTCACTGCCGTATAGGTAGCTTAGAAATCCGTATTCATTCTATAAATTGATGCTTGGAGGTTCACTGCCGCACAGGCAGATATCGCGGTCAGCAACTATTTAACCCAATCTTCCAACGTTAGCCCCTGTACTCGCTCAAACTCTCTCAGATTATTGGTAACCAATATGGCCTTAGCGCTGATGGCATGACCGGCGATGGCCGCATCATTTGGGCCAATGGGTGTACCAACCGCGGCTAACGCAATTTTGATTTTCGTCGTCGCGTCTACCGCGGCGCTATCCCAAGGTAACACCGCATCGAGCCGACGACAGAAAGCATCAACCAGTTGCATATGGCGTGGCGAAGCTTTTTTGCCAACCGCACCAAAGCGCATTTCGGCGTAAGTGATGGCAGAGACCACAATTCGATCACGTCGTAACGTGCACTGCTGCAACTTATCAATCACTGCCGCCGGGTGTTCACGCATAATAAAGGAACAGATATTGGTATCCAGCATGAACAAGCAGCTCACAGCTTGAATCTCCCCTCTTCAATCACATCCTGACGTTCTGTCATAAAGTCAGCGTCAGCGCGCTCTTCTTGCAAAAATGAATGCCAATTGGGCTTCACTGGACGCAGCATGATGGTATCCCCCTCACGCACGATCTCCAGTTCGTTGACGCCCTCAAAATCCATATCACGCGGCAAGCGAATAGCACGGTTGTTACCGTTTTTAAAAACCGAAACAATACGCATGATGCATCTCCTCTTTACAGGGAATTCAGCCAGTTACTTACCATTTAATAGTGCTGGCTAAAACATAAGCTCAGTATAGATATTAATCATGTAATTGTATATCCATAGCATATGCAAATACCCAGCATAGGCCTATCGACGAAAAATAAAATCTTTGCCAGACATTTATGACCCTTTTTTTACGTATCGTCATAACTCATTGATTTTTAATTTCTATTATCAACCATAATAAGTTCGGTATTTATCGGGATGCGTCGCTGGACTATTCCCCGTTGAGTGTGACAACCAGCGAGCGGCTGCCGCCGTGGTTGCGATGTTCACACAGGTAGATGCCTTGCCAGGTGCCGATGTTCAGGCGTCCGTTGGTAATGGGAATCATCAGGCTGTTGCCCAGCAGGCTGCCTTTCAGGTGCGCGGGCATATCGTCGCTACCTTCATACGTATGGCGGTAGTACGGTTCATCCTCCGGCACTAAGCGATTAAAGAAGCTTTCGAAATCCTGCCGTACCGTGGAGTCCGCATTCTCGTTAATCGTTAGCGCCGCCGAGGTGTGCTTGATAAACACCTGCATCAGCCCGACGTTTATCTGGCGCAGCGCCGTGACCTGCGCCAGTATCTCGTCAGTCACCAGATGGAAACCTCTGGCTTTCGGTTTCAGGCGGATATCATATTGCATCCACATCGCCATCTCCCTGCTATCAGGCTTCACGTGCCAGAATCGGTCGCAGGAAGCGTGCGGTATGAGACTTCTCGCACTCTGCCACCGTCTCCGGCGTGCCGGACACCAAAATTTCTCCACCGCCGCTGCCGCCTTCCGGCCCCAAATCGACAATCCAGTCTGCCGTCTTAATTACATCCAGATTGTGTTCAATCACCACAATGGTATTGCCCTGATCGCGCAACTGATGCAGTACAGCCAAAAGCTGCTGAATATCGGCAAAGTGCAGGCCGGTCGTGGGTTCGTCAAGAATATACAACGTCTGCCCGGTTCCGCGTTTTGACAGCTCGCGAGACAGTTTCACACGCTGCGCTTCCCCGCCGGACAGTGTGGTGGCCGACTGGCCAAGGCGAATGTAGGACAGGCCAACGTCAATCAGCGTTTGCAGCTTCCGCGCCAGTGCAGGAATGGCATCAAAGAACTCTCGCGCTTCTTCGATAGTCATATCCAGCACTTCATGAATGCCTTTGCCTTTGTACTGAATTTCCAGCGTTTCGCGGTTATAGCGCTTGCCTTTGCACTGGTCGCACGGCACATAAACATCCGGCAGGAAGTGCATTTCGACCTTAATTACGCCATCGCCCTGGCAGGCTTCACAGCGCCCACCGCGCACGTTAAAGCTGAAACGGCCAGGGTTATAGCCGCGGGTACGCGCTTCCGGCACGCCGGCAAACAGCTCACGAATTGGCGTGAAAATACCGGTATAGGTTGCCGGGTTGGAACGCGGCGTGCGGCCAATCGGGCTTTGATCGATATCGATCACCTTATCGAAATGCTCCAGCCCCTGAATCTCACGGTGAGCGGCAGGCTCTGCCAGCGTCGCGCCGTTCAACTGACGCTGCGCCAGTGGGAACAAGGTATCGTTGATCAGGGTCGATTTGCCCGATCCCGACACACCGGTGATACAAGTAAACAGCCCAACTGGCAGCGTCAGCGTGACGTCTTTCAGGTTGTTGCCTTTCGCGCCAATCAGTTTCAGCACTTTGGTCGGATCCGCAGGTACGCGCTGTTTCGGGATGTCGATCTTGCGTTTGCCGCTGAGGAACTGCCCCGTCAACGAATCCGGCACCGCCATAATCTCTTCCATCGTGCCTTCTGCAACAATCTGTCCACCGTGCACGCCTGCACCGGGACCGATATCAATCACATGGTCAGCGGCGCGAATCGCGTCTTCATCGTGTTCCACCACAATGACGGTATTGCCCAGATTACGCAGATGAATCAGGGTTTCCAGCAAGCGCTCGTTGTCGCGCTGATGCAGGCCGATAGAGGGTTCATCCAGCACGTACATGACACCAACCAACCCGGCACCGATCTGACTTGCCAGACGGATACGCTGCGCCTCACCGCCGGACAGCGTTTCCGCCGAGCGGGAAAGCGACAAATAGTTCAGCCCAACGTTCACCAGAAACTTGAGCCGATCGCCAATCTCTTTCAGCACTTTCTCGGCGATTTGGGCACGCTGCCCGCTGAGCTTCATATTCTGGAAGAACGTCATCGCATGGCCGATGCTCATATCGGAAATCTGCGGCAGCGTCGTCTGCTCAACGAACACGTTACGCGCCTCTTCACGCAGGCGCGTCCCGCCGCAACTGGCGCAGGAACGGTTGCTGATGAATTTCGCCAGCTCTTCGCGCACCGCCGTGGATTCCGTTTCTTTATAGCGGCGCTCCATATTGTGTAGCACGCCTTCGAACGGATGGCGGCGTATCGAGGTATCACCGCGATCATTGATATATTTGAATTCGACGTTCTCTTTACCGGAGCCGTACAGAATCACTTTCTGGACTGAGGCGCTTAGGCTTTCAAACGGAGCATCGACGTCAAATTTATAGTGCTCCGCCAGTGAGCGCAGCATCTGGAAATAATAGAAGTTGCGGCGATCCCAGCCGCGGATCGCGCCGCCAGCCAGCGACAGCTCCGCGTTTTGCACCACGCGAGCCGGATCGAAGAACTGCTGTACGCCCAGACCATCACAGCTCGGGCACGCGCCCGCCGGATTGTTGAACGAGAACATGCGCGGTTCCAGCTCGTGCATGCTGTAGCCACACACCGGGCAGGCAAAGTTCGCCGAGAACAACAGTTCAGGCTGGGTAGGGTCGTCCATATCCGCCACCACCACGCTACCACCAGAGAGATCCAGCGCGGTTTCGAATGACTCTGCCAGCCGCTGCGCCAAATCGTCGCGCACTTTAAACCGATCGACGACAACTTCAATGGTGTGCTTTTTCTGTAATTCCAGCTTTGGCGGATCGGACAGATCGCACACTTCGCCGTCGATACGGGCGCGGATATAGCCCTGTGAGGCCAGGTTTTCCAGCGTTTTACTGTGTTCGCCTTTGCGATCTTTCACAATCGGCGCCAGCAGCATCAGGCGTTTGCCTTCCGGCTGCGCCAGCACGTTGTCTACCATCTGGCTGACTGTCTGCGCGTCCAACGGCACATCGTGCTCCGGACAGCGAGGCTCACCCACGCGTGCAAACAGCAGACGCAGGTAGTCATGAATTTCGGTAATCGTCCCGACCGTAGAACGCGGGTTATGCGAGGTGGATTTCTGTTCGATAGAGATGGCGGGCGACAGCCCTTCGATATGATCGACGTCCGGTTTTTCCATCAGCGACAAGAACTGACGGGCGTAAGCGGAGAGGGATTCCACATAGCGACGCTGCCCTTCGGCGTACAGCGTGTCAAACGCCAGCGATGACTTACCCGAACCCGACAAGCCGGTGATTACGATCAGCTTGTCACGGGGGATTATCAGGTTGATATTCTTGAGATTATGGGTACGAGCACCACGAACTTCGATCTTATCCATTCACACACTTCCCGGAATAAAAACGGTTTGTCATCGCCTCTCGAAGGGAGAGAACCGGTACGAAACGAGCAATTATGGCATAAAAAAAACTGAATGGATATCCAGTATTAAATCCGTTTACTTTGCAAACGCTGCAAATCTCACTTTCGTTTCTGAAGCCATTTCGCAGGTATGATACAAATGTGTATCATGATAAAATTGATCGTTTAGACTTACATAAATTGATTCATCAGGAGACACGAGCATGGCCAGCAGAGGCGTTAATAAAGTGATTCTTGTCGGGAATCTGGGTCAAGACCCGGAAGTCCGCTATATGCCGAATGGCGGTGCAGTTGCCAACATCACGCTGGCGACGTCAGAAAGCTGGCGTGACAAGCAAACCGGTGAGCAGAAAGAGAAGACTGAGTGGCACCGCGTGGTGCTGTTCGGCAAACTGGCAGAAGTGGCGGGCGAATACCTGCGTAAAGGCTCTCAGGTTTACATAGAAGGCGCACTGCAAACCCGTAAATGGGCCGATCAGGCTGGCGTAGAACGCTACACCACCGAAGTCGTCGTTAATGTCGGCGGCACCATGCAGATGTTAGGTGGACGCCAGGGCGGCGGCGCACCAGCAGGCGGTGGCAATGCAGGTGGCGGCCAAGGCGGTTGGGGTCAACCTCAGCAGCCGCAGGGTGGCAACCAGTTCAGCGGCGGCGCGCAGTCTCAGCAACGCCCAGCGCAAAATAGCACGCCAGCACAAAGCAACGAACCACCAATGGATTTCGACGACGACATTCCGTTCTAAAAAATGCCTCTTTGAGGTTGGCAATCCAGAACCATCAAACCCTGCTTCGGCAGGGTTTTTACTCACCACGGCTAAGCCAGTTTCTCCAGCCACACTGATTTTGACCACATCCCCATTAAGCATGTCATAACGATGTCATTGTTAAATTTGTCAGCCACAACGCCTGATTTATTAATCATCGCGGGTTAATAACCATTTATTTTTTGTTGCTATTCCACGCGTATTTATCATTGGATATGACGCTTAATAAAACTGCCATAAAAAATAAACCACACTCGGTGTTTTACATACCCTGCGTTATTTATGGATAACGACTAAAACCAGAACTATCAGAATAAGTTATAGAAAATAAATTATCCCTTCACTTCCCTTTGAAGGAATGGTTCAAAAACAATTACCAGACAAATAATAACTATAGAAATCAAATAAAAATCCATACATAACAATAAGATAATAAAATAACAACACGAATTATTTTTATCTCAAGGACATTGACAAAACTATTTCTTGAATATAATTTATATCTTGCACTAATTGTTATTGAAATAGCCAACAGCAATACTCCTGAAATAAAGGATCACTAGAATTATTTATTAACAAGGATTAGCTATGTCCACTACAAAATTTCAAGTTGCTAAAGTTCAATCTGGTGCAACACAGAATATCGATTTCGGAACTCGTGTACTTAACGCCTCTGTCGCGGTTCAAGCCTTTGAACTTTCGTTCGGTAGTGCTGACCACCACTTAAAAACCATCAGTGTGTCCAGTTCCATATCCAGTTTTAGCGGCAACGGTGTCACCATTTCTGCAACCTGTTATATGGAAGACAAATCCAACAATAAAGCTTATGGTAGCGTCAACGTTCTGGTTGTCGCAGAATGTGATTCATAATCTTATATTTCTCTTTTTTGATTAATTATATCGCAGGTAGCAGAAATGCTATCTGCGATTTTTAAATACCACCACCGTTCATAATATAATTTTTCATCCCCCAGACAGCCATAACCGCCATTACACATTATTGCCTATAATTTAACGCACACAGCCTGACTGATACGCTTCATTAAAAGGATATAAAAAATGAGTAACAGTACGAACAGTCAAACCCCACAAATACGTCCAGGTCAATTCGAAAAGAATATCAATAACATATTCAAGGACAGCGTTAATTTGTTTCGTGGTGATATCAATTTACCTTTAGATTTGGTTTCACTAAAAGGAAGAAACAAGCTGGATGTGAAAGTGACGGCATCCTATGGCAGTAATGTTAAAAATGAAATCCATCAGTCAAATGCCAGCGCGCCAACCAGTATCCTGGGGTTAGGCTGGAAGCTGCCTTTTGAGAGAATAGAAGTAGAAACACGAGGAAATGCCTCACCAGGCGACAACACTTATCAAATTTATACCAATAATAGCGCAACAGAACTGATCAGAACAAAAAATGAATGGCATCGTGCGACACTTCCAAGTAATAACATTGACACACTGAATAAAGGGAAAATAGATTCTGCCATTCAATCTCAGTTTATTGAATCTGGAATAGAAATTGATATTAATGCCCGTGTCAGCACCGTAAACGCCAATCAACAATGGCAAATCATTGATAGCCAGAACCAACGTACTTTTATCGTTAATCGCCAGGATGACTATCTGAATGTGCTTTCCGGCGGCTTTGCCTTTGAATGTTTCCAATATGATTTCAGTAAAATTTTATATTACCCGGAGTTTGAACGCTGGGAAATGGTAAAAGATGATGGCACTAGCTATTTTTATGGTGGAATAACGGCTACCCAACATGCCATTCAATGGAAAGTGAGATGGGGTAACTGGTCAGGACAATCTGCGCTCACGCATTCCGGGGACAAAACATTATTACAATCGAGGTTCGCCGCAACCTGGAATCTGGCACAAATCAAAAGTCTCTGGGGAGATACGATTACTTTCAGTTACGATGTGGTGGAGCAGCAGGTTGGGGACAGCGGGTTATCGTTTACTAAGGCCTGCTATCTTTTAACGATAACCGACATGTTCAATCGCACCATTAATTTCAACTACAAAGAAAAACAGTACGATATCCATTCCCCTGCCAGCCCGCGCGAGTACTTGTCTCCACATTGGAATACCCCCTATACACAGATTCCAGATAACCAACCTAGTCCCTATCAGGACAGATACGAAACGCGTTATCTGGATCATATTGTCGTCAATAATCCTCAAGGTGATCTGCTTTATGCCGTGCAACTGGGTTATGACGTTAGCAGCAATTTCAGCCACTACACAAAAAATGATTATCTCTACGGCGATACGGTCAAACGCACGCTGACCAGCATACAACGCAAGTATGCCAACCAATGTTCTCTGCCAGATCTGCAACTCAGCTACTGGGCCGTAGGCAACGTTAACGCCGGTGCGCTAAGCCGCGCGATTACGCCCGATGGAGCCGATATCGCCTATCGATACAAACAGCAGACATTGCCACTTTGCGACAGGCAACAGCAGATTACCAATCCCTGGCCACGCGCCGCGAAGCCCCGAGTCTGGTTCGGCGCGGACTATGTCGTCAGTCTCTGGCTAAACGAATCAACCGACCAAATTCATGTCACACTCTATACCTGGTTAGGCCGATGGCAACAATGGACGCCCCAGCAGCAGATAATCAAGGCCGCATTCGACATCAACAGTGTGAACGTCATTACCAGTGCTGATTTTGCCTGTCTGACCTATTCCAGCCCCCAGAACGGGAAATCAGGCGTACACGTTTACCATAAAGACAACCGCAAGTGGGGCGAATGGTTCGAAGCCGCACCGATTATCGAAAAGACCGCCCACTTGCAGCTTGCCGCAGGCGATAATTTCTTCGTCACCTGTGATAAAGATCATCGTAAGCTAGTGCGCTACACATGGAATAACTTTGCCAAATCATGGGGTATTGAAGAGAGATCCTCAGATCTGACGGCGAACAAACCAAACAATAAGCCTTACATCACCGCTACAAACAAATACTACGCCATTCTGGACTACGCGCCGGAAAGTGGCGGCATGCACCACAACACCTTCACGCTTTATTATCAGGACGGCGACGAGCAGTGGCATACCGGCGCATCGACAACGCTAACCTTTACGATCGGTGGTGCTAACCCGGAAAACAGCTTTGGTTTTGCCAGCAGTGCCTCGTTTATTGCACTGACCTATATCACTCAGGAAGCCTCACTTAGCGTTGATTACACGATTAAAGTTCTGGAATGGGATGCGGCTTTTAGCACGATCAAGAGTGTTGACTTCCCCTGCCGGTTACCGAAAAGTCATCCATCGAAAGTGATTACCATCCCCTTTATCGCCAGATTCATTAACAACAGCATGATTGCTTCCGGCCCTCATTTGCTGCGTTACAACGGCGCATCATGGCTGTTCAACAAAAGCCTGAATTTCCGCGATACCTGTAGCGATCAGGACATAAACTGGTACGCCTACGGCACCGATTACGCCATTGCCGTCAGCAATCGAGAATCTGCCGTACAAGCTAAACTGATTGGCTACGATCCCGTGACCCACATTGCGCGTTGGGATAACAGCGCCACGGACTTATATAGCAAAGATGGCCCAACATCAGCACGGAAGGTACATTTCTTCCCCACGGCAGGCGCCGATATTGCCACGATGGGGAATCGTATCTATCAGCGAGGCTCATCGCGTAATTGGCAGGATGCGGTAAACCACTATCAGGAAGTGCCGTATGAAATAGATAGCACCACGATGATCAATCAGGGGCCACGTTTTATTTCTTATCTGAATTTAGCGGGGAGTGCGGTCAAAGATACGACGGTCTGGCCATTCCTTAACCAGAATCTTGCCAATAAAGACGTGATCGTTCAGCGCTACTTCACACAGATCAACGCTGACGGGCAAATTAAAACCAACATTAATGGTCAATACCCTTCCGGTCTTTCCACTTTTGTCACCTACTTACCACTGGAAAAGAGCTTTGATAACGCAGAAACCCTGACACTGAACCGTTATTTAGATAATACCTTGCAAGGTACACTGGTGGATTATTGCGTCGATACGGTCAGTATCAATGATGGTTATACTACCAGCACGACAGCGTATGTCTTTGATATCGCAACAGCGACCTGCGATCCAACCGGTGCCGTGTTTAAGTATTACAAAAGCGCCTATTATCCAGGTACAGATACGCCAGCACTCCCTCGTTTTGGCTATACCGAGAATCGTTACTTCAATGGGTTAACCAAAAAAAACCAGAAGGTTAACGTAGCAGACCAGGATGACTCAGGTCTTCTGGATGGGCAGCTTATTGAACAAAAAACCTTCGATAGCAACAATATGCTGCTGATTCATGAGCAGAAACATATCAAGGTGTTTACCACGCTCAACGTCAAAGGCGTACAGCGTGACCTGTTTGGCGGCTACATCCGCTGTATCAACGACACGAGCATCAATGATGGCCTGCTGACCAGCACGAACTACACGTATGACAGCCAGTTTGGCAAGCTTGTAGAAGAGACGTTTGATAATGTCACCCGTGATGGTACGGTGGAAACGATCACCAAACACTATGGCTATGCCTATCAGGCCTATCCGTGGTTCTTGCTTAAGCACGTTATTGACGTCCCTTTCACCCATTTTGATTCAGTCACCACCCCGGCGAGTGGCGGAAAAAAAGAGGTATTTTCCGGCAGCTTGCAACAATACCATCCTCAGTCACGCCAGCACCCCATTTCTGGCAACCCGGCACCAACCGTGTGGGCAACAAGTAACGCATATATCCTGCAACAGGCACCTGACAATACAACGCCAGAGAACCCACATCTCATCACCGCCAATCCAGGCGCATCGTGGTTGAAGGTCAGTCGCGTCCTACACAGGAGTTTTTATGGGGCGATTACCTGCGGGAGTGACGCCACGGAACAGATAGAAAGTACGCTGTGGGATAAAAACGAAATTCTGCCTGTCGCTACCTTCACCAGCAAAGACGATAACAGCTGTGATTTTGTCGGTTTTGAACCCTATGAAACCTATCCATCGCGCTGGCAACTAGCGAATGGCAAGGGAACGATGGCAGACGCTCTCATCTCTGGCGATGCCTGCACGGGCACCAATAGCTTTAAGCTGACGGCCCATAGCGCTCTATTGCGAACAACGCCATTGCAACACACGCAAACAACCATCATTGCTGGCTGGATAAAAGCGGAAAAAGGGTTTCTGACCAACGCGGGCAACGTTTATCTGGAAACGCGCTCAGGAAGCGGTGAACGTAAAAAAGTGGCAGTTATCCCTACCCATGAAGCGAAATGGGTGTACTGGCAGGCGGTCATCGACTATCAGGGAGACGGAGCCCCTCTCCCGCTTACGGTGTCATTCACCAATGAAAAGTCCTCCGCTTATCTTCTGATCAACAATATCAGCATTACCCCGTTGACCAGCAACATGGAAGCAAAATGCTACGATCCGATCTACTGGGATGAAACAGCCACACTCGGCAATAATGCCAACATCACACGTTATGGTTACGATCCACTGCGTCAGAAATTCACCGAAGTCGGTCCACAGGAAAACAGCAAAAGAGGTTCGGTAAGTTACGCGACGAGAAGCTGGAATAACGCACAGCCCTTTGCCTATCCTCAAAACGACCCGTCCAGCAGTTGTGACATCATGGCGGCTGAAGGCGGCCTCTACGAAACCTTTATGGACGGCGAACAAACCTGGGAGCGGTGGATCCGGGATGGCGCTTCTGCCTGGCGTCTCAATAACGGTCAGCTTTGTCACACAGGTTCCGCCGTTAACACCATTTCATGGCGACCCACTCAGCAACATGGCCGCTATGCTATCGGCGTCACACTATCTTCTGGCGCGCCTCAGACTGTCGCTTTTGGCATCACTATCGGCAATCGACTCAGCGTCAAATGGCTATCATCAACGGGCTGGACGCTGGAGCTGGATGGCACAACATACAAAAACAGCAAGATTAATGGTCAAGTGCCCGCAACCGTCTTGCTGATCCCCGTGAATGGTGCGGTGATCTTACTCGCCGATGGCCGACAAGTTTTCGCAATAAAAAGCCCGACACCGCTGAGTGGAGAATGCGTTTTTTCAGCACAGGGCGAGCTGCAACTCGCTAACCCAGTGACATATCGCTCCCCTCAAATCTCAATGAGTTATAAAAATGCTAATCGGCAGGATATACAGTCTCAGGTGCTAAATGGTACCCAGTGTCTGGTTAAAGAAAAATGCTATGACGCACTAGGGAACTGCATTGCTGAAACCAAGATAGCGACGTTTGACGACACGCTCTTCGGCTACCGTTCAGGATTTGTCAGCGGGCTAGATAGCGCAACGGGCATAATGAGTGGCGAAATCAGCACGCGTTATCCACAAGATGAAGGATACCCTTACAGCGGC
Source organism: Pectobacterium colocasium (assembly GCF_020181655.1). NCBI lineage: Bacteria > Pseudomonadati > Pseudomonadota > Gammaproteobacteria > Enterobacterales > Pectobacteriaceae > Pectobacterium > Pectobacterium colocasium. Next base: position 3,954,624 of record NZ_CP084032.1, read on the forward strand.
ACGCGTTATGAAGCGTCATCACTCGGGCGACCGCTCAAAAAAGGGTTACCCGGTAAACTGTTTGCCCTTACTGACAGCAATAACCATACCACCCAGATTAAGTATGCCGTTGCCGATCAGAAAAGCATCGCGGGCATTCTGTATCGACCAGGCGAGTTATTGGTTACCGCGCTGACCGATGCGAATGGTTCCCAGGTTCTGGAAATTAAAGATCGCAGAGGGCAAACGTTAGGTAAACAGACCAATGCGGATAACACGGTTGTTGATGCCGTTCAGCAAGTTTTTGATGCTGCGGGGAATATCTGCCAAATTCTGCATCCGAACGCCTTTTTATCAGGCAACGACACCGGAGCTTTTACCACCCACAATCGCTATAACTTCTTGCAGCAGCTCATATCCCGAACGACGCCAGATACAGGAGAAACGCGCTATATCTACGATTCCGCAGGCCGTCTACGCTTTAGTTCAACGCCATTAACGGTTGAGAAAGGCACCGTTCTCTATAAGAAATATGACATTCTGGGTCGTATCATTGAGGAGGGAGAAATTACGCGTTCCTGGGGAGATGGCACCCAACTACAGAGCATAGCGAACAGCGATCCGCATTACCCGCAAAACAACCACTGGGAAACCCAGAACAGTTATGACGGAACAGGAGAAGACGTCACATTGCGTGGGCGTTTATGGAAAACACAGAAACGAAACGCCAGCGGAGCGATCATCGAAAATAGCTACGGCTACGATCGCTATGGCAATACGACACGCACTACATTGAGCGTGCCGGAGCACGTCGCGCAAACCACGACATATACTTACAACAATCTGGGTAATACCACGCGTATTGATTACCCCGCGGGCGCCCCCATCCCCAGCGTCATATATACCTATAATGACATGGGGCAGAACACGGCTATCGGAACAGAGAACGAACCAGCGAAATTTGCCCAATATCGCTATCACGCGGATGGCAGCCTCGCCGGAGAACAGCTTAATAACACAGGAAGCCGCCCACTGTTGCGCCGTCTGGCCTACAATTCTCCCGGATGGATAACAGAGATAGCGAACCAGTACGCTGACGGTAGCCCGCTTCTCAAGCATACTTTTAGCTACACATCCGGTGGCTATAACGGTTCAGGTTACTACAACGGTAACATTGCCAGCGCCACCAGCGAGAACAGCATTAATCCAGAAAATACATTTACTTACCGCTACCAGTACGACAAGCGCAGCCAGTTGATCGTCGCTCAGCACAGCACTAACGCTGATTACAGCCTTGGTGTCGGCCATCCGCTCACCTTCGATCCTAATGGCAATATCTTGTCTCTTCAGCAAGGCACGGCACGGCGTACATATGATTACTTAAAGAACAGCAACAAGGTTACCGCCGTCCATCACGATAATGCGCCAACACAGCACTACCGCTATGACACGTTCGGCAACGTCACTGCCTCATCGCATCGCCAGATTGCACGTATCGACTACAATGCGCTGAATAATTTACCGCTGTTTGTTTCACTGGAAGATGGCCATTCGCTGGAGTTTACCTATAACGGCCTTAACCAGCGTGTCATCAAAAGGCATAGCAACGGCGCACAAACGTTGTATGTACATGGGCTGAGTGACTTTCCGCTGATGGAGTCAGGGGAACAAGACACCCAGTATATCTATGGCATTGGTGGCCTGCTGGCGCTGGTGAAAAACCATACAACATACTATGTGTTGAAAGACTTACAGGGGTCAGTGCGAGCCGTCATTGCTGACGACGGCACCGTTGCTACCATGCTGGACTACATGCCGTTTGGTCAGCGATTTGCCAATAGCGTTGGTACCCCAGAGATCGTGCACTATCGCTATACTGGCCAAGAGTTTGATGCGGAGCTGGCACTCTACAACTATCGTGCGCGTTTCTATGACCCTCAGCTTGGTCGTTTCTACTCGTGCGACCCGAGATTCCAATACGGTGGCCCTTTCGTTTACTGCTACAACAACCCTGTCAACCAAACCGATCCTTCAGGAGAAATAGCGCCCATTCTGGTCATTTTGCTCATGGGGGCGCTTGTTGGTGCAGTGCTTGGCGGCGGCATGGCCGCCTACACTGGCATTCAATCCGGGCTAAAAGGTGGCGCACTGGCAGGTTACATCTTTGCCGGAGCAGGTATCGGCGCTGTTGCGGGTGCACTATCCGCAGCAGGCGGGGTCGGCGCTTTTGCTGCCGGGTCGGCAGCGGCGGCGGCAACATCGACAACCGCTGGCGGCATCATCGCCGGCTCATTTGTCGGCGCAGTATCTGGAGGAGTCATTGGCGCAGCACAAGGCGTCAGCCAACATTTTGTCAATGATGCCTTTGGCGTCGCCAACTCGGGAACCTGGCAGCAATCCATGCTCAGCGGCGCGATTACGGGGGCGATTGGTGGGGCGATTACTGGCGCAGTCTCCGGCGCTGGCGGTGCGTTTGCCCACCAACAGTCGAAGATTTACGACAACATTCTGGGTGCGGGTAATCGGCTTTCATTCAGCCCGTCATCACTTACGGATGTCAGCAACGCTTACAGCTCGTTTGGCAGCCTCGGTATCGTACCGCAGTTCACTTGCCTCAGCCGTATTCCCGTCATAAAAACGCTGCAAAGCCTCTCATTGGGCAAATTAACGATACCCGCGTTTGGCAGCCTGACCGGAGCGATAGCCAAACAGGGAGTGAAACCCTTTATTCCCACATCTGGCGGAGCAAGCAGCTCGTCATCGACAGCAAAAAGTCAGCTTCCATCATTCTACGGGAAACAGGCTTACAACCCGTCGATGAGCGGCAGTGTAGGGATGCAGTCAGCACTCATTATGAATCCAGCGAACTGGAGCAATAACAAGGCGTAACCGTATCGCAGATGAGGAAAGTGGCGCGTCCTCATCTGCCCAACCAATGAAAAGGAGAATGAAATAGACAACGTACCCGTTCATGTTGTGATCTGCGGTTAAGCAGGTGGTTAAAAAAGCAATACGCCTTAGCTTTTCCAGTAACGAGATACGCCCGTCGCGCTGCCGATCAGCCAGTCAAAGGCTCGATCGGATAACAGCCCGCGTAAAAAGATCATCGGTTTGGCACTGAACCCCACCGCATAACGTGTTTTTGGTCGCCGCGCGCTAACCGCACGGGCAATCGTGTCAGCAATAACGTCTGGAGGTGACAGGCGCTTACTGTTCGCTTCCCCAATCATCGATTCACTCATTGCCCTCGCCTGAGGCGCGTAGGGACCCGTGCCGGAGACATCACGCAGTTTATTCGCGGCGATACTCCCCCACTCGGTCTTAATACCTCCCGGCTCAACGATCACCACATCAATACCGAACGGCTTCACTTCCAGTCTCAGGCAGTCACTTATTGCCTCCAGCGCGAATTTTGTGCCGTGATACCAGCCGCCCAGTGGGGTATACATCTTGCCCCCCATCGAAGAGATGTTGACGATGGTGCCCGCACGCTGAGCACGCATGTGGGGCAGCACCAGTTGAATCAGGCGCACGGCGCCAAAAATGTTGACGTCAAACTGTGCCCGAGCCTCATCGGGTGAAACCTCCTCCAGCGCCCCGTATGAACCATATCCCGCGTTATTGATCAGCACGTCGATACGTCCCGATTTTTTGAGGATGTCATGAATACCGGCCTGCATAGAGGCATCATCGGTGACGTCCATCGCCAGCGTGTGGATACCGGCATCGGACAGATTTTGCATTCTGTCGACCCGACGAGCAGCAGCATATACCGTATGGCCCAGCGCTTTTAATCTGAGGGCCGTCGCCTGCCCGATTCCAGAAGACGCCCCTGTTACTAAAGAAACTTTCGCATTCATATTGGCTATTCCTGTCTGAGGTAAGGTTGCAAATGGGCCGTTTTCAGCACCGTGTGACTATGGCTGCTACTCTATAAGGCAGCGTGCGCCAATCATCTAGCGCGATACGCCATAGCACTTGCCGATTGCGCCAACCGTATTCAGCATGTTCGGCGAACGTTCAGTGGCGCGATGGAGAGGATGAAATTGATCGCCGCGATCGGATTGTCTGACGCGCATTGTCGGGCGTTTGCCCTGTCCATCCCTGAAATGCACGATAGAACGAGTTAGGGTCTTCAAAGCCAAGAAGAAAAGCAATTTCACCGCCGGACATCGTGGAGTTAGCCAGATAATGTCGGGCCAGTTTCTCTCTGGTACGGTTAACCAACACCCGGAAGTTCTCTCCCTCCTCCTCTAAGCGACGCTGTAGCGTCCGCTTGCTCATCGCCAGACGCTCGGCAACGGTATCAATGGTTGCCGTGTTGCTGGGAATTAACTCCAGCAATAAGGCTTGCACACGCTCGGCGATCGCTGCGGCGGCATCCAGTTCACTCAAACGCCGACGTAATTCAGGTTCAAATACGCGCCACATACCTTCATTGACGGTCAGAAACGGGCGAAGGGCATCTGCGGCGGAGAACGTCACACTCAAATTCGGATCGTGCTGTACTGCTACGCCGAAAAAGGCCTTGTAGTGCGGCGCATAAGCGGCGGAAAGAGGAACGGGCAGGCTGACGCGTTTGGCCTTAACGGGTTCACGTGTCGCCAGCCGAGCCAGCCGAACCAGAAAGGCGATCTCTGCAACCTGTAATGAAGCAGGGACATCTCCCTGTGCAAACAGCCAACGCGGTGAAATGTTCAAATCACCATTGTCGGCAACATCAATATCCAGACGCATAGGGAGTATCAACTGTTTGTACCTGGCAAGCCGTTGCGTTGCCTGCATCAGATTCGCACTACAGAGCGCCGCGAAAAGAGGAGGATCAAAGAGTTCCGCGGTGACCAGTTCGATAAGTTTCAAGGGAAATAATGGATCGTCAGCTTCTGTCTCCAGACTGCGCCAAAACCGAAAGTAATCCTCCACGGAAAGCGTCTGTTCTCCACGGGCAAAGAGATCTTCCGGTAACCCCGCCCGGCGCAGGACATGCTCAGGCCGAAATCCAAAATCCTTTAGCAAAGCCTGCCAGCCAATATCTAAAGAAAAACCCTGATTACGAGTCATGAAATCTCCATTGTCGCGTGAAAAGCAGGCTACACGTAAGCCCTACAGCAATGAGTATATGCCAATGCGCGATGCCCGATATATGCAATGTGCGCCAGAAAACCCGCAATGGGTGCCATTCATGTATCGAGTTATAGGGTGTGAAAGAATTGGTCTGCCCCTCTATCAATAAGTGGATGGGCATATCCGTCTATTCCGCTGCTATTTTATTACTACAAATATCAGCCTGATTTTCAGCGCCTGTCCGCGACAACATGAGAGTAAAAATAATGCCTTCAAACCAACAGATCATGGTGAATTCCGTCGAGCCACAAGATTACGATCAGTGGCTACCTTATTGGCAAAATTATCAGGCGTTCTATAACGTCCAGCTTAGCGATAACGTCACTAAAACCACCTGGGAGCGCTTTTTTCACCCCGACATCCCGGTGTATTGCTCGGTAGCCAGGGACGGTTTACGCATTGTCGGTTTCGTGCACTTTGTTTTTCACGATTCCACCTGGGGAATAAACCGCTATTGTTACTTAGAAGACCTTTTCGTTGATTCAACCGCGCGCGGAAAAAATATTGGAAAGAAATTAATTGAATATGTGAAAGAAAAGGCACAAGAAGAACGCTGCGATCGGCTGTATTGGCATACGCAGGAAACCAATAAAACAGCTCAGCGACTTTATGATTGGGTCGCAGAAAAACCCGGCGTAATTGAATACAGAATGCCGCTTTAACTGTAGTGCTTATGCAGAGTGAAACCACCCTGTAAATAACGCCCGCCTACCTCACCCGCCGAACCGACTCTCTGACCACCACCTGTCCGGCCAGCTCCGTGCGCTGGGCAATACCGAGCGCCTGTGAAGGCGTCATTTGCTGCGCCAGTAGCTGTAGCGCCGCGCGGGCGATGGTCTCAAACGGCAGATGCACCGTGGTGAGTGAAACCGGCAGCATGTCGAACGGCAGGATATCATCCATCCCCATGACGGAGATATCCTCCGGCACCCGTAACCCGTGCTGATACAGCGCGTCGATCACGCCGATGGCCTGATTATCCGCCGCGCAGAAAATCGCGGTCACCCCCAGTCTGTCGGGATTCGCCGTCAACCAGCGCAGCAGCGCGTCACGCGCCGTACGCGGGTGAAAATCCGGCAGCGAGAGGATCAGATCGTCATCCACCGCAATCCCTGCCTGCATGAGCGCATCCCGATAGCCGCGCTCACGCTGTTTGATCGTCATGCGTGACGTCCAGGTCAGGTGCAGGATCCGCGTATGCCCTTGCTCGATCAGGTAACGCACTCCCGCCGCCGCCGCATAGTGGTTGGCGGGCGTGACGCTGCTCAGGCGCATCGAGGGATCTTCACCGTTAATCAGCACCGCCGGAATCCCGCTTTCCGCCACGGCGTTCAGCAGGGTCGGATGATCGTCATTCACGATCAGAATGCCGCTCTCTTTTCCGCCCTGAAGCTCACGCAACAGCTGCTGTTCGTTAATGGTGTCGTGCTCCCCCAAAAACGGACGCAGCTGGATATTGCGTTGCAGACAGAGCGTTTTCAGGGCGTTAATCAGCGTCAGCGACACCAGATTGTATTCGCTCTCCAACATCAGATTACGCGGCGTCGCGAGCAGAATGTGGCGCAGCGGTTCCGTCTGCGCGACGGTCGCTTTAGCCACTTTATGCAGCGGATAGCCCTGTTCGGTGGCGATCGCCATAATATGCTGCCTGACTTTGGCACTGATCGGCGCCGTGCCGTTCAGCGCGCGGGAAACCGTGCTGATGGAAACCCCCGCGCGGTCGGCAATATCCTTGAGTGTCGCCATTATTTCATCCCCGTGTTGGCAATCCCCGTCGTGATGTATTTTTGCAGGAAGACGAACACCGCCGTTACCGGCAGAAGCGAGAGCATCGTCATCGCCAGTATATAGTGCCACTGCACCGAGAACTGCCCCTGAAACGCATTCAGGCCAATTTGCAGCGTAAAATTATCCTGACTGGAGAGGACGATCAACGGCCAGAGGAAATCGTTCCAGCGCCAGATCACCGAGAAGATCGCCAGCACCGCCAGCGCGGGTGCAGTTAACGGCAGGATGATCTTCCAGTAAATACGGAACTCGCTGGCGGCATCGATACGCGCCGCCTCGATCAGCTCATCGGGGATGGTCAGCATATATTGCCGTAACAGGAATACGCCGGTCGGTGTCGCCACCGTAGGAATAATCACGCCCCACAGGTTATCGCCCATGTTCAGACCAATCACCACCAGAAACGTCGGCACCATCACCACCGACAGCGGAATCATCATGGTGGAGAGGAACAACGTCAGCACCGTACCGCGCCCGCGAAACTCGTATTTCGACAGCGCAAACGCCGCCATAGAACTAAGCAGCAAGGTCAGCAGCGTCGCCATCACCGTCACGAACACGGTGTTCTTCAGGTAGGTAGCAAAGTGGAACTTCGTTATCGGCGTCGTGTAGTTATCCGTCTCCAGATGCAGCGCTTTCATCGGCACCAGATCTTTGGTCGGCACACGAACCACCTCACTCGGTGCATCCGGGTTCACCAGCTGTGCAATCAGGCCGATGCGTCGCACCAGCGCCATGGTTTTCGCTTCGCCGTCGTCCTGCTTAACCTGCCACAACTCCAGCGGCTTCGGGTACTCTGGCAGCGTGACGGTATCCGCTGCCTGCGGCAGAAAACTCGGTGGAAAACGGTTGATCTCCGCGGGGGTTTTGAACGACGACATCGCCGCCCACATCACCGGAATCAGCACCAGCAGCGTGCCGACCACCAGCCAGACCCAGCTCATGATATCCGTAATATGAATGCGCCCCGGATGACGGGTACGGGTGAGAAATGCGATTATTTTCATCATGGCTCCCGTTATTATTTCCCTTCCAGCCGACGCGTCAGCAGGAACTGCAACGCCGTCAGAATCATCAGCACCACGCCCATCAACACCGAGGCCGCCGAGGCCAGCCCGTAGAGCGACGCGTTAGACGAAAAAGCGGTCTGGTAGATGTACTGCACGATAAAGCTGTTGGCCGTACCAGGGCCGCCGCCGTTGGTTAACACCCAGGCTTCATCGAAGATCTGCACGCTGTTGATGGTCAGCAGAATCACCACCACCAGAATGTTCGGCGCCAGCAGCGGCAGCGTCAGGCGATAAAAGCCGCGCCAGCGCGAGGTGCCATCCACCGCCGCAGCCTCATAAATATCACGCGGGATCGCCTGCAATCCGGCCAGCAGGATCAGGGTATAAAACCCAACGTGAAACCAGACGGAGACAAACACCACCCAGAAGCGCGACAGCATCGGATCGAGCAGGAAGGTAATCGGCTGCCCCCCCAGCGACGACAGCACCAGATTCAGCAAGCCGTTGCGGTTAAGGAACCACTGCCAAATCAACCCCACCACCACCGGAGACAACAGCACCGGATAGAAGAACATGGCACGGAAAAAACCACGGGCGATAATCTTGCGGTTGAGGATCAGTGCCGTCACCAGCGCCACCAGCAGCGTGCAGAGCACGTTGAAAAAGGTGAACGACACCGTGTTGTAGACGCCAGTCCAGAACAAATCCTGTTCACAGCTCGATGGCTCGGCGTAGTTGCCGCAGCTCAGCAGCGTGGCAAAGTTACCCACGCCCACGTAGGGGCGTTCCCACAGCAGAATATTGGTGCCGCCGGTAAAGGCGTAACACACCGCCAGCAGAATCGGAATAAAGACAAAAACGGCGAACAACAGCATATTGGGCGCGATAAAAAACCACGGCATCACTTTGCGGCCACCGAGTTTTTGTAGCAGATTCACCGCTTTTTCTACTGGCGTTACCAGCTTATCGATCAGCGATCCTGCGGGTAGTAAGGCAATCTTTCTCATGTCGTCCTCTCCCGTCGCGATAATTACTGCTCAGCACAGCGCGGCAATGTGTCATCCGTGTCGCCATCGAACAGATGGCAATACGCCGATGGGAAGCGGACGAACACCGATTCGCCCGCCGCGAACTCGCGGTGCTGCGCCAGATGGACGATCATCTCATCATCAATGCCGCCCATTCGCCCGTAGATGAAAGTCTCATGCCCCATCATCTCGCAGCGATCGACGCACAGCGCAATCCCCTCGCCTTCCGCCACCAGTTCACAGTGTGAAGGACGAATGCCGAGCGTAACGTTCTGACCGACCGTGCCAATAAACGGCAGCGCCAGACGATTGCCGGACGGGCACTGTACCTCGACGCCGTCCGCACGGGTGGCGACGATCTGCGCCGGGAACATATTCATGCGCGGTGAACCAATGAAGCCGGCGACAAATTTGTTTTTCGGCCGATTAAACAGTTCCAACGGCGTGCCAACCTGCTCGATACGCCCGGCGTTCAGCACCACAATGCGCTGCGCCATCGTCATCGCTTCCACCTGATCGTGAGTCACGTAAATCATGGTGGTGCGCAGTTTCTGGTGCAGACGGGACAGCTCGCCGCGCGTCTGCACGCGCAGCTTGGCATCCAGATTGGAGAGCGGTTCATCAAACAGGAACAGGTCGGGTTCACGCACGATGGCGCGACCAATGGCAACACGCTGCTGCTGCCCACCCGACAGCGCGCGTGGCTTGCGATCCAGATAGGGTTCCAGCCCCAACATACGCGCCGCTTCATCAATACGGCTGTTAATTTCCGCTTTAGGGAAGTGCAGGTTTTCCAGCCCAAACGCGAGGTTCTTACGCACCGAAAGATGCGGATAGAGCGCGTAAGACTGGAACACCATCGCAATCTTGCGCTCTGCTGGCGTGAGATCGTTCACCTTGCGCTGGTCGATCCACAGTTCGCCGCTGCTGATCGCTTCCAGTCCGGCAATCATGCGCAGCAGCGTGGATTTTCCACAGCCCGACGGGCCGACAAAAACCATGAATTCACCGTCATGAATCGTGAGATCCACGCCTTTGATGATGTTCACCGCACCGTAACTTTTGTGGACGTTTTTTAGTTCCAGACTCGCCATTGTCAGCCCTCGCAAACAGAATCTAACTGTGCCAATAACATCAGCATGACCAGCGCCTGCCCGTAAGGCACGGCAACATTGGGAATATCGCGATAGAACTGTAAGTCGTGTCCCATCGCCGTGCCGTCCGAGACCCCCTGCACCACGCCCTGTGCGTCAATCTGCGCCACCACGGCGGCATAGCCTTTTTCCAGCACGTCCTGCGGGAAATCGCGCAACATGCCCAACCGACGTGCCGTCAGAATACCGGCGATGAACCCCGCGCTGGCGGAGGTCTCCAGCGGCGAATCCGGGTCATCCAGCAACGTGTGCCACAAGCCGGATTCATGCTGACAGCGTGCCAGCGTGGTCGTTTGCTGCTCCAGAATCGCTTCCAGCGTGCGCAGTACCGGCGTGGACAATTCATCGTCCGCCAGCACCCGCATTTCCGGCAGCACCAGCGTGATCCAGGCGTTGCCGCGTCCCCAGAACGCATTGGCATAATGGTGGCGACCAACGAATGTCCAGCCGTGATACCACAGCCCACTGCGCACATCGGCCAGATAGCGGGCGTGCGTGACGAGCTGATATTCCGCTTCTTCGATCAGATCGCGGCGAGAGAGCAATTTCCCCGCGACCACCAGAAACAGGCCAGCCATGAACAGCGTGTCATCCCACAACTGCCCGGTGTTCGGGCGCTCTTTCACCGTGTGCTGGAAGCCGCCGTCCTCGGTTTTCGGCAGCGAGTGCAGCAGCCAGTCCGCCCAATCGCTCACGGTGTCACGCCACTGCGCGGGGGCATCCGGTTTGTCCTGACACAGCAGCGCCAGTACCAGCATCGGCGCCGTCGAGTTGATCTGGCGCGGCGGCAGCCCGGCATCCAGCTTTTGCTGATACCAGTTCGCCAGCGTCGTCAGCATGGTGTCGTCCTGCGTCAGATGCGCCAGCTTCCAAAAACCGTACAGCCCGACACCGACTTCCCAATCCCACTCTTCGAATTGAATCGTCAGCCCGGCATCCGGCGTGTCGTCCTGCGTCACGCTGTCGATCGCTTTCAGGCGGCAAAATGCCCGCGCCACTTGCGCCAGCAGTGCTTCGGTTTGTTGTCGGTTAAGTGAACCTGTCTGCATGTCATGGGTTTCCTGTGTTGAACTGCGGGACGACCGGGACATCGTCGGGAAAAATGAAAGGCTGCTGCGCTACGCTGAATCCTGCCGCGTGGCTAAAGGCCAGCTCGCCGTAATCGGGATCGTCGATACGCACGCCGTCGCTATCCTGTACCAGCGAACGCCCCCGGAAACGGGCAACGAATGCGGTGAATCCTTCTGCACCATCGCCGCTGTCTACGGCAACGAACCACACGTTCTGCTCGCCATATGCCCGTAGTTCGCCTTCCGCCTGCTGGCCTGCGCTCGCAAACGGCTGTAATCCGGCAGGATTATGGAAGGCGGCATAGCCATTGCCGCCGCGTACGAAGCACCAGACCGCGTCAACGATGACGTCATCCAGCGCGGTTTGCGGCAGATAGAGATGTGTCCACGGGCGGACATCCTGTTGCAAATCGAACACCATCAGCGCGCGGTTGCGATACTGCATCAGGTGCGGCAAACGCCCGTTCCCCGCCCAGTAAGACGGACGGTGCACACCATCAGGGCGATCCTCGCCGGGGTGATTCACCCACAGGCGGGCGGCATAGTGCGTGCCCAGCCGCACATCCAGCAGATGCTGCTGGTGCCCATGTTCACCGGGGTGATGATTGAAAACGGAAGAAAAGGCGACGTCGCGCTGCTTCCAGGCGATGATGCGGGCGCTGCGGTTCAGCCCCTGCACCCAGCGAGCTTCTGCCCCGTGCGGCAGTGACCAGTGCGCAATCCGATCCGTCGCTTCCGGCGGCTGATAGTCGCTCAGGCACAGCAGCGGCAGCGCGGCGCAGTGTGGAATCAGCCAGCCCTCACCCCACATCAGCGCACACAAGCCGGACAGCTCGGTCAACATGCCGGAGCGCAGCTCTTTATCGTAGGCGCGTCCCATTGTGCCAACCGCGACGCCGTTCTGATGCACCCACGCCGTCATCAGCATGATGCGGTCAATCACCACGCGAGATTTCTCGCGCAGATCGGCATCCTGCGCCAGCTCGTACAGGGCCACCAGCCCAATCAGGTCGATGGGGTAATAAGCCGCCGAATTCCACTCAACCAGCCCGTGTTCCAGAATGGAATCAAACCAGCGCGTCAGGCGTTCGTGGGCCATCGCCTGTTGCTCCAGACCACGGCGACCGCTGCACGGGAAAGTATCGTCAGGGAAGTTTTGCCCTGCCAGATACTGTGCAACGTGGAAACACAGGCAGTGGTTTTCACTCCAAAACCACATGGTGTCGTTGCCCGGTTCATCAATCCAGTAGCGGAAACCGAGAATGGCGCTGCGCACACGCCGCCAGTCCTGCGGCGGTAGCGCCTGCCCCTGATAGCGCTGCCACAGCCAAATCAGCGGCACCAGTTGGAAATCCGCACAGTCTTCACGGCGGCTGATTTTTTGCAGTGCGCTGTTGAGAATCGGCGCCGCAGCATCGTTGCCCTCACCCGTTGCAACAATCGCCAACAACCGCCCGAGGCGCTCAAAACCGTGTAACGCGGTATGGCGCAGTACCGCTTCACGCCGCGCCGCTAATGTCGGCAGCGCAGGCATCGTTTGTTCAGGCAAGCGCCCAAAGCTGAGGGTGCGCGTCAGCGTAATGCCGTTGCAGGTCGCCGCGCAGACCAGATCGTAATAACCCACCAGAACCGCAGGCAGATCCACCTGCCAGCCCAGATTACCCGCAGGCAGCGTCTGTTTCTGCTGCCATGCGGGGACGGATTCGTTGACGTTGCCAATCAGCCGATGCGCCATCGTCACGGATTCCGGCAGCGGCTGCGTGCTATTCAGCACCAGTACGGGCGGTTGGATCAGATTATTTTCCAGCGTCAGCCCATTTATCCAGCCATCCAGCGCGGTCAACTGTTCGCTGAGCGCTGCGTCGTCGTCAAGCTGCCAGCAGAGTGTGTCTTCCCCCTGATAGCACAGGCTAAACAGGTAATCAGTATCGCGCTCGCACAGCTCTTCGCTATGTACCACCAGCGTGTTCATCCCTGCTTTCAGCGACAGCGTGATAGCACAGGTTTGTTCGGTATTACGAGTAAAGGGCGTAAAGCGGGCAACCTGCTCGCCGTTCAGCCACAGCGTGACGCCGCCGCAAGTGCTGAGCGTAAAAGGGGCCGCCTGCGCGCTGTCGCTGTGAATCACGCAGCGGGCAAAGCGCTGAACGTGCACCGGACACGGCCAGAAATCGCTGAAATTCACGTTGCGGCTTTCATCGCCGCCGCTCCACATCAGCGGAAAGCGTAAATCGTCTGGCAACGTCACCTCACGCTTTGCTTCTTCCTGCAAAAAACGCACGCGGCAGGGCAACACGCCGACATCGACAAAGCCGTTAATAAAGCGGTAATTCACCTTATCCGGCAGCGTATCCGGCTCGGCGAAATAACGTTTTTCCGTCAATTCGGTAATCAAAAACCGATTAATGACGCCGTTCTTCTTTAATTTCCAACCGATATTCATACGGAATCCTGTTTACGGCTTTGACAAATAAAATAACGAAAATGTATGGCTGCACGTATTTGCACTTTCGCTGTGCGCACGCTGCCAATATTTAGGGCAACGCACCATTTTTTGCACCGTGACATCGCAATTAGAATGCAAATTTGCATTAAATTGTTATTTGCATTCATTTATTGACATTTCGCATTAATAAATAAGATTATCGCGTTTATATATGTGATTAATATCACAAAAATGCTTTATTTAAATCAACATTTAAAATATCTTTAACCTGCTTCACATAAATCAATCAGGGTTCTGTCCATGATTGCATGATGAAAATGACAGATGAATGCAAATTTGCATTAATAAGAAAACGGAATAACTCACAGCAAGAAAATAAACCCCGTTAACCGCGACAGGGTATTTACGTCATTAATCAAACATAAGATGTGCTCATCAACGGAGAGGTTTATGATGCGTTCCAACACCGCGTTATTTTTTTCCGCCCTTGCACTGGGGTTATTCAGCACCAGCGCGTTAGCCGCTAAAACGCAAATAACATTTTTATATAGTGACGACGATCCCGAATTAGTGCATTTCATGGAACAGAAAGTGAAAGCTTTCTCCCAAAGCAATGAGCGCATCGATGTGAATTTTGTTAGCACCGGCTATAACGCGCTGCAAACACAATTGCCGATGCAGTTGGCGGCGGGCTTAGGCCCGGATATTGCCAAAACCACGCAAATGGGGCTGCTCGGGTATACGCTGGATTTGCGCCCTTATCTGAAAGACCCTGCCGCCTTTGAGAAACGCTATAGCGCTGGCATCGAAAAGATCATGCGCGTGAAAGGCGTGCATAAAGCGGATGCGCTGCCGGGCTTTGTCGCGTCCTGGACGGCCGATCTGCCATTCGTTAACGTGACGCTGTTTGAACAGGCAGGCGTTCCTCTGCCACAGCCGGGCTACACGATTGATGATTTGATGAAAGCCTCGAAGCGGGTCGCGGAAAAAACCGGCGTACCTATCCCCTTCACCATCGACCGCAGCGGTTTCCGCTTCTCCGGCCCAGCCTACTCTTATGGCGCACGTTACGATAAAGACGGGCTGATCAACTTCCCGGACGCCGCGGCGCAGCAGTGGATTAAAGATCTAAAGCGCTGGTCGGATGAAGGCGTGTTCCCGCGTGAAATGTGGGGCGCGGCGGGCGGCGGCCAGTACAAGAGCATGGCGGACGATTTCGTGAACGGCAACATCGTGACCTACTTCTCCGGCAACTGGCTGTTGAACCAGTTCAGTAAGCAGATTGGCGACGGTTTTGACTGGAAAGTGCTGCCCGCACCTTGCAAAGAGAAGTGTATTTCGATGGGCGGTGCGACCTTTATCATGCCGTTTACCACCACCAAGCACCCGCAGGAAGTCGCCGAATTCATGGAATGGCTGGGCAGCGAACCGCTACAACGTGAGATTGCCGAACGCTTCAATATCATCGTCGGCGCGGATATCAGCGATCTGCACTACCAGACTAAAGATAAGCATGTGATCGATGGCCTGAACACCGCGCGCGAAGAGATCAAAAAGATCCCATCTTATGTCTTTGATTGGGAACGCATGGAAAGTCTGGGCGCGAACGAACTGTACCCCATCATCCTGACACGCTTTACCCAATACCTGAACGATCAGGTGTCGTTTGATGAGTATCTTCGCCTGACGTCAAACGATGTGAAGCGCCTCAACGAAACGATCGCGACCAATCAACAACAGCGGAAAAGCGCACCGTGAAATGGCAACTGAGGGAGATCGACATTGATGGCGATCGCCCCTTTGATCGGGCGCAGGAAAGTGCGTTGTGCGAACAGCGCTGGCCTGGACAACATCGCTATTTGCTCGTCACTGGCGGCTTTACCCGACTGCTGCGCTGGCATGACGGCCTCCTGACCTGTCGCGGCGGCGACTGCTTTCCTATCGGCACCCCGGCTAGTCTGTCGCGGCTGGGGCTGTGGGCGGTACAGGAGATGCTTCAGGCCGTGGAAGGCATCACGCCGCTTACGCCGCTCAGTGACGCGCTGTTCCTGCACTTCAATAAACAGGTCGATCGGGTTATCGACTGGTCAAAACAGGCGCAGGCCGCAGACTACACAACGCTCGGACACGTTGTGCTGGCACACCCGCAGGACGCGCTGGCGGTGCAACTGCTGACCCGCTGCGCCGACGAGCTGACCCTGCTACTTAACAGCCTGCCGGATTCGCCGCACGATGCGGTCTTTCTCAGCGGCGATCTGGCGGTAGCCTGCCTTCCCTATCTGGATTCAGGAGCGAGCACATCATGACAACATGGCTCTATGCTGGCGTGGATGGCGGTGGAACAGGCTGTCGGGCACGGATTTATCAGGCCGACGGCACGCCGCTCGGTCAGGGACACGGCGGTCGCGCCAACCTGCTGCTCGGCGTGGAAAGCGTGCGTCAGTCGGTGGACGATGCCATCGCACAGGCGTTGAAGCACAGCGGGCTGTCACTGGATGACGTATCCCGGCTGAAAGTCGGACTGGCGCTCGCCAGCGCGGAACATCGCGTCGCCTACGAGGCGTTTCTGGCGTTGCCGCATCCTTATACCGCTCAGGTACTTAATACCGATGCGCTGGGTGCCTGCCTGGCCGTCAATCAAGGAGAAGCGGCGGGCGTCGTCATTGCCGGAACCGGCTCCTGCGGGCTGGCGTGGCAGAATCAGACGATTACCGCTTACGGCGGTCATGAATTCCCGATTTCCGATCAAGGGAGCGGAGCACGCCTCGGGCTGGCGGCGTTGCAACATACCTACGATGTCCTGCAAGGCGGGTGCGCGCCGTCCGCGCTCAGTCAGAGCATCGACGATTACTTTTCCGCCAGCACAGCACCCGCGCAAGCCGCCAATACGCTTGAGGCATTCCAGACGTTTATCCAACAGGCGAAACCGGGCGACTATGCACAGTTCGCTCGCCGTGTATTTGACTGCGCTCAGCAGAACGATGCCGTTTCTCACGCGCTACTCGCGCAGACGGCTAGCGAAATCAGCCTGCTGTTGGCCGCCGTGGCGCGCCACGCCACACCTCGCTTATCGCTCATGGGCAGCATCGGCTTACATATTCGTCCCTGGCTGCCGGACGAGTGGCAATCCCAACTCGCCGCCCCGATGGGCGATGCGCTCGACGGCGCACGATTGATTGCCTGTCATGATTATGCGTTATACAGCCATCCGTTATAAATAATGCCGGAGACATCAATGACATCACTCACTCGCAGAACGTTCGTCAAGCTCGGCGCAGGCAGCGCCATTACGTTGGCTGGCGGCTTTTTTCACGCCAACGCCGATACGACCGCGCCCGCCGGACCGCTGCGCATTGCCATTATTTCGGATGTCCATGTCCACAATATCTATGGCAACTACGATTTTGACGGCCTGCCCGATGCGCAGACCGGAAAGAAGCTCACCATTCGCACCCTGAAAGATTCGGTCAATTCGACCCGTATCTTCAATGAACCCTACTTTGCGCTGCTGGCCGCGCTGGACGAACTGGCAAGACAGCAGGTGAAATACGTGGTGCTGTCCGGCGATTATTCTGATGATGGCCAACAGCCCACCGTTGAAGGTATTGCCGCTATCCTGACACAGTATGAGCAGCGTCACGGTATGCGTTTCTTCACCACCCCCGGCAACCACGATGTCAATCGCCCACAGGGCGATGACTCCTGGCAGAGGATGCTCAACGCCGACGGCAGCAGCACCATGCTGAGCAGCAAACCCGGCGTTAAGCTTGGCGACGCACAGTCGCTGATCGTCACCGCAAAAATGCAGGCACTCGGCTATGAACGCGGTCTACCGCTGATGAAGCCGTTTGGTTTCTTTAAACGCGACGACTTCCTGCACTGGGAAACACCGTTTGGCGACAGCGACGAACTCAGTAAACGCCAGTACCTCGCCCGATCACCGGACGGCAGCAAACAGTGGAACATTGTGGACGCGTCCTATCTGGTAGAGCCGGAAGCGGGATTGTGGCTGCTTTCCATCGATGCCAACGTGTATCAGGTTAAAGACGGCCCGGAGAAACGTGAAGGGATTGAAGGCTATTCCACCAGCAGCAATACCGGCTGGAATGCGCTGCTGACCGAGAAGCCGTTCATGCTGCCGTGGGTGAAATCGGTGGTACAGCGGGCGAAAGCACAGAATAAGAAGCTGTTGGTGTTTTCACACTACCCGCTGGTGGATTTTCTCGACGGTACGGTAGAGGACGAAAAACAGCTGTTTGGCAGCAACAGTTTCATTAAACGCACGCCGCGACCAGAGGTCGCCGAACAGGCGCTGGCAGCCGGAATCCGCCTGCACTTCAGCGGCCACCTGCACGTCAACGACACTGGCGTGTATCGCGGTTCACAGGGCACGCTGGTGAATGTCGCGGTGCCGTCGCTGGCCGCTTACCCGCCTGCCATGAAGCTGGCGACGCTGCATAGCGATCGGGTCGATATCGATACGCTGGTGCTGCGCAACGTGCCGCAGTTCAACCATCTGTTCCCGTTTTATCAGAAAGAGTTGGATCGCACTGGTGAGCCACTGGGCGACATTCTGAAAAGCCGCGATTATTACGACTTCCTGCATCATCATCTGGCGCTGCTGGTACGCCAGCGTTTTCTGGTAAAAGACTGGCCGGAAGATTTATCGCCTCTCATCAATACGCTGAACTGTGGCGATCTGCTGTGGATTGCCCAGCAACAGGATCCGCTCAGCGCCAAAACGCTGCCTGACGCCGCTGAGCGCAAACCAAAGGCGGTAGCAGGCACAGATGGGTTACAGGATATTTCACTGCTCACGCTGGTGACCGACTGGTATTGCCTGCGCAACGGCAGCGATCTCGCCTGGCAGGATATTCCGTCTGCGCGGGTGAAACAGTACCGAGCCCTGCTGGCGGCCTACACGCCAACAGCCACACTGCCGCCGGACAGCCTGCAATACCGCTTCGGCCTGATGCTAAAAATCCTCGCCGGTTACATCAACGATGAGCCTGCAACCCGCTTTGTGGTTGATATGCAGGGGAATTTCGTCACGGTGTGATGTGTTCACATGGTTGCCTTTTAGTCACATTGCTTGTGCACGGTTTCGTGCGCTTCAAACACCGTTCTCTTCATGCTACGTCATAGCACGCGCCCGACATAGGGGGCTACGCAAGCCCCCTATGAACCCCGGCTTTTGGCGGAAATTATGCCGCTAACGCGGTGCCTTCGGTGCCCATAACCGCTTTTCGAGCCGCCAGTGACGCGTTCCCTACGCGGCACTGGCTTTCGCGGCATCCATGCCGCTCACTCGGCGTTCATGTTCACCTCAGCATAATTTTTTACGCCGTGAAGAGAAAAGCCATCGCGATATGAGTTGACTGGTTTTTTTCAACAGTGCGGCGCACGAAATATTCCCCCAAACCCAATCCGCTTACATACTTTTTTACCTATTCCCTCTGTCGTTATCATTAAAAAATGATACGTTATAATATAACAATTTGATTTTTTACCGATGATAATGACAAGTTTTTACTCCCTCTCTGCGCTAAAGCGCGTGTTACTGGTTTTCCTGCTGTTGGTGCTGTTGTGGCTATTGGTCGGGTGGGCGGTGGTGTTGCCATGATTGCCCTACAGGAACTGGCCTTTGGCTATCGCCGTCAGCCGCCTCTCGCGACAATCAGCGGATGTTTCCACCAGGGGTCGCTGACGGCGATTATCGGCGCAAATGGCTGCGGAAAATCCACATTGCTGAAAACGCTGGCGGGTCTGCTGCCGCCGCTTTCCGGTTCATTCAGCCTCGGCGATGGCAGCAAGGATAATGCTATCGGCTATTTGCCGCAGCTCTCCGAATTCGATCGGCAATTCCCTATCAGCGTACGCGATCTGGTTCTCATGGGATCGCTGCCCCATCGTGGCCTGCTGCGGAGTATTCACGTCAACTGGCATCGCAAAGCCACTGATGCACTCGATGCCGTCTCTATGAAGGATTTCGCCGATCGGCATATTGGCGTCCTGTCCGGTGGACAGCTACAGCGCGTGCTCTTCGCGCGGCTACTGCTGACACAGGCTCCCATCATTCTGCTGGACGAGCCTTTTACTGGTATCGATAGCCATACCACGCTGGCACTCTTACAGATTATCGAGCAACTTCACGCCGAAGGCAGAACCATTCTGGCCGTTTTGCACGATCTGGAGCTGGTCGGTCAGCACTTCCCGAACATCTTGCATCTCACCCCGGACGGCCATCGCTGGGGAGAGGCGCAGCCCATATTGCATAGCCTGCGCCAGGCCGACAGCGATACGCCAACGCTCAGGATCGTCACGTCATGATGTTATTTCACCTGATCGCTTCTCCTTTTGCCGAATTCGGTTTTATGCGCCGTGCGCTGGTCGGCTGTCTGGTCATCACGCTGAGCGCCGCGCCGCTGGGCTGCTTCCTGCTGCTGCGACGCATGAGCCTGATTGGCGATGCGCTGTCTCACGCAGTCTTACCCGGCGTCGCTATCGGCTATCTCATCTCCGGGATGTCGCTGCTGGCGATGGGTATCGGCGGCTTTATCGCCGGGCTATCCGTCGCCATGATCTCCGGCTTCGTCACCCGCCACACGGAGTTAAAAGAGGACGCCAGCTTCGCCGGATTTTACCTCGGATCGCTGGCGCTCGGCGTCACGCTGGTGTCACTGCGCGGCTCCAGCGTCGATCTTCTGCATGTGCTGTTCGGATCGATTCTCGCGGTCGATCGCGCCGCGCTGATCGACATTGCGCTGATCGGATCCGCCTCCCTGTTGGTGCTGGCCGCTCTCTATCGGGCGCTGGTGATCGAATCGTTTGACGTGACCTTCCTGCGCATGTGTTCAGGACGCTATCGGGCGTTGATTCACGGCCTGTTTCTGTCGCTGGTGGTGCTGAATCTGGTCGCCGGATTCCAGCTGTTAGGCACGCTGATGACGGTCGGCATGATGATGCTGCCTGCCGCCAGCGCACGCTTCTGGACGCAGCGTCTGCCCGTCATGCTCGGCATTGCGGTGCTGCAAGGAATGGCCGCCAGCCTGATCGGCCTGCTGTGGTCTTACTATGCCGAACTGCCCGCCGGGCCCGCCATTATCCTGACGATTACGCTGTTTTTCTGTTTCTCGGTCTGTGTTGGTCACCACGGTGGGCTGTTACGCCAGCGTCGTTGACCGATGAATCTCGTTATCTGCAACTTTCTGTGAGGGAAAAATGAAACGTTCACTGTTAGCTATCGCGTTATCCGGCCTGCTACTTAGCCCATTGGCGATGGCAAAGAATCTTGATGTTGTCGCCAGCTTTTCCGTACTTGGCGATATGGTGAGCCATATCGGTGGCGATCGTGTAACCGTGACCGATCTGGTGAAACCGAATGGCGATCCGCATGAGTTTGAACCGTCACCGAAAGACAGCAAAACGCTGGCTCACGCCGATCTGGTTTTCGTTAACGGGCTGGGGCTGGAAGGGTGGATCGACCGGCTGGTCACCGCATCCGGTTACCGTGGCGACGTCGTGACGGCCTCAAACGGCATTGCCACCCGCACCATGGTGGAAGACGGCAAAACGGAAACCGATCCCCATGCCTGGAACAGCATGAGCAACGGTGTGGTCTACGCGCACAACATCGTCAACGCATTGGTAAAAGCCGACCCGGCGAATGCCGATTACTATCGTCAGCAGGGCGAAGCCTACATCAGGCAGCTACAGGATCTGGACAGCTACGCGAAGAAAACCTTTGCCACGATTCCACCAGAAAAGCGTAAGGTGCTGACTAGCCATGACGCGTTCGGCTATTTTAGCCAGGCCTACGGTGTGAAGTTCCTGTCACCGGTGGGCTACTCTACCGAATCGGAAGCCAGCAGCAAAAAAGTAGCCTCGCTGATTAAGCAAATTAAACAAGAGAAAGTGAAAAGCTACTTCATTGAAAACCAGACCGATGCGCGTCTGGTGAAACAAATCGCCGATGCCAGCGGCGCGAAGCCCGGCGGTGAACTGTACCCTGAAGCCCTGACCGACGCCTCGGGCCCCGCCGCAACCTATACGGCGGCGTTTAAGCACAACGTCGATACCATTGCCGCTAGCATGAAATAAATCATATTAGCCAGCACACAGAGTATCAGGAAAGACAGCGCCACGGATGGCACCTCGTTTCACTTACACCAGCGTCAGATTGAACGTTTTCCCTTTCAGCTGCACCTGCACCTCGGGTGCCAGCGCGCTATCGGTGATGATGTCGGTCAACTCAGACAGCGGCGTCACGCAAAACAGCGAATACGCGCCGTATTTGCTGCTGTCGGCCAGCAGTATCCGGCGGCTGGCATTCACACCGAGATCTTGCTTCACGCCCGCTTTTTCTTCCGTCGGCGTGGTGATCCCTTTATCCAGGCTCCACGAGTTGCAGCTAATGAACGCGATATCGGGGTAGATACTGCGTAACAGACGACGGCCATGCTCACCAATACAGGACTGGCTGCTGTCATCAATACGCCCACCGATAATTGTCACTTCAATCTGTTTGAACTCAGACAGGAACAGCGCAATTTGCAGATCGGCAGTAATCACGCGCAGCGGCAAATGCGTCAGGTGACGCGCCAGCTCCAGCATGGTCGTTCCCGCATCCAGTACCACCGCACTGCCCGGTTTGACCAGCGTTGCGGCATAGCGAGCTATCGCTTGCTTCTCCTGAAGACTGCGCTGTAATTTTTCATTCGTGGTCGGCTGGGAAGGAATAAAACGATTGAGCGTCACGCCGCCATGACTGCGGCTAATCACGCCTTGCTCATCCAGTTTGATTAAATCACGACGGATCGTCGCCGGAGAAGCGTCGATCACGGACACCAGCTCATCGACTGTCACCAGATTATGGCTTTTCAGATAATCCATAATCTGATCAAGACGGCTCTGGCCTCTTACTTTATCCCCGCTCATGCGGAAAGCATCGGTTAATGTAGGATCCACGGCGATATCCATCTTGCTGTTGTTAAACTCTCTATTCTTGATTGCAGGATACCAGAAACCTTCCCAAACACGGGAAGGAAGATATCCTGCAATGCGCACTGTATCGCGTTTTATTCGCTTACAACACCATGTCATCAACGGTGATGAGTTAGCCTGAATCAGGCCAGCTGCATCGCGAGCTGAATAGAGATCGCCATACTTTCAGACTTCGCTTTACCCGTCCAGGCAATGTCAAACGCCGTGCCGTGGTCAGCAGAGGTGCGGATGAACGGCAAGCCGGCAGTGATGTTCACCCCATCATAGAAGCCCAGCAACTTGAGCGGAATGTGTCCCTGATCGTGATACATCGCCACCACCATGTCGTACTGGCCTTCATACGCCTGCAAATAGACGGTATCCGGCGGGCACGGGCCATAAACATCAATGCCTTTGGCCTTCATGGCTTCAACCGATGGCGACACGATGGTGATCTCTTCGTCACCAAACAGGCCGTTCTCGCCCGCGTGCGGGTTAACCCCGGCAACAGCGATACGCGGGTGGGTAAAACCGACGCGCTTGAGGAAAACATCCGCCATCTCGATCACCGTTTCCACGCGATCGCGGTTCAACGTATCCAGGAATTTACGCAGCGCGATGTGCGTTGAAACATGAATAACCTTCAACTTATCGGTATACAGCACCATCGCGTAGTCACGGCTGTTGGTCAGCTTAGCCAGCAGCTCGGTGTGGCCCGGATAAATATGCCCCGCAGAGTGCAGCGCTTCTTTATTCAGCGGCGCGGTCGCAATCGCGTGGACCTCACCCGCCATCGCCAGCGCCGTCGCTTTCTTGATGCAGCGATAAGCCAAATCGCCCGCCTGTGCCTGAACGACACCAGGCTCCAGCGCCTGAGGATCTTCCAGCGGCTCATCAATGATGTTGATAACACCCGGCGCGAAGACCGCATCGGCAGGCTTATCAATGATTTTCAGTTCGACGGCGGGCACCACATTCAGCGCCAGAATACGTCGCATCGTCTGTACGCAGCCCACCACCACGGCAGGCGCGCCGGAAAGCTCGCCTTCGGCCAGAGACTTGATAATAATTTCCGGTCCAATCCCCGCCGGATCACCCATGGTTACCGCAATAATTTTACTCACTGACCTTCTCCTCAATAAAACGTAAAACGTCGAGCAAAGTAGTTTCGTTGCCAAAACCCCCCGCTTTAGTCATCACAGGGGTCGTGCCGACAACGCTGTTCAGCAGGTATCCCCAGGGCACACAGGATGCGATTTGCCCTTTAATCTGAAAGCCGGTCGCGCCCAGTGCGGTTGCCACAGCAATCGCAATGTCACCACCGGATAAATACAGCCCACCCGGCAGACGCCGGTTCGTTCTGTCCGCTGTCAGGCTGTCTAGCGCCTGAACAATGCTGCGCGTAAGTTCCCCCAGATAGTGGCTGATCGTTTCGCCAAGCTGCTGTCGGCTAAGCCCAAGCTGCTGGCACCGCGCATCGATTTCGAAGCGCTGATTTTCGTTGTGACAGGTACGAATAATGCAATGGTGGCCGTTCATCAGCGCGGTTACCGCCTCTTCACACTGGGAGGCCATGACGGTGGATGAATGGGATGAAAAGAGCGCGTTGATATCGATCTCAACCAGCGTGACATCGCTGCGCAATCTGACGGTCGCAATCTGTTTTTGAGCAATATCGCTCATTGACCCAACGACAGCCAGCAGCGGCTTCTCCGTTTTGCGCGTAAAGTCCTGCGCGTTTGCCAGCGCTTCGCTCAGGCCAGCCGAACCGACCAGCAAGGGGCGAAACGGTAACGCTCTGACGGCGTCAACGATATGCGCCAGATCGTCCTGCACATCCGTATCAAGAATAATCAGACGTACGCCCTCATCCGCCAACTGCTGCAAACGGTGAGCTAAATTGGCCTGACGAACGTCATCAAGGTGTATTTCCGCCACCGGTAAAGCAGTTTGCTCCGCCAGACGGGCCGCAATAGACGCCGAGGCCACTGGCGTTTTGGGATCGCTGGCAAATTCCGTGTCGGTAAGCAAACGACCATTTACCCAGACCTCGCCTTTGCGGGTCACGCGTCCCAACGTCGGCGACGCAGCCGCAATCAACGCAATGGGTATCCCGGTGGCAAAAAGAGCAGCGGTCACTTCTGCACCCAGATTCCCACGCAGCGTCGAATCAATTTTCTTAACAATCCAGCCCTGACCACCGACGGTCAACCATGCTTCAACCGCTGCGGTAGTACGCTGGAATGCTGTCTCTTCACTCACCGCACGGCTATCGGTGTTAATCACCACCGCGTCACCCAGTAAATCCGCATGCAGTTTATTAACGTCAAAGACGACGCTAACCCGCGCGCCATGCTGCGCCAGACCGACGCCCGCATCATTGGCGCCCGTAAAGTCATCAGCGACCACTAATACCTGTTCTGCTGATTGCTGCACGTTCGACATACTCCATCCCCGGTTCATGATTACCTGACAATGATTATATTGAATCACGTTTGATTATATGTGAGCAATATCAAATTATTTAAAAGGAATTTCACCTATAAATTATCACCACGATGTGGCAAATGGCGTTTAGGCGCGATGGGAACCACGTCATTTGACTGAAAGTAATCACCATCGCAACCATTATCATCATAGCGATAACGCTCTGGCGAAAGAGAAAAGGCAAGGTAATAAGCATGAACATCAATAGCACTATCCTCAGCGGTTACCGGGTACTTCAGGACATTAGTCACCTGTTGGCAGGGAAACAGCACGTTTTATTTGTCACCGACAAAAACATCGTCGGGCTGCCTGACGTTCAGGCGCTGATCGCACAAGTTAAGCAAGCCGTTCCGCAGGTTCTGTTGGTTGATAATGTTCCTGCCGAGCCAAGCCAGCACGACGTTGCCCAGATACTGAGCCAGCTCACACAAACCCAGACCGATCTGGTGATCGGCGTCGGTGGCGGCAGCGTGCTGGATGTCGCCAAGCTGCTTTCCGTACTGTGCGCAGGCGATGACACCGTTACGCTGGATAGCCTGCTGGCAGGGGAAAAACCGACCCGCCGCACGACATCCCTGCTCATCCCGACCACCGCAGGAACCGGTTCAGAAGCCACGCCGAATGCCATTCTGGCGATCCCGGAAAAAGAGACCAAAGTCGGTATTATCACGCCGGTGATGCTGCCAGATTACGTTGCGCTGGTGCCGGAGCTGACCATCAGCATGCCGTCACATATCGCCGCTTCAACGGGTATTGATGCACTCTGCCACCTGATTGAGTGTTTCACTTCAACGATTGCCAACCCGGTCAGCGACAACTACGCGCTGATTGGTCTGAAAAAGCTGTTTGCCAACCTCGAAACCTCCGTGCGTGAGCCAGGCAATATGGAAGCCAAGCTGAACATGCTGTGGGCGTCCTACTACGGCGGTGCCGCCATTGCCCACTCCGGTACGCATCTGGTGCACGCCATGTCTTACCCGCTGGGCGGCAAGTACCACATCCCACACGGCGTGGCGAACGCTATCCTGCTCGCCCCTTGCATGCGTTTCGTGCAGGACGCCACACAGGACAAATTCGCACAGGCGTATGACCTGCTGCCGGATGCCGATCTGGCGCTGAGTACCGCGGAAAAAGCACAGGCGCTGGTGACCTATTTCAGCGAGTTGGTTAAACGCCTCAACCTGCCCAACACCTTACAGCAGCTCGGCGTGGAAAAAGACCACCTGCCTTATCTGGTTGATGCCGCGTTACAGGTGCAGCGCCTGATGAAAAACGTGCCGACACAGGTCAGTGCCGACGATGTCCGTGAGGTTTATCTGACGCTCTTTTAACCATACGCGATCGTTTAAGCATCGAGATACACGGGGCTACCACAGGGGTGAGGCCTCCTGCGGGAACCTCCCCCTGTGTTTCCCCTAATAGTGGGCTTAAGTGACCGGCATTCGTTTTAAGTAGGACGGTTTTAACTTTTCATCTTTTTGATTACGTGTCACGAGGAAGAACAATGAGTAAAAATATTACTGGCGTCCTGACCGCCATCGTCACGCCGTTTGATAACCAGGGCGAATTTAACCCCGCTGCCATGCGCCTTCAGGTGCAGCGCCAGATGCGCTACGGCAACGGTATTTTTTGTAACGGCACCAACGGTGAGTTTTTCGTACTGCACACCGATGAGAAAGTCGCCGTCACTGAAACCTGCGTTGATGAAGTTGCCGGAAAAGTGCCGGTTGTCGGCCACATCGGTGAAATCTCCACGCGGGAAACCATCAAGCTCGGTAAGCGCATCGCCGCGCTGGGTGTTGATGCCGTTTCGGTCATCACCCCGTATTTCATCCCACTCAAACAGGAAGAACTGATTGCCCACTACACCGCCGTCGCCGATGCGCTGACTGTGCCGGTGTTTCTCTACAACATTCCTGCACGCACGGGGAATACGCTGGCACCGGAAACCGTCCGCACGCTGGCAGATCACCCGAACATCATCGGCATCAAAGACAGCGCAGGCAGCTATGAAAGCCTGAGCGGCTATGTGCAAGCGGTGAAAGGTGTACAGGGTTTTAACGTACTGAATGGCCCAGACTCGCTCATTCACCAGGGCTTTGTTGACGGCTGCTCCGCCTGTATTTCCGGGCTGGCTAACGTGGCACCGGAACCGATCAGCCAGATTTGGCACCGCTTCAACGCGGGTGACATCGAAGGCTCTCGTCAGGCACAAGAACAGGTTGCCGAGTTGCGTAAGACACTGTACGCCATCGCGTTCTCACCAGCCGTGGTGAAAAAAGCGCTGGCGATCATGGGTGAAGATGTCGGCGTCAGCCGCTATCCGATCCAGTTTTCCGCACAGGATGAAGACAACATCCGTAACATCCTTAATCAATTCTCGCAGTAACAGAGAAATATCAATTTCCATTTAAGGCCGAGAAGATATGAACCATTTTAACTTTACCGATACCCTCATCATCATTGGGATGATTGTGTTTTATATCGCATTCACCTCATGGTTAACGCTCAAATTACGCAGTAAATCAAGTACTGAGTTCATGGAAGGGTCACGCGCGCTACCGGCGTTTATCGTCGGTATCCTGCTGATGACCGAATTCATCGGCGCCAAATCAACGGTCGGTACGGCACAGTCTGCCTTTGAGAACGGCATCGCCGCTTCCTGGTCAGTCATTGGCGCCGCCATCGGTTTCCTGCTGTTTGGGATGATTTTGGTTAAGAAAATCTACAATACCGGAAAGGTCACCATCTCTGGCGCCATCGCCGAGAAATACGGTACGTCTACCAAGAACATCATTTCGATCATCATGATCTATGCCCTGCTGCTGGTAAACGTAGGTAACTACGTCAGCGGTGCGGCAGCCATCTCCACCGTACTGCACATCTCCCTGCCAGTTGCCGCGCTGATCACCGCGATCGTGAGTACCTTCTACTTCTATTTTGGTGGTTTAAAAGGCGTGGCTTATGTCACGTTGATCCACAGTGCCGTGAAGTACGTTGGTGTGATGATTATTCTGTACGTTGCATTGAAAATGACTGGCGGCTTCAAGCCAATGATCGAACAAATGCCGGATTACTACTGGACGTGGGACGGTAAAATCGGTGCCAGCACCATTTTCGCCTGGTTGATCGGGACTATCGGTTCTATCTTCTGTACCCAGTTCGTTATTCAGGCTATTTCCGCCACCAAAGATGCCGCGTCAGCAAAACGTGCAACCTGGGTCGCCTTCCTCTTCTGCATGCCGATTGCACTGGCTATCGCCATTATCGGTGTCGCAGCGAAGTTTGCTCACCCAGAAATCAATAGCCTGTACGCCATGCCAATCTTCCTTCAGGATATGAATCCTTGGGTTGCGGGTCTGGTTACTACATCACTGGTCGCGTCCATATTTATCAGTGTGAGTACCGTCGCACTGGCGATTGCCTCACTGATTGTTAAAGACTTTTATGTTCCGTATTACAACCCAACACCAGAAAAAGAGATGAAGATGACGCGCGTATTCTCGCTCATCATCGGATTCCTGCCATTGATCTTCGTTTTACTGGTGCCTGAAGTTCTGAAATTGTCATTCTTTACCCGTGCAATCCGCCTTTCTATCTCGGTGGTCGCCATCATTGCCTTCTATTTGCCGTTCTTTAACAGCACCCGCGGCGCCAACGCCAGCCTGATATCAGCCTGTGTGGTGACGTCCGTCTGGTACATTCTCGGCAACCCGTACGGTATCGATAACATGTATGTCGCACTGGTGACCCCAGCTATCGTCATGGCGATCGATAGCGTCATTCCGAACAAAGCGAAAAAAATCCAAACTTCTCCAACTGAAAATAAATCAGGAGCCTGAGTCATGAGTAGCGAAACCATTACCGTAGAACGTAGCGGAAAAATTCATCACGCAGAAGGCGATGCCGTGCGTCTGGATGCCTACATTCCATCGGAATGCCCGCAGAACCATGCCGCTAATCTGCTCCATCTGCCGAACGGCGATGTGCTGTGCGTCTGGTTTGGTGGCACTCAGGAAGGCATTGCAGATATCTCTATCTACCTATCCCGCCTGGTGAAAGGCAGCGATGGCTGGAGTAAAGCCGTTAAGTTGTCCGAGGACGCGACCCGTTCCGAGCAAAACCCGGTGCTGTTCCTCGCACCCGATAACGTGCTGTGGCTGCTGTATACCGCGCAGAAATCCGGTAATCAGGACACCGCCATTGTGCGCTACCGCCAATCCACGGATTTCGGCGCTACCTGGGGAGAAATCGGCACGCTGCTCGATCAGCCGGGCACCTTCATCCGCCAGCCCATCACCGTGCTGGCAAACGGCGATTGGCTGCTGCCGGTGTTCTACTGCCGCGTTCAGCCGGGTGAGAAATGGGTTGGTAACAACGATGACAGCGCCGTGAAAATCTCCAGCGATCAGGGCAAGACCTGGCAGGAATATCCGGTGCCAAACAGCACGGGCTGCGTACACATGAACATCACGCCGTTGCAGGACGGCACGCTGCTGGCGCTGTACCGCAGTCGCTGGGCAGATTTCATCTACCAAAGTCGTTCAACGGATGGCGGTAAAACCTGGTCAGACCCTGTGCCAACCGATTTGCCGAACAACAACTCCTCCATTCAGGTGACCACGCTGGAGAATGGCCATCTGGCGCTGGTGTTCAACCATATGAGCGCTGCCGATGCCACCGAGCGCCGTCTGTCGCTGTACGATGAAATCGAGGATGAAGAGGACAAAGCCAGCAATGCCAAAATGCCGGAAGTGCAAGCGGGCAGCCGCAGCGCTTTCTGGGGTGCTCCGCGCGCGCCGATGACGCTCGCCATTTCGGAAGACGGCGGCAAAAGCTGGCCGTGGCAGCGTAATATCGAAGTGGGTGACGGCTACTGCATGACCAATAACTCCACAGAGAAGCTGAACCGCGAGTTCTCTTACCCCAGCGTCAAGCAGGCACAGGACGGTAAGCTGCACGTGGCATTCACCTACTTCCGTCAGGCGATCAAGCATGTCGTGGTGAGCGAGGAGTGGGTCAAAGCGAACTAAACCGCGCTACTTTTTCTCTTTGTCAGCGGGGGTACTCCCCCGCTAGTTTCAGGACTCGATTATGATTGCAGGAAACCTAAACGCCCTCAAACTCGCCACGCTGCCCGATGCACTGTGGACCATTCTGTCCGCACCGGGCATGTCGTTAGATGAACTGAATGCGCTACCCGAAGGCCGCTACCAGCCGGAAGGTGCCGACTGGTTTTACAGCATCGGTACCGTGAACACCGCACCGCGTGCCACGCGACATACTGAATTTCACAGTAACTACCTCGATATCCAACTGATTCTGGAAGGGGAGGAAATTATCGGTTACGGTCTGAATGATGTGCATGGTCAGCCCGCGACCGAGCGTAAACCGGATCTCTACATTCTGGATAACCCACAGGTGCCGCACCAGATCCATCTGCGGGCAGGCGACTTCGTCACGTTCTATCCGGGTGAAGCCCATCAGGCGCTGTGTGCCATTAACGACAGCCCTGCTCCGGTCAAAAAAGCCGTGTTTAAAATCCCCGTCACGTTGTTGTAATTCAGAATGGGCATCAAAGCCGTTAAGTTTGATTAAGGAGACACATGTCAGCGACAGCCCCTAAACACGCCCTGATTACCGGCAGCAGCTCAGGGATTGGTGCCGCCATCGTACAAAAATTACTGGCGGAAGGCTGGCGGGTAACCGGCCTGTCGCGCAAGCCGGGTGATTATTCACATCCACACTTTACCCACTGCGCAGTGGATATTATGGATACGCCCGCGCTGACGGCCATTTTGGACAACATTGCGCAGGTTGATGCCGTCATTCATGCCGCGGGCATTATGAAAGCCGCCCCGCTCGGTCAGCTTTCGCTGGAAGACGGTGAAACGCTATGGCGCTTGCATATTCAGGCAGCACAGGTGCTCGCGGACCGTCTGGTCGATAAGCTGCCGCAAGGCGGGCGCATCGTGCTGCTGGGCAGCCGCACGTCGAACGGTTCAGCAGGGCGCAGCCAGTACGTCACGACGAAATCCGCGATGATCGGCATGGCAAGAAGCTGGGCGGCGGAACTGGCTCCGCGTGGCATTACGGTAAACATCGTCGCGCCGGGCGCAACGGAAACCCCGATGCTGACCATGCCGGGTCGCCAGAGTTCTCCGCCAAAACTGCCACCGATTGGGCGCTTCATCCAGCCACAGGAAGTAGCCGATCTGGTGGGTTATCTGCTCTCCCCGTCTGCCGCGGCTATTACCGGCCAGCAGTTGGTGATGTGCGGTGGTGCGTCGCTGTAATTCATCACAATTTCCGTTCCAAACCGGCTCTACAGGCCGGTTTAGCTAGCTGCTGGCGCGAGGTTCAAAGATAAACTTCACTTTTTCCACTACCGGTGGATGTTCGTCGTTGTCCATCATGGCGAGTACCAGACGCCCGACCTCCGCGCCCAGTTTTTCATAATCAAGCCGCATCGCGGTCAGCGCGGGGAACGTATGCTCACATTGTTCAGAACCATCCAGACAGGCAATCGCCAGATCGTAAGGAACTTTCATCAGGCGGCGCTGGCATTCAAAGAGTGCGCCCAGCGCAATTTCCTCATGGCTACAGATAATCGCATCCAGCTCCGGCTGGCTTTGCAGCAGTTCCGTCATCGCATAGCGGCCAAACTGTAGGCTGGGGGCTTCCGGGATCGTAATTTTCAAATCCGCATTGTGATAGCGCGCCAGCATGGCTTTATTCCAGCCGTTCAGCTGCTGTTTTTGCAAACGGTTATCCGTATGCGCGCCGATATAAGCCACGTGACGATACCCCTTTTCCAACAGCGACATCGTCAGTTGTTCCGCCGCTTCGGCAAGGGCGATATCAATATTGATATTCGCACTCAGCACGTCAGCACCGGATACATTCACCGTAATCACGTTACTGGCCTGAATAATGTCTCGGGTTCGCTGTGAGAGTTGTGCGCTGAATAACACCAGCGCCGCTGGCCGCTGCTGTAGGAGCTTTTCGACCATTCCCGCTTCGGTATGCTGGCGATATTCATGGCAGCCCATGATTAACGACACATGATGTTTGCCAACCGCCTGCTGTAATGCCTGCACAAAACGCACGCTGGCGCGATCTTGCTGAAAAGGATAAAGCACCGCGATAGCAGGCTGATAGGCTGATGCCAGCGCGCCTGCGGCCTGGTTTGGTACATAGCCCAGCGTTTTTATCGCCTCATTGATTTTCTTCTGCGTGGCATCGGAGACCAGCCCCGGCTCCCTCAATGCGCGGGACACCGTCATCGCGCCGACACCCGCATGGTTTGCAATATCCTGTAGCGTGACGCGACTCGTACTCTCGGTAAGCTGACTGGCTTCCTGATTGGGTTCATAGCCTAATGTTCTGGCGGCCAGTTCCACTTTGCTGCGTAACTTCTCAGAGACCAGATCGGGTTTGCGCATCACGCGCGATACCGTCATCGTCCCGACGCCCGCGTAGTCGGCGACATCCTGTAGCGTAACCTTACCGGTACTACGACGCTTACGCATGCTCACTTCCTCTCCATTCGTCATTTTTCTCATCGCACGCTCGCGATAACAGCCGGTAACGTCATTGCCTTCAGGCTAGCGTGAAGGAGTCGGCAACGAGCGAACAACCCCGACTTCCTTACTGCGTCATTCACGCCCTGTCAGCGCTGCTCATAGTGTGCCTGCGGCGACACGGGGGAACAAATAATGGCCCCACTTGTGCTAAGTCGGTCACAGTTAATGATAGGCATATCAGTTAGCGCTATCTTTTTAGAGATTAATCACATTATTTTCGCCATCGCCACACTATCCTGCGTTCAGAATGATACAGAGGTGACTCCAATGCTTAACACTTTACTAACACCAGACGTTGTTCAGATTTTACCTGCCTGTGATGATTGGCGTCACGCTATCGCCTTGTCCTGTAAGCCTTTATTAGATAACGGTTCAATTGAACCTACCTATCTTGAGGCGATCTATCGCTCTCATGAGGCCATCGGCCCTTACTATGTCGTCGGCCCTGGGATTGCCATGCCGCATGCGCGCCCGGAAGATGGCGTGAATCAACTCGCCGTCAGCCTGACGCTGATTCGTGAAGGCGTGGTGTTCCATTCTGAAGGCAACGATCCCGTTCATTTGCTGATTGTTCTGGCCGCCACGGACAGCAATAGCCACATCGATATTATTTCACAGCTCGCTCAGTTGTTCGACACACCTGATGACATCGCCGCGTTACTCCGCGCGACGGACGTAGAGCAGGTGCTTTCCGTTATTTCTCGTTATTAATCGCCACCAGAGGACACAGATTATGAAAATTACAGTCGTATGCGGTAACGGCCTGGGTACCAGCCTGATGATGGAAATGAGCATTAAAAACATCGTTAAAGAGCTCGGCGTGGTTGCTGATGTGGATCACGTGGATTTGGGGTCTGCGAAAGGCACGGACAGCGACATCTTCGTCGGTACCAAAGATATTGCCGATCAGCTCATCGCGCAGGCGGTAGGGGGAAAAATTGTTTCCCTGAATAACATGATCGACAAAGTGGCGATGAAAGAACGCCTGTCGGTCGCTCTAACAGAACTTGGCGCCTTATAAGCTGGGGGGATCAAAAATGGAATTCTTCCGTTTTTTAATGAGTGATGTGCTGTCTGAACCGTCGATCCTGGTCGGTTTAATTGCGCTTATCGGCCTGATTGCACAGAAAAAACCAGCCACAGAGTGCATCAAAGGTACCGTGAAAACCGTGATGGGTTTCCTGATTCTCGGCGCAGGTGCCAGCCTGATTGTGTCCTCGCTGGGTGATTTTGCCGAGATTTTCCACCACGCGTTTGGTATCGCCGGTGTGGTACCTAACAATGAAGCCATTGTCGCCGTCGCACAGAAGAACTTCGGCACCGAGATGGCGATGATCATGTTCTTCGCGATGGTTATTAATATCGCGATCGCCCGCTTTACGCCGTGGAAATACATTTTCCTGACTGGCCACCACACGCTGTTTATGTCGATGATGGTTGCCGTGATTCTGGCAACGGCGGGTATGAAAGGTGTGCTGCTGATTACCGTTGGATCGCTGGTCGTTGGGGTCTCGATGGTACTGTTCCCCGCCATTATTCACCCGTATATGAAGAAAGTCACAGGCTCGGATGACGTCGCCTTTGGTCACTTCTCTGCAATATCACAGCTGCTGTCAGCGTTTATCGGCAGCAAGTTTGGTAATAAAGAGAAATCAACAGAAGACATGGAAGTACCGAAAAGCCTGCTGTTCCTGCGTGATACGCCGGTCGCCATCGCTTTTACCATGTTTTTCATCTTCATGTTTACCTGTCTGTTTGCTGGCCCGGAAGCGGTGAAAACGATGAACGCCGGTGGGAAAAACTGGTTTATGTTTTCGCTGATTCAGTCCATTACCTTTGCCGCCGGCGTGTACATCGTGCTGCAAGGCGTGCGGATGGTCATTGCGGAAATCGTGCCTGCGTTTAAAGGCATTTCTGACAAACTGGTCCCCAATGCTAAACCGGCATTGGATTGCCCTGTCGTCTTCCCCTACGCACCAAATGCCGTGCTGGTCGGCTTCCTGAGCAGCTTTGCAGCCGGGGTGGTCGGTATGGTGCTGCTCTATCTGTTAGGTATGACAGTGATCATTCCCGGCGTGGTGCCGCACTTCTTCGTCGGCGCAGCTGCTGGCGTTTTCGGTAATGCCACCGGCGGGCGTCGCGGTGCGATTTTAGGCTCTTTCGCCAATGGACTGCTGATTACCTTCCTGCCTGTTTTCCTGTTGCCAGTGTTGGGCAGTATCGGACTGGCAAACACCACGTTCAGTGATTCCGATTTCGGCGCAGTAGGTATTCTACTGGGCATTATCGTGCGCTAAGCCCGCATGATGAATGTCATCCGCAACACGAGTTTTCGTTAACGGGGGAAATGATGGAATTCTATTTAGATACGGCTGATGTGGCCGCAGTAGAACGACTTGCTGGCGTGTTACCGATTAAAGGCGTGACCACCAACCCAAGTATTGTCGCACGCGGAAAATCCGATATTTATACCGTGCTACGGGACATGCAGGCCATTATCGGCACGGAAGGCCAGCTGTTTGCTCAGGTGATGGCACGCGATCCTGACGTCATGGTCGAGGAAGCGCTGAAACTCAGAGACGTGATTCCTTCTCTGGTCATCAAAGTCCCAGTGACGCATGGCGGTTTACGTGCCATTAAGCATTTGACGGCGCTGGATATTCCTACTCTCGGCACCGCCGTCTACGGCGCGGGACAAGGGTTTTATGCCGCGCTGGCGGGGGCTCGCTATATCGCCCCTTACGTCAATCGCATTGATGCACAGGGCGGAGACGGGATTGCGCTCGTAAAAGAACTGCAAACCCTGATTAACCTGCACAGTCCGCACACTCAGGTGCTGGCAGCCAGCTTTCGGACGCCACGTCAGGTACTGGACTGCCTGCTGGCGGGGTGTCGGGCTATTACGGTTGACCCTGCGGTTGCCGAGCTGTTCCTACAAGACCCTGCGGTTGACGATGCGCTTAACCGATTCGATCATGACTGGCAGGCACGTTTCGGCCATGCCGATCTTGGCTGATTGATGGAAAAACACCACTCGTCTGTCGGGTGGTGTGTCCAACATAACCGTGTTCTCAACACGATCGCATGGCCAAATGCGGTTGTGTTGCCAAAAGCATCAATGCAGGACGAACTCGCGATATTTTTCCACCAGCGTCAGAAAATCATCCAGTCCGCATAAAGACAGGCTTTCCTCGTCGTAATAACTCATGCCTTCTTCCAGCTCGTCCGTGGTGAAAGACAGCTGATTTGCCTGCACCATCACTTCTTCTTCATCCAACGACAGCGTGTATTCATGACCCACGCGCCGCCACTGCCGTTCGCTGCCAGCCACAGAACGTGCCGCTTCTTCAACATCAGTTAAGACCGTTAGCTGGCCTTTTACTTCTTCATTGAACCAGTGCCCGATCGCTTCATGTCCCATCGACATACGAACGATGACCTGGCCCGTCACATCCCGCAAAAATTCATAGTCCATGATGTCATCCTCACTGTGATGTTTCTTCTATTCAGTTTAGTCACCTCTACTCTCTACCGTCGTGATGCATCTCCACCTTTAAGGCGTCCCTGTTGCCATCAGTCAAGCAGGCAGAAAAAAGGAGGCCTGTGTAGGCCTCCTTCGGTGTAGAGATGCGAACTATAGCGAGTTAGACAGTCGTCTGGAAGATCACGCCATCGGCTTTCTCGGTATATTGGCCTAACTGGTCAAAATTCAGATAGCGATAGGTGTCCTGCGCGGTTTTATCCACCTGAGACATGTAGGTCTGGTACTCTTCTGACGTCGGCAGGCGACCCAGCAGAGACGCCACCGCCGCCAGCTCAGCAGACGCCAGATACACGTTGGCACCAGTTCCCAGACGGTTCGGGAAGTTACGCGTCGAGGTAGAAACTACCGTCGCCCCATCCGCCACGCGCGCCTGGTTACCCATACACAGCGAACAGCCTGGGATCTCGATACGTGCTCCGCTCTTACCAAACACGCTGTAGTAACCTTCTTCGGTCAGCTGTGCCGCATCCATCTTGGTCGGCGGCGCAACCCACAGGCGGGTCGGCAACTGGCCTTTGTGGCTATCCAGCAGTTTACCTGCCGCACGGAAGTGCCCGATGTTGGTCATACAGGAACCAATGAAGACTTCATCAATCTTCTCGCCCTGCACGTCAGACAGCCAGCGAGCATCGTCCGGATCGTTCGGCGCACACAGGATCGGCTCTTTGATGTCGGCCAGATCGATGTCGATCACCGCCGCGTACTCAGCATCGGCATCGGCTTCCAGCAGCTGCGGATCGGCCAGCCATTTTTCCATGCCCTGAATACGGCGCTCCAGCGTACGGCGATCGCCATAGCCTTCGGAGATCATCCACTTCAGCAGTACGATGTTGGAGTTCAGATACTCGATGATCGGTTCTTTATCCAGCTTGATCGTACAACCCGCCGCAGAGCGTTCCGCCGAGGCATCGGTCAGTTCAAACGCCTGCTCGACTTTCAGATCTGGCAGACCTTCGATTTCCAGAATACGACCAGAGAAGATGTTCTTCTTACCTTTCTTCTCAACGGTCAGCAGGCCTTGCTTGATGGCATACAGCGGGATGGCATGAACCAGATCGCGCAGGGTAATGCCCGGTTGCATTTTGCCTTTGAAGCGCACCAGAACGGATTCTGGCATATCCAGCGGCATTACGCCCGTCGCGGCAGCAAACGCCACCAGACCGGAACCCGCCGGGAAAGAAATACCGATGGGGAAACGCGTATGGGAGTCACCGCCCGTACCAACGGTATCCGGCAGCAGCATACGGTTCAGCCAGGAGTGGATAACCCCATCACCCGGACGTAGCGATACGCCGCCACGGTTCATGATGAAATCAGGCAGCGTGTGGTGCGTGGTCACGTCAACCGGCTTTGGATAGGCGGCAGTGTGACAGAATGACTGCATCACCAGATCGGCGGAGAAGCCCAGACAGGCCAGGTCTTTCAGCTCATCACGGGTCATTGGGCCAGTGGTGTCCTGTGAACCGACAGAGGTCATCTTCGGTTCGCAGTATTCGTCAGGGCGAATACCCGCGACGCCACAGGCACGACCCACCATTTTCTGCGCCAGCGAGAAGCCTTTTTTGCTGGCTTCAACCGCTTTGGAAATACGGAAGACATCGCTGTGCGGCAAGCCCAGAGACTCACGCGCTTTGGAGGTCAGTCCGCGACCGATAATCAGTGGAATACGGCCACCGGCACGCACTTCATCCAGCAATACGTCGGTCTTCAGCGCGAACGTCGCCAGGACTTCATTGGTGTCATGACGGCGAACTTCGCCTTCATACGGGTAAATATCAATGACATCGCCCATATTCAGATCGTTCACATCCACTTCGATCGGCAGCGCACCGGCATCTTCCATCGTGTTGAAGAAGATCGGGGCAATTTTGCCGCCCAGCACCACGCCACCACCGCGTTTGTTCGGAACATAAGGGATATCTTCGCCCATGAACCACAACACGGAGTTGGTCGCCGATTTACGCGATGATCCTGTACCGACAACGTCGCCGACGTAAGCCAGCGGGAAGCCTTTCTTGTTCAGTTCTTCGATCTGTTTGATCGGGCCAACAGTGCCAGGCTGATCGGGATCGATACCTTCACGGGCGTTTTTCAGCATCGCCAGCGCGTGCAGAGGGATATCAGGGCGTGACCAGGCATCAGGTGCAGGAGATAAGTCATCCGTGTTGGTTTCACCGGTGACTTTAAAAACGGTAACGGTAATTTTTTCCGCCAGTTTCGGGCGGGACAGGAACCACTCGGCATCAGCCCAGGATTGAATCACTTTCTTGGCGTGCGCATTGCCCGCTTTCGCCTTTTCTTCCACATCGTAGAAGTTATCAAACATCAGCAGCGTGTGGGACAGCGCTTCGGCGGCAATCGGTGCCAGCTTGTCATTGTCTAACGCATCAATCAGCGGATGGATGTTATAACCCCCTTGCATGGTACCCAGCAGCTCAACCGCTTTTTCCTGGCTAACCAAGGGGGAAGTGGCTTCGCCTTTAGCGACGGCAGCCAAAAAACCGGCCTTTACATAGGCGGCTTCATCAACGCCGGGAGGGACGCGATTAATCAGCAGATCAAGCAATGCTTCTTCTTCGCCTGCCGGGGGATTCTTGAGTGACTCAACCAGCGCGGCCATCTGCGTGGCATCTAACGGTTTAGGAACAATCCCCTGCGCAGCCCGCTCGGCTACGTGCTTACGATATTCTTCTAGCACGACGTTCTCCTCGCTCTCATTGTCTTCATTATGCCGGCGCTCTTGTTCCCAATTGTGGTGTCCATGCCTGGGTGTCAGCGTGTGGATGTAAGGTAGTAGAGTGTCCGGTCCAGCCTCGTCAGCATATCAGGATTTGAATTGATTGTTAATTCGTTCACATAATAGCAACATTAATTTTTATTCAACTGCGTGATGTGCCCAATTTCGCTCTCACTGAAAAATACCGACATCAGCAGAATAGCATGCCCCCCTGACGGCGCACACTAACTATGCTCGAACACTAACTATCTATGCTCGCACGTAAACATTGCTCGAACACTCGCTATGCTCAAACACTAATTATGCTGATGTACGGTATCAATGTTCTATTACGCCTTAAACGTCAACCACGGCCGCAGCCGCGCCACGGGTTGAATCAGTCCTGACTGTTCCTGAATATCAATCACAGGCGTAACCGGCTTATAGGCCGCTGGTGCCTCTTCCCGCAGGCGTTCATCCTTCAGCGTGATACATTGCCAGGGCAACGCATCTGCCGACTTCACCGTATCAACCTTATTACGCATACTTTGCCGACGCTCGGCACGCCCCGCGCCGTGTGAACACGACCACAGCCAATCGGGATTCCCCTTCCCCGTGACGAGATAAGAGTAGTCCCCCATCGAACCAGGAATCAGCGCGAACGCTCCGGCTTTGGCCGGGGTCGCGCCCTTCCGATGCAGGTTCATCCCATGTTCCGGCAGAATGATGTTATGCGACAGATCGACCACCAGCTTGCTGGTATCGCGCGCAAACACCTGTTTCCAGGATGAGCGAATCAGTTCCGTCAGCACGATCCGATTGATCCACGCATAGCGGGCGGCCACGCCCATGGCTTCCATATAGTCCGTCGCTTGCTCATCAACCAGACCAAACAGGCCGGACGCCGGGTATTTTTCTCCCGCTGGCCAGCAGGCTCGTGCTTTATCGATCCCACGTTGGCCGACATAAAAGCCGACGTCCCGTGAACCGGTATGAATCATAATCACGACTTCGCCTTCCTGTACGCCAGCCTGATACGCCGCATGTCGGTCCAAAACAGCGTCAACAATTTGCAACTCAACGAAATGGTTACCCGACCCAACCGTACCCAAACTGGAAGGACGAAGAATCTCGCGCGGTGCAAAAAATGGCTCAGGCGCATGGCGACTGTGGGCGCGGACAGCCTCGGCTCCGGCAATCAAGGCAAGTTCTGTCGATAAACGCCGGAAGTCCACCTCCTGCCAGAGTCCCTGCAAGGGCAGTGCAGCCAGCCACGCCGAAAGCCCTTCGTCAAAGAGAGCAGAAAACGAATCTGGCGTTACGGGAACATCGCGCTGATCCAGCAGTAACGTGTTTTTGAGCGCCTGAATCAGCTCCGGTTTGTGCGCATCAGCATCCGTATGCTGCACGCCCGTGGTCAGCAAACGCATACCGCAGTTGATATCCGTCCCAATCGCCGCAGGGATAACGAAATTCTCCGTGGTGGCGACAATGCTGCCGACGGGCGCAAGCGTACCGGGGTGAAAATCCGGCGTGGCACGAGCGGCACAGACGCGTGCATCGCTGCCCGGTAGGTGTACCGAGGCGAAATCCAGCAGTTGCTGAACCGCCTTTTCTTCCAGCGGCAAGGTTTCCGGCAACAGAACCTGCGCTTCTGCATGCTGCCTGCGAAGATGATAAATAGAATGTTGGTAATCAGTGTCTATCCCCAAACGGGATAAACGTTTTTGTAAGCGAGTAAATGTAGACATGGTGCTACCTGGAAAAAACAAAAAAACGCTCCTCCCGTTTCGAGGAGAAGGTTGTTTTTCCTGCAGCAGCAGATTCAGGAAAGGATATCGGGCTATTCTAGGTAGAACTGGCACGATTGTAAACCGTCACGACGTCGCGCTATCCTCGCATCCGCTACACTGTCGAACGTCGTCATTGCCTTCGCGTTATAGTAAACTGGCTACATTAGTCATCACTAAATTAGCCTGTCACGCAGGATGGTATGAACATGACGTTAAGCAATTCGGATCGCGAATTCATGCAGGACGGTGCGGAAAAAGCGGCGGCGCTGCTGCGCGCGATGGGTAACGAAAACCGGCTGCTGGTACTTTGCCTGCTCATCGAGCGCAAGGAAATGTCGGTTGGTGCGCTGCTTGAGCACATCCCGCTCAGCCAGTCCGCTCTCTCACAACATCTGGCGAAAATGCGTGAGGAAGAGTTGATTAGCTATCGACGCGAATCTCAAACGCTGTACTACCGCATCGAAAATCAGAATGTAGAAGCCCTCGTCGCCACGTTGAAAACCCTTTTCTGCCCCTGATATCCGTAACGTCCCCACAGGATGACAGACAGGGATGACTCGCCATAAAAAACGCCACGGTACAATGGCACCGTGGCGTTGATGATTACGTGGGGCGTTATGATTTAGAACGACGTTTTCACACTCACAAAGAACGTCCGACCCGGTTCGTTATAGGTTGCAGCACCGGCTCCCGCGATGGTCACCACGTTATTGTTCACCACATCCTGCGCATTACCGGCACGGAACAGGCGTTTATCAAACAGGTTTTCTACGCCGCCCGTCACGCTCAGGTTCTTGTTAAACGTATAGGTGCTGCTTAACCCGAACAGCGCATAAGGGCTTAACTCGTTGGTCGCGCTACCGGTTACACGTTCACCTTTGTAGTTATATTTCTTCGGCTTTTGACGGCCATACCAGGTCACATCAGCCAGGAAAGAGAGCTTCTCCGTCGCCTGCCAGTCCACCGAGGAATTCAGGGTAAATTCCGGCGTAATCGACAGATAATCGCCCGTGGTTTTATTTTTCGATTCCAGCATCCAGGTCAGGTTATTACGCCAGTTGATCGTCTCCGTAACAGGAACCGTCAGGTTACCTTCCAGCCCCTGAATAACCGCTTTCGGCACATTGCCCCACTGGAAGATATTGGCGTTGGCATATTGATTATTGGTTCCGCCCACCGCTTTACCGATAACCGTGTTGCCTGCTTCAATTTTGTTACGGTAATCGTTATGGAAGTAGGTGATGCCCGCGATCAACCCATCGCGATGAAACTCCAGACCAATCTCTTTATTCAGGCTGGTTTCCGCTTTCAGGTTTTCATTACCGATCAAATAGCAGGACGTCCCACCCGCACAGCCCTGCCCACGGCTATAGAGGAGGTAATTCTCGTTGGTCTGGTACAGGTTTGGCGCTTTGTAAGCGCGGGCGATACCTAACTTCAGCGTATAGTCGTCACCTAATTCCTGCGACAGGTTGAGCGACGGGCTCCAGTTGGTGCCTGCCGTGCTGTGATGATCGACACGCAGCGCCGGCGTTAACATGGTGCTATCCGTCAGTTCGACGTTATCTTCCACGAAAGCAGAAGCCAGACGCGCGGCAGATTTCTCACTGCGGCCGCTGCTGCTCAGCGATCCTACACTCCCCGCTTCGGTTGTCGTCTGCGTGTTCGACACCGGATCCGTCATCTTCTGTTCGTTCCACTCCACCCCGAACGTTAACACCTGGTCGACCCAGAGATTCAGCGGAAGATTGACCTCGTTGTGCGCGGTAAAATTATCCAGTTTGATGGTGCCGAATTGGTTCGGATTATTGGTATCAAAAATACCTTCTAAGCCGCCGGACAGCCCCTCAAGGATACGGGTATTGTGCGTACGTTCGTATTGCAGATACGACGTAGAACTGACGCCGCTGTCCCAATAACCGCGATGCGTAACCGCAAAGTTTTGGCGGTACATGCGGTTGGTTTCCTTGCCATAATTACTGACAACTAGCGGGTTAGTGTTAGTGTTTTGCGAATCACCCGCATAGATATTGCCCTGACGGCTGGAACCCGCTTCAAACTCTAGCGATTGTTGCTGGGTCATATCCCAGCGCAGCAGGCCGTTGATATCCTTATTACGTACCCCTTCACGCCCGGAAGGCAGGGAAGCTGACTGATTACCTGCGCGTGCAGACTGATGCCCTTCGTTAATATCGCGTGCATCAGCCTGGGTTTTGTTCAGGTTACCGTACAGACGGAAGCTCAGGTTGTCGGTCAGGCCGCCCATCAGGCTGAAATCGGTACGCTTGGTGGCGCCTTCCGAGCTATGCTCCGGCGCGTTCAGATAGGTATTCCAGGTACCGTGCCATTCCTGACTTGGCTGCTTAGTGATGATATTGACTACGCCGCCCGCGGCACCGTTACCATAGCGTGCCGCCGCCGGGCCACGCAGCACTTCAATACGCTCGACCATATCAGCAGGCACCCAGTTGGTGTCACCACGGGTATCACGTTCGCCACGCCAGCCATAACGCACGGCGGTACGGCTTGATACTGGCTTGCCATCCACCAAAATCAAGGTGTTTTCCGGCCCCATACCGCGAATATCGATCTGGCGATTGTTACCGCGCTGGCCGCTGGTTGAGTTACCGGATAGATTAACGCCCGGCATGGTACGAATCAGATCCGACAGATCGTTAGCAGGTGGACGCTTGCTGATATCCTCAGACGTAATCACCGATACGCCGGGAGCCTGACGGGTTTGCTCTGCGGCCGTTACCACCATCGTGTCGCCCGATGTTTTCGTTTCGTCCTGATTTTGCACCTGAGAAGCAGGTTCTGTTGAAGACGTGGTCGAGGTCTGCGCAGCGCTCAGAAACGATGTCATCCCGCAGCTAACGCCAATGAGCGTCGCCAGATAACGACGCGATTGTGGTAGTTTCATCAAAATTATCCTGCCCTGTAAGAAATGAGGCCTCGCCATGTGACGTCCTCAACGAAAAATGCTATTGAGAAGTATTTGCATTACCATTTTGGCGCGGTCATTGTTACATTTGTCATTCAGGACGGGGTTTGCTCTAGCAGCAAAATGTTTTGCCAAAGCATCAAAATGGAAGGCGCAGGTCGAAGGGTTTAATCAGGTAGGTAATCACGTGCGCAGCTTCACGCAGTCATCAAAGCCGATCTATAAAGATCACATCGTTCAGCAATCCAGTCTGGTGGCGAATAATTACCGTTTCA
This sequence comes from Pectobacterium colocasium, assembly GCF_020181655.1. Taxonomy (NCBI): domain Bacteria; kingdom Pseudomonadati; phylum Pseudomonadota; class Gammaproteobacteria; order Enterobacterales; family Pectobacteriaceae; genus Pectobacterium; species Pectobacterium colocasium. The sequence continues at coordinate 3,998,550 of NZ_CP084032.1, forward strand.
TCGGTCCACGGTTGATCGATAACACACCGGTGCTCTTTGGGTCATTCACCGTTGTGCAGCTTAATCCGCATCTGATCCTGCATACCGCAGATGTGATTAATCGCCACAATATGAAAACCCAAAACCTGCTGGATGACGCAATCAAACTCGCCATCGTGGTGAGCGGCAATGCGCATATTTCATTTGGCCATCAGGAGTTACATCTGGGAGAGAGCCAACCGGCCTCGCTGATTGCGCTGACGGAACCGACGATGTTTACCCGCATCGGCAAGCGTGATGAATATGAACGAACGATTACGCTGACGTTCGACAGAGAATGGCTTTACGGCAACATGATGGACACCGTTGGCGACTGGCAGGCCATCCACGATTTCACACAGACCCATCTGGCGACACACCTGTGGACACCGTCCCGGCAGGCGCTGGCTATTGCCTTACAAACGCTGGACGCTGAACCTTGCCAAACACCGCTCCAGCGTCTCTATCTGGAAACGCAGTGCATGAGCCTGATTATTGAGGCGTTGACGTCATTAACGGCCAGCGTGGCGCAGGAGAAAAGCAGCGGCGTCACCCTGCGCGGCTACCATCGCATTCAACAGATCAGAGATATGCTGGAAAGCGGCAGCGCCGACCATCTTTCGATGAGTGAGATCGCCAAAAGCGTCAACATGAGCGAAAGCACGCTACAGCGCCATTTTCGCCAGACGTTCAATATGAGCGTGTTTGAGTACCTGCGTAACTGCCGCTTACAGCGCGCCATGTTGGCTTTGCAGAAAGACGGTATCGGTATTGCACAAGCAGCCAGCATCGCCGGTTACAACAGCCCCGCTAACTTTGCCACCGCGCTACGACGTGCATTTGGTATTACACCGGGGCAGTTAAAAGACCGCTTCTGACGCCGAAGCACTAATAACCAAATGGAATTTATTATTCCGTTTGGTTATTAATCGCTATTCAACAAGGCGCAGTAAATTACTATTTTTCTGCCAGCACACATGACGACCCATGACCAATCAGACTGATATCACCGCAACGCTTGCCCACCACATCATCCATAGCGAACCCAATCGGGAAGCAATAGAGGCCGCCCGTGACGGAGTGACTGACTTCATCTCTACTGCGCTCCCGATCGCACAAGGAGCCATTGCTGATAGCGGGCTTGCGCCGTTAAAGCAGGTATTCAGCGGCACGGACAGCCTGACGCGTAGTCTGATCCTGGGCTATTCCGGTCACGTGCTGGACTTTGACGATTATCATCCAGCGTTTCGTGGACACCCCAGTACCGTCATTCTGCCCGCACTGTTTGCCCTTGCCGCAGAGGATTCATCCGTAACGGAAGAGACGTTTTTGACGGCATACGTGATTGGCGTGGAAACCGCAGGCAGAATCGGGCTGGCATGTGGCCCGCGCCATTACAGCCTCGGCTACCACAACACGGCGACGCTCGGTGCTATCGCCGCGGCCGCTGCGGCAGCACGCCTGGCTGGCGCCTCGGTGGAGCAGACGCAGATCATTCTTGGCTTAGCCGCCACACAGGCCGCAGGGCTGAGGGCGCAGTTTGGTTCAGCGGTCAAACCGCTACATGCCGGGCTTTCCGCCAGAGCGGGGCTAACAGCGGTCAAACTCGGACTGGCGGGCTTCGAGGGCAACACACAACAGGTCATTGACGCCTTTCTTGCGGCGCACGGCGATCAACAACACCAACCGGAACTGCTGGTTGAAAACTGGGGCACGCCGTGGCGCATGCTGTCTCCCGGTCTGGAGTTCAAGCGCTACCCAACGTGTGGCGGCACCCACAGTGCGGCCGAAGCCGCGTTTGCCCTGCGGGAACAGTGGCATAAACAGAATGGCGCGGATGCCGATCTGGCCGATGCTATCGAACAGATCACGGTGACGTTCCCGCCGGGTGGCGATGTGGCGCCGTTTATCCGTAACGCGACAAACGGTGTAGAAGCGCGCTTCAGTCTGGAATATGTGATTGCAGCGGCGCTAATTGAAGGGGAATTGAAGCTGGCGCATTTTTCGGAAGCACCGGTTGAAGCAACGATCTCTGCGCTGGCGAATCGCGTCATACGCCGCGCCGATGAAACTGCGCCGCCCGATGAGCTTGACCCGGAAGCACGCTTTCATGAGGTGACACTGCACCTGCGTAACGGCAGTACGTTAATCCAGCGCACCACACGTCAGGAAACCTCGTCGCGATCCACTGACCTCCGTGCCAAGCTGCAACAAACGCTCGGTTCGTTGACGCACCTCGACAGCGACCAGATCGCTGACCGCTGCGCATTACGACAAGCAGGCGATTTACGCTATTTACTGGGGCTGCTGTTTTAATTTCTCACGACTCAAACCGCAATAACGGTTCTGTGTTGCATGCGCTGTCGATAATCCTCTTATCGTCAGCGCCAATATCAGCGTTCCGCGATATCCACTCAATCGGCCTGATGGGAAAGCCATTTCCCTTTGTCATCAAATACCGTCACGCCCGGCACTCTGGAGTAACTCCCTTCCCCCTCTGATTTATAGTGGGTCGCCAGTATGTGGGGAGAGCGATAGGTAAACTCAAAATAGCCATCATCAGGATTCTTGACGATCAGCTTACCCGTGCTGTCGATGAGACCTTCTTCTACCTTGAAGTAGCGATTATCAAGGTTGTTTTTAAAAGATGTCGCTTCGCCATAGGTAAACAGGTTCTTTTTCTCTTGTGCAGAAATAGCGGGGAAACGCGTCACATCAAGCTGACGTAATACATGCAGGAACATCAGGCGTTCCAGCGGCGTTCCCGCATCTTTCGGCACTAGAAATTGTAATGTAAGCCCACTTCCCACATTCACATCGTATTCATAGCCGACAAATGCGCTGTCGCCATAAATAAAAATGTTATCGACTTCTTTTCCTTCAGGAACGATCTCTTTGGTTTCAGCCATGAGCTCGGGAATAGATTGAGGAGAAACCTTAAAATAAATGTCATATTTAAAGCTTTCCGACGGAAACTTTATCTCAATACGCGTTTTTGACATGCTCCGTTTAATAAAGCGTTCCGGCTTTTCCATGCGCTGTTCAAGTTCTTTCCAGATCGCCTTGTGCATATCGGCAATTGCAAATTCTTCAGCGATCGTTACACCATACTTTGCTTCCAACGCCTGCTGAGATAATGCCAGATCGTACATCGACAACGTCTGTTCACCGCGGTAGCGTTCATCCATTGTCCGCAATACGGCAAACGCGTTGGCTAACGCAACGGAGTCTTCAGCATTCGCTAACCCGATAAAATAGCGTTGCTTAGCCTCATCATATTGAAAATAGACGGCTTCCAGTTTGCCCTGTTGATTATCGTATGCCGCCCCGTTTTCCGATTGGAACAACACGCCCTTTTGCCCTTCCAGCCACGATGCCAGATTAAAATCTGCTTTCGCCGCACTCACGGTAAACAGGTCAACGTCGGTGTGATGTTGCCGATCGCGATAGGTATAGATCTGCGTGTCTTTATTTTCCCGATCGATAAGCAGACGCCCCATTCTGCGCACATAAGTCCCGTATTCCTGCAAACTCAGCTTGTCGTATAGGTTAAACGGCAGCTTAATCGTAAAGTCATCTTCAGGATGAAAAGGAATACCAGGAAAATCGTTCATTGGCGCGTGGTTGAATGCTGCTTTCTCTGCAAGAAGCCACGCCTGATAGGCTTTTTTATGTTCGTCAAAACGTTGCTTGATCTTAAGTAAATCGGGTGACTGTTCTTCCGTCTTTTTCAAGACCATAGTGATTTCACAATAATAAAACGCACAGGCAGCGCTTTTATCCGAGACGAACTGCACCGTGTTTTTCCCGGTGATTTTTAGCGTGTGCCACATACCGTTGACCTGTATGCGGTTGTCTTTCATCTCCTCGGTATATTCACCCTCTGCGCTGTAATAGCTCACCTGCGTCGGCGTCAGATTAAAATAGAGGTCGTTTTTAATGCTTTTGAGGTTTTGCTTAATATGATCCTGAAGCTCATCTCTGTTTTTATTCGCTTCTTTATGTTCGCTGTTATCAAACACCACGCGGATATCTTCAACCAGATATTTCCCCTCGCGAAGCGTTTCTTCTCCGTTACAGCCCGACAGCCATAACATCATGATTAAAACACCCAGGTATTTCTTCATCACTGCATCCCTGTAAAACTAAAAAGCCCCTGAATGCCGCGGCACGCAGAGGCGAATCATGTATCAGTAAGCTGATGTTATCAAAAACTTATTACACACGCCGTACTTCAGGCACTGGCGGCTAGGGTTTTAGCCATTGGTCCAGAAAGCGAAAGACGTCTTCCTGTTGCTCCTGATAGAACACGTGTCCCAGCTCAGGCCATATTTTGGTTTGCAGCTTGCTGTCCGCCCCTTGAGATTGCCACACCTTGTGCATTTTCGCGTAGGCATCTTCAACGGATTGCGTCGGGAACAGTTTGTCTTTGCCACCGTTAAATAACAGCATCGGTTTTGGTGCGGCAACGCTCGCCACATCCGGGAAATCAAAGCGTGTCGGTTGCCCCGGATGCAACATATAGAACGCCGACTGTCCTCTCAGCACATTGTTACCCGGCGTCATCAGACCGTCGTACGTGCCAATCCATGACACCGCCGCCGTCGCCGCGACTTTATCCGACAGCGCTGCGAGCTGCCAGGCGCGATAGGCGCCCATGGAGAACCCCACGACGCCGATACGTTGCTTATCAACCTGCTCAAGCGATGCTAAAAAGTCCGTTGCCCGCATGTCTTCGTAGGCCATCAGACCCGCGAGCGAGCGCCCCAGATTAAAGAAGTTGCTCGCCAACGCCTGTTGCTGCTCATATTTAATCGGCCCGCGCGATCCCCAACCGAGTGCATCCACTGCCAGCACCACATAGCCCCGTTTCGCCAGTTCATCCCCGACAAAGCGCCCGGTGAAAAACTTATCGGCCCATGCCTGTGCAGAATCAAGCTGTGCGTCATTCCCCCACGGCTTGATCATCTTCTCTTTGCCAATATCAAACTTCGCGCCGTGATCGTGCAGCAGGATGACCGCGGGATGCGGCCCCGCGCTTTTTGGCGTCAGGAGCAACGCGTCTACACGACTTTCATCGGTCAGGTTGAAGGCAATTTTCTCCGCCATGTAGCTGCCGCGATCTTGTTTTTCTATCGCTTGTGGCGCGAAGTCTTTGGTGGAATCCGGCGTCAGCAGTAGCGCACGCAGCGTTTTTCTCGACTGGGATTGCCACTGGCTAAAATCCGTAAAATTCCCGGATAGCCAGGAGTCCGAGTAGGTCATCTGCTGTTTAAGCTGCGGATAAAATGAAGGCAGACCTTCATCCGTCACCGCCTGATCCGTCGCGGGTTGAATCGTAGGGTTCATGTCGTTCGCCATCAGTGAAGGGCTCGCCAGCAAAGCAGCCAATAGCCAGACAGAGGTGCGTAAGGTATTCAGATTCATCATAACCTCAAAAACAAAACATCGTTTCTTTTTTGAAGTTTGATTGTAATTGACGCGGCTAAAAATAAACGGACGGAGGGCGCATTCTGCGAAGCATCTGGCAAAAAAGGTTCGTCGCGGCATCGTAGACCCAAGGAGGAATACCACACACGCCAGCGATCAAAGTATTCAATTTATTGCATAGTTAACGATTTATTGCATAGTTAACGATTTAAGATCACTTAATGTCTCAGAGCAGAACGACCTCAGGCGGCCGATTCGTCTCGTTTGCGTTCAGCCACCAGCACCACTCCTTTTCGCGATTCATTCGGTGCAAGGCTCCAGATATCGCTTTCGGGAATGCTGCGACCATCGTATCGAATCCGTTCTCCGTCATACGGCCAGAAAGTACGTTGTTCTGAGTCGAACACAAATACCTCAATGCCAACCTCTTTACGTGCCATACGCGCCCACAACGCTTTCCCTCCAGGGAACTGAACGTTATCGCTAACCAGCACAATACCGTCGTTAATGAGCGCCTTATACATGGCACTGGCGACATTAGCATTTCGTTCACGTTTGGTGACAATCACGCCTTCAACCTGAGTGAGATGATCATTCATCGGTTGCAAGTTCTCGTAGTAACCGATGACGGCCAAAATAGTTTCAGCATCGTTGTCACTGTTACGGGATTTCAGGTCGATCTTTGCAACAACAACATGCCGTAAATCACCGTTAACATCATCAGGTTCTCCATATATGGCAACAGCGTGATGCCGCTCAGTATGGATATAAATATCCACGGCGCGACCATTCACACTCGTTTCGCCAATTTTCCGATATTCCCGCGCCATAGTGGCGGGGCTATATGACATTGGAAGAATCGCCATATCAAAACTCCCGCTATCGTTGAGGACTGGTGACATTATAAGCATAGCCTGTTGCACATCGTTGGATGTCTATAATATCAAACATCATGCGTGTTTATTAGCCAATTTTCGCAGCAGTATTATCCTCGTTAACCTTGCGTTGGGCTGAACGGGGAATCATTTAGTTCGCACTAACCCACGATACTCCCTCAAAATAACCCGATACATTGAACGAAAATCGGCACGATCGCGATCGTGCCGAGAACACATTATTTAGGTACGGTATAAACACTTTCCCACTTCACCGGAAAGGTCATTCCTTCTCCAAGATAGAAGCTGGTATGTGGCGGCTGGTTGTAGCCCGCGTTCTGCGCCGCAACCTGTGTCCGATAGGCCGGGTCATGCATCAACGTCGGCATACGGTATGTCGTTTCCGTCGTGGTACTGAAAATCTGTAGCTCGCTACTATCAGACTTGGGAATGATGAACTCTTCGCGCCAGTCGCCAAACAGATCAGCACTCAAAACGGGTGTCGCTTTCGTCCCGTTTATCGACGTTCCCGAATTGTAGGTGTAAGCACTGAACAGCCGAGTCGATGCCGACTTGGACGGCACCCACTTATCAATCACCGCACGATCCCATGTTTCACGCAGCAGGTCGCCATCCCACCAGATACCAAAATTGATGTGAGATGGTTTTTTCTCAGAGATCTGTTCGCCTTTCGCGTTAAATAGCCCGCCTTGTGAGGACCAGCATTCCACTCCCAGGTGGGCAGGATCGACATCCATACAGACGCCGCGCCCGTTATCGCCACCAGACCCATTACTGTATCCCCAGAGGATCTCGCCCGTAGCCGCATCATGCATTTCCATCGCGTTCTTGCCATATTGGCTCGCGGACTCATGCACCATAAAGACCTGCTTACCGGAACGAGAAGGATCGAGAACGCCAAAGTGCAACGCATCACCATGACCCAAGCCAGTGGAATTCAATAATTTTCCGTTGCTGCCTATCGTTGCGGCACCAAAGATAATATCGTCTTTCCCATCCCCATCCGCATCGCCGGTACGAAAGTGGTGCGCACCTTGCCCATACGCCGTATTCAGCACATCACCAGTGGTACCGCTGTCGTACGTCCAGCGTTTTGTCAGCTTGCCATTGCGCCAGTCCCACGCAACCACCACGGCACGTTTATAATAGCCGCGAGAAAACACCGCGCTGGGGCGCTCGCCATCAAGATAGGCGACACCCGCCAGAAAACGGTCAACGCGATTGCCATAGCAGTCTCCCCAACCGCACACATCACCACGTTCGGGAAGATAATCTACTGTCGCCATCGCCTTCCCGGTTTTGCCATTAAATACTGTCAGGTATTCAGGCCCGGTGAGAATATAACCGTTGTTACTACGGTAATCCGCCTGACTATTACCGATAACCTTTCCTGTACCATCCACCGTCCCATCGGCGGTTTTCATCATCACTTCCGCTTTGCCATCACCATCCAGGTCATACACGATGAAATCGTTGTAATGCGCTCCAGATCGGATGTTCTTTCCTAAATCAATGCGCCACAGCCGTGTTCCATCCTGTTTATAGGCATCGATATACACATTGCCGGTATAGCCAGAGTGCGCATTATCTTTCGAGTTACTCGGTGCCCACTTGATCACATATTCATACTCGCGGTCGCCATCCAGATCGCCCACCGAGCCATCATTCACCTCATAGGAATAGGTATCACCCTTTGGCGTCACCCCATCGGCCGGTTTCTTTAACGGGATAGACAGATAACGTTGACCATTCAGTACCGATTTAGCGACCTCCTCTTTCCCTGCAACGCCGTTAATGACCGGGCGTATCGCATACGTAGAATCGGCTTTACCGTCGGGATCGATAAAGTTGGTCGTTGTACTGATAGGGGAAGCATTGATGAGTTGACCATCTCGATAGAGATTAAAAGCGATGTTTTCGGGGTCCGTAGCGAAAAGTCGCCAGCTCAAAAAAACATGTTCCGATGATTTGAATGCAAACAGTCCGCGATCCAGCAATTCAATCTGCTTACTTTTTCCTGCCGCATGGGCCGATGTTATCAGCCCAGCCTGACCACCGCCCAGCAGCGCAGCAAGCAATGCAACAGCCATGACGCCTGCCCGCGGCGTTGATAAATAGCGTTTCATTTTCTCTCCTTGATAACGTGAAGAATGCCCTTATTCCAGTTGTACAAATTACATACAGGCATGTCCACGCCAGACTAGTACGGCAGCGTAATTATCAATCACGAAAACAAGGCAAGAAATCATGGCGTCTATGTATGATAAATAAACAGTTTATTGCGCTAGGAAAAAGTACAGATAAAAAACGACACTTTAACGCTTTACCGTCGCGCCACGGGGAAACCGTGTTGTCTGGCAGACCACACCACAACGAACGCAATCAATAACAGCACCAACAGCACCGGAGAGAAGGCGGCAACGCCGAGGCGCTCCAGCAGAACACCACCGATGATGCCTCCCCCTGCAATAGCCATGTTCCAGGCGGTAACCAACATAGACTGCGCCACATCGGTCCCCCCTTCAGCCGTTCTGACAAGAGCCGTCTGGAATAGCGTCGCCGCACCGCCGAAGGCTACCCCCCAGACGGCCACTGCTGCATAGACCACAGCCAGTACATCGCCTGCCACGCCAAGTGCCAGTACGGACAGGCAGAACAATGCCGAGCAGGCAAGCGTCAGGGCTCGCAAGTAGCGATCAATCAGCACGCCGACGATCCAGATGCCCAGTAGTGATGTGACGCCGAAGACCAGTAGTACCAGACCAGTCTGTGCAACCATGCCCACCGCCGCGAGAAACGACGCAATGTAGGTGTAGAGAATGTTATGCGCCAGCACAAAGGCCAGCACTGCGCATAGCACGGGGCGCACGCCTGCCATAGTGAACACACGTCCCAGAGATAGCCTCTTGCCAGCAGATTGCCCAGCGAAATCCGGTACCTGAATACGTACCCACAACATCAGTATTAAGGCCAAACCACTCATCATACCGAAACACATTCGCCAGCCGATCACGTTGCCAAGAAAGGTTCCCGCGGGCACGCCGAGCGACAAGGCTAATGGCGTGCCGACCATCGCTATCGCAATAGCCCGCCCTTTCTGGTGTTCAGGCACCATACGCGCCGCATAACCCGCCAGCAGCGCCCACAGCAGCCCGGCTGAAACCCCTGCCAGAAAACGCGCCGCCATCGTCAACATATAGCTGCCGGAAAGCGCCGTAATCATATTGGCGACAGCGAAACCTGCAATGGCTGACAGCAGCAACAGGCGGCGACGCACACCTTGCGTAGCGGCGGTCAGCGGGATCGCGGCCACCAGAGAACCCATGGCGTAGATAGTGACGGTTTGCCCGACCCAGGCTTCGGATACCGCCAGTCCCTGCGCCATCTGCGGCAGCAGGCCTGCTGGCAGCGCTTCGGTCAGGATAGTGATGAAAGCTGCCGTAGCCAGCGCCAACAGTGAGGCAACGGGCAGTCTGTCATGGTGTGTCGCCGTCATTGAAGCCGTCATCGTGCTGCCTCCAGTTCGCCATACACGGCATCGCGCAGTTCAGTGACAAAACGCCCCGACATCCCTTCGTACATCGTGTTGGTGAAAGCCACCACGCTCAACCCCTGCGATCGATCGACAAACCATGAATGGCCGTAGGCGCCCCCCCAACGCCAGGTGCCTAATGATTCCGGCGACTCGGCTAACTGCGGATCGCGCAAGACCGAGAAACCGAGGCCAAAACCACAGCCCGGCGCATTGGGCAGTTCCAAACCACCGGTCTGATCGCGCCCCATCTCCTCAATCAACCCGTCAGGCAAAGGGATACCGCCTCCTGTACGCAGGGCTTCCAGCAGGCGCAATAGATCCCAGGCTGTGCCCGCCATGCCCGCGCCACCGGATGGAAAGGCTAAAGAATCAAGGATGCGAGCGGGGCTGTACGCGATACCGATTGCGCCTTCGAAGGGAGACACCGTTTCGCCTTCGGCCAGGCGATGTGGCTGCGGCGTGTCGTTCACGTAAGCGGTAGTCAGGCGCGATGGGTCACGTACAACAAAACCGGTATCGTGCATGCCCAGCGGGTCGGTCACCAGTTGGCGAACCGCCTCGTCCAATGACGTACCGTGAATGCGTTCAATCAAGGCGCCCAATACATCCGTTGCCAGCGAATAACCCCAGGCCGTTCCCGGCGCGTATTGCAGGGGAACGCTGGCGATGCGGTGCAGGTTCTCAGTCAAGCTGATGCCGGAGGCATCCATACCATCGGAGACCCCCGCCTGTGCGTAAGGGCCGTCCGCATGGGCTTCGAAAAAGCGGTAGCCCAGACCCGCAGTGTGGCTAAGCAACTGCCGTACTGTGATGCGCGCAGGGCTGCCGTCGGCCAGCCGTAGCTGGAACGTCGGTATCCAGCGAGTGATGTCCTCATCCAGATCGAGCCGGCCTTGCGCCACAAGCACCAGCGCTGCCACGGACACAATGGGCTTGCTAACGGAGGCCAACCGGAAGATGGCGTCCAGCGCCATAGGACGGGCGTTCTCCCGGTCTGCCCATCCTGCGGCCTGCTGATGAATCAATTCTCCGTTGCGCACAACCAGCACGACAGCACCGACCAAACGACGTTCGTCCAACGCCTGTTGAACGGTGGCCTGAATTCGGGCAGAGAGAGGCGCTATTGCAGCACGGGTATACAGAGGAAATGCGGGAGTTATCACGAAATATTCCTTTCATCAATGAGCATTCCCGCTACGATAAAAAATCACCCATTAAAGAAAAAGTGGGATACAGTTCCTAGGTATGCGGAACAAATTGTCCGCAATAGAGAGAGGGTGTATGGATAGCCTGAACGGCTTTGTGGTGTTTATACAGGTGGCCGAAACGCGCAGCTTCGTTGCTGCGGGTCGTCTACTGGGCGTGTCCGCGTCCGCGGTAGGCAAAAGCGTCGCACGGCTCGAAGAAAAACTGGGCGTGAGGCTGTTTCACCGCAGTACGCGCAGCATCACACTGACGGCTGAAGGATCACTATTTCTGGCGCGTAGCCGGCGTATTCTGGCAGAAATCGAGGCCGCAGAACTGGAACTGTCGCAGACCAGCGCCGTTCCACGCGGACGCCTGCGGGTAAGCCTGCCGTTGGTCAGTTCACTGGTGCTCCCCGTACTCGGTGAGTTCATGCGCGAGTATCCCGAGATAGAACTGGATCTGGACTTCACCGACCGCATGGTGGACGTCATTGAGGAAGGTTTCGATGCCGTGGTACGAACAGGAGACCCCGTTGATTCACGCCTCACCGCACGTAAATTGGGCACTTTTCGTTTTATGGTGGTGGCCGCGCCGGACTACCTTATTCGGCACGGTACGCCTCAGAAACCTGCCGATTTGATGCAGCACACCTGCCTGCACTATCGCTTTCCCAACAGCGGCAAGCTGGAACCGTGGGCGCTGCGGCTTCCCCCCGGCGAGCCAGAGTTGCCATTGCCTACCTCGATGGTCTGCAACAACATCGAAACGCGCCTCTGCTTCGCACTGCAAGGGCTGGGGATCGCCTACCTGCCAGACTTCTCCATTCATAAACTGCTGGCCAGCGGCCATCTACAACCGATTCTGACCGACTATGTGGAACGCAACGGCGTCTTCCATGTGTTGTGGCCTGCCAGCAAACATCCGTCGCCCAAAGTGCGGGCACTCGTGGATTTCCTCTGCGCGAGGGTATTTCCCGCATCCAATACGTAAAAAAAATCCGGCACCTGTAAAAGGTGCCGGATTGAATTCACGCTAATCGAACCTACGAGAACTTACTTCTTCTTAGCTTTCGGGTTCGGCAGGTCAGTGATGCTACCTTCAAAGATTTCAGCAGCCAGACCAACGGACTCATGCAGCGTTGGGTGCGCATGGATAGTCAATGCGATATCTTCTGCATCACAGCCCATTTCGATCGCCAGACCGATTTCACCTAACAGTTCGCCACCGTTAGTACCGACAATCGCACCACCGATAACACGGTGAGTTTCTTTGTCGAAAATCAGTTTGGTCATACCGTCAGCGCAGTCAGAGGCGATGGCACGGCCAGACGCTGCCCATGGGAAGGTCGCGGTTTCGTAGCTGATGCCTTTCTCTTTCGCTTCTTTCTCAGTCAGCCCCACCCACGCCACTTCCGGTTCGGTATAGGCAATAGAAGGAATCACTTTCGGATCGAAGTAATGTTTCTTACCGGAGATCACTTCGGCAGCAACGTGGCCTTCATGCACGCCTTTGTGCGCCAGCATCGGTTGACCGACGATGTCGCCGATAGCGTAGATGTGTGGCACGTTGGTGCGCATTTGTTTATCAACGTGGATGAAACCGCGATCGTCAACTTCCACGCCCGCTTTGCCCGCATCCAGGTTTTTGCCATTCGGTACGCGACCGATAGCCACCAGAACCGCGTCGTAACGCTGTGGTTCGGCAGGCGCTTTTTTGCCTTCCATCGTCACATAGATGCCGTCTTCTTTGGCTTCTACTGCCGTCACTTTGGTTTCCAGCATCAGATTGAACTGCTTGCTGATACGCTTGGTGAAGACTTTGATGATGTCTTTGTCAGCTGCCGGAATCACCTGATCGAACATTTCAACGACATCGATCTGTGAACCCAGAGCGTGGTAAACGGTACCCATTTCCAGACCGATGATACCGCCGCCCATAACCAGCAGACGTCCAGGGACGCTTTTCAGCTCCAGCGCATCGGTAGAATCCCATACGCGTGGGTCATCATGAGGAATGAAAGGCAGTTGGATCGGACGTGAACCCGCAGCGATAATCGCGTTATCGAAGTTGATCGTCGTTTTGCCGTTTTCGCCGTCAACTTCCAGCGTGTTGGCACCGGTGAATTTGCCCAGACCGTTAACCACTTTAACTTTACGGCCTTTCGCCATGCCAGCCAGACCACCGGTCAGTTGGGTGATAACTTTTTCTTTCCACAGACGGATTTTATCAATGTCGGTTTTAGGTTCACCGAACACGATACCGTGTTCCGCCAGCGCTTTGGCTTCTTCGATAACTTTAGCGACGTGCAGCAGGGCTTTAGAAGGAATACAACCCACATTCAGACACACCCCACCCAGCGTGGAGTAGCGCTCTACCAGTACGGTTTCCAGCCCCAAATCCGCCGCGCGGAATGCAGCAGAGTAACCCGCGGGGCCGGCACCAAGTACCACTACCTGAGCTTTAATTTCAGTACTCATCATGACCTCTTAATTGTTTTCCGGCGGGTCTGTGACGTCACACCCGTCATCATTCTGATTGAGGGTGCATTCTTAATAACGCCCTCTTCCACCGGGACGTGTCTTTGCCGCAGTAGTTTACAAAATCGTTAACAATTTTGAAACAACAAGCGACTAACGATTTGTCCTTAATCACTGATCGCTGTAACAAATAACAGCTTATCAGAAAAAAGCCGGCCGTCAGGCCGGCTTTTCGATTACATCACCAGACGGCGGATGTCAGACAACGTGTTGTTAATGATGGTAATGAAGCGAGCACCATCAGCACCGTCAATGACACGGTGGTCGAAGGACAGAGACATCGGCATCATCAGACGCGGAGTGAACTCTTTACCATTCCAGACCGGTTCCATCGCGGACTTAGACACACCCAAAATAGCCACTTCAGGCGCGTTGACGATCGGCGCAAAGTGCGTAGTCCCGATACCGCCCAGGCTGGAGATGGTGAAGCATCCGCCCTGCATTTCGCCAGCAGTCAGCTTACCGTCACGGGCTTTCTTGGAGATCGCCATCAGTTCGCGAGACAGCTCAATGATGCCTTTCTTGTTCACGTCTTTGAACACTGGAACCACCAGGCCATTCGGGGTATCAACCGCAACACCGATGTTGATGTATTTCTTCAGCGTCAGACGTTGAGCGTCTTCAGACAGTGAACTGTTGAAACGTGGCATTTGCTCAAGAGCAGCAGCAACGGCTTTCATGATGAAGACAACTGGGGTGATTTTCACATCCAGTTTGCGCTTCTCAGCTTCCACGTTCTGCTGTTTACGGAACGCTTCCAGATCGGTGATATCCGTTTTATCAAAGTGCGTAACGTGCGGGATCACCACCCAGTTACGGCTCAGGTTGGCACCAGAGATTTTCTGGATGCGACCCAATTCCACTTCTTCAACTTCACCAAACTTGCTGAAATCGACTTTCGGCCACGGCAGCAGCCCCGGCAGAGAACCACCGGTAGCAGCGCCAGCGGCAGGCGCAGACTCAGCGCGTTTCACGGCATCTTTCACGTAAGTCTGAACGTCTTCGCGCAGGATGCGGCCTTTACGACCAGAACCCTTCACTTTCGCCAGATTCACGCCGAATTCACGTGCCAGACGACGGATAACCGGCGTGGCGTGAACGTAAGCATCGTTCTCAGCGAAGTCGCTCTTGCCTTCAGCTTTCGCTGCTGGTGCAGCAGCAGGTTTTGCCGCTGGAGCTGGTGCAGCCGCTGCTTCTTGCTTGGCAGCCGGCGCCGCCGCAGGTGCAGCGCCTTCCACTTCGAAGACCATGATCAGTGAACCGGTTTTCACTTTATCGCCGGTGCTGATTTTGATTTCTTTAACCGTACCCGCGAATGGCGCAGGGACTTCCATCGAAGCCTTGTCACCTTCAACGGTGATCAGTGATTGCTCAGCCGCGATTTTATCGCCAACTTTAACCATCACTTCAGTCACTTCGACTTCGTCACCGCCGATATCCGGTACGTTGACTTCTTTCGCCGCAGAGGCCGCTGGCGCAGCTGCTGCTGGAGCCGCGGCTTGTGCCGGAGCAGCAGCAGGTGCAGCACCCGCCACTTCGAATACCATGATCAGAGAACCGGTAGACACTTTATCGCCGGTGCTGATCTTGATCTCTTTAACCGTACCCGCGAACGGTGCCGGGACTTCCATAGACGCTTTGTCGCCTTCTACAGTAATCAGAGACTGTTCAGCCGCAACGGTGTCGCCTACTTTAACCAGCACTTCGGTCACTTCGACTTCGTCACCGCCGATATCTGGTACGTTGACGTCTTTCGCAGCCGCTGCTGCAGGTGCAGCAGCAGCCGGCGCCGCTTCTTTCTTCTCTTCTGCCTTAGCAGGTGCAGCGTCAGCTGCACCGTAGGCGGAATCGAAAATCATGATCAGTTTGCCAGTTTCAACTTTGTCGCCAACAGAGACTTTAATCTCTTTAACGACACCAGCCTGCGGAGAAGGGACTTCCATAGAAGCCTTATCACCTTCAACCGTGATCAGCGACTGTTCAGCTTCAACTTTGTCGCCAACCTTCACCAGCACTTCGGTGACTTCAACTTCATCTGCACCGATGTCCGGTACGTTGATTTCGATAGCCATGTAATCTTTACCTCTTATGCCAGACGCGGGTTAACTTTATCTGCATCGATGTTGAATTTAGTGATGGCATCTGCAACCACTTTCTTATCGATTTCACCGCGTTTAGCCAGTTCACCCAGAGCCGCAACCACGACGTAAGACGCATCCACTTCGAAGTGGTGACGCAGGTTCTCACGGCTGTCAGAACGACCGAAACCGTCAGTACCCAGTACGCGATAATCGCTAGCCGGGACGAAGTTACGGATTTGCTCAGCAAACAGCTTCATGTAGTCAGTAGATGCAACCGCTGGCGCATCGCTCAGAACCTGAGCTACGTAAGGTACGCGTGGCGTTTCGGTCGGATGCAGCATGTTCCAACGCTCACAATCCTGGCCTTCGCGTGCCAGTTCAGTGAAGGAAGTCACGCTGAATACGTCAGAACCGATGCCGTAGTCTGTCGCCAGAATCTGAGCCGCTTCACGTACGTGACGCAGGATAGAACCGGAGCCCAGCAGTTGCACTTTACCTTTGCTACCTTCAACCGTTTCCAGCTTGTAGATACCCTTACGGATACCTTCTTCCGCACCCTGCGGCATCGCAGGCATGTGGTAGTTTTCGTTCAGCGTGGTGATGTAGTAGTAAATGTTTTCCTGCGCTTCACCGTACATGCGGTGCAGACCGTCATGCATGATTACCGCGACTTCATAGGCGAATGCTGGATCGTAGGAGATACAGTTCGGGATGGTCAGCGACTGAATGTGGCTGTGGCCATCTTCGTGCTGCAGACCTTCGCCGTTCAGCGTCGTACGACCTGAAGTACCACCGATCAGGAAGCCACGCGCCTGTTGGTCACCCGCTGCCCAGCACAGGTCGCCAATACGTTGGAAACCGAACATGGAGTAGTAGATGTAGAACGGGATCATTGGCAGGTTGTTGGTGCTGTAAGACGTTGCAGCAGCCAGCCAGGATGAGCCTGCGCCCAGTTCGTTGATACCTTCCTGCAGAATCTGACCTTTCTGGTCTTCTTTGTAGTAAGCAACCTGCTCACGGTCCTGCGGGGTGTACTGCTGGCCTTTCGGGCTATAAATACCGATCTGGCGGAACAGGCCTTCCATACCGAAGGTACGCGCTTCGTCAGCGATGATTGGAACCAGACGATCTTTGATAGATTGGTTCTTCAGCATCACGTTCAGGGCACGAACAAATGCGATAGTGGTAGAGATTTCTTTGTTCTGCTCTTCCAGCAGGGTGCTGAAATCTTCCAGCGTTGGCAGATCCAGTTTCTCATCAAAGTTCGGCTGACGAGACGGCAGGTAGCCACCCAACGCCTGGCGGCGCTCGTGCAGGTATTTGTATTCTTCAGACTCTTTATCGAAAGTGATGTATGGCAGTTTTTCGATGTCATCATCAGACACTGGCACGTTGAAGCGGTCGCGGAAGTAACGCACGCCATCCATGTTAACTTTCTTAACCTGGTGAGCGATGTTCTTACCTTCAGCCGCGTCGCCCATACCGTAACCTTTAATGGTATGCGCCAGAATAACGGTTGGTTTGCCTTTGGTGTCCTGCGCTTTTTTCAGTGCAGCGTAGACTTTCTTCGGATCGTGACCACCACGGTTCAGTGACCAAATCTGATCGTCGGTCCAGTCTTTAACCAGTTCTGCCGTCTCCGGGTATTTACCGAAGAAGTGCTCACGCACATAGGCACCGTTTTTAGATTTGAAGGTCTGGTAGTCACCGTCGACGGTTTCTTCCATCAGTTGGATCAGTTTACCGCTGGTGTCTTTACGCAGCAGTTCGTCCCAACGGTCGCCCCACATGACTTTGATCACATCCCAGCCAGCGCCGCTGAAGATACCTTCCAGCTCGTTGATGATCTTACCATTACCGGTAACTGGGCCATCCAGACGTTGCAGGTTACAGTTGATGACGAACACCAGGTTGTCCAGTTTTTCACGGGTCGCGATAGTGATCGCACCCTTGGATTCTGGTTCGTCCATTTCACCGTCGCCCAGGAAAGCATAAACGGTTTGCTTAGAGGTATCTTTCAGACCACGGTTTTCCAGATATTTCAGGAATTTAGCCTGGTAGATAGCACCAATCGGGCCCAGCCCCATAGAAACGGTCGGGAACTGCCAGAAGTCCGGCATCAGTTTCGGGTGCGGATAAGAAGACAGACCGTTACCGTGAACTTCCTGACGGAAGTTGTTCATCTGGTCTTCGGTCAGACGGCCTTCAAGGAAGGCACGAGCGTAAACGCCCGGAGAAATGTGGCCCTGGAAGTAGACCAGGTCGCCGCCGTCCTGAGCAGTGCGAGCACGGAAGAAGTGGTTAAAGCACACTTCATAGAAAGTGGCGGAAGACTGGAAAGAAGCCATGTGGCCACCCAGATCCAGATCTTTTTTCGAAGCACGCAGTACCGTCATGATCGCGTTCCAGCGGATTGCTGAGCGAATACGACGTTCCAGATCCAGATTACCAGGGTACTCCGGCTCGTCTTCCACTGCGATGGTGTTGATGTATTGACGTGCAGCCGTACCAGCAGCAACGCTGACACCGCCTTTACGTGCTTCACTCAGAACCTGATCAATCAGGAACTGGGCGCGTTCAACACCCTCTTCACGGATGACCGATTCGATCGCCTGCAGCCAGTCGCGGGTTTCGATCGGATCCACGTCATTATTTAAACGATCTGACATGGTTATTCCTTATCTTCTCTAATAAGTTGGTTTGTTGGAGCCTGTCTTCCTGCATTCTGGCTTAAGGTAGCCATAAGCAAAACGCATGAAGACAGGCTCATCGTCGTGATTGCCGCATTCAGAGCACCAAAATACGGGGGCTCAGTCCTTGCGTTGCTGGAGCCGACGCAGCGATCTCTCGCGCCGACTATGTTCCCGGTTAAGATCCAGCAATACTTCCTCAATAAACGCCAGATGACGGTGTGATGCTTCGCGCGCCTTCTCTGGCTCACGGGCAACAATCGCCTCAAAAATGCTGGCGCGATGAATGCTAACCTGAGCCAACACTTCACGGCTCAAATAAAGCAATTCAAAATTCTGCCTCACGTTCTGTTCGAGCATCGGCCCCATACAGCGCACCAAATGCAGCAAAACCACATTATGCGTGGCTTCTGTTACAGCAACCTGATACTGCATAACGGCTTCTGACTCGGCGTTCAGATCGCCCGCTTCCCTCGCCTTCTCAATCACGGCATGACAATCCCGGATACGTTGCAGGTCCGACTCTGTGCCACGCAGTGCAGCGTAGTAGGCAGCAATGCCTTCCAGCGCATGACGCGTTTCCAGAAGATCGAACTGTGATTCGGGATGTGTGCTCAGTAATTCTGCCAGCGGATCGCTGACGCTTTGCCATAGATTGGCTTGAACGAAGGTACCACCACCCTGACGGCGCAAAAGGAGACCTTTGGCTTCCAGGCGTTGAATGGCTTCTCTCAGAGAAGGGCGGGAAACATCGAACTGTTTTGCCAGTTCGCGCTCCGGTGGGAGCTTCTCGCCGGGGCGCAAGGTTCCCTCAAGTATCAGAAACTCCAACTGTTGCTCAATCACATCTGACAGTTTGGGCTGACGGATCTTGCTGTATGCCATAATGAATTCTTCTCTGCGAATGGCGCGGAGTCAATTGGTAATACCAATTTAAAAAACGTGACGCTAAAGTAACAAAGTATTCACCTTCTGTCCATAAGGACCTTGAGCTAAATCACCAATCCCACCAGATTTTAACAAATGCACGAGAAACCTGCGGCAAAGTGATAGCCCACCTGTGGTATTACCATTAATCCCCTCTGTCTATATTTTAACTTTTTTGAAACGTGAAGCAGGCATTGCTGAACCGTTTAAATGCGTAAACAATGAATTTTAATTCAAAAAATAAGAATTTTTATTCTTTAAAAAAAGAAATTACCCGCCAGCCCTCACCCTGGTCAGCACCGTTTTTACCGCAGGGATAAAGAGATAATAAAAAGGAGTAAAACCAAAGAGGTATCAAACACACCATTTCCTACCCATTCTCTCGTAGTCAGGGACTTAATCTGGAAACGGTAAAAATTTTGATGTAGCGATAGTTTTTAATTATCAGGCAACAAGAAATCAGTGCAATTTTGCGCACTTACCACTATTCTCTGGCAAACGGTAGATATTTTCTTATTTTAAGAAATACCACTCCGTAAAAATAAAATTACACAAACGTACAGTCACTAATACGCGTGCTCGTTCACACCGTATTTTTTACTGCACTGGCAGAGGGTTAAATTTGATGGATGATCAACAAACAGACGGCACGCTAAAACGTGGTTTGAAAAACCGTCATATTCAGTTGATTGCCTTGGGTGGCGCGGTAGGTACTGGCCTCTTTCTTGGTATTGCGCAAACAATCAAAATGGCTGGGCCATCGGTTCTGCTAGGCTATGCGATTGGCGGGCTGATCGCGTTTCTCATTATGCGCCAGTTGGGCGAAATGGTGGTTGAAGAGCCGGTAGCCGGATCGTTCAGCCACTTTGCTTATAAATACTGGGGCGATTTCGCGGGATTCGCATCAGGATGGAACTACTGGGTGCTGTATGTTCTGGTCGCCATGGCCGAACTCAGCGCCGTAGGAATTTACGTCCAGTACTGGTGGCCAGACATTCCAACCTGGGTGTCCGCTGCCGTGTTCTTCCTGCTGATTAACGCCATCAATCTGGCAAACGTCAAAGTCTACGGTGAGATGGAGTTCTGGTTTGCCATCATCAAAGTCGCCGCGATTATTGGCATGATCGTCTTCGGTGGCTGGCTGTTGCTCAGCGGTACAGGCGGGCCAGAGGCCACCGTGACCAACCTCTGGGCGCAGGGCGGATTCTTCCCGAACGGCGTGCTCGGTCTGGTGATGGCGATGGCCGTTATCATGTTCTCATTTGGCGGGCTGGAACTGGTGGGGATCACCGCAGCAGAAGCGGATGACCCAGAGAAAAGCATTCCACGCGCGACCAATCAGGTAATCTACCGCATCCTGATTTTCTACATCGGTTCGCTCGCTATCCTGCTGTCGCTTTACCCATGGGGCAAGGTTGTAGAAGGCGGTAGCCCGTTCGTGATGATCTTCCATGAACTGAACAGTAACGTCGTGGCGACGGTGCTGAATATCGTAGTACTGACCGCCGCGCTGTCCGTTTACAACAGCTGTGTGTACTGCAATAGCCGTATGCTGTTCGGTCTGGCGAAACAGGGTAATGGGCCGAAAGTACTGAAAACTGTCGATCGTCGCGGTGTGCCAGTTGTTGCTATCGGGATCTCCGCGTTGGCGACAGCACTGTGCGTGCTGATTAACTACCTTATTCCAGGTAAAGCCTTCGAACTGCTGATGGCGCTGGTTGTGTCCGCTCTTGTGATTAACTGGGCGATGATCAGTCTGGCGCACCTGAAGTTCCGTGCACAAAAGGACAAAGAAGGTACGGTGACCAAGTTTAAGGCGCTGTTTTACCCATTGGGTAACTACCTCTGCCTGCTGTTCCTGGCCGGCATACTGGTCATTATGTTCCTGACGCCGGGCATTCAGATTTCCGTTCTACTGATTCCCGTCTGGCTGGTTATTCTGGGCGTGGGCTACTTTATCAAAAAGAAAAATCAGGCGAAGTAACATATTTCCACGTTCACCGCCTCCGTTTTCATGGCCGACGTTTGTCGGCCATTTTTATCTCTGGCAAACGGTTAGAAATCACACCAGCGCACCGTATATCGTCAGAATCGCGACCACCACTACCAGCACCAACGTCACCTTTTTAGCCAGCGTCACGGCGGCTTTGGGCGTTTCGACAGGCTCAATATGAGGTTCACGCGCCAGAGAAAATTGCGCCAGTTGAGTGAGTACCCAATATTGCGAACTGCGAAAATCCCCCAGCGAAGCGAACCAGGCAGGCAGCGCTTT
Source organism: Pectobacterium colocasium (assembly GCF_020181655.1). Classification (NCBI taxonomy): domain Bacteria; kingdom Pseudomonadati; phylum Pseudomonadota; class Gammaproteobacteria; order Enterobacterales; family Pectobacteriaceae; genus Pectobacterium; species Pectobacterium colocasium. The sequence continues at coordinate 4,020,124 of NZ_CP084032.1, forward strand.
TTCACCGTGCCCCAGCAAAGCGTAAGCGGCACCAGCCAAACGCACAGGAATCCAGTCAAGCCAATGCAGCAAGCTATCCACACCAGATTGCGCACGTTCCAACGGGGTGTGATGGCGAGCAAGCCAGGTCTGTCTGGCACGTAAAAATGCATATCCCATCAGCGCAATCGGCCCATATGGCCCAGCCGCGATGAACCAGAACAATGGGGCCAAATAAAAGCGGAAATTTATCCACAGCAGCGCGTTTTGCAGTTCTTTCAACTGCTCGCTTTCCCCCGTGCCAACGGGCAGACCGTGAATCAACGCCAGTTCCGCCGCCATTTCCCGGCTGGCATCCGCCTCGCCACGCTGCGCTGCCTGTAAATAGCGTCGATAGTGCTGGCGAATATCGCCTGCGCCAATACACATCAGGCTGATAACAATCCACAGCAGAAGAGAAATCAAGCCGAACAGAATGCCGCTGGTGAGCCACAGCAGGCCAGCCACGATGCCCATACTGCACAACGTCAGAAACAGCGTTTGAAATAAAGACGGGGATGGAACGTGCCGGAATACGACCTCAAGCCGATGATCGATCTGCCAGTGTTCCCCCTGTTTGAACAAGCGCTCCCAGGCCAGCGTAAGCAACAGTGTAAACAGCGTCATTAATCTAGGCTCCCTTTGTTTCTGTCCAATGTTCTTGTAGCTGACGATGATAGCCGTCCCAGTCAAATGCTGGGCCGGGATCGGTTTTACGGCCCGGAGCGATGTCGCTATGTCCGGTAATGCGCGATAGCGTGATGGGGTAAGTCCGCATTAATAGACGTGTAATCGCCACCAGCGAGTGATATTGCTCCAGGGTAAAAGGCAGCGTATCCGTCCCTTCCAGCTCAATACCAATAGAAAAATCATTACAGCGTTCGCGGCCTTCAAACACCGAAGCACCAGCGTGCCAGGCGCGCTGATCGAACGACACATATTGTGTGATTTGTCCGTCACGGCGTATCAGGCAGTGCGCCGCAACACGTAGATGGGAAATATCGGCGAAATAGGGATGCGCGGTGGGATCTAACGTCGCCGTAAACAGTTGATCAATATAGGGACCACCAAACTCACCGGGCGGCAAACTGATATTGTGGATCACCAGTAAGGAAGGCACCTCATTATTCGGGCGACCATCATAATGCGGTGAAGGCGTGTGTGTAATGTCAGATAACCAGCCATTTTCCAAAAGCATCGGCGATAACCTCGCATCGTATCGTTTGCCGGCTGAATGAGGCGTAAAAGCGCATTTCTAGCGTAATAAACATTTCTAACGTAATAAACCAGGGTAGCCCAAAAGCCCTTGTATCCAAGATACCATGTTTAGCGCCATCCTATCTATTCAACAGAGTATCAATAGATTTTACCGTTCATTTTGTGATGCTCACGCCGCTTTCTTGTCCGCTCTTATACTCGTCATACCCTGTCAGCCAGGTGAAATCTACCGGCTGGGGTTACTATCTGGTCGTCGGTTACAACTTCTAAAATCACCTTCTCTTTCCGGCGACCCGCGATGGCCGCCGAAAAATAACAGTAACAGATTGAATTGTAATAATTATTCATTCTGGATGTCCTGATATAAACAAGGTAGCATAGACCTCCGAATCCCCCTTCGGAGTTTTGTCATGTCAACGCGTCGCTACAGTCAGGAACAACGCCAACAGGCCTTGCTCGCTCGTATTGCACAAGATATCCCCGCCAGTGTGCAACTGGCATTGCGTGAAGATTTAGGTGGCATCGTCGATGCTAATCAAGACATTACCGCACTTCTGTTACCCGATAACGAGACCGTCAGCGCACGCATTATCACGCGTGAAGCGGGTATATTCTGCGGTGCGCGCTGGCTTGAGGAAGTCTTTTCTCAATTGGGCGACACGACAACCATTACCTGGCACGTCGTCGACGGCGACGCTATCGTCCCCAACCAAACGCTGTGTGACATTACGGGGCCAGCCAAACAGCTTCTGACTGGCGAACGCACGGCACTGAATTTCCTGCAAACGCTGTCTGGCGTCGCAACGGAAGTCAGCCGCTATGTCGCGGTATTGCAGGGAACACACACCCGATTGCTGGACACCCGCAAAACGCTGCCGGGGCTGCGCACCGCGCTGAAATACGCCGTCTCATGCGGCGGCGGCGACAACCATCGGCTCGGCCTATCCGATGCGTTCCTGATCAAGGAAAACCATATCATCGCTGCTGGCTCCATCAAAAATGCAGTAGAAAAAGCCCAGTCTCTGCGCGGTGATGTCCCGGTAGAGGTTGAGGTCGAATCGCTGGATGAGTTACAGCAGGCGCTGGAAGCGGGTGCTGATATCATCATGCTGGATAATTTCAGTCTGGATAACATCCGGGAAGCCGTTAACATCACACAAAGCCGCGCACTGCTGGAGATATCCGGTAATGTCACCCTCGACACGCTGCGTGGCTATGCAGAAACCGGCGTGGACTATATCTCGGTGGGAGCATTGACCAAGCACGTGCAGGCACTCGATTTATCCATGCGCTTTATCTAATCGTTCTTCTTTTTCTTCCGACGAGGTGCCCTCTCGCACCTCGTTCTCGCGACTGAATGAATCTCCATTCTTCCCACCATCGTAATAATGAAAACGTCCTGCTCTGCGCAAACGTTTTTTGCTGATAGAACGAAAATTGCGTATCTGCCCGCAAAAATTTTTCAACGTTCTGCAAATCGCTAAAAACACGTCGGAGCGCTTTCCTGTTTTGATTTTCCCCACTCGTCAGACATCACGCCCTTTTCTATGCTGCCGGCTATCCGTATGGATTTGTTTGCCAAAAAATTTATATGCAACAACAGGGAAATCAACATGACAACACAACAAGGATTCACACTGATTGAGCTGATGATCGTCATTGCGATCGTCGCCATCCTCAGCGCGATTGGCGTCCCCGCCTATCAAGGCTATCTGCAAAAAGCAGCGCTGACGGACATGCTGCAAACCATGGTGTCTTACAAAACACCGGTCGATCTCTGCGGTCTGGAAAATGCCGGCTTTACGGCCTGCAACGCAGGTAACCAGGGCATTCCTGGGAGCAAATCCTCACGCTATGTCAGCGCCGTTAGCGTCGCCCAAGGGGTGATTACGCTCACCGGACAATCCACTCTGCAAGGGCTGCGCGTTATTCTGACGCCAACGTGGGATACCGAAACTGGCGCTTCACGCTGGACGAAAAACTGCGCCACAGATGGCGGCGCAGAGAGCCTGCAATCCGCCTGCCAGGACGTTTTCCGTTTCGATAACACAGCAGGTTAATCATGACAGACTCATCCTTCTCCTCCGAGCATACGCTCAGCGAGCTACAGACGCTGTGCCGACGTTATCAGGCATTATTGCTTAGTCTTGATGACCAAACGCTGTCGGTCGCCGTCACAATGTCTCCTTCCGAGGAGATGATTGCCGCGCTGCGTTTCGCCAGCAATCGCCGCATTATGGTGGAGCAATGGCCACAGGCCAGAATGGAACAGCAGCTTAACCCCGTGAACGCCGTTGCCGAGCCAGCAGAAACCTACCATGCCAGCACTTATCACAATTTCAGTACTCATAACAGCAGCAGCGGGCAGCAGGATCATGGCGACGACTCCCCCGTGGCACAATTTATCCATCAAACACTGCGTCTCGCCGTTCAACGGCGCGCCTCTGATATTCACTTTGAACCGTTACCGGACAGCTATCGCGTGCGGCTACGCATTGATGGCGTGCTACAAGCCATCTCCGCCCCACCTCCTGAACTGACAAACCGTATTACCGCGCGGCTAAAAATCATGGGCAAGTTGAACATCGCCGAACGGCGGTTACCGCAAGATGGCCAGTTCAGCCTGATGCTGGATCAACAAGCCTACTCGTTGCGTATCGCTACGCTCCCTGTGCAGCAGGGAGAAAAAGTCGTGTTGCGTATTTTGCAAACACACCAGCAGGAGCTGGTGCTGGATAAACTCGGGCTTACCGCAAAAGCATTACAGCAGGTGATTAACGTACTGAGCGCCTCACAGGGGATGCTGTTAGTCACGGGTCCGACAGGCAGTGGAAAAACCGTCACGCTTTACAGCGCGATACGCTGGCTGAACGAGTGCAGCCGCAATATCTGTAGCGTAGAAGATCCCGTCGAGATCCCTTTGCAGGGCATCAACCAAACGGCAATCAATCCTAAAGCCGAGTTGGGGTTTGGCCGAGTATTACGTGCGCTGCTGCGACAGGATCCAGACGTGATTATGATCGGCGAAATCCGCGATGTCGAAACCGCAGAAATTGCAGTAAAAGCGGCACAAACCGGCCATCTGGTCATGTCCACATTGCATACCAATTCTGCCGTAGAAACGCTGACCCGCCTCAGTCATCTGGGCATCCCCGGTTATCTGTTAGCCGCGGCATTAAAACTCATCATCGCACAACGCCTTGTACGTCGGTTATGCCCGCACTGCAAAACGCTGGGAGAGCCGATCCTTTCACTGCCAAACGACGTATGGCAAGGGCCACTGCACCATTGGCAAGCCCGCGGCTGTAGCCACTGTTTCTCTGGCTACTATGGTCGAGTCGCGATCTATGAATTACTGCCCATCACGCCGGATTTTCAGTCAGCGTTAGCAGGCAACGCCAGCGCAGGGGAATTATCGGCACTGGCTCGCCATTCTGGTTTCCCAACGTTGCTGGCCGCAGGGCTTGAACGGGTCAATGACGGCCTAACCTCACTCGCTGAAGTTTATCGTGTTGTGGGCGATGAGTACGCCATGAATCAGGAGGTACAATGCGGCTAGCGCGTTTATATCACTGGCAGGCTATTACGTCCGAAGGTGAGTTTATCGATGGCGAACTCATTAGCACACAACGCCAGCATGCCTATGCAAGCCTGATAACCCAAGGCTACCAGCCGCTCATCGTAAAGGCAGGCCATTATCTGTCGAGCCGCTATTGGAAGCGCGAACAGCTAGGCGAGTTAATCAAACAGCTTGCAGCCCTGCTACAAGCCGGATTGCCGCTGCTGGACGCCCTAAAACTGGTATCGGAACAACATGAGCGCCCCGGTTGGCGCTGTGTATTACGGGATATCCGAACCCGTGTTGCGCAGGGAAATTCGTTCTCTGAGGCGTTACAGGAATACCCGCATATCTTTCCCGTTCTGTATCGTTCCCTTATTGCCGTCGGCGAGTTGACCGGGAAGCTGGACGTGTGCTGCCTACAGTTGGCGCAACAGCAAGAGAAGCAGTCCAGACTGCAACAGAAAGTCATCAAAGCACTACGCTATCCCTGCTTTGTTTTGGCAATCGCTGTGCTGGTCAGCATGATGATGTTAACACTGGTTCTACCCGAATTCGCGACGCTCTACTCCTCATTTGATACACCGTTACCGTGGTTTACTCGACAGTTGCTTTCTCTGTCAGAAGTCATCACAAGCTACGGATTAATTGGGTTGCTTTCTCTTAGTAGCCTGATCGCGGGATATGTCCGTTTAAGGCAGAAAAGACCCTTATGGAAAACCAGAGAACAAGAATGGCTGCTGAAGCTTCCCATCGTATCCAGTCTGTTACGTGGTAAGTCGCTGAACCAGATATTCAATATTCTCGCTATGACACAACAGGCCGGTTTGACGCTGACTGAAGGGCTGGATGCCGCCGCGACAATCCGTCATCCACTTTATCAGGATGCGATTCAACAGATGCAGGCGCAGCTGCATCAGGGCACATCGCTATATCATGCCACACAGCATCACGCCACGTTGTTCCCTGCACCCTGTCCACAGTTGATTCGGGTTGGGGAAGAAACCGGAGCGCTGGATGCGATCTTTATGCAACTGGCAGAATGGCATGAAGGACGGGTACAACAGCAGGCCGATATGCTGACCCAAACGCTGGAACCACTGCTGATGATGGTCGTAGGGGGAATGGTTGGGGCGCTGGTGGTTGGCATGTATTTGCCTATCTTCCAACTGGGGAATGTATTGGCCGGAGCTTGAACCGACCAATACGGCACCAAAAAGCGACAAGCTACGCTACACCGTACCCGCTACCGTTAGCGGCAGAAAGACGGCGCGAAACAGCAGCTACCCGTTGAAAATACGGTTTTCCTGCTCAGCCACGCGGATAAACGTCGTACGCTTCGTCAGCTCTTTCAAACGGGATGCACCAACATAGGTACAGGCAGAACGCAGGCCGCCAAGAATATCGCGCACGGTATTGTCTACCGGACCGCGCAGGGGCAATTTCACGGTTTTTCCTTCCGCAGCCCGGTACTCCGCTACGCCGCCAACATGGCGCTCCATCGCGGACGCAGAGCTCATGCCGTAAAACAACATCATTTTCTCGCCGTTTTCTTCGACGATGGTGCCTTCACATTCATCGTGCCCTGCCAGCATACCGCCCAACATGACGAAATCGGCTCCGCCGCCAAATGCTTTCGCGACATCGCCCGGCATGGCGCAGCCGCCATCGCTCACGATTTGTCCACCAAGACCATGTGCCGCATCGGCGCATTCAATCACTGCGGAAAGTTGAGGATAGCCAACCCCTGTTTTAACGCGCGTCGTACAGACAGAACCGGGGCCAATACCAACTTTCACGATGTCAGCGCCGGAGAGGATCAGTTCTTCCACCATTTCGCCGGTCACGACGTTTCCTGCACAGATAACCTTGTCTGGGCAAGCCTCACGCGCTTTTTGCAGGAAGGTCACAAAGTGTTCAGAGTAGCCATTTGCCACATCAATACAGATAAATTTCAGCTCGGATGACAGTGCCAGAATCTGCTTTAACTTGATGAAGTCAGCGTCAGACGTCCCGGTCGAGACCATAACATGACGCAGCACCGATGCCGGTACGCGTTGCACGAACTGGGACCATTGCTCGACAGAATAGTGTTTATGAACGGCAGTCAGAACATCAAAAGAGGCCAGTGCTTCCGCCATGCTAAACGTACCCACAGTGTCCATATTAGCTGCGATAATTGGTACACCGGACCAGTTGCCCCCGGCATGGAGGAAGGTGAATTGACGTTCCAGTTCAACGTCGGAGCGGCTTTTCAGCGTCGAACGCTTTGGCCGGATGAGAACGTCTTTAAAGCCTAACTTTAAATCTTCTTCAATACGCATGAGGTTCGAGCTCCTGGTGAGTGACGGCGGAATACTCAGTATTGCTGCTGAGTGAAAAAAATAATGCCCTTTACCAGTGACGTTATCATACGCAGGAATAATCCTGCGGCAAGACTGCGATTTTCACTTTATTTGGGATAAAATCAGAGAAATTTACCTATCGCCGAGCAACGTGATAGCGTGAAACAAACTGCGGTTGATGCCTGATTGGCTTTAGAGGAGCGGGAAGGTATTCCTCCCCCCTTGAAAATAGTAGCAATGTTAACTTTTCAACACGGGTGCAATGACATACATCGTAGCCTTAACGGGCGGTATCGGCAGCGGCAAAAGTACCGTAGCCGATGAATTTGCCAAATTAGGGGCCACTATCGTTGACGCGGATATCATCGCGCGTCAGGTAGTCGAGCCTGGGAAACCCGCGCTGGATGCCATCAGGCTCCGGTTTGGCGACGCTATACTCAATATCGATGGTTCATTGAATCGCACCGCACTACGCCAACGGATTTTTTCCTCGCCAGAGGAGAAACAGTGGCTGAATAATTTACTCCATCCGTTGATCCATCAGGAAACACAGGCCCAGTTTCAGGCGGCATCCGCACCGTATATTCTATGGGTCGTCCCCCTGCTGGTGGAGAACGGTTTACAACAGCGAGCGCAGCGTATTCTGGTCGTTGATGTAGACAGAGAGACACAGCTTGAACGCACGCTGGCTCGCGATAGCATCAGTCGGCAGCAAGCAGAAAACATACTGGCAGCACAGGCAACCCGAGAACAGCGCCTGGCTTATGCCGATGATATTATTGACAACAGTCGATGCCCAAGCGAGCTGGCGTCACAGGTTGCGGGATTACACCGCCATTACCTTGAGCTAGCCGCCTCCGCAGCCGACAGGATGACTAAGAATGAGTGACGCTTCCTCAACCATTTTATTCGAATACCCGCTGAACGAAAAAACACGTACCTGGTTGCGTATCGAATCATTATTGCAGCAGCTGCATCAAAACCACTGCCTGACCGATATGGGAAGCGCGCTGACATTTTTTCGTGCTATCGCCGAGCTGCTTGATGTGCTGGAACGTGGAGATGTGCGTACCGAACTGCTGAAGGAACTAGAGCGACAACAGCAAAAACTGCTGCAATGGAGTGATGTGCCGGGCGTAGACATGGAACGCATCCATACGTTGAGACGCCAGTTGAAAGATCTGGCCAGCACGCTGATGGCGGCACCGCGGATGGGGCAATTCTTACGGGAAGATCGCCTGATTGGCATGGTACGCCAGCGGCTCGGTATTCCCGGCGGGTGTTGCAGTTTCGACTTACCGACGCTGCATAGCTGGTTGCATCAGCCCCAGGAACTTCGTGAGAAGCTGGTTTCTGGCTGGCTTGGTTCGCTATCTCCGCTTAAACACGCGTTGGATATGATCCTGGAACTGATCCGCCACTCCGGTACGTTTCGCCCGCAAATCAGCCTGAATGGTTTCTTTCAAGACAATGCTTCCGATGCCGATCTGCTGCGCTTGCGTCTTGAACAGGCACATCAGCTCTACCCGCAAATATCTGGCCATAAAACACGCTATGCCATCCGTTTTCTACCATTAGATAGCGAAAACGGCCACATTCCTCCTCGTTTAACCTTTGAGCTGGCCTGCTGCTAACCCCAGCGTCACCGACAGACAAAATGTGTTAAGCATCAGGTATGGATTACGTATCAAATAGAGTGAAAAGAACCTTATGACAACAGAAATTACGACGGTGAAGTGCCCAACCTGCAAACAGGCGGTCGTCTGGGATGAAACCAGCCTCTATCGCCCGTTTTGCAGTAAGCGTTGTCAGCTCATCGATTTAGGTGAATGGGCTGATGAAGAAAAGCGCATCCCCAGTGATGATATGGTTTCTGATAGTGAAGACTGGAGCGAAACGCGGTAACAACCACGTTTCGCCACTATAGTTTTCAGGCAGGGATTTTCAGACAGGCAAAAGTAAAGCCGCTTAAAACGATTTCAGCCAGCGGATCATCTCCGCATTCGCTGGCGGAAATTCTTCCTCACGTAATTCTTCTACGCTCACCCAGCGAGATTCCTGCCCTTCCCGACCATAGGGTTCCCCCTGCCATGTTTCAACCAGGAAGAAATGAAGCGTAATGATTCTTTCTGGCGTAGAAAATGTTTTGTCGTTTAGCGGTTGGAGCGCGACAGCATCGATGCCCGTTTCTTCACACAGTTCACGAATCAGCGCCTGTGCTGGCGTTTCTCCCTCTTCAATTTTACCGCCGGGAAATTCCCACATCCCTGCCATGTGAACGCCATCTGGGCGACGAGCAATGAAGTATTGCTGTTCCGCATTGCGAATGATGCCTACCGCGACGGATAACTGTTTTTGCGTCATGACACTTCCTATCAGGTTCTTATCAAGTAAAAGGCGGTCAATGACCGCCTTTCTTTTGCACTTATCACATTTTATTCGCTGATTTCAGCGGTCAATTATTTCTGTAAGCGGCCGTGGCACTGCTTATATTTCTTGCCTGAACCACATGGGCAAGGATCGTTACGTCCAATTTTACGATCCGCCTGCGCCGGTGAACCCGTATTCAGACTGTCTTCTTCCTGATGGCTCAGCTGTTGCTGCCGTGCCAAACGTTCGGCTTCTTCACGGCGCTGCTGCTCCAGCGCTTCGATCTCTTCCGGCATTCTCACCTGGACTTTGCTCAGCGTGCTGATCACTTCATATTTCAGTGATTCCAGCATCGCGGCAAACATGGAGAACGACTCACGCTTATATTCTTGTTTCGGATCTTTCTGTGCATAGCCACGCAGATGGATGCCCTGACGCAGGTAATCCATTGCCGCCAGATGCTCTTTCCACAAGGAGTCCAGCGTCTGCAACATCACGCCTTTCTCGAAGTTGCGCATAACTTCAACGCCAACCACGTCTTCTTTACGATGATAAACCTCAAGCGCCTGCTGGAAAATACGCTCACGCAGCGTTTCTTCATGCAGCTCGGGCTCTTTATCCAGCCACGCCTTGATCGGCATATCCAGATCGAAATCGTTCTTCAGACGTTGTTCCAGTCCTTCGACATCCCACATTTCTTCCAGAGATTCCGGTGGAATGTAGCTGTCGATCGTCGCTTTGAACACATCTTCACGAATGCTGGTGATGGTTTCACTGATATCAGATACATCCAACAACTCGTTACGCTGCGTATAGATCGCACGACGCTGATCGTTTGCCACATCATCGTATTCCAGCAATTGCTTACGAATATCAAAGTTACGGCTTTCTACTTTACGCTGAGCGTTAGCAATCGCCTTCGTGACCCACGGGTGCTCAATGGCTTCACCTGGCTTCATGCCCAGCTTACGCATCATGTTAGAAACGCGATCGGAGGCAAAAATACGCATCAGCGCATCTTCCATCGACAGATAGAAACGTGATGAACCCGCATCCCCCTGACGACCAGAACGACCACGCAGTTGGTTATCGATACGACGAGACTCATGGCGCTCCGTACCGATAATGTGCAAACCACCCGCAGCTAATACAGCATCGTGACGCACTTTCCAGGCCGCTTTGATTTCTGCAATTTGCTCGTCACTCGGGTTTTCCAGAAGCGCCACTTCCGCCTGCCAGCTACCGCCCAAGACAATATCCGTACCACGACCGGCCATGTTGGTCGCGATGGTCACCGCGCCAGCCTGACCCGCCTGAGCAACGATATCAGCTTCCATGGCGTGGAATTTCGCGTTCAACACATTATGTTTGATACCCGCTTTTTCCAGCGCATGAGAAACCACTTCCGATTTCTCGATGGAGATCGTACCGACCAAAATCGGCTGACCTTTTGCTGAACGCTCTTTGATATCTTCAATGATGGCATCGATTTTTTCCTGCTCGGTCATATAGACCAAATCAGGTAAATCTTTACGAATCATCGGACGGTTGGTCGGCACCACAATCGTATCCAGCTTGTAAATAGAGCTGAACTCGAACGCTTCAGTATCTGCCGTACCGGTCATACCCGCCAATTTTTCATACAGGCGGAAATAGTTCTGGAAGGTAATGGAAGCCAGCGTCTGGTTTTCATTCTGAATCGTTACCTTCTCTTTTGCTTCCACCGCCTGATGCAAGCCGTCGGACCAGCGACGCCCCTGCATGGTACGGCCCGTGTGCTCGTCAACGATGATCACTTCACCGTCTTTCACAATGTAATCGACATCGCGGGTAAACAGCACATGCGCACGCAGTGCGGCGGTTACATGGTGCATCAGCATAATGTTCGTTGGGGAGTACAGTGATTCTCCCTCTTCCATAATGCCTTCTTTCACCAGCAGTTCTTCGACCAGAACCAGACCACGCTCGGTGAGGTTAACCTGACGCGCTTTTTCATCAACAGAGAAGTGACCTTCACCGTGGAAGGTATCTGAATCCTCTTTCTCCTGACGGATCAGGTGAGGAATAATTTTATTGACGCTGATATACAGTTCGGAGCTATCTTCAGCCGGACCGGAAATGATCAGTGGCGTACGCGCTTCATCGATCAGGATGGAGTCAACCTCATCCACCAGCGCGTAGTACAATTTACGCTGCACGCGCTCTTCTGGGCTGAACGCCATGTTGTCGCGCAGGTAGTCAAAACCGTATTCGTTATTGGTACCGTAAGTAATGTCTGCGGCATAGGCTTCACGCTTCGCAGGAGCAGGCATCCCCGGCAGGTTGATACCAACGCTCAGGCCAAGGAATTCAAACAACGGGCGGTTATTTTCGGCATCACGCTGTGCCAGATAATCGTTCACGGTCACCACGTGTACGCCACGGCCCGTCAGCGCATTCAAGTAAGCAGGCAACGTTGCCGTCAGTGTTTTACCTTCACCGGTACGCATCTCCGCAATGCAACGCTCGTTCAGTACCATACCGCCGATAAGCTGTACATCGAAGTGACGCATGCCAAATACACGTTTACTGGATTCACGTACTACTGCGAAGGCTTCCGGCAACAAGTTCTCCAGAGACTCACCTTTTTCCAGACGAACACGAAACTCCAGCGTTTTCGCTTGCAGTTCCTCATTCGACAGCTTTTCCATTTCAGGTTCTAAGCGATTGATGACATCGACGTTTTTACGCATACGGCGCAGCGTACGATCGTTACGACTACCAAAAATTTTGGTTAGGATATTCATGACCATAATAGTTTTTAATCTCACAAGTGCCACGTATCCAGTGGCAACACAACATCGAAAAACTGAGAAACTCAGTGAAAAACGAGAGAAATTTCTTCAGCTAATTATCCATTACACGTTCAGCTGAGAAGGTATGGCCCTGCACGGATGCCGCGAATTTGGGCAAGCCAGATGCCAATTTGATGATGTGCCTGAGGATAGAAAGTGACTCGCCCAGCGTGGGGGGAAATCACAAAAGGATATTGAGAATCTTGGGTTAACAGCGCGTTGAGCGTATCCAGCAAAACCAGAGAATGGGGTTGCAGATCGTCAACCTGCTGTGCATTGACCGTCTGCGGTGTCGTCAACGCAAAAGAAAGGTGGCGAATTACCGTACGAATCGCATGCTGATGCCAGTAATCAACGCTGTAGGACGAGCGCCGATGCGCTTCCTTTAACGACACCAAGTCGGTGAGGCTCAGCGATACGTTATTTTGGCGGCTGACGCTGGAGGTCGAATTAGGGAGTGAGGTGATATCCTGTGATTCGTTCAGACTTGTCGGCAGACCAAGACTCGCCGCGACCATCCCCAATAAGAGATGCGGCCAGAAATAACGTCTGCCAAATTGTCGCCAACGATTTAGAATACCAATCACGAGTTAACATCCACCGGAGCCAGGTCTATGCGTGATAGCCGCCCACAATCACTGGAATTTCTGTTTGATAGCGCATCCACGTCGGGTAAAGGCCCGTTACGAGATGTGCAACAGCGCGCTATCGCCTTATTAAAACTCAACCGTGCCGTACGCGGATTACTGCCTGCACCGTTGCACCCATGGTGCCGCGTCGCTAACTACCGGCAAGGTTTACTGATACTGGAAACCGCCAACGCCAGTTGGCTGATGCGGTTACGTTACGAACAACCTGCGCTGCTCTCTGCCTTACGCGCACAAATACTACCATCATTGGCTTCAATCGACATCAGGATTAATCCAACGCTTGCCGCAAAAGGGCATGAAATCGTGAAAAATAGTGACATTTCAGCGACGGAAAATGTCGATGACAAACCGCTGCGTCAGTTGAGCGAACAAAGTGCGGAAACATTGAGGACGTTAGCAGGAAACAGCCCGGAAAAACTCAGAAAGATATTAGAACGACTGGCTTCACTGGCCGGAGAGGGTACCAGTAAAACCAGTCGTAATAAGAAGTAACGGCGTGAAGCGTTACGCTAGCACAATAGACGGTGCTTTAAACGCCAGCGGCATTTCAGCGTCGTCTTCAAAGGTCACGTATTCCCACGCTTCCTGATTGGCCAACACAGCCTGCAACAATTTGTTGTTCAGAGCATGGCCGGATTTAAACGCAGAGAATGCACCGATGATGTTGTGACCACACATAAACAGATCGCCGATGGCATCCAGCATTTTATGGCGGACAAACTCATCTTCAAAACGCAGACCGTCTTCGTTCAGTACGCGGTAATCGTCAACGACGATGGCACAATCCATACTGCCGCCCAGGCACAACCCACGAGACTGCAAGTATTCGATATCGCGCATGAAGCCGAAGGTACGCGCACGGCTGATCTGGCGAACAAACGCATCAGCAGAGAAATCCAAACGATAGCGCTGGTTGCCCGCATCAATCGCCGGGTGGTTGAAGTCAATGGTGAAATCCAGGCTGAAGCCGTTAAACGGTTTCATTTCAGCCCACTTATCGCCATCTTCAACGCGAACTGGCTGTTTGATACGCACGAATTTCTTGGCGCAGTTCAGCTCTTCAATACCCGCATCTAACAGCAGGTAAACGAACGGACTGGCGCTGCCATCCATGATTGGAATTTCTGGTGCGTCAACATCAATGACAATATTGTCAATGCCCAACCCTGCAAGCGCAGCGTTAAGATGCTCCACTGTAGAAATACGCACGTCATGCTCATTAACCAGGCAAGTACAGAGCATGGTATCACGCACGGATTTTGCATCAGCCGGAAAATCAACCGGGGGATTCAAGTCTGTGCGGCGATAGATGACCCCGGTATTTGCCGGTGCAGGACGCATAGTCAACGTGACCTTCTTGCCGGTATGTAACCCGACACCAGTCGCCTGAACAATACGTTTTAGTGTACGTTGTTTGATCATCATTTTATCTCGCATGTTACTGAACCTACCGACCTAGTATACACCAGGCTCGGTGGCACAGTTTAGCACAAAGAGCGGAGATTCCAACGTTATCTGGCAGCAAATTAGTCTGCCTGCTTACGCAGAAACGCCGGGATATCCAAATAGTCTGGCTCTTTATTTGTCTGCGGATTCTGGTCGTTAACCACTTTGGCAGCCGGTTTTTCTTGCGCCAGTGGCGTCATACCGTGCTGCTGATAGCGATGATCCATCACAGGCTGGCTGGCCTGCTTGTTCGTCACCAGCGTAATCTCAGGACGTTTGTCCATGCCGATACCCGTTGCAACGACCGTTACACGCAGTTCATCATTCATTTCTGGGTCAAGCGACGTACCGATTACGACTGTCGCATTATCAGACGCGAATGCACGGATGGTGTTACCCACCGTCTCGAACTCATCCAGACGCAGGTCAAAGCCCGCCGTGATGTTGACCAACACGCCGCGCGCGCCGGACAGATCGATATCTTCCAACAGTGGGCTGGAGATCGCCATTTCAGCGGCTTCTTCTGCACGGTCTTCACCGCGCGCAACGCCGGAACCCATCATGGCATAACCCATTTCGGACATCACGGTACGCACGTCAGCAAAGTCGACGTTCATCAGACCCGGACGAGTGATCAGCTCGGCGATACCTTGCACCGCGCCTTTCAGCACATCGTTTGCCGCGCCAAATGCGTCCAGCAGGGAGATACCGCGTCCCAGCACTTTCAGCAGTTTGTCGTTTGGAATGGTGATCAGCGAGTCGACGTGCTTAGACAGCTCGGCGATACCCTGCTCCGCAAACGCCATACGCTTTTTACCTTCAAAGTTGAAAGGCTTGGTCACCACAGCGACGGTCAGAATGCCCAGGTCTTTTGCGACTTCGGCCACAACCGGTGCAGCCCCTGTACCTGTACCACCGCCCATACCCGCGGCGATAAACACCATGTCCGCACCTTCCAGTGCTGAACGCAGTGCTTCACGATCTTCTTCAGCCGAATTACGGCCGACTTCCGGGTTAGCGCCAGCGCCCAGACCTTTTGTGATGCCACTACCGATCTGAATCGTCTGGCCGACAGCCGTTTTACGCAATGCCTGCGCATCCGTGTTAACTGCGAAGAATTCGACGCCTTCGATGCGCTCACGCACCATGTGTTCAACGGCATTACCGCCGCCGCCACCGACGCCGATGACTTTAATCACCGCGTCGTTGGTTAATTCCATTGGTTCAAACATAATTTCTCTCCGTTTGTGCCTGTAACTGCGAGATCATAAAACTGTGCCAGGTGATCTCTTTGATAAAATTAAAATTCTTTCCTCAACCAACTGTTGATTCGTTTGAACCAGTTGCTCACTGAGGCTCGTTTTTCGACTTCATGCTCACCACCCAGATGAGATTCTTTTCCGTAATGCAGCAACCCAACCGCCGTTGAGTAATAAGGCTCTTGGGCATAATCCGTCAGCCCTGTTATATTCATTGGTTGTCCAATACGCACCTGTGTATGGAACACACGCTGCGCACAGGCCGCCAGACCGTCTATTTGCGCGGCACCGCCCGTCAGCACAATCCCTGCTGCCAGATGGTGTTTCACGCCTTGTTGACGTAACTGCTCCTGCAACTGTAAAAGTTCATCGTTCACCAAGTTCAACAGCTCGGTGTAACGTGGTTCAATCACTTCCGCCAGTGTCTGTCTTTGCAGACTGCGGGGTGGACGTCCTCCAACGCTCGGGACTTCCACATTCTCATCTTTGCCGACAATCGCGCCTAATGCGCAACCGTGACGTACCTTGATCGCTTCGGCATCCGTCGGCGGCGTACCAAACGCGTAGGCAATATCGCTGGTAACCACATTGCCCGCATACGGAATCACTTTAGTGTGTCGCAATGCGCCGCCGGTGTAGACCGCGATATCCATTGTACCGCCACCGATATCCACTACGCACACACCCAGCTCACGTTCATCTTCTGTCAGCACCGCATAACTGGAAGCCAGTCCCGCAAAAATCAGCTGATCGACTTTTAAACCGCAACGTTCAACGGCTTTAACAATGTTCTTCGCCATATCGTTATGGCAGGTTATCAGGTGGACTTTCGCCTGCATACGTACCCCGGATAAGCCAACCGGATTTTTAATCCCTTCCTGATAATCGATCGCGTACTCCTGTGGAATCACATGGAGAACCCGATGTTCATCACGCACGCGCACGGATTTGGCGGTATGCACCACGCTTTCCACGTCGTCCTGCGTAACCTCTTCTTCCGAAATAGGCACCATCCCTATTTCATTCTGGCAACTGATGTGCTTTCCCGACAGCGCAAGATATACGGAGGAGATCTGGCAGTCTGCCATCAACTCAGCCTGATCAATAGCGCGCTGAACACATTTAACGACTGATTCCAGATCGTTTACGCCGCCTTTATCCATACCGCGTGACGGGCAACTGCCTACGCCAATAATATTGACCATGCCATCGGGCAGAACTTCCCCTACCAGCGCAGCCACTTTTGCTGTACCAATTTCCAGCCCAACTACCAGTTTTCTGTCCGTCGACTTGATCATTGTTGTTTAGCCTGTGCCTGTTTCTGGTTACTGTTTTGTTGCTGATCAATGTCTTGTTACTGACCAACTCGTTGCCGATCGCCGTTTTGTTGATCAAGCAAGGCTGGAGCCCAACCTATCGCGGCCCCGCTGTCATACCGCAAGTCCACATGGCTGATACGTTTGTTTTCGCTCTGAGCCTGCCGCTGTAGCAGCGGATACAGCTCGATAAAGCGTTGCAGACGTTTGGCCCTATCATCCCGCCCCAATTCAAGGCGAGTATCATCGTCTAATCCCAGTTGCCACGAATGTCGCGCACTCATCGCAACCGTCTTTAACGTAAACTTCCCGGCGGCTAGCGTCTGACTCATTGTGCGATAGCCTTCCAGCACTTCTGTCTCGCTACCTTCCGGGCCATACAGCAACGGCATCTTGCGATTGCCAATACGTTCGGCAGGTACACTGAACGAATTTCCTTCCGCATCAACCATTAGCTGATCATTCCAACGTGCTACCGGAACATATTCAACCAGATGAATCTTTAATTCGTCCGGCCACTGCTTACGCACGCTGGCCTGTTTTATCCACGACAAACGTTCAATCTGCTGCTGGAGCACATTCACATCCTGTGTCATGAACGTGCCCGGCGACCCCAACGACAAAATAGCCTGACGGATATCGTCGTTGGTGGTGTACTGTCTTTCCCCTGTTACAGCCATGCGGGAGAGCGGTAAACGGCTGGCATCTTTCATCCATCCCACCACCATCCAGCTTCCCCAGACGATAGTCCCTATCACCATCAGCAGGAAAATCATCCCTGCCAATTGGCCTCCATTACTGCGACGTGTTCCTTTCGTTTCAGGCTCTCGTCCGCGTGTATTCAGGGCTGCCTGCGACATATCAGCCAGCGAGCTCCAAAATTTTCACGACCAGTTGCGAGAACGTCAGGCCACGCTGACGCGCCGCCATAGGAACCAGACTGTGGCTCGTCATTCCGGGAGACGTATTTACCTCAAGCAGATAGAAGGCACCGTCGTTATCCAACATAAAATCGACGCGTCCCCACCCGCGACAGCCCACCGCACGATAGGCCGCCATCGCCAATCCAGCTAACGCCCGTTCTTGTTCGTCCGGCAGACCACTCGGGCAAAAATACTGCGTATCATCCGATAGATACTTCGCTTCATAATCGTAAAACGTACCGGCAGGCTGAATACGAATAGAAGGCAACACCTCATCACCCAGGATAGCAACGGTATACTCTGGGCCACTCAGCCATTTCTCGACCAGAACATCGTCATCGTGACGGAAGGCTTCTTCCAGTGCCGCGGGCAGTTCGCTCAGCGTATTCACTTTGCTCATACCGACGCTGGAACCTTCGCGGCTAGGCTTGACGATCAGCGGCAACCCAAGATGAGAGAATTTCGCCAACAATGCGTTTGCCGCCGTTTCTGAATATTGGCGACGATCCAATGCCACGTAAGGTGATACTGGTAATCCCACCGCTTGCCACACCTGTTTGGTGCGGAGTTTATCCATCGTCAGCGCAGATGCCATAACGCCGCTACCGGTATAAGGCAGCCCCAGGAATTCCAGAACACCCTGCAATGTACCGTCTTCGCCACCACGACCATGTAAGGCGATGAAAATTTTGGTAAAGCCTTCTTCCTTCAGCGTCGTCACAGAGACGTCACGGGTATCAACCGCATGTGCATTGATGCCCGCTTCTTTAAGACCAGCCAGCACTGCCTGACCGGAAAGTAACGACACTTCACGTTCGGCAGAGGTTCCACCAAGCAATACAGCAACTTTCTCAGTCATGATGTTCCTCATTCACTCATCTGCGGCTGTAATCTGGAATCAGCCAGTTTACGCGCCAGTTTACCGATGTTGCCGGCTCCCTGAACCAAAATCAGGTCTTCACCTCGCAGCGCCTGTGACAACAGTTCCGGTAAAGTATCCACATCCGTCACCAGAATCGGATCAATCTTACCTCTTCCGCGAATCGTACGGCACAGCGAACGGCTGTCCGCCCCCGGAATTGGCGATTCGCCGGCAGAATACACATCCAGCATCAGCAGCACGTCAACCTGTGATAACACATGCGCGAAATCGTCATACAAATCGCGGGTTCGCGTATAGCGATGCGGCTGAAAAATCATGACCAGCCGCTTCTCCGGCCACCCTGCACGGGCAGCTTTAATTGTGGCATCGACTTCCGTCGGATGGTGGCCGTAATCATCCACCAACATTGCCGTACCGCTTTGTCCATTCACCAACTCAAGCGGATATTCACCGAGGAAATCGAAGCGGCGCCCCGTGCCCTGAAAACGTTCAAGCGCACGCAGAATCGCCTCATCATCAATGCCTTCATCGGTCGCCACGGCAACCGCAGCTGCTGCGTTAAGCGCATTGTGACGCCCCGGTGCATTCAGCGTGACGGTTAGCAGCGGTTTATCTTTCCGTTCCAGCGTAAAGTGCCCTTGCGCGCCAACCTGGCGATAGCCTGAAACCCGCACATCGGCATCATCACTAAAACCATACGTGGTGATATGACGACCCACACGTGGCAGCAGTTCACGAATGACCGCATCATCAATACACATCACCGCTTGCCCGTAAAATGGCAGGTTGTGCAGAAAATTGATGAACGTCTGCTTCAAGTTCTCAAAATCGCCCTGATAGGTGTCCATGTGGTCGGCTTCAATGTTGGTCACAATCGCCACCATCGGCTGCAAATGCAGGAAAGATGCATCGCTTTCATCTGCTTCTGCAATCAGGTAACGGCTTGAGCCCAAACGCGCGTGCGTTCCCGCCGCCTTAACCAATCCACCGTTCACAAACGTCGGATCCAGTCCCGCTTCCGCGTAAATACTGGTGACCATCGCCGTTGTCGTTGTCTTGCCGTGCGTCCCCGCAATCGCGATACCGTGACGAAAACGCATCAGTTCCGCCAACATCTCGGCGCGGCGGATCACCGGAATACGTGCATCATGCGCGGCAACAATTTCAGGGTTATCCGCAGTAATCGCACTCGATACCACCACCACGCTGGCGTTCAGAACGTTCTCCGCACGGTGGTGGAAATAAATCTGCGCGCCGAGTTCGGTTAACTGCTGCGTCACCGCATTCGGTGCCAGATCGGAGCCGCTAATTTCATAACCTTCATTGGCCAACACTTCGGCGATACCACCCATGCCAGCACCGCCGATGCCGACAAAGTGTATGTGCCGGACGCGATGCATCTCGGGCACGATTGAACGTAGTTTCGCCAGTTGTTGAGTATTCACTTTATTCTATCGCTACCTTGTTGCGTCGTCGCACAGCCTTCTGCCCGACCACGCTGTATTAATTAACCGTGAGCCACATGTGTGGCCCGACTGCCTGCCGCTGCACTGACTTCCGCAGCAACCCGATCGGTTGCATCTGGAATCGCCACTGCGCGGGCTTTCTGCGCCATTGTCAGCAAGGTTGCGCGATCCCAACCGGACAGCACCTCGCTGACAGCAGCCACGTTAAACTGTGGCTGCTCAATAATTTTTGCTGCGCCTGCGTGTTCCAACGGCAGCGCGTTCCAGTACTGCTGCCGATCTTTGTGCTGGAACGGCACAAACAATGCGGGTAACCCAGCCGCCGCAATTTCACTGACGGTTAATGCGCCGGAACGGCACACCACAACGTCCGCCCAGGCGTAAGCTGCCGCCATATCATCAATAAACTCGGTAATCTTGTGCTGCGTCTGTCCAACATCCTGATAAGCCTGTTGAACGGTTGATAACGCACCTTTACCGACCTGATGCCAAATCGTAATACGGTCACCCAACTGTGCTGCTACGCCGGGTAGCGTTTGGTTCAGCACTCTTGCGCCTTGACTACCACCAACAACCAGCACCCTCACAGGGCCTGAGCGATCGGCTAATCGTGTTTCTGGTGCAGGCAACGCCAGCACATCAGTTCTGACCGGATTCCCCACCACATCTGCGTTGGGAAATGCGCCCGGAAACGCCTGCAATACTTTCTTGGCAATGTGGGATAACCAGCGGTTAGTCAACCCTGCAATCCCGTTCTGTTCATGGAGCACGACCGGAATGCCGCACAGCCAGGCGGCCAAACCGCCGGGGCCGGAAACGTAACCGCCCATCCCCAACACCACATCAGGCTTGTAGCGGCGCATAATCGCCCGCGCCTGACGTACTGCCTGAAAAATACGAATCGGTGCGCTTAACTGCGCCCGAATGCCTTTACCACGCAATCCAGAAATGCGGATAAAATCAATTTCGATACCATGCTTAGGCACCAAATCGGCTTCCATGCGATCCGCCGTACCTAACCAGCGAACCTGCCAGCCCTGCGCCATCAGGTGGTGCGCAACCGCGAGTCCAGGGAATACGTGTCCGCCCGTACCGCCAGCCATCACCATCAAACGCTTGCCTTCGCCACTCATCGGGCACCTCTCGTAAACGCCTGCGCTTTCGTCAGGCGCGTTTCAAAATCAATGCGTAACAGCAAAACAATCGCCGTCGACATAATCAGCAAACTGGAACCACCGTAACTGATCAGCGGCAACGTCAGCCCTTTCGTCGGTAGCATCCCCGCCGCCGCGCCTACGTTCACCAGCGTCTGAAAGCTGAACCAGATGCCGATCGAGCACGCCAGAAAGCCCGAAAAACGCTGATCGATCTCCAGCGCCCGCTTCCCGATAGACATCGCGCGAAAAGCGACGAAGAATATCATTAACAACGCCAAAACCACACCGATATAGCCGAGTTCCTCACCTAAAATAGAGAAAATGAAATCGGTATGCGCCTCCGGCAAATATTCCAGTTTCTGTACTGAATTCCCCAGCCCTTGTCCCCAAAATTCACCGCGCCCAAATGCCATCAGGGATTGCGTCAACTGGTAGCCGCTGCCGAACGGATCGTCCCACGGGTTCCAGAAAGACGTCACACGTCGCATACGGTAAGGCTCAGCGACAATCAACAGGCCAACGGCAAACACGCCACAGCCGATAATCGCCAGAAACTGCCACATCTTGGCACCAGCCAGAAACAGCATCGCCAGCGTTGTAATAAAGAGCACAACCACGGTGCCGAGGTCAGGCTGCGCCAGCAGCAGCACCGCCAACACCACCATCACGCCCATCGGTTTGCAAAAGCCCCAGAAGTTATTTCTCACTTCTTCAACTTTGCGCACCATGTAGCTGGACAGGTAGCAAAACAGCGCCAGCTTGGACAATTCCGCAGGCTGAATACGCAACGGCCCCAGCGAAATCCAGCGGGATGCACCGTTGACCGAGCTTCCCACCGCCAGCACCACCAACAGCATGACCATCGCAAGTAATAACAGCACCGGGCTGTAGCGCTGCCATATCTCCATCGGGATACGCAACGTGACTAACGACAAACCAAATGCCAACCCGAGATAAATCGCATCACGTTTCGCAAACAGGAACGGGTCGCTGGCAAGGCGTTGTCCTACTGGCATAGAAGCCGACGTCACCATCACAAAACCAATCACGGCCAGCCCAAGCGTCAACCACACCAGCGTCCTGTCATAGAGAACCACGCTCAGCGTATCGCTTTCACGTGTTCCCATAACCCAGCTCTTGATGCGTTCGATAAACGCCAGCCCGAAGAACCGCATCAGCCTAACTCCTCCGCCAGACGAGCGAATTCATCGCCCCGCTGTTCAAAACTGCGGAACTGATCCAGACTTGCGCAAGCAGGCGACAGCAACACCATGTCACCTGGCTTGATGCGTTCGGCGATGACACGCATCGCCTGTTCCATCGTTTCTGTTTGTTCAGCAATTTCCGGGCGTAACGCAGCCAGTTGCTGCCCATCACGACCAAAACAATACAAACGAACGTGTTCACCCTGTAAATACGGCACCAGTGGTGAGAAGTCGGCAGATTTTCCATCACCACCTAGCAGCAGGTGCAGCGTGCCTTCGACGGTCAACCCGCTCAGTGCAGCTTCAGTGCTCCCTACGTTCGTAGCTTTAGAATCATTAATCCACCGTACGCCGTTGCGCTCGAAGGCCATTTGAAAACGATGCGGCAACCCGGTAAACGTCGTCAGCGCCGTCAGCGCAGAAGCTCGCGGAATCTTCACGGCATCAGCCAGCGCCAGCGCCGCCAATGCATTCGTATAGTTGTGCTGGCCAACAAGCTTGATTTCACGGGTGTTAAGCACGCGCTCACCGTCTACCCGCAGCCAGGTTTCTCCCTGCTGACGATTAAGATGATAATCGCCCACGTCGACACCAAAACTACGGCAGCGCGCATCCGCACCGCGAACTGGCATGGTCAGCGCATCATCAGCGTTTACCACACACAACTCTGCGTGTTCATAAATGCGTAATTTCGCTGCCCTATACTGCTGTAGACCAAACGGATAACGGTTGGTGTGATCTTCCGTCACGTTCAGAATGGTTGCCGCAGTCGCGTGCAGGCTGCTCGTCGTTTCCAGTTGGAAACTCGACAGCTCCAACACATAAAGCTGAGCGGGCTGATCAAGCAGTTGCAGCGCGGGAAGACCGATATTACCGCCAACGCCCACCTGCCAGCCTGCAGCACGCGCCATTTCACCGACCAGCGTCGTCACCGTACTTTTACCGTTAGAACCGGTAATCGCCACAATCGGAGCCTGCGCTTCACGGCAGAACAGCTCGATATCGCCAACGATTTCAATACCAGCGTCGGCAGCATCACACAAAACCGGTGTCGCCAACGCCACACCGGGGCTGGCAACGATCAAATCCGCGTTCATTAGCCAGTCTTCATTCAGACTGCCGAGGTGTCGCTCTACCTGCTCAGGCAGTTTATCCAGACCCGGCGGACTGATACGGGTATCCACCACGCGCGGTACCACACCGCGTGCGAGAAAGAAATCAACACAGGAGAGCCCAGTCAGACCCAACCCGATAATGACAACTTTTTTACCCTGATAGTCCACCATGTCTTATCGTACCTTCAGCGTTGCCAGGCCAATCAGCACCAGCATCAACGAAATAATCCAGAAGCGCACAATCACGCGCGGTTCCGGCCAGCCCTTAAGTTCATAATGATGATGAATCGGCGCCATGCGGAAAATCCGCTGCCCACGCAACTTAAAGGACCCAACTTGCAGAATCACCGACAGCGTTTCGACCACGAAGACGCCACCCATAATCACCAACAAAAATTCCTGACGCAGGAGAACCGCGATAGTGCCCAACGCGCCGCCCAGCGCCAGAGACCCCACGTCCCCCATGAAAACCTGCGCCGGATAGGTGTTAAACCACAGAAACCCAAGCCCCGCGCCCACAATCGCAGTACAAACAATCACCAGCTCACTGGCATGGCGGATATACGGAATATGCAGGTAGCCGGCAAAATTCATGTTCCCTGTTGCCCATGCGACCAGCGCAAAACCAGCGGCCACAAACACGGTCGGCATGATCGCCAACCCGTCCAGACCGTCGGTCAGGTTTACGGCATTACTGGTACCGACAATCACAAAGTAGGCCAACGCAACATAGAGCAAGCCCAGTTGCGGCATCACATCTTTGAAGAACGGCACAACAAGTTGCGTAGCCGGCGTATCTTTACCGATGGAATACATACTGAAAGCCACGACTAGCGCAATCACGGACTGCCAGAAATATTTCCAGCGGGCAATCAGCCCTTTAGTATCCTTACGGACCACTTTGCGGTAATCATCAACAAAGCCAACTGCGCCGTAGCCCGCTAACACAAGCAGTACGCACCAGACATACGGGTTAGACAGATTCGCCCACATCAAAACGGAAACGATAATCGCCACCAGGATCATCACGCCCCCCATCGTTGGGGTGCCGCGCTTGCTGAAATGTGATTCAGGCCCTTCGTTACGCACCACCTGACCAATCTGCAAACGTTGCAGCCAGGCGATCATGTGCGGCCCCATCCATAAGGAAATAACCAATGCGGTCAGCAGGCTGACAATGGCGCGGAACGTCAAATAAGAAAAGACGTTAAAGCCGGTATAAAGTTTGGCCAAATGTTCGGCCAGCCATACTAACATTGCGCATTCTCCTGTAATGCATGTACAACCTGCTCCATTGCAGCACTGCGTGAGCCTTTAACCAATACACTGATGACGTTATGTTCTGACATCAGCACCTTCAAACGTGAAACCAGTGCAGCTTTATCCTGAAAATGCTCACCATTGCCGCTGGCAGTGCCGATCAATTCACTCAATGTTCCTACACTCAATACGCGATCGATGCCCGCAGCACGCGCCGCTTCGCCTACTTGACGGTGGCACTCAGGGGCTTCATCCCCCAACTCGCCCATATCACCCACGACCATCACACGGTAACCCGGCATCTCCGCCAGTACCTGTGCCGCCGCTGTCATAGAACCTACGTTGGCGTTATAACTGTCATCCAGCAGCAGCTTGCCTTCAGACAAGGCAATCGGGAACAGCCGCCCCGGCACTGCCTGCAACTGGGATAACCCGGTTTTAACAGCTTCCAGCGTCGCCCCGACGGACATCGCCAGCGAAGCCGCCGCCAGTGCATTAGAAATGTTATGTCGACCCGGTAAAGGCAGCAGAACCTGCGTTTCACCAAATGGCGTGTGCAGAGTGAAGCGCGTACCCTGCGCCAAAACGTCTACATCGCTGGCAAAAAAATCGATATCGCAAGCGGCCTGCGGTGAGAAACGCCAGACGGTTTTATGATTCAGCATGACCTGCCAGTGCGGGAAATCATTGCTGTCTGCATTCACAATCGCCACGCCGTCTGCTGGCAAACCGGCAAAAATCTCACCTTTCGCCTGTGCTACACCAGCCAATGAACCAAAACCTTCCAGATGCGCGGCAGCCAGATTGTTGACCAGCGCGCTCTCCGGCCGCACCAGATCGGTGGTATAGGCAATCTCACCAATATGATTTGCCCCCAGTTCAATCACCGCAAACTGGTGTTCCGCCGTCAGACGCAACAGCGTGAGCGGCACACCGATGTCGTTATTGAAGTTACCGGCGGTATACAGCACAGAA
This sequence comes from Pectobacterium colocasium, assembly GCF_020181655.1. Lineage (NCBI taxonomy): Bacteria > Pseudomonadati > Pseudomonadota > Gammaproteobacteria > Enterobacterales > Pectobacteriaceae > Pectobacterium > Pectobacterium colocasium. The sequence continues at coordinate 4,046,123 of NZ_CP084032.1, forward strand.
CCACACTGGCGCAGAATCGCCGCCGTCATCTCTTTAACGGAGGTTTTGCCGGAAGAGCCGGTCAGGGCGACTACGCGCGCCGTTGACTGCTGGCGAACCCAGGCGCCCAATTGCCCCAAAGCCAAACGCGTATCGCTTACCAACAGTTGTGGCACATCAATAGGTAAGTGCTTACTGACTAACAGAGCCGCCGCGCCGCCTGTTACCGCATCAGCAGCGTAATCATGCGCGTCGAATTTCTCGCCTTTCAGCGCGACAAACAGGCAGCCAGACGCCAGCTTACGCGTATCGGTTGAAACATCTTCAATATCAATGCTTTCACCAATCAGTTGCGCATTCAGCACCGTGGCAAGCTGTTGCAGGGAGACGCGAATCATGCAATCACCCCCAGCAGACGGGCAACGGTGATACGATCGGAGTAATCAAGACGCTGATTGCCAACCAGTTGGTAATCTTCGTGCCCTTTGCCTGCAACCAGCACGACGTCATTTTCCTGCGCCTGCATGATCGCGCTGGTAACCGCTTCAGCACGCCCGTGAATCACCTGAACCCGCCCGGCATCCAGCAGCCCGGAGAGAATATCGGCAACAATCGCCTGAGGTTCTTCACTGCGCGGGTTATCATCCGTAACCACAACACGATCGGCCAGTTGTTCTGCGATGCCGCCCATAAGTGGGCGCTTACCTTTATCACGATCGCCGCCGCAACCAAACACACACCAGAGTTTCCCCAGACAGTGCAAACGTGCAGCGTCGAGCGCTTTTTCCAGCGCGTCCGGCGTGTGGGCATAATCAACAACGACAGTAGGTTTTCCTTCAGTATGGAAAACTTCCATGCGGCCACACACGGGTTGCAATTGAGAGCCCGTAATGACCAACTTGTCGAGCGGATAGCCGAGAGACAGCAGCGTTGCCAGCGCCAACAGCATATTGCTGACGTTAAACGCCCCCATCAGGCGACTTTCGATTTCGCCGTTCCCCCAGCTTGAATCAAACGCAATCGTGGCCCCGTTGTCGTGATAATCAATCTGTGTCGCTTTCAGCCAGCGCCCACGGCAGCCAGGAACCAGCTTACTTTTAAGAAGAGGAGAGGTTTCCATGGTTACAGCTACGGCATCCGGCAGCTTCGCCAACCAGCGCAACCCGACCTCATCATCCGCGTTGATAATCATCTGCCCCACGCGATGCTCGGCGAACAGCGCCCATTTGGCCGCTTCATAGCTCTCCATATCGCCGTGATAATCAAGATGGTCGCGGCTCAGGTTAGTGAACACCGCTGCCGCGAATGGCAACGCCGCGACACGATGCTGCACCAACCCGTGGGAAGAGACTTCCATTGCGGCGAATGTCGCACCTTGCTCGACCAACTGGCTCAACACCTGCTGAACATCAACGGCGGATCCCGTCGTATTCTCTGTTGGAATCGCACGACCCAGTAGGCCATTGCCGACAGTGCCCATCACGGCGCTTGTTTCGCCTAGTGCCTGACTCCACTGCGCCAGAAGCTGAGTCGTCGTCGTTTTTCCGTTGGTTCCCGTTACGCCGATCAGCTGTAACTTTTCCGCCGGCTGCTGATAAAAGCGGCCTGCCAGTGCGGAAAGCCGCTGGTTCAGATTACTGAGATAGACCACTGGCACACCGTGCATTTCGCGAACGGTGCCATCAGCAGCCTCACCTTCTGCTTCGGCCACGATCGCTGCTACGCCTTGCGCAATTGCCTGCGGAATATAGCGCCGTCCATCTGTTTTATGCCCGACAATCGCGACAAACAGATCCCCGGCAGCCGCAACGCGGCTGTCTAATGTCATTTCCCGCAGCGCGCGCGCCGGAGTGTCTTGCACCCACGGCGCAAGTAAATCGCGCAAATTACGATCTGCCACCTGATCCCTCTTCTCTATTAATTACAAACTCGTTTTTGTCGCCCGACGGCAACGCATCCGGTTCGATATTCATCGTACGCAGAACGCCACCCATGATGGCGCCAAAGATTGGCGCAGAAACTGCACCGCCGTAATATTTCCCTGCCTGCGGATCGTTGATCACGACAACCAGAGCAAAACGTGGGTTACTGGCTGGAGCTACGCCAGCCGTATAGGCAATATATTTGTTGATGTATTTGCCATCCGGGCCGACCTTTTTAGCCGTACCGGTTTTAATCGCGATACGGTAGCCTTTGATGGCGGCTTTGGTACCGCCGCCGCCGGGCAGCGCAACGCTTTCCATCATGTGCACCACGGAACGTACCAGCGCTTCAGGGAAAACACGCTCGCCGGGAACGGGTGGATCAACTTTCGTAATCGACAGCGGACGATAAATGCCGAAACTGCCGATCGTGGCGTAGACTCGCGCTAACTGTAACGGTGTTACCATCAGCCCGTAGCCGAAAGAAAAGGTGGCCCTCTCTATGTCAGACCACCGTTGTTTTTGAGGGTATAAGCCACTGCTTTCTCCGACCAACCCCAAATTGGTCGCTTTTCCTAATCCAAAACGCGAGTAAGTATCTACCAGCGCAGAGGAAGGCATCGCTAACGCCAGTCTGGAAACACCGACGTTACTCGATTTCTGCAGCACGCCCGTCAGCGTCAATTCGCTATAGCGTGCCACGTCTTTGATTTCATGACCATTAATGTAATAAGGTAGCGTATTGAGCACGCTATTTTCTTTGATGACACCGCGTTGCAGCGCCGTCATCACCACCATCGGTTTCACCGTAGAACCTGGTTCGAAGATATCGGTGATGGCGCGGTTACGCATAATCTCTTTCGGCGTATCCGCCAGATTATTCGGGTTATAAGACGGGCTATTGGCCATCGCCAGGACTTCACCGGTATTCACATCAACCAGCACGGCCGTGCCTGACTCCGCTTTGTTAAAGGCAACGGCGTTGTTAAGTTCGCGGTAAACCAGCGCCTGCAAACGCTCATCAATACTCAGCGCCAGATTATGTGCAGCCTGACTATCAACCGAGGAGATATCTTCAATGACGCGGCCAAATCGGTCTTTACGCACGGTGCGTTCACCGGGTTGCCCGGTCAGCCAGCGATCAAAGCTTTTCTCTACCCCTTCAATGCCTTGTCCATCGATATTAGTGAAGCCGATGAGGTGAGAGGTCACTTGCCCGGAAGGATAATACCGGCGAGATTCCTGTCGCAGATTAATGCCCGGCAGTTTCAGTTTATGGACGTATTCGCCAATGGCAGGATTCACCTGACGCGCAAGGTAAACAAAGCGCCCTTTCGGGTTAGCGTTGATCTTCGTAGCCAGTTGATCCAGCGGGATATCAAGTGCGTCAGACAGGGCTTTCCAGCGCGTATCCAACGTAATCCCACCACGATCGTTCACTTCTTTCGGATCCGCCCAAACGGCATTCACCGGTACGCTGACAGCTAAAGGACGACCCGCGCGATCGCTAATCATACCGCGTGCCGTCGGCACTTCCTGTACGCGCAGGGAACGCATATCCCCTTCACGCACCAGTTTGTCTGGATTGATCACCTGGAGGTAAGCCGCACGAGCCATCAGACCAAACATCGCAAGCAGGATACAGCCGCAAAGCAACGCAAAACGCCAGCTAACAAAGCTGGCTTGATCTTCCTGGCGCTTTAACTTTCCTGTACGGGCTGCTTTCATGCTTAACTGGTTGCCTATTTAGTTCATTGCTTAACCACAATATTTTCCTGTGACGGATCGACATGCCCCATTTGCAGTTTTTCCGTCGCGATCCGCTCAACGCGGCTATGATCCCCAAGTGAGTTCTCTTCCAGGATCAGATTTCGCCATTCGATATCCAACGCATCACGCTCCAGTAGAAGCTGCTCGCGTTCTGCTGTCAGCAAACGCGTCTTGTGTGCTGTTGTCACCACAAAAACGGCAGAAACCAGTACGGCAATCATCAGCAGCATCGGGAGCTTTGCATTACGCAGCAGATCCTCACCGATGACGCCAACCAGAGTGTGCCGCTCGTTACCGATCATGCAGGCAATCTCTCAGCGAACCGCAGCACAGAACTGCGCGCGCGCGGGTTTTCTGCAATTTCTGCTTCCGAAGGCATCAATTTCTTTCCGACGGCTTTTAACGTCTGCCCGCCCTGACTACGCAGTTGCTCTTCTGTTAACGGTAAGCCAGCAGGCACCTGTGGCCCACGACTCTGGTGGCGAATAAACCGTTTCACAATTCGATCTTCTAATGAGTGGAAGCTAATGACTGACAGACGTCCCTGCGGAGCCAGTACGCTTAACGCACCTTCTAACGCACGCTCGATCTCTTCCAGCTCGCTGTTGATATAAATGCGGATCGCCTGAAAGCTGCGCGTCGCCGGGTGCTTATGTTTTTCTCTCACCGGGCTGGCAGCCGCAATCAATTCGGCCAGCTCTTTTGTCCGCGTCATCGGCTCAGTGCGGTTACGTTCTACAATCGCGCGGGCAATGCGCTTGGCAAAACGCTCTTCGCCGAACGTTTTCAAAACCCAGACAATGTCGTCCGCTTCCGCTTTCATCAGCCATTCGGCAGCGGACAAGCCGCGCGTCGGATCCATACGCATATCCAGCGGGCCATCGCGCATAAATGAGAACCCACGTTCAGGGTCATCAAGCTGAGGAGAAGAAACGCCAAGATCGAGCAGAACACCATCGATCTGCCCGGTCAGACCAAGCTCCGCAACATACTCCGCGATGGCGGAAAACGGCCCGTGAATAATAGAGAAACGAGGATCGTCAATCGCTTTAGCAGCTTCAATAGCTTGAGGATCGCGATCGATAGCTAACAGGTGTCCTTCCGGCCCCAGTTGGGAGAGAATCAGACGAGAATGACCACCACGGCCAAATGTGCCGTCGATGTATATGCCGCCACTGCGAATGTTCAGACCATTTACGGCCTCATCCAACAGGACGGTGGTATGTTTATAATTTTCCAGCATGACTATAGCGATAGGTCCTGCAACCGATCAGATAAGGGTTCCTGAGTCGATTGTTCAGCGTCAATATCATCCCTGACCTGTTGATACCAAGTCTGTTCATCCCACAGTTCAAACTTGTTGAACTGCCCGACTAGCATCACTTCTTTTTTAAGGTCCGCATGCTGCCTTAACGTATTCGCAATCAACAAACGCCCTGCACTATCCATTTGGCACTCGCTGGCATGCCCTAATAACAAGCGCTGAACGCGGCGTTCAGCGGGGTTCATGCTCGATAAGCGAGACAGCTTTTGTTCAATAATTTCCCATTCAGGTAAGGGATAAAGCAGCAGGCATGGCTGATGCAGATCAATGGTGCAAACCATTTGACCTTGCGATTCCCCGTTCAGCATTTCCCGATATCGGGTAGGCACAGCAAGGCGCCCTTTACTGTCGAGGTTAACCAGCGTAGCCCCACGAAACATACCTGAGTTACCCCTTCATCACCTTTTTCACCACTTTACCCCACAAATTCCCACCTTTAAGAGTGTACGGAGGGTATGAAAACCTTGTCAAGCCAGAGCTGGCGCGCTTTGGGATTATTCCTGAATGAATTGGAGCCGGCATAGAGGTAAAAGGAATAAGGAGTCAAAATTAACGAAGATTAACGTCATGATAATTTGAGAAAAATTCATAACAGAATGGGAACATTACAAACATATCGCTATTCACTACGGCATCTCGATTATTTTTACTGTCATACGCTGATACCAAAGACAACCGTTTTCAGAATTGTCTTACTCACCCAGAATACCTTGAATACCAAGGGCTGCATGCGCGCGCAGAATCATACCGCGCAGCTGACAGTTGCTCAATGTCACATTTTTAACATCAGCCTCATCGATTCTTGATGAATCAGCCGATTTACCTGACTTAATGCTCCGCCAAACCCGCAACTAACGATTCCCTGAACGGCCATGCTGGCTCAGAAAGTGGGGTCACACAACGTGTCTCATTTATCCTCCCAAGAGAAGCATGAGTGGATGCCATAAGCAGCCCTCTTTTATCGGTCATTTACTCACTTCCTTTAATACCATTACCCCCTCGCGGAAACACCTTGCCCTAAAAAACCATAACATATTGTTTCTAAAAAATTTTAAATCTCTTACCGCGATAAAAAAACGGGAAACTTATCGGATAGATATAAAGTAGCGGGAAAGTATAAAAAATGCGCACAAATAAATATTTTTACCTAGTACAAAGCCAATAAGTCAGTGATGTAAACTACACAAATAAAATAAGTCATGACAAAAAACCATACAAAACCATTACATCAGTTTATCCGCCCTAAGAATGGAGCAACACGGTATGTTTTCCCCGACGTCACGATTGCGAAGCGCCACCGCAGATACCTTTGCGCTCGTTGTCTATTGTTTCATTACTGGGATGGCGATAGAAATCATGCTTTCAGGGATGAGCTTCGAGCAATCTCTGTCTTCACGTTTACTGTCTATCCCCGTTAATATTGCGATTGCCTGGCCGTACGGGCTGTATCGCGATCGCGTGTTGAATATAGCCAGACGTCACGGTGGTGAGCATTTTCTGGTACGCAGCCTTGGCGATCTGTTTGCCTATGTCAGTTTCCAATCCCCGGTTTACGCCATCATTCTCTGGTCTATCGGGGCGAATCCCGCGCAAATCCTGACGGCCGTTACCAGTAATCTGGTGATATCGATGGTGACAGGCGTGATATACGGTTATTTCCTGGAATATTGCCGTCGGCTATTCCGCGTGGCATTGCCATAAAAGCGAAGTAAGAGTGGGTTGTGAATTGAGATTGAGCAGTAGCGAGTCGTCAAGAAGAAGCGCCATAGTCATCTATGGCGCAGGAAGGCAGAGAGATTATACGCGGCTTAATGAGCCACGACGGTACAGGTTACGCCGGATACGATTCAAACCGGGCTTCGGTCTTTTCGGCTCATCCAGACTGGCCAACACCAGCTCCAGTACGCGTTCCGCGACTTCACGATGGCGCTGAGCGACAGACAATACCGGGCATTCCAGATAATCCAACAGTTCATTATCCCCAAAGGTCGCGATAGCCAGATTATTCGGCAAACGTCCGTTAATCTTCAGGTTAACGTCCATCACTCCCTGCAATAACGGAAATGACGTCGTGAACAGCGCTTCAGGCATCGGGTTATTTTTCAGATAATCCATAAACGCAGCAGCGGCGGCTACGCGCTCATAACTATTGGAATAAAGATAATTGACTTCACGCGGATCGCCCGCCCACGCCTGACGGAACCCTTGCTCGCGCAAAAAGCTAACAGAAAGCTCAGGCAAAGCGCCAAGATACAGTACCGATTTCGCAGGCACTTTGCGTAATTCCTGCGCCAGCATTTCGGCATCTTCAAGATCGGCTCCAACCACGCTGGTAAAGTGCTCGCGATCTAACGCTCTGTCCAACGCAATAATCGGCAGGTTGCCGTTTATCCAGCGCTGATAAAACGGATGCTCGGGGGGTAATGCGGTAGAAACGATAATAGCGTCAACCTGACGCTGTAACAGATGCTCAATACAGCGCATCTCGTTGTCCGGCTGATCTTCTGAACACGCAATTAATAACTGGTATCCGCGCTGTCTGGCCTGACGCTCCAGATAATTGGCGATGCGTGTATAGCTGGTATTTTCCAGATCGGGAATAACCAAACCAATTGAACGTGTGCGTCCAGCACGTAATCCAGCCGCGACGGCGTTGGGATGATAATTGTGCTCCCTGACGACAGCCATAACTTTCTCAACGGTCTTATCGCTCACGCGATATTGTTTTGCTTTCCCGTTAATAACATAGCTGGCTGTCGTGCGTGAAACACCCGCAAGACGCGCGATTTCATCCAGTTTCACGGTAACCCCTTAGTAGGCCGGAAAATAAATAGGCCGGATAAATAATAAATAGTGTGATGACCATAAAATCATCATGGATATGGCGTAGATCTAACAGCAGAAGCTTTTGTACGGCAACTGCTTTTATCACGTTACCCGCATATTTCAAGCTGTCATATCAATAATGGACGTCTTTTAACCTGAAATATATTGCGCCTATATAAGATAAGGGAAATAAAAAGGCCCGATACTATTATCGAGCCTCTGAAAGGAAAAAGCAGCGAAAAGTCGATTAACGCATGATTTTATCGCCGCGTGATACGCCGACGATCCCAGAACGTGCTACTTCAACAATTTCGGCCACTTCACGCACGGCGCTGAGGAAGGCATCCAGTTTATCGCTGGTGCCGGCAAGCTGTACGGTGTAAAGCGAGGCAGTCACATCAACAATCTGACCGCGGAAAATATCGGCGCAGCGTTTCACTTCTTCGCGGCCATATCCTGTGGCTTGCAGCTTCACCAGCATGATTTCACGCTCAACGTGAGCACCTTGTCCCAGTTCACTGACGCGCAGAACATCCACCAGCTTGTGCAGTTGCTTTTCGATCTGCTCCAGCACTTTCTCATCACCTACCGTCTGAATCGTCATACGGGACAGCGTAGGATCTTCGGTTGGGGCTACCGTCAGGCTTTCGATGTTGTAACCGCGCTGTGAAAACAGGCCGACGACACGTGACAAGGCACCTGATTCATTCTCAAGTAATACTGACAAAATCCGCCGCATGATCAGGTCCTCTCCGTTTTGCTCAACCACATTTCATCCATCGCCCCACCGCGAATCTGCATGGGGTAAACATGCTCGCTGCTGTCGATGTTGATATCAACAAACACCAGACGATCTTTCTGCGCCAGCGCCTGCGACAGCTTACTTTCCAGTTCGTCCGGCGTATCGATAGAAATCCCGATGTGGCCGTATGCTTCAGCCAGCTTGACGAAATCCGGTAGCGATTCCATGTAAGAGCTGGAATGACGGCCAGAGTAAATCATGTCCTGCCACTGCTTCACCATACCGAGGAAGCGGTTGTTCAGGTTGATGACCACAACGGGCAAATCATATTGCAGTGCCGTAGAAAGCTCCTGAATATTCATCTGAATACTGCCGTCGCCCGTTACGCAAATCACGGTCTCTTCTGGCAGCGCGAGCTTGATACCCAATGCCGCAGGCAGGCCAAAGCCCATCGTGCCCAATCCGCCGGAGTTCACCCAGCGACGCGGTAAATCGAACGGATAATACAGCGCGGCGAACATTTGGTGCTGACCAACGTCTGATGCCACATAGGCTTTGCCTTCAGTCAGACGATGCAGCGTTTCAATCACCGCCTGCGGTTTGATTTTCTCGCCTTCGGTACTGTATTTCAGGCAGTGACGGGCACGCCACTGCTCAATGCCCTGCCACCAGTCGCGTAGCGCATCGAACTGTTGCGGCGCGCCATCCTGTTCCAGCAGCTCTAGCATCAGGGTTAACACCTGTTTAGCGTCGCCAACGATAGGGATATCGGCGTTGACCGTTTTGGAAATCGACGCGGGATCGACATCAATGTGCAGTACGGTCGCATTCGGGCAATACTTTGCCAGATTGTTCGTCGTACGGTCGTCGAAACGCACCCCCACGGCGAAAATCACATCGGCGTTATGCATCGCCGTATTGGCTTCATACGTCCCGTGCATCCCCAGCATACCGAGGCACTGACGGTGTGTGCCGGGAAAACCACCGAGTCCCATCAGAGAAGTGGTCACTGGCAGGTTAAGTTTTTCCGCCAGCGTCAGCAGCTCTTCGTGACACTCCGCGTTAATCACGCCGCCGCCGCTGTAGATAATCGGTTTTTTTGCCGCTAGCAGCGTTTGCAGCGCACGACGAATCTGGCCTTTGTGCCCCTGAACCGTCGGATTATAGGAACGCATGCTGACGCTTTCAGGATAGACGTACGGCAGCTTATTTGCCGGATTCATGATGTCTTTCGGCAAATCGACGACGACCGGGCCCGGACGCCCGCTGGACGCCAGATAAAACGCTTTTTTCAGGATCGTTGGGACATCTTCGGTCTTTTTGACCAAAAAGCTGTGTTTCACGATAGGGCGGGAAATCCCAACCGTGTCGCATTCCTGAAAGGAATCATAACCAATCAGCGAAGTCGCAACCTGACCGGACAACACCACCATAGGAATGGAGTCCATATACGCCGTGGCGATACCGGTAATGGCGTTGGTCGCACCAGGGCCGGACGTGACCAGCACAACGCCGACCTCGCCCGTCGCACGCGCATAGCCATCGGCCATATGTACCGCACCTTGCTCATGCCGCACCAAAATATGCTCGATCCCGCCGACCGTATGCAGGGCATCATAAATATCCAGCACCGCACCGCCCGGATAACCGAACACATGTTTTACGCCCTGATCGATCAACGATCGGACCACCATTTCGGCGCCTGACAACATCTCCATGGGTTTGCCTCTTTTGTTCAGAAAGCGGAATCCGCTTCTGTATTGACCGGGGGAAATCCCCGCGCTCACCTTAAGTTAATAAAGTTAAGTGTTAATACTGTTAATTTTTAGTACAAGAAGACGAAATATTATAGGGGTGACTAATAACCCATTAACATAACGCCAGATTATGACGCAGACAAACGGCAAAAAACCACCGCCCTTAATCAGGACCAGGGGAAATTGAACGTGAGGGAAAAAAGAACTGAGATAAAATACTGACAGGGAACCGTCAGACCTGAGAGATCGTCCATGAAGGCCATGAATTACAGAGCGAAATCTTGAGGCCGAAAAATCCCTTTTCTTTTCAGGAAACGGGTTATCCGGCCTCCAACACCATCAGGATTCTGCGTACATCGCATCAATTTCCAACTGGTAACGCTGGTTGATAATCTTCCTGCGTAGCTTGAGCGTTGGCGTCAGCTCCCCTTCCTCCATCGAAAATGGTATAGGCAACAGCGTGAATTTCTTCACCTGCTCAACCCGAGAAAGTTCCTTCTGCATCTCCCGCAGGCGCTGCTCGAACAGCTCAATAATATGGCTGTGACGCAGCAATTCCAGCCGATCGTGGTACTTCAGATTGATGGAGTGAGCGTATTCTTCCAGTGCTTCGAAACAGGGAACAATCAGCGCAGACACGTACTTGCGCGTATCCGCGATAATCGCCACCTGCTCGATGAAACGATCCTGTCCCAGCGTCCCTTCCAGATGCTGTGGGGCAATATATTTACCGCCCGACGTTTTCATCAGATCCTTCAAGCGTTCGGTAATAAACAGGTTACCGTTGGCATCCAGCTCTCCCGCATCGCCAGTTCTCAACCAGCCGTCCTCAGTAAAGGTTTCTGCGGTTTCCTGCGGGCGATGGAAATAACCCCGCATGATGGTCGCACCGCGTACCTGAATCTCGTTTTCCTCACCAATACGAACTTCAATACCCGGCAGCGGCGTACCGATAGAGCCTAAGCGGAAACGGCTCTCTTCCCAGCAGGAAACCGTAGCACAGGTTTCGGTCATGCCGTAACCGTAAATGATGCGAATCCCGATCGCGCGGAAAAACAGAATGATGTTGTCATCCAGTCGCGCGCCCGCTGCGGGCATAAAGCGAATTTCTCCTCCCAGAAGCTGGCGCAGTTTCCCTAACACCAGACGGTCGGCATAGCGATGCATAACGCGGCGGAAGAACCCCGCCTTTTTTGCAGCCTGATTCGCCAGAAAGACGTGCCGCCCCTGCGTCACCGCCCAGTTGAATAGCCGCTGACGATACCAGGGAGCCTGCGCCACTTTTTCATGAATTGCGCTGTAAACTTTCTCATAAAAACGCGGTACAGCGCACATCACGGTAGGTTTGACCGCCTGCATCGCATCACGAACCAGATTCGTGTTGTTGAGATACACGTTCTGGGCGCCACGATGCATAATGACAAAGCTCCACGCGCGTTCAAATACATGAGAAAGCGGTAAGAAACAAAGTGATACATCGTTTTCCGACATATCCAGGCGATCGTCGTGCAACTTAAGTTGCATCGCCATGTTGGTGTAATCCAGCATGACGCCTTTCGGTTCACCGGTGGTGCCAGAGGTATAAATCAGCGTAAACAGATCGTTGAGGTCGCGACTGTCGATGCGCGCTTGCCATTCGTCACGCCAGAAATCGTCTACGGCCTGCGCTTCAAATTCCTGTAGAGATTGCGCAATGTCGCTACCGCGCAGGTTAACGCCGTCATCCATCACGATAATATTTCGCAGTTGCGGGCAGCTCTCGCGTAACGACAGCAACGCATCCAACTGCTCCTGACCACCAACGAATATCGTACGGATATCGGCATCATTGATGATAAACGCCGCCTGTGCCGCCGTATTAGTGGCATAGATTGGCACGCTGATCGCACGCAGGTGCAGCAGCGCCAGGTCGGCCAGCGACCAATTCATCGAGTTATGAGAGAAAATCGCAACTCGTTCCTGAACGTCGACTCTCAGCGCCAGGAGCGCGCTGGCAATCCGCCGAATACGCTGTCCGGCCTGTGTCCAGGTGAGCTGTTGTTCGCCCGCAGGCGTCCACTCGCGCAGCGCAATACGACCCGCACACTGATTGATCCGATCTTGAACCCGGTGCACCACATGATATGGCTGTAAATGATTAGTCATCTGTAAAAGAATTTATAAGGGAAGTGAAGTCGACAGCGTTTCAGCGTACAGCTGTACATTATTTGGCGTGCAGTCTACCGCCATTGTTCAAAACCGCAACGTTCTTTCGTGCATTCGCCGCTGGCTATCGCTGGTTTACTTGACGCGCATCACACCAATCAAAAGTTGACATATCCCTGATAATCGCGTACCAATAAAGCAACACCGAATTTTAGATGACGAGACACCATGTTCAACTTTACTGTCCTACTAAGCCTACTACTAAACGCATCCTTCTTGCGCGGTAGGTTTGTGGGCAGAATTCAGAACTAAGTTTCTCGCCACACGATACAAAAAACCCGCGCTGATGCGCGGGTTTTTTTTTACTCGCCGAGCGCCAAGTACAAGTAGACACGACAAGGAACTAAACCGATGAGCGAGCAAGTCATTATTTTTGATACCACATTACGCGATGGTGAGCAGGCTTTACAGGCGAGTCTGAGTGTAAAAGAAAAGCTGCAAATTGCTTTCGCCCTGGAACGTATGGGCGTTGATGTTATGGAAGTGGGCTTTCCAGTTTCCTCTCCCGGCGACTTTGAATCCGTTCAGACCATCGCCCGCAACATCAAAAACAGTCGTGTGTGCGGCCTGACCCGCTGTGTCGAAAAGGACATCGATGTCGCCGCAGAAGCGCTGCGTGTCGCAGACGCCTTCCGTATTCATACGTTTATCGCAACCTCACCGATGCACATCGCGACCAAGCTGCGCAGCACGCTGGACGAGGTGATCGAACGCGCCATCTACATGATCAAACGCGCGCGTAACTATACAGACGATGTCGAATTCTCATGCGAAGATGCAGGCCGTACGCCAATCCCGGATCTGTGTCGCGTGGTTGAGGCTGCCATCAACGCCGGCGCCCGCACTATCAATATCCCGGATACCGTCGGCTATACCATGCCGCATGAGTTCGGCAACATCATCTCCTCTTTGTACCAACGCGTTCCTAATATCGATAAAGCCATTATTTCTGTTCACACCCACGACGATCTGGGTTTGGCCGTCGGCAACGCTATGGCGGCGGTGCACGCCGGGGCTCGTCAGGTAGAAGGCACATTGAACGGTATCGGCGAACGTGCGGGTAACTGTTCACTGGAAGAAGTCATCATGGCGATCAAAACCCGCCATAACATCCTGAATGTCCACACCAATATCAATCATCAGGAAATCTACCGCACCAGCCAGTTGGTCAGCCAGATTTGTAATATGCCTATCCCTGCTAACAAAGCGGTGGTAGGTGCCAACGCCTTCGCTCACTCTTCCGGTATTCACCAGGATGGCGTGCTGAAGAACCGTGAAAACTACGAAATCATGACGCCGGAATCCATTGGCCTGAAAGAAGTGCAGTTGAACCTGACTTCCCGTTCCGGTCGCGCCGCGGTGAAACACCGCATGGAAGAAATGGGCTATCAGGACAGCGATTACAATCTGGACGATCTGTACTCCGCCTTCCTGAAACTGGCAGATAAGAAAGGTCAGGTCTTTGATTACGATCTGGAAGCGCTGGCCTTTATCAACCGTCAGCAGGAAGAGCCTGAGTTCTACCATCTGGATTATTTCAGCGTTCAGTCCGGCTCCAGTGTGATGGCAACCGCCTCCGTCAAACTGATCTGCGGCGAAGAGACCCAGTCAGAAGCCGCGACGGGGAATGGCCCGGTCGATGCCGTTTATCAGGCAATCAACCGCATTACCGGTTATCAGATTTCACTGGTTAAATACCAACTGACTGCCAAAGGTCAGGGTCGTGATGCGCTGGGTCAGGTTGATATCGTTGCAGATTATCAGGGCCGCCGTTTCCACGGCGTCGGTCTGGCGACGGATATCGTTGAATCTTCCGCACAGGCAATGGTAAATGTATTAAACAACATCAAACGTGCTCAGCAGGTAGAAAAAGAAATTCAACGTCTGCAGCAGCACAATAGCCAACAACAAAACGATAGCAAACAACAAAACAGTCAGGAAACAGTGTGATGACAAAGAGCTACCATATCGCCGTTTTACCCGGAGACGGCATTGGCCCGGAAGTAATGGCGCAGGCCCATAAAGTACTGGATGCGGTACGTCAGCGTTTTGGCATCCGCATTACCACCAGCGAATATGACGTTGGCGGTATCGCCATTGACCGTCAGGGCACACCGCTGCCGCAGGCAACCATTGCGGGCTGTGAGCAGGCCGATGCAATTCTGTTCGGTTCCGTGGGCGGCCCGAAATGGGAACACCTGCCACCGGCAGAGCAGCCGGAGCGCGGTGCGTTGTTGCCTTTGCGTAAACACTTCAAACTGTTCAGCAACCTGCGCCCTGCTCGCTTGTATCAGGGGCTGGAAGCGTTTTGCCCACTGCGTAGCGACATCGCCGCGAAAGGCTTTGATATTCTGTGCGTCCGCGAACTGACGGGCGGCATCTACTTCGGCCAGCCAAAAGGGCGTGAAGGTAGCGGTCAGTATGAGCGTGCTTTCGATACCGAGGTGTATCACCGTTTCGAGATTGAGCGTATCGCGCACATCGCGTTTGAATCCGCTCGCAAACGTCGCAGCATCGTGACCTCTATTGATAAAGCCAACGTGCTGCAAAGTTCGATTATGTGGCGCGAAATCGTTAATGAAGTCGCCAAAGCCTATCCAGATGTGAAGCTGTCTCATCTGTATATTGATAACGCGACGATGCAGTTAATTAAAGATCCGTCTCAGTTTGACGTGATGCTGTGTTCTAACCTGTTCGGTGACATTCTGTCCGACGAGTGCGCCATGATCACCGGTTCAATGGGCATGCTGCCTTCCGCAAGCCTGAACGAGCAAGGCTTTGGCCTGTACGAGCCTGCTGGCGGCTCCGCGCCGGATATCGCAGGTAAAGACATTGCCAACCCGATTGCGCAGATTCTGTCGCTGGCGCTGCTGCTGCGCTACAGCCTGGGTGCGGATGATGTCGCAGACGCGATCGAAAAAGCGGTCAATACCGCACTGGCTGAAGGTTACCGTACCGCCGATCTGGCAAGTACCAGCAACGCGATCGGTACCAATGAAATGGGCGACGTGATTGCGCGTTTTGTGGCGCAAGGGGCATAACCATGGGTAAGACGTTATATCAAAAATTGTTCGAAGCGCACGTGGTTCATGAAGCGCCAAACGAAACGCCGCTGCTGTATATCGACAGACATCTGGTACACGAAGTGACTTCCCCGCAGGCGTTCGACGGCCTGCGCGCGATGGGCCGCAAGGTTCGTCAACCGGGGAAAACTTTCGCGACGATGGACCACAACGTGTCCACGCAGACCAAAGACATCAACGCCAGTGGCGAGATGGCCCGCATTCAGATGCAGGAGCTGATCAAAAACTGTGCGGAATTCGGCGTTCAGCTGTATGACCTGAACCACCCGTATCAGGGCATCGTTCACGTTATTGGGCCTGAGCAAGGAATGACGCTGCCGGGCATGACCATTGTCTGCGGTGATTCGCACACGGCAACGCACGGCGCATTTGGTTCACTGGCTTTCGGCATCGGTACGTCGGAAGTGGAACATGTGCTGGCGACACAAACCCTGAAGCAGGGTCGCGCCAAAACCATGAAGATTGAAGTCACCGGCGATACGCCACACGGCATCACCGCAAAAGACATTGTGCTGGCGATCATCGGTAAAACCGGTAGCGCAGGCGGCACCGGTCACGTGGTTGAATTCTGCGGCACCGCTATTCGTGCACTGAGCATGGAAGGTCGTATGACGCTGTGCAACATGGCGATAGAGATGGGGGCGAAAGCCGGGCTGGTCGCGCCGGATGAAACTACCTTCAACTACCTGAAAGGCCGTCAGTTTGCGCCGAAAGACGCCAACTGGGACGCTGCCGTTGCCTACTGGAACACGCTGAAATCGGATGATGATGCGCAGTTCGATACGGTTGTCACGCTGGACGCTGCTCAGATCGCACCGCAGGTCACCTGGGGCACCAACCCCGGTCAGGTTATCGCCGTCAATCAGGAAATCCCTAACCCAGATTCCTTCAGCGATCCGGTAGAGCGCGCCTCTGCCGCCAAAGCATTGGCTTATATGGATCTGCAACCCGGCATCAAACTGACCGACGTGAAGATCGATAAGGTTTTCATTGGTTCCTGCACCAACTCGCGCATTGAAGATTTGCGTGCTGCGGCAGAAATCGCCAAAGGGCGCAAAGTCGCCGCTGGCGTACAGGCTATCGTTGTACCCGGCTCCGGCCCGGTAAAAACCATGGCAGAGCTGGAAGGGCTGGATAAAGTGTTCATCGAAGCAGGCTTTGAGTGGCGCTTACCGGGCTGCTCCATGTGTCTGGCGATGAACAATGACCGCCTGAACCCCGGCGAGCGTTGCGCCTCAACCAGTAACCGTAACTTTGAAGGCCGTCAGGGGCGCGCAGGCCGCACCCATCTGGTCAGCCCGGCAATGGCTGCGGCTGCCGCGGTGACGGGTCGCTTTGCTGACGTCCGCGAGTTGAATTAAGAGAGAAACCAACATGGCTAAATTTACTCAACACACGGGTCTGGTGGTTCCTCTGGATGCCGCTAACGTCGATACCGACGCCATCATTCCCAAGCAGTTTCTGCAAAAGGTGACGCGTACCGGTTTCGGCCAACACTTGTTCCACGACTGGCGTTTTCTGGACGATGCGGGTCAACAGCCTAACCCTGAGTTTGTGCTGAACAAGCCGCATTACAAAGGGGCAAGTATCCTGCTGGCGCGGGAAAACTTCGGCTGCGGCTCTTCCCGTGAGCATGCGCCGTGGGCGCTGACCGATTACGGCTTCAAAGTCGTTATCGCGCCAAGCTTCGCCGATATCTTCTACGGCAACTCGTTTAACAACCAGTTGCTGCCGGTGAAACTGAGCGACGAGGAAGTAGACGAGCTGTTCAAGCTGGTTGACGGGCAGGAAGGCATTAACTTCACGGTCGATCTGGAAAATCAGGTCGTGCAGGCGGGCAGCAAAAGCTATCCGTTTGAAATCGACAGTTTCCGCCGTCACTGCATGATAAACGGGTTGGACAGCATCGGACTGACACTGCAACACGAAGCGTCTATCACCGAGTATGAAAAGAATCAGCCTGCCTTTTTGAACTGATTTGAGATTACAAATAGCTCTGAAGCCCTCTTCAGGGCTGACAAAGTCCATAGAGCGGTAGTAACGGATAGATCGTAAAGACGCTGTAAACACATCCCTGTGCGCTCGGATTGCGCAGATATGAATCTCATCCCTGAGATTCACCCTTGCAGGGTCGTCGCAAGCGACGTTCAAAAACGTTCCTGACGTTTTTGTCCATGGCGCAAACGCTTTACTCTTCTATTCCGTTACTACCGTTTTCGTTCGGCAAATAGGTTTATCAACAGCCTGAGCCTGCATGACTTCCTGTGGGCTTTTTCTTTTGGAAGAATGACGTGGATTACAGCAACCCGGCAATCAAATAAAAAGCCAGCATACTCAAGAGTACCGCGACCACAATATTTCTGATAAAAAAGGAAATCACCACACTCACCATCGCGCCGAGAAAATACGGGTTATCAGGAAATGCGCGAATCACGCCGTGTTCCATCAAGATAATTGGCCCACAAATCGCGGTGAGTAAGCATGGCGCGGAATACTTTAATGCTCGATGGAGTAAAACCGGAATTTTTACCGGCACCGCAGGTTCGAGAAAGATATAGCGATTAAAAAACACGATCCCTGCCAGAACGAATATCAATAACCAACTCATTTTTCCTCCTTAAGCACGGTCGCGATGAATACAGAGAAAAACATGCCGCCAACACCAGCGATAGCGATGGCACCTTCTATCTTGAAATAACTCAATAGCATCGATAGCAGCAGAGAAAACAGGACGCCAGAGAAGGTACTGATCTTCTTTATCATCGGCACAACGATGGTAATGAACGTGGCAACGATAGAGTAATCAAGGTGATACTTATCCAAATCAGGCACAGAAGACGCCATCACCACCCCCATAATGCTGAAGATATTCCAAGAAATATAAAAGGTCAGGCCTGCGCCCACTAAATAACTGGCACTAAAATTATTCTTCCTGTCTTTCTTTTCACTGAGTGCAAAAAGCTCATCCGATAATAAATATCCGATAGGAAGACGTTTGCTTAATCTTAACGTTGAAACATATTCGCGTAACGTCAGGCCATATATTAGGTGTTGTGCGGTAATAAAAAAAACGGAGATTAATAGTGTCGCGACATTCGCCCCAGACATCAGCAATCCCAACGAAACTAATTGTGCCGCCCCTGCAAAAATAATAGCGGACATCCCGATACTTTGTCCGACGGATAATCCCGACTGGATGGCCATCGAGCCGGCCAGAATACCCCAGGGCACAACGGATAAACAGAGCGGCAGCATCTCAACCACACCGGTCATAAAGTGCTTCCAAGGGCTAATTGTGTCTTTTGCTACAGAAGATGAATGGACTACGGTATTTTCCATATAACATTGCACTACCATAAATAAATCGATAGCGGGAAAACTAACAAAACGTTTTTTAAGAGTATTGGATGAATTTGCTGCGCCCAGAATAGGGATAGCGTTTAGCGTGAATTACCTTTCGCAAACTCGCCTGGCGTCAGCCCCAGAGAATTTTTGAAATGGCGATGGAAGTGGCTTTGATCGGTAAAACCGCACCGTACGGAAACATCGAGGATCGCATCGCCTTTGCGCAACAATGCTTTAGCTTTGCGCAGACGAGCCTGAATCAAATAAGCATGAGGCGTAATCCCCACCACCGCTTTAAACTGTCGTAAGAAGTGCCAGACGCTGAGTTCGGCCAGCGCTGCCAATTCAACGAGAGCCAGTTCCCTCTCGGGGTAGCTGTCCATAAAGGCTTTAACATTCAGTATATTTTGGGTCGCAACGGGCAGCGTCTGTGGCGTCAGGCGCGTCTTGCTATAGCGCATCGTCAGCCAGGTTAATGACGACAACAGCAGCGTTTCTTTCAATAACAGATTGCCCGGTTGAGCAAGCATATTGAACGTCATCAGCAACTGATCCGACAGGCCAGGGTCGTGGACAACGGCGTCGGGGAACCACGGAATGGAATCTTTTGAGCGTTGCAGATCCTGATTAATCGAGTGAAAAAGATCGGGATGCGGATAAATAGCACGATAAGCCCAGCCGGTTTCGACCTCCGAGCTTCCCGTGTGCACATCGTCCGCATTCACCAGAATGATGTCGCCTTTGGGCGCAACATGCTCTGCACCAGAACGATAAAAACGCTGAGCGCCCTGCTCAATCACGCTAATGCAATAGGTATCATGGACATGACGAGGAAAGCGCTGCTGATAATATTGTGCCTGCAACATATCCAGCCCGCCGAGCGCCTCCAGATGTCTGAAGTGTGTCTGCTCTTGCACTACCGGCTTTTTATGCACGCGTTAACCCTCTTATCGTTTGTACAAAATTGCTCTGGCAGAGAAGCGACATCGGCATACTTCTTTATCGCCATCAACCGCGCACCTGTTCACTGATTCTATCAGAAGCAGATTCATATCCCCATGCTGGAAAAAACAGCGAAAAAAAGCCAGCGACAAAACCGCTGGCTATGGATGATGATTCGTGTCTTTTACCACGTTGGCCTTTTTACCAACTGGATTACATTTACCAACCGGATTACATCAGATGAAATCGGGACACCCCAATATTCAACCGCTCGGCCTGCTGCTCCAGCGAGGAGGCAGACGAGGAAGCCTCCAGCACCAGCGTCGCATTCTGTTGCGTGACCCGATCCATTTCTGATATCGCTAACGACACCTGATTGATACCACTGCTTTGTTCATCAGAAGCCAGCGCTATCTCATTGATAATACGGGTGACGTTATTAATTTCAGAGACAATCTCGGCCATCGCTTTACCCGCTTCGGACGCCAAGGTCGTTCCTTCCGTCACTCTGGTTTCGGATTCTTTAATCAACGCGGCAATTTCCGTTGCGGCGTTAGCCGAGCGCTGTGCCAGATTACGCACTTCTCCTGCTACCACCGCGAAGCCTTTGCCCTGCTCACCCGCTCTGGCCGCTTCAACCGCCGCATTCAACGCCAGAATATTGGTCTGGAATGCAATCCCGTTAATGAGCGCGATAATCTCAGAAATTTTGTCCGAACTTCTGGCAATCTCCGACATAGAACCCACAACCTGTTCCACAATGCTGCCGCCGTTCACCGCTTTGGCTGAGGTATCCGTCGCCACAACGCTGGCATGGTGCGCATTATCGGTATTCTGCTTCACCGCAGCCGTCAGTTGTTCCATGCTGGCCGCCGTTTCCGCCAGCGCCGCGGCCTGCTGCTCCGTTCGAGCAGACAAATCCGTATTGCCGACAGCGATTTTCGTCGAACTGCTGTGAATCGACTCAGCGCTATCACGCACCGAGCCAACCGTTTCGGAGAGCGAATCCTGCATTTGCTGGATATTGCTCCCCAGAATGCCGATTTCATTGCTGCCTACAGCCACGCTCGCGCGCGTTAAATCGCCGTGTGCAATCGCCTGTATGCGTGATACCCAATACTGAATTGGGTTAATAATAATCAGACGAATGACTAAGAACGTCATACCCGTTAATACGATGGCTAAAATAAAGGCACCCGTCATGAGCGTATATCCCAGTGTCGAATTCCTTTCTGCCGTCACATTAATATTTTTTGCCATCTCAATCCGATAAAGATAAGACGCTTTCAACGGCACATCATAGTCATCATCCAATTTAGACATCACCGTCGATTCAAACGCGTTGAGTTCTTCGACATTCCCTTTTTTCGCGATGTCAAACATAGGTTTTATCCCGCGCTCAACATAATCGCTATAACGTGCTTTTAATTCATTATCGCGAGCAAATTCGACATCAGAACGAGCCGTTCTGTTTTGATATCCATTAAACATTTGCTGAGACAGCGACAGGCGCTCCTCTGCGGCTTTCATGCTGGCGTTATAGTTATCAGTAAGGCCATTACGTAAATGATTTACCGCATGAAGCAAATTCATACGCGCTGCACGCATATGGTTAGCACTATCCACTAACTCCATTCGCACATTTAATTCCAGCGTAGAGTCATTTAAGGACAGTTCGGCCTGCTTCAGAAAATACGATGATGTGGAGATCGCCAAGGCAAAAAGCAGTAAAACACCAGAAAAAACAACGATGAAAAGTGGCGTCAGTTTGATGTTATGCAATCCGGAAGCGGAATGCCGGGATTCTGGTTGCTCATAAATCGCTATTGACTGGTAAGGGACATCGCTCATTTTTACATCCATCGGGTTATTCAAAACATTGCTGTGAAGTAAATTGCAGACAAGCGGCGAAAAATAGCACTTCGCCACATGTTACATAATATTTAAAGATTGTAACAATCTGCGTTAAATACAAGAAGAAAAACAGTCATTACTAAAAAATAATTTCACCTATAAGATCGTCATCACGAAAAAACGTCATTTCAACGATTATTATTTCAATTAAAAATCATTCAAAAAATAAACTATCACACAATGTTAGTGAATTATCTTAGTCACTATTATTACAGTAATATTAACTATAGAAGTAAAAATTAAATTCATTCTATTTTTCTGAAAACAATCCCCCTCTGACATTCAACGTGGCTGATTAGTTTATCCTTCATCCATTCTGAATATAAAAATCCCACGGCACACACGGGCTAACAAAGATCCCGCACGCGGATAAAAGCAGTGGCAAGGTTGTCGTGTCGATCATGGTATTTTTCCACCGACATACTATGCTAAACATCAGTGATTCAATGAGTGAGAGGAGCCTATGGCGCGCACGATTCAGCGTTACCGTTTAAGCATCTCTGGCGATTGCCGGGCCTGGTTTAACATCGACCATCGCCTCACCAATGATTTTCCTCACCCGCATCATGCCTGAATCAGCACCGCGCTGATCGCTTCCCGTTGCTGTATTCCTTTCCCAGCGTCACATAACGTGTCGCAACGGACTCTTTTTTCTGGAGAATTTTTCTGGAGATCGATGGCATGAAACGCATTCCTGAACCATTCCGCATTAAAATGGTAGAAAACATCCGCATGACAACGCAGGCGGAACGTGAAAAAGCGCTGACAGAGGCGGGGTATAACCCTTTCCTACTGCGTAGCGAAGACGTCTACATCGACCTGTTGACCGATTCTGGCACCGGCGCGATGAGTGACCGCCAGTGGGCCGGTTTAATGATGGGTGATGAAGCTTACGCGGGGTCACGTAATTACTACCATCTGTGTGAAAAAGTCGAAACGCTGCTGGGCTACCCATTTACGATTCCCACCCACCAAGGACGCGGTGCCGAACAGATTTTATTTCCGTGTTTGATAGCTAAGAAACAGCGGGCTGGCGGCGCGAAAAAACCCGTCTTCATTTCCAATTTTCACTTCGATACCACCGCTGCACACGTCGAGCTAAACGGCGCACGGGCCATTAACGTCGTTACGCCAAAAGCCTTTGATACCAACACGGCTTATGACTGGAAAGGCGATTTCGATCTGGATCAGTTACAAAGCGTGATTTCACAGCATGGTGCGGAGAATGTCGTCGCCATCATCACCACGGTAACCTGTAACAGTTCCGGCGGTCAGCCTGTCTCGATGAGCAACATGCGCGAGGTTTACCGTATTGCACAACAGCACCACATCCCCGTAGTGATTGATTCGGCACGTTTCTGCGAAAATGCCTGGTTTATCAAACAGCGTGAAGCGGGCTATGCGGACAAATCTATTAAAGCCATCGTGCATGAGATGTATGAATACGGCGATATGCTAACGATGTCCGCAAAGAAAGATCCGATGGTCAATATCGGCGGATTATGCTGCTTCCGTAGTGATGAAGACCTGTTTAACGAGGTGCGCATTCGCTGCGTTCCAATGGAAGGTTTCGTCACCTATGGCGGACTGGCTGGACGAGATATGGAAGCGCTCGCCATCGGGCTGGAAGAAGGGATGGATGAAGACTATTTGGCCTATCGCATTGGGCAAGTCGCCTATCTCGGAGAACGCCTGAAAGCCGGAGGAATTCCGATTCAGTACCCAGTTGGTGGACATGCTGTGTTTGTCGATGCAGCGCGGCTATTGCCCCATATTCCACCAGAGCAGTTTCCGGCACAGGCGCTTAACAATGCGCTGTATCTGGAAGCCGGTATCCGCAGCGTTGAAATCGGCTCGCTTCTGCTGGGGCGCGATCCTGATACCGGGCAACAGAAAGCATCACCGCTTGAGCTGCTGCGCCTCACCATCCCGCGTCGAGTCTATACCAACGACCACATGGACTATATTGCAGATGCCCTTATCACACTAAAAGCCCGCGCCAGCGATATTAAAGGGCTAACGTTCACCTATGAACCGCCCGTACTACGGCACTTTGTCGCCCGCCTAAAACCGGTGGAATAACCAGCTATCAGCATGCCCGACGCCTTTCTCTGCGGGCATCAGCGCTATTCACGATATCGAGTCGGCAGGCAAACACCATAAAAAAAGCCAGCGAAAAATTCGCTGGCTGGTGAAACGTCACCATTACTCAGAATACATTGTTTTACTTAAAAAATTTTTACACAGAATAAATTGTTTCGACCACCTAGAGCCAATGACGGTACTCATCATCAGACATCTCTTTCAGGTGCCACTGCGTCGCCTGCTGCAATAACGCGATGCGCTGCTGGGGAGACATCCATCGCAACCACGTTGCTTTACAGCTCGATAAGTAGTTTTGATAGAACAGGTACAAACGGGAAATCGCCATCAGCCACCTCCTCTCTTTCCTTGTGAGAAAGTATCGACGTAATATAGGGAAAGATAAATTGATGACTTTGGTGCAGGGAGTTCCTCTTTTATGTCTTCTCCTCGTCTACAACAACAGTTCATCCGCCTGTGGCAACACTTTCAGGGGCAGGTCACCGACACCACCTTGCAAGAGTTAACCGGAGTGCTGAACTGTTCTCGCCGCCATATTCGTTCACTGTTGAACGCAATGCAACAGGAAGGCTGGCTCGTGTGGCAGGCAGAAGCCGGAAGAGGAAAACGTTCGCAGCTTTCTTTTGTGTATACCGGATTGGCCCTCCAGCAGCAGCGGGCCGAGGATCTGCTAGAACAGGATCGCATTGAGCAGTTGGTACAGTTGGTGGGTGATAAAGAAGCCGTACGTCAGATGTTACTCGCCCATCTTGGGCGGAGTTTCCGGCAAGGAAAGCATATTCTGCGCATCCTCTATTACCGTCCGTTACGCAATTTACTGCCCGGTTCAGCGCTACGGCGTTCAGAAATGCACATCGCACGGCAAATTTTCAGCGGACTCACCAATATAAATGAGGAAAACGGGGAAATTGAACCCGATTTGGCTCATCACTGGCAGAGTATTTCCCCCCTGCATTGGCGCTTCTACCTGCGCCCGGCAATCCGTTTTCATCATGGTCGAGAGCTCACAATGGACGACATCACTACGTCACTCTCTCGTCTTATTCCGTTTCCGCTCTTTTCTCATATTGAAGCCGTCACCTCACCGATGCCCTTCGTCATTGATATTCGGCTACACAGCCCGGATAAATGGCTACCGTGGCTATTAGGTAGCGTGCACGCTATGATCTTGCCGCAAGAGTGGCAAACGCTACCGGATTTTGCCCAGCACCCGATCGGCACTGGCCCGTATGCCGTGGTGCGTAATAACAGTAATCAATTGAAAATTCGTGCCTTCGATGATTATTTTGGCTATCGGGCGTTAATTGATGAGGTCAATATCTGGGTTCTACCGGACGAACCGGAGGAAATGCCGGTCTCCATCCAGCTACAGTCTGACAATTCTCGTCACGAACAGTTGGAAAGCCGGATGGAAGAAGGCGGCTATTTCCTGCTGTTCGACAAACGCTCACCGTTAGCATCACAGCCAGAAGCACAGCAGTGGCTCAGGCAGGTATTTAACCCAATTTCGCTACTCAACCACGCCAATACCAGCAATCAGCGTGACTGGTCACCGGCCTACAGCCTGCTCCCGCGCTGGCACCATCACCATCCCGATGTGCCGCAATCCCTTCCGAAAGGGCTGACGGAGGTCACACTCACGTTCTATCAGGCACACCCTGAATACCGGATATTAAGCGAGATTATGCGCACACTACTGGCGCAGCACGGCGTCACGCTGCATATCCAGACGGTCAGCTACGAAGACTGGTATCAAGGCAATGCCGAGAGCGATATCTGGTTTAGCAGCGTGAACTGTTATTTGCCGCTCGAATTCTCCCTGTTCGCGATGCTCTACGAACTCCCGCTGGTGCAGCACTGTCTGGATGACGATCTGCATGCGGACGCACAGCAGTGGCGCAATCACTCACTGCCGATGGCGGAATGGTGTGAAAAGCTGATCGCCAGCGGCCAACTGCACCCTTTGCTGCACCACTGGCTGCAACTTCAGGGACAGCGCAGCATGCGCGGGGTCAGGATGAACATGCTGGGCTGGTTTGATTTTAAATCTGCCTGGTTTGCACCGCCGGAACGCTGAGAGCCTTTCGCTGCGCGGCTTAACCCTTTACAATGTGCCGTTCTCAACGGGGTGCGGAAGATTTTTCGCTGAGAAGATACCCGTCGAACCTGATCCGGTTAATACCGGCGAAGGGATTTGAGAGTGCGGCTTATTGCTGCCTCGAAGTCCTTTGCCACCCTATGATTCTCAGGAGTGCAAAGTGTTAAATCAATTACTACACCGTTCAGCCACCGTGCTGAAAACCAGCCTGCCTTGCCTGTTACTGCTCTCTGCTTCAGCCTTCGCCAAGCCTGCGCTTACCGTTTATACCTATGACTCATTCGCTTCCGAATGGGGGCCAGGGCCCGTCATCAAGACCGCATTTGAAAAAGAGTGCGAGTGCGAACTGAATTTCGTCGCGCTGGAAGATGGCGCTTCACTGCTGAATCGCCTGCGTATGGAAGGCAAGAACAGCAAAGCGGATATCATTCTGGGGCTGGATAACAACCTGTTGCAGGCGGCAGAGCAAACCGGCCTGTTTGCGCCGCACAATCAGGACACCCGTGCCGTCACGGTGCCAGGCGGTTGGGACAACAAGACCTTCGTCCCTTACGACTACGGCTATTTCGCGTTTGTGTATAACAAAAACACACTAAAGAACCCGCCGAAAAGCCTGCATGAGCTGGTGGACAGCAACGAGCCGTGGAAAGTGATCTATCAGGATCCGCGCACCAGCACGCCGGGTCTGGGTCTGCTGCTATGGGTGCAGAAAGTATACGGCGATGATGCGCCGCAAGCGTGGCAGAAACTGGCGAAGAAAACCGTCACCGTCACCAAAGGCTGGAGCGAAGCCTATGGTCTGTTCCTGAAAGGGGAAGCGGATCTGGTGCTGAGCTACACCACGTCACCGGCCTACCATATCATTGAAGAGAAGAAAGACAACTACGCAGCAGCAACCTTCAGCGAAGGGCACTATCTGCAAATTGAAGTCGCCGGGCAGCTGGCTTCCAGCAAAAATCCCGAACTGGCAAAACGCTTTATGCAGTTCATCCTGAGCCCAACCTTCCAGCAGGCTATCCCCACCACGAACTGGATGTACCCTGCGGTTAAAACTGACCTGCCAGCGGGCTTCGCCACGCTCGCGGTGCCGGAAAAAGCCATGCAGTTCAGCGCGCAGGACGTGGCCGATAAAAGGACGCAGTGGATTCAGGCATGGCAACGCGCCGTCAGCCACTAATCGGCGGACGTCTGTGGCCGGGGCTGCTGGCCACAACGCTGTTAATTTCCGTTGCCGCACTGGCTTTCGGTGCCCTGTGGCTACAGGCGCCCGAAAGCCAGTGGCGCACGCTATGGCATGACAGCTATCTCTGGCATGTTATTCGGTTTACCTTCTGGCAGGCGTTTCTCTCTGCGCTGTTTTCTACCGTTCCGGCCATTTTTCTCGCCAGAGCGCTGTATCGACGGCGCTTTCCCGGCTACCGCTGGCTGCTGCGCCTGTGCGCGATGACGCTGGTACTGCCCGTACTGGTCGCCGTGTTTGGCCTGCTCAGTGTATATGGTAGACAAGGCTGGTTGGCCTCCGCGCTGGGCTGGTTTGACCTGAAATACACATTTTCTCCCTATGGATTGCAGGGCATCCTGCTGGCGCACGTCTTCTTCAATCTGCCGCTAGCAACCCGATTGCTGTTGCAGTCGCTGGAAGGCATCGCCACCGAACAGCGTCAGTTGGCTGCAAACCTGGGCATGAACAGCTGGCAGCATTTCCGTCTGCTGGAGTGGCCCGCCCTGCGCCGACAGATTTTACCGACCGGCGCACTGATTTTTATGCTCTGTTTTGCCAGCTTTGCGACGGTGCTGTCGCTGGGCGGCGGCCCACAGGCAACGACGATTGAGCTGGCTATCTATCAGGCATTAAGCTTTGATTACGATCCGGCACGCGCGGCGCTGCTGGCGTTAATTCAGATGGTTTGCTGTCTGGGTTTGGTGCTACTGAGCCAGCGGCTAGGTCGCATTCTGCCCGTCGGCAGCACACAGCAGCTTGCCTGGCGCAACCCGCAGGATAGCGCCGTAAGCCGCCTCATCGACGGCCTGCTGATTGGCGCGCTGTTGCTGTTAGTCATCCCTCCCTTGCTGGCCGTCGTGGTCGATGGCGTGAACCGCTCGTTGGTTACCGTGCTGCAACAACCTGTGCTCTGGCAAACGCTGTTGACCTCGCTGCGTATTGCTCTGGGTGCGGGGCTCCTGTGTCTGGTACTGACCATGATGTTGCTCTGGAGCAGCCGTGAGCTCAAGCTACGTCAGAAGCCGCTCTACGGGCAGTTGATGAACCTGAGTGGTATGCTCATCCTCGCCATGCCCGGTATTGTGCTGGCAACCGGCTTTTTCCTGCTGCTGAATAACAGCATCGGATTGCCGCAATCCCCCTACGCACTAGTGGTGCTCACTAATGCGCTGATGGCGATTCCCTATGCGATCAAGGTGCTGGAAAATCCGATGCTGGACGTCGCCGAACGTTACAATCGACTCTGCACCTCGCTGGACATTCGCGGCTGGCAACGGCTGAGACTGATCGAGCTTTCCGCCCTGAAGCAACCGCTCGCGCAGGCGTTAGCCTTTTCCTGCGTGCTGTCACTCGGTGATTTTGGCGTCATCGCGCTGTTTGGCAATGAGCAATTCCGCACGCTGCCGTTCTACCTGTACCAGCAAATTGGTTCCTATCGCAGCGCCGACGGCGCGGTCACGGCGCTGCTGTTAATGCTGCTGTGCTTTATGTTATTTACCCTGATTGAGAAACTGGCAGGCCGTCATGATCGCGCTTGAGAAATTGACCTACTTCTATCAGCACTTGCCCATGCGTTTTGATTTTCACGTCAAACCGGGCGAGCGCATCGCTATCCTCGGCCCTAGCGGCGCAGGGAAAAGTACGCTGCTGAATCTGATTGCCGGTTTCCTGATGGCAGACAGTGGCGAGTTGTTGCTGAACGGCGCTTCTCACCGCGAGACGCCTCCCGCGAAACGGCCGGTTTCGATTCTGTTTCAGGAAAATAACCTGTTTCCTCACCTGACGATCGGGCAGAACATCGCGCTGGGGCTCCATCCCGGCCTGCGTCTCAATGCCGCACAGCGTGAAACCCTACGCCAGATCGCCGACCGGGTTGGTCTGGCGGATCTTCTGGATCGTCTGCCGTCTCAGGTTTCCGGCGGGCAGCGCCAGCGCGCGGCATTAGCACGCTGTCTGGTTCGTCACCAGCACATTCTACTGCTGGATGAACCCTTCTCGGCTCTCGATCCGGCGCTGCGGCAGGAAATGCTCGATCTGGTTGAAAGTGTGTGTCAGGAGCGTGAATTCACGCTGTTGATGGTGTCCCACAATCTGGATGATGCCATGCGGATCGCAAAACGTACGGTGCTGATCGTGGACGGAAAAATTTATTATGACGGGCCGACTCAAGCGCTACAGGATGGCAGCGCCGATGCAGCCGCCATCCTGGGAATTTCACGCCCGTCTGCGGATTGAGGCGTTAAGGCAACGCCTGATAGCGCAGGTTGCTGAATGTGACCTCGCCCTCGCCCGACGCATACAAGGCGGGTCGCAAACTGAGGAAGTCATACGCAACGTTGTGATGGTAGCCGGAGACTTCCATCTGCACCGGGTATTTCTTCCACGCTTCCTGATCCGACGTTCGGGTGTAAAACGTCACGATATGACGATCGTTTTTCATCCGAATCTGCACCTCATTGCCTGTGATGTGCGGCAGTTTCTTCTCCGCTCTTTCCAGCCCATAGCGGTGCATGACGGTGCCATCCTGATTAAACGACAGCCCGACGTACAGCTTCGCGTTGTAGAACAGCAGTAAACCAGCCTGTGCGCCAGGGGCAAAATTCGCCGTGACCTCAATTTGGTAAGCCTGATCGCCGGGGATCATCGTCAGCGGCGCGCTGTCTTTCGGCGACGTTCCTTTTGCTTTCAGATGCAGCGTGCCGTCGCTAAGCGTAACCCGTTTTAGCTCTTCCACATTGGCGCGGTAGAAATGCCAGCGTGCCGGAAATTTTTCGTCGGTAAAGCTATCAGACCAGCCGATACCGTGCGGCACCGCTTCGCCCCCTGCCGGTTTGCGAATCGGCTTACCGGTATCAAACCCGGCGGACGTGAACCAGCCGTCATCGCCCCAGACAATCGGCTCCAGCATCGCCTGCCGCCCCAGCGTCATAAAGCCGTTCTCATAGCCGTGATACACCATGTACCAATTTTTATCCGGCCCTTCAATCAGCGTCGCATGGCCGCGCGACCACCACTTCTCTGAACGATCCTGCGTACGAATAATCGGGTTATGCGGCGAGTTTTCCCACGGCCCGTTGATCGATTTGGAGCGTGCGGCAATCACCATGTGTCCGGTCGGCGGCCCGGCCGTGCCACCTTCCGCCAGCACCATGTAGAAGTAGTCGCCGTGGCGCAGCATCTTCGGCCCTTCCTGCGAGAAGCTTTCCACATCCCACTCTTCCGGGTACTGCCATCCCTGATAAACCACCGCCATGTCACCGACTGTCGACAGCCCATCGTCCGTTAATTGCACGCGATTACCGCCAGACATAAAGATGTAACGTTTGCCATCCTCTCCCACCACGTGGCCGGGATCGCTGGCCGGATTTTTCAAGCCCGTGTCTTTCGGTGGCGTCCACGGGCCACGGATATTATCGGCGGTGATCACATACAGCGTTTTCTTTTTCGTTCCTTTGGCGTCGATAATCCGGTTCGTGGTGAAGTAGATATAATATTTGCCGTCGTGTTTCACCAAATCCGGTGCCCAGATTGCATCGACAGGCGTCGCGATCGCGGGGCCAAGCGGTTCCCAGTTCACTAAATCGCGTGAATGCCAAATCAGCAGCCCGGGGATGTCGTCAAATGACGAGAACGTCATGTAATAATCATCCCCGTCTTTGATAATCGTGGGGTCAGGATGATCGCCCGCAATAATCGGATTGAGATAACAGCCATTGCCCAAATCCGCCTGACGCTGATATTCAATACCCCGTTTCCATTCGTTGGCAGGGCCAGCCTGACAGGCCATCACCGTGCCGATACCCATTGTCATCAATAAGATACCGCTTAATACGCCTTTCCCTACCGCTCGGGACACACCCATTTGTCACCACCCACTATCCCAATGATTATTTTATAATTTATAACATTGAAACCCTGTTCCAATTGTGAAAACAGTCACGCTTCTCTGGTTCTGCGGCGAAAAATCAAGCGGTAATCACACCGTCAAATTTTCAATATACTGTGACCAGTTCGACATATTCAGTTTTTATACCTTGTAGGTATTGTGTCTTTTTGTACTGCTGTGCTTATATAAATTGTCGATTGATAATTCATTCGAATACAACACCCGACCATAAATAACAGTACATAACATAAGTAAACAGGATTCCCGTGACGCACTACTCTTCTTCCACTTCAGCACTACTAAGCACCGCGCATGTTGACGCGGTCGTCGTCGTGCGCGTGGCAGTCGTCGTGGTCGTCGTCGGCAGCGCGCCGTAACGGGTTCCGAATCCAAACCAGATTCTCAAACCCCGCCGGCGCCAGCCGAGCGGGGTTTCTTGTTTCAACCCTCCCCGCTCCGACACCGCACCGGCCCTGATGAAGGATGTAAGCATGCGTTATACAGGCGCTCAGTTAATTGTTCGGCTGCTCGAACAGCAGGGCATCACCACCGTAGCGGGTATTCCCGGCGGCGCGGCGCTGCCGTTATATGATGCTCTGGGACAAAGTAAGACGATCCGCCACGTCTTGGCTCGCCATGAGCAAGGCGCTGGGTTTATGGCGCAAGGTATGGCGCGTGCAAGTGGGCGTGCCGCCGTTTGCATGGCCTCCAGCGGGCCGGGCGCAACCAACCTGCTCACCGCGATTGCCGATGCCAAACTGGATTCAATCCCGCTGGTGTGTATTACCGGACAGGTATCTTCTGGCATGATCGGCACCGATGCGTTTCAGGAAGTCGATACCTACGGCATCTCTATTCCCGTCACCAAACATAACTATCTCGTTCGCGACATCAACGATCTGCCACGCGTGATCCCGGAAGCCTTTCGTATCGCGCAGTCGGGGCGTCCCGGCCCGGTGTGGATCGATATTCCAAAAGACATCCAGACTGCAACCATTGAGCTAAGCGAACTGCCGGGCGTCTTTCCTCTCGATACGCCACCCACCATCGCGCAGCAGGAGATCGAGCGGGCTGCTGCCATGATTAACGCGGCTCAGCGTCCGGTGCTCTATCTGGGCGGTGGAATCATTAGCAGCGCCGCGCACGAACAGGCGGTTCAACTGGCGGAGCGTTCCAGCCTGCCAACCACCATGACGCTGATGGCGCTGGGTGCGATGCACGTCGATCACCCGCTGTCGCTCGGGATGCTGGGGATGCACGCCGCACGATCAACCAATCTGATCTTACAGCAGGCAGATTTGTTAATTGTGCTGGGTGCGCGTTTTGACGATCGCGCGATTGGCAAAGCGGAACAGTTTTGCCCGCAGGCCAGCATCATTCACATCGATATCGATCCCGCAGAATTGGGCAAGATCCGCCAACCGCACGTGGCGATCAACGCGGATGTCGCACAGGCGCTGGATCGCTTGCTGCCACAGATTACGCCGCAACAGCGTGACGTATGGCGCACCACCGTTAGCGGGCTGCAAGAGGAGTTTCCGTTCAACATGCCGAATGCTGACGATCCCTTAAGCCATTATGGACTGGTACAGGCCACGGCGCAGGCACTGACGGATGATGCCATCATCGCAACCGATGTCGGCCAGCACCAAATGTGGGTCGCTCAATCTTATCCGCTGCGGCGTCCACGTCAGTGGCTGACATCAGGCGGGCTTGGGACGATGGGCTTTGGCTTGCCTGCGGCAGTTGGCGCAGCGTTGGCTGAACCCGAGCGCACCGTTGTGTGCTTCTCTGGAGATGGCAGCCTGATGATGAACATTCAGGAAATGGCAACCGCGGCAGAAGAAGGGCTTAACGTCAAAATCGTTCTGATGAACAACCAGTCACTCGGTCTGGTTCATCAGCAGCAGGATCTGTTTTTCCAGCAGCGCATTTTCGCTGCCGATTACCGTTACAGTCCAAATTTCCTCGCGATTGCCGCAGGTTTTGGCTTTGCGACCTGCGATCTGAACGCAGCCGCCGATCCACAGGCCGCGTTGCAGGAGATACTGAATCAACCGGGACCCGCGTTGATCCACGTACGCATTGACGCCAATGAGAAAGTTTTCCCGATGGTGCCACCGGGCGCAGCAAACATCGATATGATCGGAGATTAATGACTATGTCCACTCAACAAACGTCGCTAACACAAGCAATGTCGTTAACACCAGTAACGTCAAATCAGGTCACGCTAGAGCTCTCTGTGCGCAACCACCCTGGCGTCATGTCACACGTTTGCGGTCTGTTTGCCCGTCGGGCATTTAACGTGGAAGGCATTCTGTGTATGCCGTTGGCAAGCGGCGAGGAAAGTCGCATCTGGCTACTGGTTAAAGATGACCAGCGACTACAGCAGATGATCAGTCAGGTGGAAAAGCTGGAGGACGTCCTTCAGGTTCGTCGCCACGGTGAAGAAATGCGTATTTTCGAGCAGGTCGCCGAATTTTACCGCTAGTGAATGTTACCGTGATTAACTTTACTACTACGAGTTTTACCACTACGCATTTTACCGCGATATAGATAGTTTGGCCGGGTCTCTCCCGGCCAGCCCACGCTTACCCGTTTAACACTTTTACCCGTTTAATACCTGCCACAGCAGATGACGATAAACCGGCATCAGCGGATGCTGAATCAACACGATCAACAACGCGACTGCCGCTATGGACACGCCAGGCGCCACCCAACGCAGACGTCTGAGCGGCATCGTTCTGCTAAACCAGTCATGCTGTTTGCGCTTATCGCTGTGCCACCAGCGCCAGTTTAGCCAGCCAGCGACCCACACGACGACAGCTGTGAATAATAACAACCACTTAAACCCCGTACTGTTCGTCCCTGCGGGAATATCAATCGCCACGCCAGCCAGAATACCGGGTAAGAAATAGGCCGGCGGCCACAGCAGGCAACCAATGATATTCGGTACGGCAAATTTATAAGGCGGTAGCCCCAGCATCCCCGCCACCATCGGAATAAGGGGGCGCGTCGGGCCAACAAAACGCCCGATCAATATCGTCGGCATCGGATGCTGATACAGGGCATATTCGGTTTTATTCAGCAACGCCTGATACTTTTTCAGGAAAGACCAGTTATGCAGGGGTGCCTTAAAACGCATGCCAATAAAATAGGAAATCCAGTCACCTAGCAGGCAACCGATGATACCGGCCGCCCATGCCGGATAAAGCCCCATTTGTCCGCTACCGATCAGCGCGCCCAGCGTTGCCATCATCACCGTTCCCGGCAACAACAACCCCACCAGCGCCAGTGATTCCAGAAAGGCAACCAGCATGACGGCGATCAGTGAATACGCTAACGATTGGGTAACCAGATGATCCAGCCACGCTTCCATAAACCTACCCGTATTTTATAAAAACAAGGATTGTCTGGATCATAGCAGAAGCCGTCAACTCCTGATTGTTGGTCAATTCTTTTGCACCTCCGGGCGCCAACACTTATGATAGCGGTCATTTTTTGCCACTGTGCCACACTGCCACTATGTTTTTTAAACAATTCAAGTTTTTTAAACGATTCAACCATTTCGGATTACGACGTCTTATCCTACTTCTGGCAGTAGCGAGCGCATTGGTGACGCTGGCAAACAGTTTTTATGCCAGCTACCGCGTCCAACGAGAGCTGCTGATTGATAACACGCTTGAAGCCAACCGGGTTTATGCCACCAAACTCGCAGCGATGACCCACTCTTTTTTTAAAGAAGCCCAGCAGCAGTTAGCCTACAGCGCCAATATCGTCGCCCCCCAGATGGATGATAAGGCCAGCCTGCTTAAAGAAGCCGACCGTCTGCGGCTACAGACCAGCAATTTCAACTCTGTCGTTATTGCTGATGAAAAAGGTATCGTCAGAGCCACCTCACCCGATACGTTTCAATTGATTGGGAGAAGCCTGACCACCGAAGGCGCACTCGAAGCCTTACGAGAAAAGCAGCCTCTTATCAGCCACCCCTATCTATCTGCCGCCAATAACTTCATTGTGCTGATATCTGCACCGATCTTCACGCGAGATGGCCGTTACAAAGGGTTTATCGGTGGATCGATCTACCTCAAGCAGCCCAGCGTTCTCAATACGCTCTTGGACAAACATTATTACCGCGACGGTTCTTATATTTACGTCATCGATAAGAACAAAAAAATGCTGTATCACCGCGATATCGAGCGAATTGGTAAAACAGAGACCAATAACCTAGAGATCGACGCACAGCATGAGAAGAATGGTAGCCAGCATATGGTGAACTATCTGGGTGAGAAGATGCTAGCGGGCTATGCCGTTGAGTCGACCTCGCAGTGGCAGATTGTAGCGCTCCGTCCAACGGACATTACGCTGAAACCGCTGGATGGCCTGATGCTAAATGTCCTGCGCCACACGCTCCCTCTCGCATTTTTAACTATCTTCGGCGTTTGGCTGCTTGCCCGGCTCATCGCCCAGCCGCTGTGGCTGCTGGCGCGCAGCGCCAATAAGATGGATGCGACGGATGTCTCCGACGACATCAGAAATATTCCCTCCTGGTATTTCGAGGCCTCTCAGCTTAAACAGGCTATGCTGCTCGGCATCGATTTACTTCAGCGCAAAATTGGTAAGTTACGTTCGGAGGCACACTCAGACCCGATGACCGAGTTGCTCAATCGCCGTGGATTGGATAGCGTTCTGCGCTACTGGCAGATGGGACAAAAAAGTTTTTCGATCATCGCGCTGGATATCGATCGCTTCAAGCGCATCAATGACACCTACGGTCATGATGTCGGCGATAATGTCATTCGCTATCTCTCACAGCTTATTCGTACCAGCTCACGCGATTCCGACATTCTATGCCGCAGCGGCGGTGAAGAATTTTTGATCCTGCTGCCGGAAACCAGCCTCGATATCGCACTTAGCATTGCTGAACGCTTGCGGCAGCGCATGGAGGAAGCAACCATTCCTGTCGTGGGTAATATCACCATCTCATTAGGCGTTGCCCTGTGGGAACCGGGCGTCAACAACATGTCGATCGAGCGCACCTTCAAACTGGCGGATGAAGCGCTGTATCAAGCCAAACAAGAAGGCCGCAACCGCGTGGTGTCTGCCTCCGGCAACGAGAGTTAACACCAATTCCTCTCCTCTTTATATCGGTATATCGGTGATGTCGCAGGACGCTGGACATCACCTGTATAAATAACCATACTTACTCCTACTATCCTTTCTTATCCCGCTCGCTATAAAAGGCCGCTTAGTGACTCAGGTTCGTCAGGGGTTTCTGCTGACCCGCCACTGGAATGACACACCAACTGGTACACAGGTTGAATTCTGGCTGGCCACCGATGAGGGGCCGCAACTGGCTCGTCTGCCGCTACAGCAGGCCATTGCTTTTATTCCCGCCCAGCAGGAAACTCGTGCAAGAACGCTCTTACAGCAGGAAAAACGCTGGCAGTTAAAACCGCTCGCTATGCAGGATTTCCACCATCAGCCGCTATTGGGGCTGTATTGCCCACAATACCGGCAGTTGCTGCGGCTAGAGAAATTGCTGCGTGAAGGTGGCGTTCAAATCTACGAAGCCGATATTCGCCCGACGGAGCGCTTTCTGATGGAACGCTTTATCACGGCACCGGTGTGGTTTAGCGGTACGCCCACGTCAGACGGCCTGCTGACGGATGTTCGAATGAAACCTCATCCCGATTACCGCCCGACGCTCAGGCTGGTGTCGCTGGATATCGAAACCAACCGCCACGGCGAGCTTTACTGCATCGGGCTGGAAGGCTGCGGGCAGCGTCAGGTTTACATGCTCGGCCCGCCGAACGGCACGCCAGCCGAGCAGGAGGATTTTACGCTGGAGTACGTCGCCAGCCGCCCGCAATTGCTGGAGAAGCTGAATGTCTGGATGCAGCAGCACGATCCCGATGCCATTATCGGTTGGAATCTGGTGCAGTTTGACCTGCGCGTCTTGCAGAAACATGCCGAGCGCTACAACATTCCGCTCAAGCTGGGGCGCAATGGGCAGGCGTTAGAATGGCGGGAACACGGTTTTAAGCAAGGGCATTTCTTTGCCAGCGCCACGGGCCGCCTGATTATTGACGGCATTGAAGCGCTCAAATCCGCGACGTGGAATTTTGCGTCGTTTAGTCTGGAATTTGTTGCGCAGTCCCTGCTGGGGGAAGGCAAAGCCATCGACACGCCCTATCAGCGGATGGATGAGATTGACCGACGTTTTGCCGAAGATAAACCCGCGCTCGCGCGCTATAACCTGCAAGACTGCGAACTGGTCACGCGTATTTTCGACAAAACCGAACTGCTGCCTTTCTTACTGGAACGCGCCAGCGTCACCGGACTAGCAGCAGACCGCAGCGGCGGTTCCGTTGCCGCCTTTTCCCACCTCTATTTACCGCGCATGCACCGCATGGGTTACGTGGCGCCCAATCTGGGCGATGTCGCGCTTGAAGCCAGCCCTGGTGGATTTGTGATGGATTCGCGTCCCGGCCTGTATGATTCGGTGCTCGTGCTGGATTATAAAAGCCTCTACCCTTCCATCATCCGTACATTCTTAATCGATCCGGTCGGGTTGGCTGTGGGAACACAAAATCCAGACGCACAGCACGCCGTCCCCGGCTTTCGCGGTGCGTGGTTCTCCCGCGAGCAGCACTGCCTGCCCGCGATTGTCGAGCAAATCTGGCAAGGGCGTGAAGCCGCGAAGCGCACCAATAATAAGCCGCTGTCGCAGGCGCTCAAGATCATCATGAATGCCTTTTACGGCGTACTCGGTGCCACAGGCTGCCGCTTCTTCGATCCGCGCCTCGCCTCCTCCATCACCCTGCGTGGCCATGAAATCATGCGCAAAACGCGCGAACTGATCGAAGAACAAGGCTATCAAGTGATTTATGGCGATACCGACTCCACATTCGTCTGGCTGAAACACGCGCATCGCGAAGAAGAAGCGACAGCGATTGGCAAAACGCTGGTGCAGCACGTTAACCAGTGGTGGACACAGCACTTGCACGACACCCAGCAGTTGACCAGCGCGCTGGAACTGGAGTTTGAGACGCACTTTCGCCGCTTCCTGATGCCAACGATTCGCGGTGCCGAGCAAGGCAGCAAGAAGCGCTACGCCGGGCTCATCGACACGCCGCAAGGCGAAAAGATGGTGTTCAAAGGGCTGGAAACCGTGCGCACTGACTGGACACCGCTAGCGCAACAGTTTCAACAGCAGCTCTATCTGCTGATTTTTCAACAACAGCCGTATCAGGAGTGGCTGCGGGATTATGTCGATCGCACCCTGAACGGGGAGTTCGACGATCTGCTGATCTACCGTAAACGCTTACGCCGCCGACTGGATGATTACCAACGCAACGTGCCGCCCCATGCCAGAGCCGCAAAAATCGCCGATGACTATAACCGCCAACAGGGGCGGCCGTTGCAATACCAAAACGGCGGCTGGATCAGCTATGTGATGACCGTGAATGGCCCCGAGCCGCTGGAAACCCGGCATTCGCCGCTGGATTATCAGCATTATGTCGAACGCCAGCTCCAGCCAGTCGCGGACGCTATTTTGCCTTTCCTGCATGATGATTTTGCTACACTGGTAACAGGCCAGATGGGTCTGTTTTAAACGTCAGGGATCAAGGCGTTAGCTAGCGGGTATTCCTGTTTTTACATGACCGGTAGTTATGTTTTTGAGTGGCGCATATTTATGTTTTTAAGTGACGCGTATTTCTGTCTTTAAATGAAAGGGGTTAATTCGCGGTACAGCAAGTTTGAGGGGTGACGAACGCACCGTCATCCATTACCATAACGCCCTTTCTGAATTTGCATCAGCAACATTATCGGCACCCGGTAATGTAATCAGACATTCCCCCGAACAGACGAAAATCGAGCTAAGAATTTATGCCTT
Source organism: Pectobacterium colocasium (assembly GCF_020181655.1). Classification (NCBI taxonomy): domain Bacteria; kingdom Pseudomonadati; phylum Pseudomonadota; class Gammaproteobacteria; order Enterobacterales; family Pectobacteriaceae; genus Pectobacterium; species Pectobacterium colocasium. The sequence goes on from NZ_CP084032.1 coordinate 4,085,141, forward strand.
TTACACTTGGTCAGCGCTGGATCAGCGATACGGAAAGCGAACTTGGACTGGGAACGGTTGTTGCCGTCGATACGCGTATGATAACGCTGCTTTTTCCTGCCAGCGGTGAAAACCGACTTTATTCCCGCAGCGACGCCCCCATCACCCGCGTGATGTTCAACCCCGGCGACACCGTCACCAGCCATGAAGGCTGGCAACTCAAAGTTGATGACGTGCGAGAAGAAAAAGGGTTACTGGTGTATTGCGGCCAGCGTCTGGATGATGAAACGCCAGCAGAACTGCGTGAAGTCTTTCTGGACAGCAAACTGACGTTCAATAAACCGCAAGATCGTCTGTTCGCCGGGCAGATTGATCGTATGGATCGCTTTGCCCTGCGCTATCGCGCCCGCAAGCATCAAAACGAGCAGGCGCTACAGCAACAGGTCGGGTTACGCGGCATGCGTGCCAGCCTCATCCCTCATCAGCTCCATATCGCTCACGAAGTCGGCCAACGTCATGCGCCACGCGTCTTGCTGGCGGACGAAGTCGGTCTGGGGAAAACCATTGAAGCCGGTATGATCATCCATCAGCAGTTGCTGGCGGGTCGTGCCAGTCGTGTGCTGATTATCGTACCGGAAACCCTGCAACATCAGTGGCTGGTTGAAATGCTGCGCCGCTTTAATCTGCTGTTCTCACTGTTTGACGACGAGCGCTATGCCGAAGCCAAACTGGACAGCAGCAACCCGTTTGAAACCGAACAGCTCGTTATCTGCTCACTGGGATTTGTGCAGCGCAGCGCCCAGCGTTTTTCGCAACTCGTCAACGCAGATTGGGATCTGCTGGTGGTGGATGAAGCTCACCATCTGGTCTGGAGCGAAGAAAGCCCTAGCCCGGAATATCAGGCCATTGAAACGCTGGCACGCGCCACTCCGGCCGTTCTGCTGTTAACCGCAACGCCGGAACAGCTTGGTCAACAGAGCCACTTTGCGCGTTTACGCCTGCTCGATCCTAACCGTTTCCACGATTATCAGGAATTCCTTGCCGAGCAGCAGCAATATCGTCCGGTCGCCGATGCGGTCACGCTGTTATTAGCGGGTGAAAAAGCCCAAACGGCTGAACTGAATGCGCTGAGCGATCTGCTGGGCGAGCAGGACATCGAACCGCTGCTAAAAGCCATTAACAGCGACAGCGATGATAATCAGAAGGCGCGTCAGGAACTGATCGCCATGCTGATGGATCGCCACGGCACCAGCCGCGTGTTGTTCCGTAACACGCGTCAGGGGGTTAAAGGTTTCCCAAAGCGTATCCTGCATCAAATCCGTCTGCCGCTGCCATCCCAGTACCAAACGGCCATTAAAGTATCCGGCATTATGAACGCGAATAAGACGCTGGAAGTGCGCGCCCGCGACATGCTGTACCCGGAACAAATTTATCAACAGCTCGAAGGGGACGATGCGACCTGGTGGAACTTCGACCCGCGCGTGGAATGGCTGTTGAACTATCTGACCGCCAACCGTGATGAAAAAGTGCTGGTGATCTGTGCGCAGGCCGCCACGGCGCTACAACTGGAGCAAGTGCTGCGTACGCGTGAAGCGATTCGCGCCGCCGTTTTCCATGAAGGTCTGTCAATTCTGGAACGTGACCGCGCTGCCGCGTATTTTGCTTCCGAAGAAGAAGGCGCACAGGTGCTGATCTGTTCAGAGATCGGTTCTGAAGGCCGTAACTTCCAGTTTGCCAGCCATTTAGTGATGTTCGATCTGCCGTTTAACCCCGATCTGCTGGAACAGCGTATCGGCCGTCTGGACCGTATCGGGCAAGCAAAAGAAATTCAGATTCTGGTGCCGTATCTGGAAAATACCGCGCAGGCCATGTTGGTGCGCTGGTATCACGAAGGATTGGACGCGTTTGAGCACACCTGCCCGACAGGTCGCACCATCTATGATGCGCACCATACGCAGTTGATCGAGCGCATGACGACCGTCGGTGAACAGCAAGGGCTGGATGAATTTATTCACACCTGCCGACAGCAGCACGACAGCCTGAAACAGCAGCTTGAACAAGGCCGCGATCGTCTGCTGGAAATGCATTCTAACGGTGGCGAACAGGCGCAGCAGTTGGCACAGGCCATCGCCGAGCAGGATAATGACGTCAATCTGGTGACATTCGCGCTGAACCTGTTTGATATTGTTGGCATCAATCAGGAAGATCGCAGCGATAACCTGATCGTCCTGACGCCATCCGATCATATGCTGGTGCCGGATTTCCCTGGCCTGCCGCAGGACGGTTGTACGATCACGTTCGATCGCGATCAGGCCCTTTCCCGCGAAGATGCACAGTTTATCAGTTGGGAGCACCCGCTCATCCGTAACGGGCTCGATCTGGTGCTGTCCGGCGATACCGGAAGCTGTGCGGTGTCGCTGCTGAAAAATAAAGCCCTGCCGGTCGGCACACTGCTGGCTGAACTGGTTTACGTTGTAGAAGCACAGGCGCCAAAACACCTGCAACTGACCCGTTTCCTGCCACCAACGCCGGTTCGCCTGCTCATGGATCGTAAAGGGACCAATCTGGCGGCTCAGGTTGAGTTTGAGAGCTTCAACCGCCAGCTCAACGCGGTAAACCGTCATACGTCCAGCAAGCTGGTGAATGCGGTACAGGCCGATGTTCACGCGATGTTGCAGCAGGCGGAAGCGTTAGTCGAAACGCAGGCACGCCAGCTGATTACCGACGCACAGGAGCAGGCTGACCTGCAATTGCGCCGCGAGCTGGAGCGTCTGGAAGCGCTGAAAGCCGTCAACCCTAATATTCGTGAAGATGAACTGACTGCGCTGGAAAACCAGCGTGAGCAGGTGCTGAGCAATCTCCATGAGGCTAACTGGCGTCTGGATGCGATTCGTCTGGTGGTGGTTACACACCAGTAAACGTTTCTGACAGCGGTATAGGCATAAACCTCATACCGCTGTTATAAAGACACGTTGTTTGCAAAATCGAGATACACGGGCATACCACGGGGCGAGGTCTCCCTGCGGGAACCTCATCCCCGTGTTCTCCCTAATATCACACAGTATATGTTGTCTGAAGGTGCTCCGATGGAACCCTATAATCCGCCTACCGATCCCTGGTTGCACATTCTTTACCAGGATCAGCACATCATGGTGGTGAATAAACCCAGCGGTTTGCTGTCGGTTCCCGGCCGTGCGCCAGAACACAAAGACAGCGTGATGAGCCGCATTCAGGCTGACTATCCCACAGCCGAATCCGTTCATCGTCTGGATATGGCGACCAGCGGCGTCATTGCCGTCGCACTCACAAAGGCCGCCGAGCGTGAACTAAAGCGCCAGTTTCGCGAACGCGAACCGAAAAAATCCTACCTTGCCCGCGTCTGGGGGCATATGGCACAGGATGAAGGCGTCATCGACCTTCCGCTTATCTGCGACTGGCCGAACCGCCCAAAACAGAAAGTCTGCTTTGAAACAGGCAAAGCGGCACAGACAGAATATCAGGTACTCTCACGCGACGATGACGGTACGACACGCGTCAAGCTGATGCCGATTACGGGACGCTCCCATCAACTGCGCGTTCATCTGCTGGCACTCGGCCACCCGATCCTCGGCGATGGCTTTTATGCACATCCTGATGCTAAAGCGATGGCGCCCCGCCTGTTGCTGCACGCACAAGAATTGGCTATCACGCACCCGGCTTTCAATACCCCGATGCACTTTCGTTGCGAAGCGGATTTCTGAGGCAACCGTGCCGACGGTATTTGCACATCGAATGTGGTAGAGCGGTAAAACGGGGAAGTAAAAAGAAGGGAAAGGTGCGGGTTATTTTGCTTGATTCGCGCTTTTCAACAGTTCATAGGCCGCCTGAATATCCTGCGCTTTGCGCTTGGCTATCTCCATCATCCTCGGCGACAACTTCTTGGCGACCAGCTTATCGGGATGATGCTCGCTCATGAGTTTACGGTAAGCACGCTTAATCGTCGCGGCATCATCGCTACTGCGCACCCCCAGCGTACGGCAGGCGCTTTCGACCGTTGGCCCACGTGGCGGTGACGCCGGACGCTGACCGCCATAAGAGTGACCGTTGGAATAGCCATTATTACGACGCTGATGCGATTTACCGTTCTGTCGTGACTGATTCTGCCGGGACTGTTGCCCCGAGGTTCCTTCCATATTGCGCAGGAAGAACTCAAACTGTTCGCGCGTCACGCCCAGCTCATCGGCAATCACGTACAACACACGTCGCTCATTCGGGTGCAAAACACCATCAACAAACGCGACCTGAAGCTGAATTTCCAGAAACATCTTAATTAAATCAAAGCGTCCCAGACAGGCATCGCGCAGCTTGCGTAATTTTATGCGCAAAGGGAAATGACCAGCCTTCCCTTCGCGGAAAGCCTGTTGAGCCGCGCTTCTGGCTTCACCAAATAGCTCAAGGCGATCCATCATTTTGGTCGCAATCTTGATATCAGCTTCCGTCACCCGGCCTTTGGATTTGGTCAGGTGCCCCATAGCCTGAAAGGTCGTGAGAAAGAACAAGGACTGGCGAGTAGACTGAGCCGAAAAATAATCACGGCGACGCGATGCCCGGGCTTTGTCAATCCAATGCCCCATCAGTAAACCCATGATCATTCCCCAGATGCCAGCGCTTGAGACGATTCCCAATGCTAACCCCAGCAACTTTCCCCAATACCGCATATACTCCTCAAATCCTCATGCCGTCAGCCAAAAATTGCTTTATCATACCTGTCATTTATCTTTGCACCTAACGGCGGTGCGTATAGGCGGTGGGGATTTAACACTGGCGCAACGCTAACGAGTGATATAGTCTCTGACCGTTTGCCGGCATGATGCCCCTGATGACGGAACACCTAATACTGCGTATGAAAAAAAGTTTCCCAACTCTGCTGGCCACTCTGGTTTGGTCGGCGCTTTACAGCCAGCACGCGCTGGCCGATCTCGCTGAACAGTGCATGCTGGGTGTACCCACGTACAACAGACCGCTGGTCACTGGCGATCCCAATCAACTACCGGTCAACATTCAGGCCGATAAAACCGAAGCCAACTATCCAGACAGCGCCAAATTCACTGGTAATGTTAACATCCAGCAGGGCAACAGCGTCATGACTGCCGAGCAGGTGGAACTGAATCAGTTGGATCCGGCAACGCAGGGCGGCACACCCACGCGGACGATTACCGCGACGGGAAATGTCCACTATGATGACAATCAGGTTATCCTGAAAGGCCCTAAAGCCTGGGCCAACCTGAACACCAAAGATACCGACGTCTATGAAGGCGACTATCAGATGGTGGGCCGTCAAGGGCGTGGTTCCGCCGACAAAATGAAAATGCGTGACAGCAATCGCTACACTATTATGGAAAACGGCTCTTTCACTTCCTGTCTGCCGGGAGATAATAGCTGGAGTGTCGTCGGTTCGGAAGTGATTCAAGACAGAGAAGAGCAGGTTGCTGAAATCTGGAACGCGCGTTTCAAGATTGCTGGCGTACCTGTGTTCTATAGCCCGTATTTGCAGCTTCCTATCGGCGATAAACGACGCTCTGGCTTCCTGATCCCCAATGCGAAATATGGCAGCAGCAACGGCTTTGAACTGCTGACGCCTTATTACTGGAACATCGCGCCTAATTTTGACGCCACGATCACACCGCACCTGCAAACTAAACGTGGTATGCAGTGGCAGAACGAATTCCGCTACCTGACCACGCCAGGCCTCGGCGTGATTCAGTTAGACTGGCTTCCTAGTGACAATGAATACGCCAAAGTCGCCCCACAGGATAGTAACGACACCCGCTGGCTGTTCCATTGGGGCCACAGCGGCGTGATGGATCAGGTGTGGCGTTTTAACGCGGACTACACCAAAGTCAGCGATGACCGCTACTTCACCGATCTGGACTCGAATTACGGGTCAACCACCGATGGCTACGTCACCCAAAAACTGAGCGTAGGCTATGCGAACCAAAACTGGGACACTGCGCTATCCACCAAACAGTTCCAGGTCTTTTCCAATGCGACCAGCCGCGATGTCTATCGTGCTGAGCCGCAGCTCGATATCAATTACTACCAGAATGATATCGGCCCGGTTGATATGCATCTTTATGGTCAGGCGGTAAAATTTACTAACGTCAACAATAGTCGGCCAGAAGCGACACGTCTGCACGTTGAACCCACGCTGAATCTGCCGTTAGCAAATCGCTGGGCCAGCCTAAATACTGAAGCCAAGCTCTTGGCGACACATTATCAACAAGATAATCTCGATCGTTACCGTGCGACACCAAGTAGCTCTCAAGAGATACAAGATTCAAAAAATGCACTAAAAGATTCAGTGAATCGCGTAATGCCGCAATATAAAGTCGATGGCAAGATGGTCTTTGAGCGCGAAATGGACTGGTCGCAGGCTTATACTCAGACGTTGGAGCCTCGTGCGCAATACCTCTATGTGCCTTATCGCGACCAGAGCAGTATTCATACCTACGATTCTACGCTGATGCAGACCGACTATTCCGGCCTGTTCCGCGATCGCAGTTACAGTGGTCTGGATCGTATTGCATCAGCGAATCAACTAGTGACTGGTGTCACTACACGTATTTATGATGACGCATTGGTTGAACGTTTTAACGCTTCTATTGGTCAAATCTATTACTTCGATCGCCCACGCACAGGGGATCGCAATACTGCGCTCGATAAAAGCGATAACAACGGTAGCCAGGTATGGGCAGGTGACTCCTTCCTGAAAATCGATGACAGATGGGGTGTTCGCGGAGGTCTACAGTATGACAATCGCCTGAACGAAATCGCGCTGGGCGACGCCGTGTTAGAATACCGTCGTGATGCGGAACGTCTGGTGCAGCTGAATTATCGTTACGCGAGCCCAGAATATATTCGAGACATGATCCCTAATGTCACGAACCCTGGCTTCCAGCAAGGTATCTCGCAGGTCGGTATCACCGCGAGCTGGCCGATTGTCGAGCGTTGGGCCGTGGTGGGTGCTTATTATTACGACACCAAGGCCAATCAGCCGGCGAACCAGCTCATTGGCTTACAGTACAACACCTGCTGCTGGGCCGTGAGCGTCGGTTATGAGCGTAAAATTACCGACTGGAACAGCGTTAGCCGCAGCAGCGAATACGACAACAAAGTGTCGTTTAATATCGAATTACGTGGTTTAAGCAGTAATTACAGTCTGGGTTCCGACAAAATGCTGCGTTCAGGTATTTTGCCTTACCAGCGCGCATTCTGATGTCATCCAGAGTGCTAAGCCGATAAGGATGTAGCAAAAACAAACAGGCTGTCTTACAGCAATGTTGGAACTTTAACCCGCCTTGCGGATGAAATAATGGGAAAGGTATGAAGAACTGGAGAACGCTTATTCTCGGATTGGCACTGAGTGCCTCTACCGCGTTCGCAGCACCACAGGTGGTTGATAAAGTCGCAGCAGTGGTCGACAACAGCGTTGTGTTGGAAAGTGATGTCAATGCGCTTTTGCAGTCGGTAAAACTGAACGCCCAGCAGGCCGGGCAACAATTGCCGGATGATGCCACGCTGCGCCATCAGATTACCGAGCGTTTGATCATGGACAACATCATCCTGCAAATGGCGCAGAAGATGGGGATTCAGGTGAACGATGAGCAACTGAATCAGGCGATTGCCAATATTGCCTCTCAGAACCGTATGTCTCTGGACCAGCTAAAAAGCCAGTTGGCCTACGAAGGTTTGAACTACAACACCTACCGTGACCAGATTCGCAAAGAGATGCTGATCTCGGAAGTCCGTAACAACGAAGTCCGTCGTCGCGTGACGGTACTGCCGCAGGAAGTCGATACGCTAGCGAAGCAGATCGCCAACCAGACCGGTGAAAATGATGAGCTGAACTTGAGCCACATTTTGATCCCCCTGCCGGAAAACCCGACTCAGCAGCAGGTTGATGAGGCAGAAAATCTGGCAACCTCTCTGGTGAAACAAATCAATGAAGGCGCGGATTTTGGTAAGTTGGCCATCACCTATTCGGCTGACTCTCAGGCGCTGAAAGGCGGCCAGATGGGCTGGGGTAAACTGCAAGAGATCCCAACGCTGTTTGCCGAGCGCTTAACTCAGGCGCAAAAAGGCCAAATCGTCGGCCCAATCCGTTCTGGCGTAGGTTTCCACATTCTGAAAGTGAACGATATTCGCGGTGGTAACAAAAGCGTATCGGTAACTGAAACCCATGCTCGCCATATTCTGATCAAACCTTCCGTCGTCATGACGGACAGTCAGGCGCAAGCCAAGCTGGCCGAAGTAGCACAGCAGATCAAAAACGGCAGCACCGATTTCGCCTCGCAAGCCAAACTGCTCTCTCAGGATCCCGGTTCAGCAAATCAGGGCGGCGATCTTGGCTGGGCTTCTCCAGATATGTACGATCCGGCCTTCCGCGATGCGTTGTTGAAACTGAAGAAAGGCGAAATCAGCCAGCCTGTTCATTCCTCTTTTGGCTGGCATCTGATTCAGTTGCTGGATACCCGCCAGGTGGATAAAACCGACGCGGCACAAAAAGAGCAGGCGTACCGTATGATCTTTAATCGTAAATTCGCCGAAGAAGCACAAACCTGGATGCAGGAACAGCGTGCATCGGCCTATGTCAAAGTGATTAATGGCGCGACTAACTAATGCTGATTGAAACTAATGCAGATTGAAACTCATGCAGACTGAGAGCAATACGCCACGCGTTGTGATCACCCCCGGCGAACCCGCCGGGATTGGCCCCGATCTGGTGATTGCTCTGGCTCAGCAGGCCTGGCCTGTGGAGCTGGTCATCTGTGCGGATCCCGAGCTGCTACTCAGTCGCGCGCTGCAATTGTCTATGCCGCTGACGCTGCGTGACTATCAACCCGGTCACCCCGCACAGCCACAGCAGGCAGGTAGCCTCACCATCCTGCCAATCGCCGCACCGGCAACCGTCATTCCAGGCCAATTGAATGTCTCTAACAGCGCTTATGTCGTTGACACCTTGGCGCGAGCTTGCGATGGTTGCCTGAACGGTGAATTTGCCGCGCTGATTACCGGCCCGGTACATAAGGGCATTATCAACGATGCCGGCGTCCCGTTCAGTGGACACACTGAATTTTTCGCCGATCGCAGCCACTGTGACCGCGTCGTCATGATGCTGGCGACGGAAGAGCTGCGTGTTGCCCTAGCGACCACGCATCTGCCGCTTGCCGCCGTTTCTGCGGCTATCACCCGTCAGAGCCTGCACGAAGTCATCACTATTTTGCATCATGATTTGCAGACAAAATTCGGCATCGTTCAACCGCAGATTTATGTCTGTGGCCTGAATCCTCATGCCGGAGAAGGCGGCCATATGGGCCGTGAAGAGCTGGATGTGATTAACCCAGCGCTGGACGAACTTCGTCAGCAGGGCATCACGTTGGTTGGGCCACTACCTGCCGACACCCTTTTCCAGCCCAAATATCTGCAACACGCTGACGCCGTTTTGGCGATGTACCACGATCAAGGGCTCCCGGTTCTGAAATATCAGGGCTTCGGGCGCGCCGTTAATATCACGCTGGGGTTACCTTTTATCCGCACATCTGTTGACCACGGTACAGCGCTTGAGCTGGCCGCAACGGGCAGTGCCGACCCTGGCAGCTTCATCACGGCATTAAATCTTGCCATTAAAATGATAAAACACAGTAATGAATAATCGCGTACACCAAGGTCACTTCGCCCGTAAACGTTTTGGGCAAAACTTTTTAAACGATCACTTCGTGATCGATAGCATCGTTTCGGCTATTCATCCTCAGCCGGGTCAAGCCGTCGTAGAGATCGGCCCCGGCCTCGGCGCACTGACCGCGCCTGTCGGCGAACGAATGGATCGTTTTACCGTGATTGAACTGGACAGGGATCTGGCCGCGCGGTTGGAAACACATCCGACGCTGAAAGATAAGCTGACTATTATTCAGCAAGATGCCATGACGATCGATTTCGCCGCGCTCGCTGAGCAAGCCGGCCAACCGCTGCGCGTTTTTGGCAACCTGCCGTATAATATTTCCACACCGCTGATGTTCCACCTGTTCAGCTATACTCAATCTATCCGCGACATGCACTTTATGTTGCAGAAAGAAGTGGTTAACCGTTTGGTCGCTGGGCCGAACAGCAAAGCTTTCGGACGCCTGAGCGTTATGGCACAGTATTATTGTCAGGTGATTCCGGTGCTTGAAGTGCCGCCGGAGGCGTTCAAGCCCGCACCTAAAGTTGATTCTGCCGTAGTGCGACTCGTCCCCCATGCCGAGATCCCCTACCCGGTCAGCGACATTCGCGTACTGAGCCGCATCACCACTGAAGCGTTTAACCAGCGTCGTAAGACACTGCGTAACAGTCTGGGCAATCTGTTTACCCCAGACGTGCTCACCGAGCTGAGGATCGATGCCACCAGCCGCGCAGAGAATGTGACCGTTGAGCAGTATTGCCGACTGGCAAACTGGTTAAGCGAGCATCCTGCAAAACAGGAATAACTGGAGTTCATCATGATTAATGCGCCCCGTGTTTGTGTACAGGTTCAGAGCTTCTACGTGGAATCACAATCGGAGCCTGATGAAGAACGTTTCGTGTTTGCTTACACGATTACGGTTCGCAATCTGGGGCGTCATGAAGTCCAGCTTTTGGGACGCTATTGGCTGATTACCAACGGTAACGGCCGACAGACTGAAGTTCAGGGGGAAGGCGTGGTCGGCGAACAGCCGATTATCCACCCTGGCAGCGAATTCCAATATACCAGCGGTGCCGTCATCGAAACGCCCCTCGGCACGATGGAAGGCCACTACCATATGACCGACCATCAGGGTAAAGCGTTTCAGGTTTCTATCCCCGTTTTCCGACTGGCTATCCCTTCACTGATACATTAATTATGTCTACCTATTTAGTTGGCGATGTTCACGGCTGTTTAGTTGAACTCAAAGCGCTATTGGCGCAAGTTTCCTTTACTCCTGAGCAAGATACGCTGTGGTTAACCGGCGATTTAGTCGCACGCGGGCCGGATTCGCTTCAGGTTCTGCGCTTCGTTCGTTCTCTCGGTGCTTCTGTCCGCATGGTGCTCGGCAACCACGACCTGCACCTGTTGGCCGTTTATGCTGGCATCAGCCGTAACAAACCGAAAGATCGTATCAGCGATCTCATCACTGCGCCGGATGCAGATGAGCTCATCAACTGGCTACGCCGCCAGCCGATCCTACAGGCTGATGACGATCTGAAGCTGGTGATGGCGCACGCGGGCATCACGCCGCAGTGGGATCTGCCGACTGCACTCATGTGCGCACGTGAAGTCGAATCGATCCTGAGCAGCGACAGCTACCCGCTTTTCCTCGATGCCATGTATGGCGATATGCCGAACCACTGGAGCCCGGAGCTGAGCGGTCTGGCTCGCCTACGCTTTAGCACCAACGTCTTTACCCGTATGCGCTACTGCTTCTCCGGTGGGCAACTGGATATGCTCTGTAAAGAGCCGCCGAGTCAGGCACCTTCTCTGCTAAAACCGTGGTTTGATCTGCCAAGCCAGATTGCTGGGGAATATGCTATTGCCTTCGGTCACTGGGCTTCGCTGGAAGGGAAAGGCACACCGGAAAATATTTACGCACTGGATACCGGGTGCTGTTGGGGGGGAGAACTGACGATGCTGCGTTGGGACGATAAGCGCTATTTCACGCAACCGTCGCTTTCATCAACTGCCGACCTCTCTGGCGATAGCGCGTCCTGATCGGATGCGCGAATGTCTTCAGACTATCGCAACCGTACTACTGTCATAGAAAAGGGAAAGCTGTCCCAGGCTGAACGTTTTTGGCTGGCGGAACGGCTGCCGCCTCGGTAGGAATCGACCAGATACCCCCGCCAAGAAATCCAGCCAGACCAACAGTTTTTACGTTGCCTGGCGGTAATTCACGGCGACGTGGATCGCTCAGACGGTCAGTATTCAACGTGCTATTTCTATTCGTCATGCTTACTGTCTCCAGTCTATCAAACACAGCGACTTAACGATATGTCGACTTACCTGCATTTCGATTTAGCGATGTTAACCATCACACGTTCTTATACTAACGATGGCAGATGACGGAAATGTGACTCGCTTGCACAGCACAGCGAAGAGATATCCTCACTGTGGGAGCTTAGGAGCCTCAACGGCGGATGTTGTCAGCGGTTGAGAAACCGCAGAGCATTGCACCACCAGCATCCCAAGGACGATTAACGCGACCCCTGCAATCCGCCCTAGCGTTGCAGGCTTCACGGCCAGCCCCATCAAACCAAAATGATCGATAATCAGCGATGCCACAACCTGACCCGCAATCACACAGACAATAAAGCCTGAAGCGCCGAGCTTTGGCGTCAGCAATAACGCAGCGGTGATATAAGCGACACCCGCCACGCCGCCCAGCCAGATCCACCACGATCCTTGCAAAGCAGAACCAACCGCAGGCATCGGTATCCGGGCAGCAAACAGGATCGGTAACAGCACGCAGATACTGACCAGCAGTGAGGCCAGCGTTGCCCAAAGCGGGTGACCTAACGCACGTCCCAGCGCAGCATTACTGGCAGCCTGAAAAGGCACAATGCTCCCTGCAAGTACAGCAATGCCCAGCGACAGCAATAATGAGAGAGAAAAAGAAGAGAATAACGACATGGAACCCCCTCGTTCACACTATAAATTTCACAACATAATTGGGATGTTCCAATACTCAATCATCCATTAAACTAATGGAAATTCGTAATTCATACGTAAGGCATGCGCACAATGGATGATTTGCGTCGTATTGATATGAATCTGTTGTTAACGCTGTACGCACTGTTGACGGAAAAACACGTCACGCGGGCGGCGCTGCGTCTGCACCGCAGCCAGCCTGCCGTCAGCCATTCATTAGCACAGCTGCGCCAGATTTTTAACGATCCACTGCTCGTCCGGCGTGAAATTGGCCTGACGCTGACGACCCGCGCTCAGGCGCTACTCGACCCGCTGGAACAGGCGCTGGATCAGTTGAACGGCCTCATCCAGACACCGCAGTTCGATCCGCGTCATACCACGCGGCATTTCCGTTTAGCGCTCTCCGATTACGGTACGAATGCCGTCTTGCCAACGCTCATGCAGCATCTGCGCGCACAGGCACCCGGCATTTCACTGGCCGTCAGTCATGCCGGTCGTGAAATGATGCTGGCACAGTTGATCGATGGCGAAATCGACTTAGGCCTCGGCGTTTTTCCGGATCGTCCGCCCGAGGTGCACGCCGCGCTTCTTTTTGAAGAACAGTTTGCCTGTCTGGCAGATCGCGCCACGCTGCCGGAAAACGGTACACTGCCGTTTGAGGCATGGCTGGAACGGCCACATATTCTGGTCACCATGCATCCCGATTCTGCCAATGAAATTGACAACGCGTTGGCTGCAAACGGCCTGACGCGCAATGTCGTGCTGACCCTGCCCCACTGGCATGCCGCCATCAATCTCATTGCCGATACTGACCTGATTCTAACCGCCGCGCGGCGCAGCATGGCGCAAGTTAACACGCCAGATTTACACATTTTTCCGCCGCCGTTCACAATACCCGACTTTGCCTTCCAGCAGGTATGGCACACACGACGCGAGAGCGATCCTGCACATCGCTGGCTGAGACACGCCATTTGGAAAAGCTGTCAGGCGGGGAAATAAAGCATCAGCTCAGAAACGAAAAAACCCGCGACAAGGCGGGTTTGGTGAGCGATCCGTATTTATTGACAGGACGCTATAGCAGGAAAGCGCGGTTAGCGGCGTTCCAGAATTTCGAAGCAGTAACTGTGTGAGTTGCGCTCATCAGCATCATGGAATTCGCTGAAAACAGACTGCCATTCATCCGGCTCATAGTCAGGGAAATGCGTGTCGCCTTCCACTTCAGCGTCAATGTGCGTCAGGTAAAGACGGTTAGCCTGCGCCAGCATTTGTTGATAAATACTGCCGCCGCCAATCACCATCACTTCATCAACGTCACCCGCCGCCGCCAGCGCAGCATCCAGCGAAGAGACCCAGGTCACACGATCGTCATCACCGGGATGATTACTGACGACAATATTCAGCCGGCCGGGCAGCGGCTGACCGATAGAACGGAAAGTATTACGCCCCATAATAATCGGCTTATTCAGCGTATTACGCTTAAACCATGCCAGATCGGCGGGCAAATGCCACGGCATCGCGTTTTCCATACCGATTACGCGATCCACTGCCAGTGCAGCAATCAAACTAATAACCATGGTGAAAAAACCCTGTAGGTCAGAAAATTGCTGACACTATACGGAAAGCCCTTTCGCTCGTCGATATAGATACGAGACCGAAACGTAATATAAGAGTTTTATACTCCCGGCCGTTTGCGATAGAGCCAGATTCCCGGTAAAGACAGGCCGATAGAGAGCGCGCCAACGATAAAACTCGCTTTCAGGAAATGCGTCACCATGACGTTCATCAGCGCCTCGCTGTAGCCAAGATGCGAAATTTCCACTACCGAAATCATCGCCGTGTAGGCAGAAATCCCCGGAAACATCGGGATTACGGCCGCGACGGTAAAGACTTTCGGATGCGCTAACAGCCAACGTGACCAACGAATACCGATGATACCTATCAGGATCGCCGCCAAAAACGATGCCCACTCAATATTCATACCGAAGTGGACCGCCAGAAACCGTACGCCGTGCCCGACGCCGCCCAGCAGCGCACAATAAGGCAATGCTCTTAGCGGAACATTGAAGACCATCGCAAACCCTAACGCCGGAACAGCCGCCAGCACCATATCCTGCAAGAGCGCCCACAGTAAACTTAAGCCCATCCGCGTAACCCCCACAGTGATAACGCCATCACTACACCGATACAGGTTGCCAGCGTCAGTAAACTCGCCACCGTCCAGCGCGCCAGACCGGTATTCACGTGCCCTTTAAACATATCCGCCACGGCGTTAATCAGCGGAAAACCGGGAACCAACAGCAGCACGCTCGCCGCCATCGCCACTGTAGAGGTTTGAGAAAAAGTGGGTAAACGCATCAACAGCCCGGATGCCGACGTGGCGACAAATGCCGTAATGCAGAAGTTGATCAACGGATTCAGGTGTCGCGCCGTAAAGACCTGCCGAACATACATCGCCAGACCGCTGGCAATCAGCGTGACGATAAACGCGTCCCACCCGCCGCCATTCAAACGGCTGAAGCAGCCGCAGGAGAGCGCCACAACCGAAACCATCAGCCAGCGCGGGTAGCGCAAGGGTTTGATGTTCCCCAGACGCTTTTCCACTCCCGCCACATCCAGCAGTTTATGCTCGGCCATGATGACCGCATGCTGAACTTCAATGACAACGTGCATGTTAATGCCGCGGTCCACATTCTTTCGTGTCGACGTCAGGCAATGTCCCTGCATGATGGTGGTCAGGACAATCGAGTTTGCCGAGATGGAACTCTCAACGCTATCAGCACCCAGCGCCATACCCAGCCGTGACGATAGCTGTTCCACGACCATACTCTCTGCGCCATGCTGTAATAGCAGCAGTGCGCACTGGATGCACAGCCGGGTGATTTCCCGCTGCTGTGGCGCTTCCCCCATCCGTTTTGTATTACTTAGGCTGTGTCCCTTAATAATCTGAGCTATAGTAACTACTTATTTCCACAACACTTTGAGATATGGCCCGATACGATCTTCCCGATGAAGCATGGAGCATCATCCAGCCCCTACTGCCTGCTGAACCTACATCCCCACGAGCCGGACGCCCATGGGCTGAGCATCGTAAAGTCATCAACGGTATGTTCTGGGTGTTGTGTTCTGGTGCGCCATGGCGCGATTTACCTGAGCGATATGGCTCCTGGAAAACGGTTTATAATCGCTTTAATCGGTGGTCTAAATCTGGTGTCATTAACATTATTTTCAACAGGTTACTTTCATTGCTTGATGCACATGGCCTTGTTGATTGGTCTGCTACTGCGCTGGATGGCAGTAATATCCGTGCGCTGAAATGTGCTGCCGGTGCTCAAAAAAACATCCCGATATCACCGGAGATAATGGGCTGGGTCGCTCTCGCGGTGGTTTTGGCACCAAAATCCATCTGGCGACAGATGCAGGCGGTCTCCCGCTAAACATTGTGCTGAGTCCCGGACAGGCTCACGAGAGCCAGTTCGCATTACGCCTGCTGGATGGTATTGGTGTTCAGCGTCAGAACGGCAGCATGAAGCGCCGTGGTTATGCGGTTTTGGCTGACAAAGCTTATTCAGGGCATGCGCTTCGTAACGAACTGAAACGAAAAGGGATAAAAGTAGTTATCCCGCGAAAATCTAATGAAAAAATGGCTTCTGACGGACGCTCACGGTTCGCCAGTGACGTTTACCGCCGCCGCAACGTAGTGGAGAGATGTTTTGGTCGGTTAAAAGAGTACCGGCGTATCGCCACACGCTACGACAAAACGGCGAGAAATTATCTGTCGATGGTGAAACTGGGCTGCATCCGACTCTTTTACAAGAAGTTATGCAATTAAGGGACACAGCCTAGTAATTCACGGTTCTCACATTCACTGACCATGTTGTTATCTCAACCCGCCCCTGAAATTAACCACAAAAAATGAAAGGACAATTGTTAACATATCGCCGCCGAATAACCAATAAGTGTGATGCGAATTCATTATTCTGGCGCTATCATTTCAAACGCTCTTACTCTTTTCACTCGCGGGAATGACCATGCTAGAAACATCGCTGTTTGTCGCCACCATCGCCACGCTGGGAATGCTCTCTCCCGGCCCTGACTTTTTCCTCGTCATCAAGAACGCCACACGCTATCCACGCGTCGCCGCGCTGATGACTGCGTTTGGCGTAATCTGCGGCGTTGCAACCCATATGGCGTACTGCGTCGCCGGGTTGGCCGTCGTCATCACAACGACACCGTGGCTATTTAATGTACTGAAATATGCCGGCGCCGCCTATCTGATCTGGATCGGTATTCAGGCATTATTCGCGCGCGGTGGCAGCAAGATGGATGTATCAACTCAGGGGCAACAGAGCGTCAGTCTGAAAAAAGCGTTCCTGCAAGGTTACCTCTGTAACCTGCTTAATCCAAAAGCGACACTGTTTTTTCTGGCAGTATTCACACAGGTTCTGAATATTCATTCTGGTTTCGGTGAAAAGTTGTGGTATGCCATGATTATCTGGCTGCTCGCGGCCATCTGGTGGCCGGTGCTGGTGCTGCTTTTCCAAAGTGAGCCGGTACGGCGTGGGCTGGCGAAGGTGCAGAAACTGGTGGATAAACTGCTGGGCACGGTGCTTATCGCCTTGGGTATCAAGGTCGCACTGGGCTAACATTTAAAACGCTCCCCAGTAAAAAAGCCAGCGCTGTTGCCAACGCTGGCTTCCATTATCGACTTACTGCCTACCGAAGTCGGTCAATCAGCCTTTAATCATCGCATGCATTTCCTGCACGGAGGTAACCTTCTCCGTCGGATCGGCCGTCAACGACATTGCCGTGGCGAAACCACCGTTCAGCGTGGTGTCGTAATGCACCTTGTATTGCAGTGCGCTACGGCGAATCAGCTTGGAGTCTTCAATCGCCTGACGCCCTGCGGTGGTGTTGACGATGTAGGTGTACTCGCCATTCTTGATGCGGTCCTGAATGTGCGGACGGCCTTCATGCACCTTGTTCACCAGACGTGGATTAATACCCGCTTCACCCAGTTCAATCGCCGTGCCGTGCGTTGCATCCAATTCGAAACCGTGCTTCAGCAGCTTGGCAGCCAGATCGACCACACGAGCCTTATCGCCTTCACGTACCGACAGCAGCGCGCGTCCAGTCTTCTTCATATGCGAGTTGCTACCCAGCATCGCTTTGGCAAACGCTTCAGCAAACGTGCGGCCAACGCCCATCACTTCACCAGTCGAACGCATTTCTGGCCCCAGAATCGGGTCAACGCCAGGGAATTTGTTAAACGGCAGCACCACTTCTTTCACCGAATAGTACGGCGGGATAATCTCTTTCGTGACGCCCTGCTCAGCCAGCGTTTTGCCTGCCATCACACGTGCCGCGACTTTCGCCAGCGGAACGCCAGTCGCTTTCGAGACAAACGGTACAGTACGCGCCGCACGCGGGTTCACTTCAATCAGATAAACTTCATTATCCTTCACCGCAAACTGCACGTTCATCAGGCCGCGAACGCAGAGTTCAAACGCCAGTTTTTCAACCTGCTGACGCATCACGTCCTGAATCTCTTTGCTCAGCGTGTAGGCTGGCAGTGAACACGCCGAGTCACCGGAGTGAACCCCAGCCTGCTCGATGTGCTCCATAATGCCGCCAATCAGTACACGTTCACCGTCACAGATCGCATCGACATCGACTTCGATGGCATCGTCAAGGAAGCGGTCTAACAGCACCGGCGCATCGTTGGACACGCTAACGGCGGTCTGGAAGTAACGACGCAGGTCAATTTCGTCATACACGATTTCCATCGCGCGGCCGCCCAGAACATAAGAAGGACGCACAACCAGCGGGTAACCGATGCCACGGGCTTTTTCTACCGCCTGCTCAATCGTCGCTACCGTCGCGTTAGCAGGCTGCTTCAGCCCCAGACGGTTAACAGCCTGTTGGAAACGCTCACGGTCTTCTGCACGGTCAATCGCGTCCGGGCTAGTACCGATAACAGGCACACCCGCCGCTTCCAGCGCGCGCGCCAGTTTCAGCGGCGTCTGACCACCGTACTGCACGATAACGCCTTTTGGCTTCTCGATACGGACAATTTCCAGCACGTCTTCAAACGTTACCGGCTCGAAGTACAGACGGTCAGATGTGTCATAGTCGGTTGAAACAGTTTCCGGGTTACAGTTGACCATGATGGTTTCATAGCCATCTTCACGCAGCGCCAGAGAAGCGTGGACGCAGCAGTAGTCAAATTCGATCCCTTGACCGATACGGTTTGGTCCGCCGCCCAGTACGATGATTTTGTCACGGTCCTGACTCGGATTAGCTTCACACTCTTCTTCATACGTGGAGTACATGTAAGCCGTGTCGGTCGCGAATTCTGCCGCACAGGTATCAACACGCTTGTACACCGGGTGCAGGTCGAACTTATCGCGCAGCTTGCGAATTTCGCTTTCCGCCACGCCAGCCAGTTTCGCCAGACGCGCATCGGCAAAGCCTTTACGCTTCAGCATACGCAGGAACTCGGCATCCAGCGCGGTGGCGCCTTTTTCTGCCACTTGCTCTTCCAGACGTACCAGCTCTTCAATTTGCACCAGGAACCAGCGATCGACGTTAGTCAGGTTAAAGACACCATCGACCGACATCCCTGCACGGAAGGCATCGGCGATGTACCAGATACGCTCGGCACCCGCATCTTTCAGCTCGCGGCGAATTTTGGTCAGCGCTTCTGGGTCGTCTAAATCCACTTTCGGATCGAAGCCCGTTGCCCCCACTTCCAGCCCACGCAGCGCTTTTTGCAGGGATTCCTGCTGTGTGCGACCAATCGCCATCACTTCACCCACAGATTTCATCTGCGTGGTCAAACGGTCGTTGGCACCGGCGAATTTTTCGAAGTTGAAACGTGGGATCTTGGTGACAACGTAGTCGATAGCCGGTTCGAAGGACGCTGGGGTACGGCCACCGGTGATATCGTTCATCAGTTCATCAAGCGTGTAGCCCACCGCCAGCTTGGCTGCGATTTTTGCAATCGGGAAGCCCGTCGCTTTAGAAGCCAGTGCGGAAGAACGCGATACGCGCGGGTTCATTTCGATAACAATCAGACGACCGGTTTTCGGGTTCACCGAGAACTGGACGTTAGAACCACCAGTTTCTACGCCGATTTCACGCAGTACCGCCATCGAGGCGTTACGCATGATTTGATATTCTTTATCGGTCAGCGTTTGTGCAGGCGCGACGGTGATGGAGTCTCCGGTGTGGATCCCCATCGCATCGAAGTTTTCGATGGAGCAGACGATGATGCAGTTGTCGTTCTTATCACGCACCACTTCCATCTCGTACTCTTTCCAACCGATCAGCGATTCATCAATCAGCAGCTCTTTGGTTGGCGAAAGATCCAGCCCGCGTTCGCAGATCTCTTCAAACTCTTCGCGGTTGTACGCGATACCGCCACCAGTGCCGCCCATCGTGAAGGAAGGACGGATGATGCACGGGAAGCCCACATCAGCCGCCACGGCTAGTGCTTCTTCCATCGTGTGCGCAATACCGGAACGCGCGGTGTCCAGACCAATCTTTTTCATCGCGACGTCAAAACGGCGGCGATCTTCTGCTTTATCAATGGCATCCGCCGTTGCACCAATCATGGTGACGCCGAACTCGGCCAGCACGCCCTGACGTTCCAGCTCCAGCGCACAGTTCAGCGCGGTCTGGCCGCCCATCGTTGGCAGCACCGCGTCTGGACGCTCTTTTTCAATGATTTTACGCACCACTTCCCAGTTAATCGGCTCGATGTAGGTCGCATCGGCCATTTCCGGGTCAGTCATGATGGTTGCCGGGTTCGAGTTCACCAGAATAACGCGGTAGCCCTCTTCACGCAGCGCTTTACAGGCTTGTGCACCCGAGTAGTCAAACTCACACGCCTGGCCGATAACAATCGGGCCGGCGCCCAGAATCAGGATGCTTTTAATATCTGTACGTTTTGGCATTGTCTCGCTCCTGATTATTTAGCGGAAGAACGGTAAGTCTGAATCAAGTCAATAAAGTGGTCGAACAGCGGCGCAGCATCATGCGGGCCTGGGCTCGCTTCTGGGTGCCCCTGGAAGCTGAACGCTGGCTTATCCGTGCGGTGAATCCCCTGAACCGTGTGGTCAAACAGGGATTTGTGCGTGACGCGCAGCGTGTCAGGCAGATTATCTTCATCCACCGCAAAGCCGTGGTTCTGCGCGGTAATCATCACGCAGTTGTTATCCAGATCTTTTACCGGATGGTTGCCGCCGTGGTGACCCAGCTTCATTTTGATGGTCTTCGCACCGCTCGCCAGCGCCAGCAGTTGGTGACCCAGGCAGATACCGAATACCGGAATATCCGTTTCCAGAAAGGTTTTGATCGCGCGAATTGCGTAGTCACACGGCTCAGGGTCGCCCGGGCCGTTAGAAAGGAAAATACCGTCTGGATTCAACTTCAGCACATCTTCAGCCGGTGTCTGCGCCGGAACCACCGTCAGACGGCAGCCGCGATCCACCAGCATACGCAAAATGTTGCGTTTCACACCGTAGTCATACGCCACAACGTGGTAAGGCAGTTCGCTTTCGTTTTTCGCCGCAGGCAATTCACCTTCCAGCGTCCAGCTTCCCTGTAACCAGCTGTAGCTTTCTGCCGTCGTTACTTCTTTTGCCAGATCCATTCCCTTCAACCCAGGGAAGGCTTTCGCTTTCTCCAACGCGACAGTGGCATCAGGCGCATCGCCCGCGATGATGCAGCCATTCTGTGCGCCTTTTTCACGCAGCAGACGAGTCAGTTTACGGGTATCAATATCAGCAATGGCGACGATGTTGTTGCGCTTGAGGTATTCAGACAGGCTTTCTTCACTACGGTAGTTGCTGGCAATCAGAGGTAAATCGCGAATAACCAGACCTTGAGCCTGTACAGAGGGAGATTCTTCATCGTTGGCATTGGCGCCGACATTACCGATATGGGGATAAGTGAGAGTGACAATCTGGCGGGAATAGGAAGGATCAGTAAGGATTTCTTGATAACCGGTCATCGACGTATTGAAGACCACTTCCCCCACTGCCGACCCTTCTGCCCCAATGGCCCGACCGTGGAATTGGGTTCCGTCTTCCAGAACCAATAGCGCTGACTTAATCAAAACACCCTCCAAGGAATAAACAATCACGTTATTTGCATATTAATTCAGATTCGAGCCACTAAATCAATGCAAAAACTACCTGTAAGGCCAATTTTTGGCAAATTGGGCGCATTTTAATGATGGTCTTCCTGATTGTCTACCCAAACCGCTTTTTTTCTCTTATTTTTATGCTTTCCGAAATAAATCGCTGCCCACTGACGTAAAAAACCACATCAACTTAGGTAAGTAAACGGTTGCGAGGCAACATCGTTAAAATAAGGATAACAAATCACCAGCAAAGGACATTTCAGGAGTAAAGGGGACGTCTTGCCGCTAAAAAACCGAACAAAATACGAATAAAAACAAGTAAGGAGAAGAAATTAAAACGTAACCAATGAAAATAAAGGTGATCATTAAAATAACCACCCTTATCAGTATGATATGATTATTTATAAATAATTAAAAACTATAAATCATCCAGAGAAAGCACATCTCTCATATCAAAAAGACCACTTTCTTTCGAACTAATCCAGATAGCCGCTCTTACTGCACCATTGGCAAACGTCATACGGCTGGATGCCTTATGGGTAATCTCAACACGCTCGCCAATATCCGCAAACATCGCCGTATGTTCACCGACAATATCGCCAGCCCGCACGGTCGCAAAACCAATACTTTTCGGATCGCGTTCGCCGGTATGACCTTCACGCGCATACACCGCACAGGATTTCAGATCGCGCCCCAGCGCATCGGCAATCGCTTCGCCCATTGCCAGCGCGGTGCCAGACGGCGCATCCACCTTGTGCCGGTGATGTGCTTCAATGATTTCGATATCAGTATAATCGCCCATGACCTTCGCCGCTTTTTCCAGCAGCTTCAGCATGACATTGACGCCAACGCTGAAGTTCGCTGCAAACACAATCCCGATATCCTGTGCAGCCTGCTTAATCGCCGCCTTCCCTGCGTCATCAAAACCGGTTGTCCCAATAATCATGCCCTTACGGTGCTGACGGCAAAAGGCCAGATGCGCTAATGTGCCTTCCGGGCGAGTGAAATCGATCAAAATATCGAAATCATTCTGCACGACATCCAGGCTTTCATTCACGGTAATACCGCTTTTACCTAACCCGGCGAGTTCACCAGCATCGCTGCCGAGCAGAGACGAACCAGAACGTTCCAGCGCCGCGCCCAATACCACGCCGTCCATTTGCTCGATGGCCTGAATCAGCTGACGCCCCATGCGGCCGCCCGCACCTACAACCGCAATACGGATGGATGAATCCTTCATAATGTCTCTCTCTTTTTGATCCTGACGACATAAAAATAACATCAGGTTAACGGGCACCGCGCACTATCGCCAGCGGATTTACCACCAGATTAGAAAATACTGTTTGAAGCCGCAGAAAATCAGCAAAACTGTCTCACTACTGATAGCAGAATCACGTCTGAAAGCGATGAAACATCGTGAGGCGTTTGAAAACATGCAGGGAAGGTCAAAAATAAACCACATGACATAACGCATAAAAATTCATTTTTATGCATTAACATTTCCATGAGTGAATACAGGGGAGAGAAAACAGAGGGGGATAACAGCGGTAGGGCCGAAGCCCTACCACAGAAACAGCGTTAATCTACCTGTTTGACTTCAACACGCAGCTCTTTCGGCACTTCAAAGACGATGTTTTCTTCACGCCCCTGCATTTCAACGGCAACCTTGCCGCCTAATGCTTTCAGGCGCTGAATCACCTGTTGTACCAGGATATCCGGTGCGGATGCGCCTGCGGTTACCCCAACATGCGAAGCGCCCTCTACCCATGACTCCTGGATATCTTCGGCTGAATCAATCAGATAAGCCGCTTTCCCCGCTCTCTGTGCCAATTCAGCAAGACGGTTAGAGTTTGAGGAATTTTTAGACCCCACAACAAACACGACATCCGCCTTATCCGACAAATGGCGAACGGCTTCCTGACGATTGGTCGTGGCATAGCAGATATCATCTTTACGCGGGCCGACGATCTGCGGAAAACGCTCACGTAACGCATCAATCACCGCATAGGTATCATCAACAGAAAGCGTGGTTTGCGTCATAAAGCACAGGTTGCTTTCGTCTTTTACCTGTAGCTGCCAGACATCCTCGGGGGATTCCACCAGATACATGCCACCATCCGCATTGCTGTACTGACCCATCGTCCCTTCAACTTCAGGGTGTCCGGCATGCCCAATAAGAATCGCTTCTACACCTTTCTTACTGGCTCTGGCCACTTCCATATGTACTTTGGTCACCAGCGGACAGGTGGCATCGAATACCGTCAGGTCACGGCTTTTTGCTTCATTGCGTACCGCTTGCGAAACGCCATGTGCCGAGAAAATCAGAATCGCGCCGTCCGGCACGTCTTCAATCTGCTCAATAAAAATGGCACCACGTTCGCGCAATCCGTTAACCACATAGCGGTTATGTACCACTTCATGACGGACGTAGATCGGCGTACCAAACAGCTCTAACGCGCGTTCCACAATGCTGATAGCACGATCGACACCGGCACAAAAGCCGCGTGGATTAGCCAGCAGGATCTGCATGGGACACCTCCTGTTGTACGGGATCGATATCCAGCACGTCGAGATCGAAGGTAATCGCCTGACCGGATAGAGGGTGATTGAAATCCACAGTGACCGATTCCTCGGTCACATCACGGATAATCCCCGGCATATCATTTCCGGCAACACCACTGAACAGCATGATGGTGCCCACATCCGGCACACCGGTCTGAGCGAAATCACGACGCAGGAAGAATTGGATCAGGTTCGGATTGGTCGGCCCAAAGGCCGACTCCGGCGGCAGCGTAAACTTGCGTTTATCGCCACGCTTCAATCCCAACAGGTTTTGTTCCAGCGCATCAGACAGGCTGCTATCGCCAAGGCGGAACAGCGCTGGTTTGCCGCGCTCACGCGTAGACTCGGCAATGGAGCCATCCTCCAGCGTGAGAATAAAATGCACCAGCAGCGCGCTGTTGTGCTGCACAGTCTCGGACATCAGTGACCCTTTTGCTTAACGGTATCAGTATCATCATGCGTACTGAAAAACCCTTCCAGTACGATGAGCGCTGCTCCAATACAGATGGCGGTATCGGCCAGGTTAAACGTGGCAAAGTGCCAGTCACCGACATAGAAGTCGATGAAATCGACGACAAACCCATGCCATGTCCGATCAAACAGATTGCCCAATGCGCCGCCGATAATCAGCGAATACGCAATGTTATTCAGCCTGTGTTTGACGCTACCGCGATACATCATCACCAGCAGCGCCACCACGATAGCAATCGCGATACCAGCAAAGAACCAGCGTTGCCAGCCGCCTTTATCCGCCAGGAAGCTGAACGCTGCGCCGTAGTTACGGGCGTAATGCAGATTCAGAGAAGGCATTACTGGCACCGTATCCCCCAGCGCAAAGTGGGCAAGGATCCACTGCTTGCTGCCAAGATCGATAACTAAAACCAGTATCGCTAGCCAGAGCCAGCGCAGTCCACTCGAACAGATTTTATTCATCAGACAAATTTACGCTCTTCGCCGTTACCACCCACGTTAGTCGCACAGCGACCACACACTTCAGGATGATCGGCATTGCTACCGATATCCGTCTCGTAATGCCAGCAGCGTGGACACTTGTGCCCTTCTGCCTCACTTAAGGCAATTTTCAGTCCGGTGAGTTCCGTTGCCTGCGCGCTATCCGGCGCATTTTCATAACGTTCGACCAGCGCTTTTGACGTCAACAGCGCGAAATGCAGTTCCTGACGCAGCTGGTTCAGCTTGCCCGCCAGATTGGCATCGGCGTACAGCGTGACGGAGGCTTCCAGTGAGCCACCGATGCGCTTGTCGTGACGCGCTTGCTCAATGACTTTGTTCACTTCGCTACGCACTTTCAGGATATCCGCCCAGAACGCATCGTTCATGGTTTCTGCGCTATCCAGCGAGAACAGACCGTCATACCACTCTTCGGTAAAGACGTACTGTGCACGTTCGCCCGGCAGGTAATTCCAGATCTCATCCGCAGTGAAGGACATAATCGGTGCCATCCAACGTACCAGCGCTTCTGAGATATGGTATAGCGCAGTCTGGCAGCTACGACGCGCAACACTGTCGCTTTTTGCCGTGTACTGACGATCTTTAATGATATCCAGATAGAACGATCCCATCTCGATCGAGCAGAACTGCATCAGGCGTTGTACGACGCGGTGGAAATCATAGCTTTCATACGCTTCGAGGATCTCTTCCTGCGCGGCTTTCGCACAGCCAACCGCCCAGCGATCCAGCACCACCATATCTTCTGGTTTCACGCTATCTTTCTGTGGATCGAACCCATTCAGGTTCGCCAGCAGGAAACGCGCGGTGTTACGGATACGACGGTAGGCATCGGCAGAGCGCTTCAGGATCTCATCAGATACGGCGATTTCACCAGAGTAATCCGTTGAACCGATCCACAGACGCAGAATGTCAGCACCCAGCTTATTCATCACGTCCTGCGGACTCACGGTATTCCCGATCGACTTGGACATTTTGCGTCCCTGACCATCAACGGTGAAACCGTGAGTCAGTACCTGACGATAAGGCGCTTTGCCTTTGATCGCCGTTGAGATCATCAGGGAAGACATGAACCAGCCACGATGCTGGTCAGACCCTTCCAGATACATATCCGCCGCATGGCCGCCGAACTCAGGGCGAACATCCACGACAGACGCGTGCGTCGATCCAGAATCAAACCATACGTCCAGTGTGTCCGGCACTTTGACGTAGTTGTCAGCGTCTGCGCCCAGTACATCGGCCGGATCGAGATCCCACCATGCCTGAATGCCGTCGGCTTCAACACGTTTCGCCACGGCTTCAATCAGCTCAGCGGTGCGCGGATGCAGCTCTTCCGTCTCTTTATGAACGAACAACGACATCGGTACGCCCCAGGTACGCTGACGGGAGATACACCAGTCAGGACGGTTGGCGACCATCGCTTCGATACGCGCCTGACCCCAATCAGGGATCCACTGCACGCCTTTGATTTCAGACAACGACTGCTTACGCAGGCCTTTCTGATCCATGCTGACAAACCATTGCGGCGTCGCACGGAAAATGATCGGCGACTTATGACGCCAGCAGCACGGGTAGCTGTGCTGTAATTTCTCTACGTGCAGCAACATGCCTTTTTCACGCAGGATTTCAACGATCAGGTCGTTGGCTTTGAAAACGAATTTGCCGTCCAATTCCGGATACGTGCCGCTCAGGTAGCAACCGTTCGGCCCTACCGGGTTAGCGATTTCCAAATTGTATTTCTGGCTGATCACATAGTCGTCAGGACCGTGACCACCGGCGGTATGCACCGCACCGGTACCCGCATCCAGCGTCACGTGCTCGCCCAGAATGGCGGGGACGTCGAAGTTCAGGAACGGGTGTTTGAAACGCAGCAGCTCAAGATCCGCGCCTTTACAGTCGCCCAGAACGCTCCACTGCGTCACGCCGACGCGCTTCATCACGCTTTCAACCAGATCGGCTGCCAGAATCAGCGCCTGACCGTCAATTTGCACCAGCTGATAATCGAATTCCGCATTCAATGAGATCGCACGGTTTGCTGGCAGCGTCCACGGCGTCGTCGTCCAGATCACCAGCGAAACAGGGCCATCTACGCTACTCACACCAAACTTGGCTAATACCGCTGCCACGTCGCTGGCGTTAAACGCCACATCAATGGATGGAGAGGTTTTGTCGTAATATTCGACTTCTGCTTCCGCCAGCGCGGAACCGCAATCCGCACACCAGTGAACTGGCTTCGCGCCCTTGTGCAGGTGACCATTTTCAATGATGCGACCCAGCGCACGAATGATGTTCGCTTCGGTTTTGAAATCCATCGTCAGGTAAGGACGATCCCAGTCGCCCAGCACGCCAAGACGAATAAAGTCGGCTTTCTGACCAGCAACCTGCTCTGCCGCATATTTGCGACACTCTGCGCGGAATTCCGCAGCGCTGACTTTCTCGCCCGGCTTACCGACCAGCTGCTCTACTTTCAGCTCAATCGGCAGACCGTGGCAGTCCCAGCCCGGCACATAAGGGGAATCGTAGCCAGACAGGCCTTTCGATTTAACGATAATATCTTTCAGAATCTTGTTAACTGAGTGACCAATATGAATACTGCCATTCGCGTACGGAGGGCCATCGTGCAGAATGAAAGTCTTCTTTCCCTTCTTCGCATTGCGAATAATCCCGTACAGATCCTGCTCATACCAACGTTTCAGCATGTCAGGTTCGCGCTTGGCCAGATCGCCACGCATCGGGAACCCTGTTTCCGGCAAGTTCAGGGTAGTCTTATAGTCACTCATTAGATTCTCGATTTCGTTTCGGCTAGAAAAATTAAACCGGTGTCTTTAACCCGAAGAACGTCCGGGCTGTCACCACATCATCGGCGATTTGCTGTTTTAACGCATCGAGCGAAGCAAAACGCTGTTCATTACGGATTTTTTTACGCAGTACGACTTCAATGTGACGACCATAGAGATCTATCGTCACGTCCAGCAAATGCACTTCAAGCTGCTGGCGTTGGTCACCGTTTACGGTCGGACGTGTGCCTATATTGGCGACGCCCGGAAGCGGTTCTGGCCCCAGCCCATAAACGCTGACGGCATACACGCCACTGACAGGGGAAACCTGGCGCTTCAGCGGCAAGTTGGCAGTGGGAAACCCGATCGTTCGCCCCAGCGCTTTACCATGTTCCACGCGCCCGGAAATGGAGTAAGGGTGACCCAGCAGGCTTTCCGCCCGTTCGAGCTCATCACGACTCAGCGCTTCTCGCACCGCCGTGCTGCTAACCCGTTTGCCGCCATTACAGAACGAATCGGTGCTGATAACATCAAATCCCGACTCACGTCCAGCCTTCTGTAATAACAGGAAATCTCCCTGACGACCAGCCCCGAAGCGGAAGTCATCCCCCACAACCAGAAACTTCACGCCCAATTTCTTCACCAGCAGAGAAGAAACGAACGTCTCGGCATCATTGGCGGCAAAACGCGCATCGAATCTGACGCACAGCAGATAGTCCACGCCGGCCTGCGCCAGATATTTCACCTTGTCACGCAGACGCGTCAAACGGGCTGGCGCTTTTTCCGCAGCGAAGAGTTCCAGCGGCTGTGGTTCAAAAATCATCACCATCACCGGCAGCCCACGAGCGCGCCCTTCCTGCTTCAGTCGTTCAAGCAGCATTTGGTGTCCGAGGTGCACGCCGTCAAAATTACCAATAGTGAGCACACAGCCGTAATGGTGTGCCCGAAGATTGTGTATACCGCGAATTAGCTGCATGGCTGGCCCAGAACAAAGGGTTAATATTATGGAAATCGGCGGATTATACCTTGTACAGCGAGTAAGGTTAACCCGCGATTCGCGCCTTTTGCAGCCACCCTGTAAATCGTGCCGATATTTGCACGTTTTTTAGCGGAATCCTCGATGAATGACGTCCAGACGCAGAATATCCAGATAGCCGATGCCCTGCACAATCCGACTTTACCGATGGCAGACAGGGTTTTATCACATTCAGGATGAATTTCTGCTGCGAAAGGCTGTATTCCACCGCGTGAAGCTGCTAAAATCCTGCGCCATCACAACGTAACAAGTGTCGACGTACAACGACGCTTATTTGCACAAATCCATTGACAAACGAAGGCTAAACGAGCATATTCCACGGCCTTTGAATTGTCCTCGATTGAATATATTTGGGAGTTGGACCTTGGCTAATATCAAATCAGCTAAGAAACGCGCCGTACAATCTGAGAAGCGCCGTAAGCATAACGCAAGCCGTCGCTCTATGATGCGTACTTTCATCAAGAAAGTATACGCGGCGATCGCGACTGGCGATAAAGAAGCGGCACAGAAAGCGTTTAATGACATGCAACCGATCGTGGATCGTCAGGCTGGTAAAGGCCTGATCCACAAGAACAAAGCTGCACGTCATAAATCCAATCTGGTTGCGCGCATCAACGCCATGCAATAATCACGCACCTGCGTGTTGTTGCTAAGAAAAAACCGGCTCAGGCCGGTTTTTTTGTGTCTGTCGTATCACAGAAGAGCGCCGAAAAATCCGCGTTACACACACGCTGTACCGCCGGATGCTGGATCATTCTGGCCGCAAAGATCGCGTAATACTCGTCCTGAATGTTCTCGATCCTGCCGATCTCGACGATGTCGCCCTGCTGGTAGATTTCATTGGCATACAGCGATGGCGCAACGAAAATGGCGTCATTATTAATGCCGAACGCGGTCATCAGCGCCGCATCATCAAATTCCCCCAAAATGTTCACCTGAATATTCTGCGCAGTAAACCAATTCAGCAACTTGCGTCCCAACATGGTTCGCCGTCCTGGAATCAGTAACTTACGCTGTTCAAGGCAGGCAGGAAAAGCGTATTCGGGCTGAGGACGTTTACAGTAAAAGCTTACGCCACACTCGCCCAGCTTGATTGAAAATAGCCCTTCCTGCTGCGTTGAATCTACCGGACAATCCGACAAAATCATATCCAGCTTATGCTGGCTCAACTGCTCCAGCAGCATTTCGTGCGTCGACTCAAAACAGCGCAAATGGATATGCTCCTGTTCCGTCACGACCGTTTCCAGCACCCTGCTCACCAGCCGTTTGGACAATGCATCTGCCACGCCGACATCGAATAACAGGTTCGATTCTTTGCGGTAGTTCACAATATCCAACATTTCCTGGCTAAGCTGAAACATGCTATCCGCATAGCGAAAAACTAGCTGCCCCAGCTCTGTCGGTTCCAGCCCCCGTCCCTTGCGCTTGAAAAGCTTGCCTTGCAGACGCTCTTCCAGGCATTTGATCTGCCCGGTAATGGTCTGCGGCGTTAAGAACAGCGTCTCTGCCGCACCGGCAACGGAGCCCGACTTATAAACCTGCCAGAAATAATAGAGATGATTAAAATTCAAATGAGACACACCCGCCCCCTCTTCGCGTCTCCGGCATAGCCTCAACCCTTACACGGCTGCACCGCCTTGTCCAGCGCAGGCAACACCCCACGTAGTGCCAGATAGCCAAGCAGCGCCGCCAATCCCGATGCCAGCAAGATTCCCAGCTTGGCATAGGTAATCAATTCCGCATCACCGCCAGAAAAGGCCAGCAGCGTAATGAATATCGACATGGTAAAACCGATGCCACACAGCACGGACACCGCCACAATCTGGCTAAAGCCAACGCCAGCAGGCAAACGCGCGTAGCCCAGCCGAATGGTTAGCCAACTGAACAAGGTAATACCCAGCGGTTTACCGATCAGTAGCCCGGCGGCGATACCCAGACTAAGAGGGGAGAACAGTTTTTCCAGCACAATTCCCTGTAACACAATGCCAGCGTTAGCGAAGGCAAACAGCGGAATAATCAGAAACGCGACCCACGTTTGTAAACCGTGTTCCAGCGTGGTTGCCGGAGACGTTTCCCCGTCGGACGTGCGCAAAGGGATAAAGAATCCGACGATCACCCCAGCCAACGTCGCATGAACGCCACATTTCAGGATGCAGACCCACAGAGCAATCCCCACCAGCAAATAGGCGGATGTTTTCCTGACCTGTTGCCTGTTCAAATAGGCCAGCGCTGCAACCGCCAATACCGCGCCGCACAGCGCAGGCCAGAAGATCTGCTGCGTATAAAACAGAGCAATGATTAGGATCGCCCCCAGATCGTCAATGATCGCCAGCGCCAGCAAGAAGACTTTTAACCCTGCGGGAACGCGCTTGCCCAATAGCGTCAGCACACCAATGGCGAATGCAATATCTGTCGCAGCGGGAATAGCCCAGCCAGCGCGCGTTACCTCATCCTTTGCGTTGAAAAGCAGAAAGAGCAAGGCGGGAAAAATCATTCCGCCTACCGCCGCCACTAGTGGCAACATCGCCTGTTGACGACTGGCTAGCGAGCCTTCAACCAGTTCTCGTTTCACTTCCAGACCAATCAGCAGGAAGAAAATCGCCATCAGGCCATCATTAATCCACAGCAGCAGATTCTTATTAATTTCCAGTGCGCCAAAGCGCATTTCCACTGGCATCATCAGGAACTGTTGATAACCAGCAGCAGTAACAGACCAATTGGCAAACGCGAGCGCGAAAACCGTTGCCATCATCAGCATGATGCCAGCCGCCGCATCCAATCCGATAAAACGGCGAATCATTGTTATCATTGACTTCATCTCCCATCAGGCGCGAACACCAATACCGTACGTCCGCTTTCTTGCTGGCAAGATTACGCAATCTAACCACTCGTTAAAAGCAGATTAAAACTGGCATAAAGATCGTAAAAACCGATCATTTAAGGTGATAACTATTCAGAGGAGGAGATAAAAAACGTCGGGAGCGTTTTTCAACATTGCGCAGCAACGGCCGCAAGGTGACGGACAAGGATGCCGGTCATAAAAAAACCGGCGGGTTTACCCCACCGGTCTTTTGATTACGCGTTAACGATAAACCATTAACGGGTTAAATCGTCGAAGAATTTCTTCACGCCATCGAAAAAGCTTTTCGAACGCGGGCTGTTTCTTTCACCGGACGGGCCGCCGAAACTCTCATCGAGTTCTTGTAGCAGCTGTCTTTGACGTTCGTTCAGATTAACTGGCGTTTCGACCACTACACGGCACAGCAGATCGCCCTGCGCACCGCCACGTACCGATTTCACACCTTTGCCGCGCATACGGAACAGTTTGCCGGTTTGCGTTTCCGCAGGCACTTTCAGCTTCACACGGCCATCCAGCGTCGGGACTTCAATCTCGCCGCCTAATGCAGCCATCGCAAAGTTGATCGGCACTTCGCAGTACAGGTTATTCTCTTCACGCTGGAAGATCGGGTGCGCTTTAACCTGCACCTGAACGTACAAATCTCCTGACGGCGCGCCGTGCTCACCGGCTTCACCTTCACCGGACAAGCGAATACGGTCACCCGTGTCCACGCCAGCTGGAATTTTCACCGACAGCGTTTTGCTCTTCTCTACACGGCCATGACCGTGGCATTTGACGCACGGATCTTTAATGATCTTACCGCGCCCATGACAGTGCGGACATGCCTGCTGTACGGTAAAGAAGCCCTGACGCATCTGAACCTGGCCGTTACCATGACAGGTTGGACAGGTGATCGGAGAACTACCCGGCTTCGCACCGCTGCCGTGGCACACATCACACTCTTCCAGCGCGGGAATTCGGATCTCTTTGGTGACGCCACGTACCGCTTCTTCCAGCGTCAACTCCATGTTGTAGCGTAAATCGGATCCACGGCTCGCACGCTGACGGCGGCCACCGCCAAAAATGTCCCCGAACACGTCGCCAAAAATATCACCAAAATCGGCACCGCCGCCGCCAAAACCACCGCCGCCTCCGCCCATACCACCTTGCTCAAACGCCGCATGGCCGTACTGATCGTAGGCGGCGCGTTTTTGCGAGTCGGTAAGGATCTCGTAGGCTTCTTTGATCTCTTTGAACTTGGCTTCTGCCTCGCTATCACCCGGATTGCGATCGGGGTGGTACTTCATTGCCAGACGCTTATAGGCTTTCTTTATCTCGCGCTCATCCGCGCTTTTCGAAACGCCCAGGCTTTCGTAATAATCTTGCTTCGCCATTTCTTTTCCTGCCCTCAACATGCGTGCACGGGCGCAGAGTTTCCTCGACGCCCGTGCTGATTGCCAGCAATAGCCTTGTGGCTGCTACTGCGCCCGCTCAAGGGCGATTACTTTTTATCTTTTACTTCTTCAAACTCAGCATCAACGACATCGTCGTCGCGACGAGCAGAGGCATCATCAGCGGCACCTTCAGGGCCTTGCTGTGGTTGAGACGCTTCCAGCAGCTTGCCGGAAACCTGAACCAGCGCCTGCATTTTCGCTTCAATTTCTGCTTTGTCTTCGCCTTTCAGCGCGCTTTCCAGCGCTTTCAGTGCGTCGTCAATGGCAGCTTTATCGTCAGCGGCCAGTTTATCGCCCGCTTCTTCCAGCTGCTTACGCGTGCTGTGCAGCAGGTGATCGCCCTGGTTGCGTACCTGAACCAGCTCTTCAAACTTACGGTCAGCTTCAGCGTTCGCTTCTGCATCACGTACCATCTTCTGGATTTCTTCTTCGTTCAGACCAGAAGATGCCTTGATGGTGATTTTCTGCTCGCGGCCGCTGTTTTTGTCTTTCGCAGAAACATGCAGGATACCGTCGGCGTCGATGTCGAAAGTGACTTCGATCTGCGGCATACCGCGCGGTGCAGCCTGAATACCATCCAGGTTAAACTGACCCAGTGATTTGTTATCGTGCGCACGCTTACGCTCACCCTGCAGAACATGAATCGTTACCGCAGACTGGTTGTCTTCCGCCGTTGAGAACACCTGACTGTGTTTAGTCGGGATGGTGGTGTTCTTGGCAATCAGCGCCGTCATCACGCCGCCCATGGTTTCGATACCCAGAGACAGCGGGGTAACGTCCAGCAGCAGAACGTCTTTCACGTCACCAGACAGAACACCGCCCTGAACCGCAGCACCGATAGCAACTGCTTCATCCGGGTTCACGTCTTTACGCGGCTCTTTACCGAAGAAGTCAGCGACTTTCTTCTGTACCAGAGGCATACGCGTCTGACCACCAACCAGAATCACGTCCTGAATTTCAGAAACGGACAGGCCAGCATCCTGCAATGCCACTTTCAGCGGCTCCAGAGAACGGTTAACCAGCTCTTCTACCAGTGATTCCAGTTTCGCACGAGTCACTTTGATGTTCAGGTGCTTAGGACCCGTCGCATCCGCCGTGATGTACGGCAGGTTAACGTCGGTCTGCTGAGCAGAAGACAGCTCGATCTTGGCTTTTTCTGCCGCTTCTTTCAGACGCTGCATCGCCAGCGGGTCATTGCGCAGGTCGAAACCTTGCTCTTTCTTAAATTCGTCAACCAGATAGTTGATCATGCGGCTATCGAAGTCTTCACCACCCAGGTGTGTATCACCGTTGGTCGCCAGCACTTCAAAGGTTTTTTCGCCATCAACTTCGTCGATTTCGATGATGGAAATATCGAACGTACCGCCGCCCAGATCGTAAACCGCGATAGTACGGTTGCCGACTTCTTTATCCAGACCGTATGCCAATGCTGCCGCTGTCGGTTCGTTGATGATACGTTTGACTTCCAGACCCGCGATACGGCCGGCATCTTTGGTCGCCTGACGCTGTGCATCGTTGAAGTAAGCCGGTACGGTGATAACCGCTTCGGAGATCGTCTCACCCAGATAGTCTTCTGCCGTTTTCTTCATTTTTTTCAGCACTTCAGCTGAAATCTGCGGCGGAGCCATTTTCTGATCTTTCACTTCCAGCCATGCATCGCCATTATCTGCCGCGATAAT
Organism: Pectobacterium colocasium; assembly: GCF_020181655.1. Classification (NCBI taxonomy): domain Bacteria; kingdom Pseudomonadati; phylum Pseudomonadota; class Gammaproteobacteria; order Enterobacterales; family Pectobacteriaceae; genus Pectobacterium; species Pectobacterium colocasium. The sequence continues at coordinate 4,120,254 of NZ_CP084032.1, forward strand.
TTTGTACGGCATGATGTTGGCATCGCGCTGAACTTCTTCGTCTTTGAAACGACGACCAATCAGACGCTTGATAGCAAACAGGGTATTTTTCGGGTTGGTCACTGCCTGACGTTTAGCCGGTTGGCCAACCAGAGTTTCGCCATCTTGCGTATAAGCAATAATTGAAGGCGTGGTGCGATCGCCTTCGCTATTTTCCAGTACTTTTACCTGCGTACCGTCCATAATCGCGACACAAGAGTTGGTTGTACCCAGGTCGATACCAATAATCTTACCCATCTAAACATCTCCACTAAAAAGTCATATTCGGTGTGGTGGTTAAACCTACTGTGCGGGCGAAATGTCATTTTTCAACAAGATTTCTCGTTTTCCAACGACACACCCTCGTTTTCATCAGCAGCACACGTTTCATTGCCATGCTAACCACCGATGTAACGGCCCGACACACGCCTTCGCGGCAGGTCAAACTGTTTCGGTTGGAAATAAGATGGGGCCAACATTTCTATCATCAAGGGGGGAAGATGAAAAAAAATGACCTTTATCCCTCGTACGATCAAACTATTCTGCCTTCCCCATGTTGTGTCCATTCCAAACGCCCGATATGATGCCGCGCTCGCCGCAAAAATGGGGACATTTCCCTACACAATGGCGGGCAATAACACCTAAACGACACCTATCCCAACGTGATTGGCGCATTCGCTAGCCTTAATGCTGCGCTCGACGCGAAGGGACTATTAATAATCTGTTATTGCAGAGGATTTATGAGCACGAACACGTTGGCAAATCCTGGTCCATTAGGACTGATGGGCTTCGGGATGACCACTATTCTGTTGAACCTGCACAACGCAGGCTTTTTCCCACTTTCTTCCATCATTCTCAGCATGGGTATTTTCTACGGCGGCATCGCCCAGATTCTGGCCGGTCTGCTGGAGTATAAAAAAGGCAATACATTCGGCGTGACCGCGTTTACGTCTTATGGCGCATTCTGGCTGACGCTGGTTGCCATTCTCATGCTGCCGAAAATGGGTCTGGCGGAAGCCAGCGATGCCCAGTTCCTTGGCGTGTTTCTTGGCCTGTGGGGCATCTTCACGCTGTTTATGTTCTTCGGTACATTCGGCACCAACCGCGCACTGCAATTTGTTTTCGGTAGCCTGACCGTACTGTTTGCTCTGCTGGCCGTCGGTAACTTCACCGGCAACCACGCGCTGCTGACCTTCGCGGGTTACGAAGGCATCATCTGTGGCGCAAGCGCAATTTATCTGGCAATGGCTGAAGTGCTGAACGAGAAGTTTGGCCGTAGCGTCCTGCCAATCGGTTCATGTGGCGCGTCCCACTAAGTTCTGATGCGATATAATTTCTGACGCGGTAAGCTCTCGCCGCGTTAAATGCCAACGGGCCCTGTCTATCTGACAGGGCCCGTTTGTTTTTGATGACGGATTTTCGATAACGCTATGTTTTCGATTAAGTACGCTTAAACCTCAACAGGCGAACGATCGCGCGCGTCGCTGTCGGCCAACGCTCGCGAATCAGCATCCAGATCGCGCTGCAAATAAATCCCCAACAGCAACCCTACTGCGGCTAGCGTCAGGACATAAAATGCTGGTGCCAGCGGCGTTGCTTTCATAATCAGCGTGACAAAGACGGGCGTCAGGCCGCCGAAAATGGCATAGGAAACGTTGTAAGAAAAAGAAATCCCCGAGAACCGCACCGCGGCCGGAAACGCCCGCACCATGACATACGGCACACCGCCCACCACGCCAACGCTGAGCCCCACAATCGCATAGCTGACAAAGAGCAGCGTCGTACTGCTTGCTGCCGAACTGTAAAAGAACCAGCTACAGGCGGCCAACGACAGGCTACCCACCATAAACAGCTTGCTGGCACCAAAGCGGTCGACCAGCAGCCCCGAACCGACGCAGCCCACCATCAATGCAATCGTTGCCAAACAGTTCGCCTGCAACGCCAGCGCGGCAGGAATCCCGTGGACTTTTTGCAGATAGGTCGGTGCCATCAGAATAACGACGACGATGCACGCAGACAGCAGCCAGGTCAGCAGCATGGAAACCACAACCGCACGTTTATGGTTTAAGACGACAGATTTCAGCGGCAGTTCTTCCGCCAATTTCTTCTGCGCCTGCATTTCCATAAAAATAGGCGTTTCCTGCAACCAGCGGCGCAGATACATGGCAACAAGGCCGAAGACCCCGCCGATGAAGAAGGGGAGCCGCCAGCCACCGCCAGACATCTGCTCTGGCGTCAGCACCGTATTCAGCAACGTTGCGATCAGCGAGCCTAGCAAAATCCCCATCGTCAAGCCGGCAGTCAGCGTACCGCAGGCAAACCCAATACGGGCGCGCGGCACATGCTCCGCAACGAAGACCCACGCGCCGGGGACTTCGCCACCGATTGCCGCGCCTTGCAGCACGCGCATTAACAGCAGTAAAAGCGGTGCCGCAATACCAATGGCTTCATAGGTCGGCAGCAAGCCCATTGCCAGCGTCGGTAGCGCCATCAGCAATATGCTCAGGCTGAACATTCTCTTACGTCCGCTCTTATCACCGAAGTGGGCCATGATGATGCCCCCAAGCGGACGCGCCAGATAGCCTGCGGCGAAAATACCGAACGTCTGAACCTGCCGCAGCCATTCAGGAATATCCGGCGGGAAGAAGAGATCGCCAATCACGGCAGCAAAGAAGACGAAAATAATAAAATCATAAAACTCTAACGCGCCACCCAGCGCAGCCAGAGACAGCGTTTTATAGTCCTGCCGGTTCAACCGGCGAGGATCGGCGTGTTGATCCTGAGTCATAAGATACCGTGCATTGCCAGAGTGAAAAAATCCACCGCAGTGTGTAAAATAGAAATTACTATAGCGGCAAAATTTTTATACACCAGTAAAGCTGAATCTTATGTTTCAAATCGCCTAACTTCAGTCTTTTATTTCGCGCATGGCATTTTTAGGGCGAAAAGCTGCTACTACATCTGGATTGGTCTCGATGTAAGGGCCTTCCAGCAGTTGGATACAATACGGTACGCTGGCAAAAATACCGGCCACAACCACCTTGCCATCAGCGTCTTTTAAACCTTCCAGCGTTTCCTTAATCGACTTAGGCTGCCCCGGTAAGTTAAGAATCAGCGCCTGTTTGCGCAGCACACCCACCTGACGAGAGAGAATCGCGGTAGGCACGAAGCGCAGGCTGATCTGCCGCATTTGCTCGCCAAACCCCGGCATTTCTCGATCGGCAACGGCCAGCGTGGCGTCCGGCGTGACATCACGACGTGCTGGCCCTGTGCCTCCGGTCGTCAACACCAGGTGACAGCCGCGCTCATCAACCAGTTCACACAGCGTTTGTTCAATCATCGGTTGCTCATCAGGCACCAGTCGCGTTTCCACTTCGAAAGGCGTAGTCAGGGCACTACGGAGCCAGGATTCCAGTTCTGGGATGCCTTTATCCTGATAAACCCCGTTGGAAGCGCGGTCAGATACGGAGACCAAACCAATACGCAATACGTTCATAAGCACCTCAGTCTAAATAAAACACCAATTTTATCAGGATATTGAGCGCTTTTAGCAAACAATTAGCTGTTATGAGGAAATTCACACTGCATCTGTTATTTCATGCTGATCGCAATACAGCATTTGATAATAATTATTAAATAGCGTCTCAAAAAATCGAAGCACATGACTTGAATTAATAATACCGTTTCGCAATTAAAATTTAAGAATAGCAGGCGCATAAAAAAGATCGCTTACCCATTAAGAGCGGGTGAAATAAGCCGATAGATTAAAGAGAAAATAATGGCGCCCGCCAAGGCAGAACATCTCGTTAAAGCGAATAATATGATAAAATTAAAGCACTTCTTTCGTATCACAATAAGTAAAAAAAGCCCTATCAAGGAAGTCGCCATGAACGATCTTAAATATAAGATATTAAAGCTATTCTCACACCCCACCTCGGCCTTTTTCCTGTTTGGTTCCCTTTCCTTTTTGATCACTATCTTTCTTACGCATGAAGCGAATAAAAATGCGTGGAAAGTCGAGCGGCAAAACTTGGACATCACAATAAAGACCTATGAATCCTATAATTCCGGTGGAGAAGTGACGGAGAATGATATCACCCGGAAAACCGGCTCTTACGTATTCGCACGAATGAGAACATGGGTATTTAATACACGTGATGTGCGCAGCGAGTGTATCAATCGTTTGTCGTCATCCGATCTGACATTTAATGATATGGCGATCATCCGCATTTGCCAGAATAAACTGCCATCAATTGGTGAATATGCAGGGAAAGGCACCCTTACTATCATATTTCCTGTGTTATCGCCCACGGATGAATTATTGGGTGTTCGAATTAGAACCACGTCAGAAACGCCCTCTCCTACGTTTTTTTATACACTGACCTCTCTTGGTTCAGCAGCCGTCATTCTCAGCGTTGTACTGCTTTCTGCAATTTTAGGCAGCCTGCTCTCGCTTCTGGCAAAAAAATATCTGATAGAACTGCCTATTATCGCGCGCTATGACGATCTCACCGGCTACTTGCGGCGAGACGCGTTCTTTCTGGCCGCCAATAAAGCCTTTAGTGTCGCTAACCTCACCAAACGGCCCGTTAGTGTCATTCTGATCGACATCGACTACTTTAAGCAGGTGAATGACAGCTTCGGTCACAGCGTCGGAGATGAGGCCCTGAAATTTGTTGCCGACACGTTCAAAAAATCATTTCGCCGCGAAGATATTTTTGGCCGTATTGGCGGCGATGAATTTGCCATTGTGTTGCCGAATACCGGATTAGACGATGCGTACACCATCGTGGATAAAGCGAGAGCGCGCGTTAGCGAAACACCCTGTGAAACCGCCGCAGGAAAAATCAGGCTGACGGTCAGTATTGGGCTGGTTGAATACCATATCGCTGGAGAAGACCTCAGCGAAGTGATGAAGCGGGCCGATGATAATCTTTATATCGCGAAGAAAACCCGTAACGCGACGGCGAAATAGACTTTCCCCTTCCAAAATACCAATTCACAGACAAAAAAATAGCCGGGAATCCCGGCTATTTTCATGTGACAGAATGTTTACAGTAAATCTGCAATCATCTTTTCCAGTTTTTCCTGGTCGATAGCAAATTTACGGATCCCGTCGGCCAGTTTATCGATCGCCATTGGGTCTTGATTGTGCTGCCAGTAGAATTCCGCTTCCGTCATTTTCGCCGGACGAACTTTCACTTCACCAGCATAAGACAGTTTGCGAACCACTTCGCCTTCGCTTTCTGACAGTTCTTTCAGCAGCGCTGGGGCAATCGTCAGGCGGTCACATCCGGCCAGTTCCAAAATCTCACCCACGTTACGGAAGCTCGCGCCCATCACGACGGTTTCATAGCCGTGCTCTTTGTAGTAATCGTAGATTTCGCTAACGGAAACCACACCTGGATCTTCGTGCGGCGCGAATTCTTTCTTATCGCCATTAGCTTTGTACCAGTCAAGAATACGGCCAACAAACGGTGAAATCAGGAATACGCCAGCTTCAGCACAGGCACGTGCCTGCGCAAAGGAGAACAGCAGCGTCAGGTTACAGTTGATGCCTTCTTTTTCCAGTTGCTCCGCCGCGCGGATACCCTGCCAGGTTGACGCCAGTTTAATCAGGATACGCTCGTTGCTGATACCTGCGTCGTTGTACAGTTTGATCAGGTGTTTTGCCTTCGCCACGCTGGCTTCGGTGTCATAAGACAAACGTGCATCCACTTCTGTGGAGATGCGGCCTGGGATCAATTTTAAAATTTCGAGACCAATGTTGACCGCCAGTTTGTCCGTAGCATCGACGACCTGCTGTTTGCGATCGCTGCTCTGCTCGCGTGCCCAGGCAATCGCCTCGTCGATCAGCTTGCGGTATTCAGGAATTTGCGCCGCGTTCAGAATCAGCGAAGGGTTGGTGGTCGCATCTTGCGGTTGGTACAGTTTCATTGCCGCAATATCGCCGGTATCAGCTACAACCGTGGTCAATTGGCGTAGGGAAGTCAGTTTATCCGTCATGTTGGCATGTCTCGTTGTTTATACGTGGTGCTCGTGAATGAAAATAGCTCGTATATGAATCGACTTATTATCTAATCGGGTGGCCGTCTGTTTTGCGCCGAAATCTGATAATAACACGCGCGTTTTCCCACGCAAGCCAGCCTTTTCCTACGTCCCTCTGCCATGGGGGTCACATACTAGCGTTCCCCCTTTCCAAAGACGCTCGAACGTCAAAGACAAGGCATATTGTAGCTATTGGCGTATTGTAGCTATCGCCGTTTTCTTACGGCGTTCTTGCTATAGTAGGCTCATCTCAAATCAAACCGACAGGACATGGCGCATGCTTATTACTATTTCACCCGCAAAAACGCTCGACTACACCAGTCCTTTGGCAACGACGCGTTATACGCAGCCAGAACTTCTGGACCAGTCCAGTCAGTTGATTGATGTATGTAAAAAACTGACGCCGGCACAGATCGCCTCTCTGATGAGTATCAGCGATAAGCTGGCTGATCTGAACGCAGGCCGGTTTAGCGAGTGGCACCCGGATTTCACGCCTGAGAACGCGCGTCAGGCGTTGCTGGCGTTTAAGGGCGACGTCTATACCGGATTAGCCGCAGAAGATTTCAGCGAGGATGATTTCGATTTCGCCCAGCAGCATTTGCGTATGCTGTCAGGCTTGTATGGCGTGTTGCGCCCGCTGGATTTGATGCGCCCGTATCGGCTGGAAATGGGTACCAAACTGGAAAATAAAGCCGGTAAAGATCTCTACAGTTTTTGGGGCGATACCATTACGGAAAAACTGAATCAGGCGCTGCGCGATCAAGGCGACGATGTGCTGGTTAATCTGGCATCGGATGAATATTTCAAAGCCGTTAAGCCCAAAAAACTCAATGCCCGCCTGATCAAGCCCGTCTTTTTGGATGAGAAAAACGGCAAATTCAAAGTGATCAGTTTCTACGCCAAGAAAGCACGCGGCCTGATGAGTCGTTTCATTATTCAAAACCGCCTGACGCAGCCGGAACAGTTGAAAGCGTTTAATCTGGAGGGTTACTTCTTCGAGAAAGCAGACTCTTCGACGGATGAACTGGTGTTTAAGCGCCACGAACAGTAAACAAAGTAGTACGATAGGCAACAAAGAGAAAGGCGGCGAAACCGCCGCCTTTTCAACAACCTTATTCCGGCAGCGACATCAGGAACTCACGCAGCTTCGCGAAATCATCCGGGAAGTTGTGCGACAGCAGATCCAGATCGGCACGCTCAGCCAGCGCTTCCGGCAGATCCAGTTCTTTGCCCAGAATGTCTTCTACGCTTTCCTTGAATTTCGCCGGGTGTGCCGTCCCCAGGAACAGGCCGAACTCACCCGCTTGCAGTTGATCGCGCAGCAGACGGTAAGCAATCGCCGCATGCGGCTCAGAGAGATAACCTAGCGCATCCAACTCATGCATGGTTTCTTTCGTGGTCTCATCGCTCACCGCGCCAAAACCCAGCGTTTTCAACTGCCAGTTTTTACGGCGGAACAGCTCTTCCACGCGCGGCCAGTTGTTCGGCTGGCTCACGTCCATCGCGTTGGATAAGGTTGCCACCGTTTTATTCGGCTCCCAATTTCCGCTGCTCAGGAAACGCGGCACGGTGTCATTGGCGTTGGTCGCAGCGATGAAGCGCTTAATCGGCAGCCCCAGCGATTTTGCCAGCAGACCAGCCGTCAGATCGCCGAAGTTACCGCTCGGCACAGAAACCACCAGATGATTACGCGCTTCCTGCGGCAGTTGTGCAACCGCTTCAAAGTAGTAGCAAATTTGCGCCAGCAGACGGCTGATATTGATGGAGTTTGCCGAGTTCAGGCCAATCGCCTTTTTCAGCTCTTCATCATCAAACGCCTTTTTCACCAATGCCTGACAGGCATCAAAATCGCTGTCGACTGCGATGGTGTGAATGTTGCCGCCCAGCGTACAGAACAGCTTTTCCTGCAACGGACTGATCTTGCCCTGCGGATATAAAATCACCACACGGACATTTTCCAGACCGTAAAAGGCATGCGCCACGGCAGCACCGGTGTCGCCAGAAGTCGCCGTCAGAATGGTAATTTTCTCGTCGCCAGACACTTCCGTCAGCATTTGCGCCATAAAGCGGCCGCCGAAGTCTTTAAAGGCCAGCGTCGGGCCGTGGAACAGCTCCAGCGCGGCGATATCTTCCGCTACCGGTGCAACGGGCGCAGGGAATGCAAAGGCCGTTTTTACGCGCTCGAACACGGTTTCAGCCGCAATTTCATCGCCGATATACGTAGACAGAATACGGCTGCTGCGGGTAACGAAATCCAGATCCAGCAGCGCGTCGATTTCAGTGCGCTCAAATTCCGGCAGATCCAGCGGGAAGAACAGCCCTTGCTGGCTACCCAGCCCTTGCTTGATAGCCTGAGCAAAACTGACCTGCTCGTTATGATCTTTAAGGTTGTACAGTTTCATGCATTATCCCAGTAGTCGTGCGCCAGTCGTATCAAGACGGCAAATATGAACAAAACCTTCATCGTTCTGCAAATAGTTATCCCGCAGCCAATCGGCCAGGCGCTGTGCGCTCGCCATGTCGTTGCAGACGGAGAATAACGTCGGGCCAGAGCCGGAAATACCGCAGGCCAGCGCCCCGATATCTTCCGCAGCCTGACGAGCGGCGGCAAAGCCGGGCAGCAGTTTCGTACGGTAAGGTTCCGCGATGACATCCTTCATCAGCTTCGCCGCCAGCGCGGCCTGACCGGTATGGCAGGCGTGAATAAAACCAGCCAGATAGCGACCGTGACTGATACAGTCCTGACGACGATATTGCGCAGGCAGAATCGCACGCGCTTCAGCAGTAGAGACTTTAATCCCCGGATATGCCATGACCCACAGCCAGTCATCGAACGATGGCACAGGCTGGCTGATAATGCCGTTCTCTTCCAGCATCAGTTGGACGCCGCCGAGGAAGCACGGCGCCACGTTATCGTAGTGAACGCTGCCGGAAATACGTCCTTCCAGCTCACCCATCAGCGTCAGCAGGCGGGTATCATCCAGCGGTTTGCCGCAAAATTCGTTCATCGCCATCAATCCAGCGACGACAGAACAGGCGCTAGAACCTAGCCCTGAACCAATCGGCATATTCTTTTCGAGCGTCATCGCCACCGGCACGGTTTTGCCAATTTCCTGACAGAAAAGCTCCCAACACTGATACACAATGTTTTCTTTCGGGTTGTCCGGCAGCTTGCTGACAAAACGCCCTTCATTACGCAGGCTGAACAGATCGGCGGCCTCGACAGAGACGCAATCTCCCAGCAATGAACCGTCTACCGGCGAAACGGCCGCACCCAGCACATCAAATCCAACGCTGACGTTACCGATTGATGCAGGTGCATACACCTTAACCATAATTATGCTCCCAACTTCCATGACAAGGTGCGCAGCAGATCTGCGAACACACCAGCAGCGGTAACATCGTTACCCGCGCCATAACCGCGCAACACGAGCGGCAGTGGCTGATAATAACGGCTGTAGAATGCCAGCGCATTCTCGCCATCTTTGACTTTAAACAGCGGATCATTGCCGCCAACGGCGCTGATCTTGACCTTGCAGCGACCTTCTTCAATGACGCCGACATAGCGCAACACTTTACCTTCATCGCGCGCTTGTGCAACACGGCTGGCGAACTCATCGTCTACCGACGGCAGGCGCTGCATGAAGCTGGCAACGTCGCCGGAGGCATCGAAGCTGGCAGGCAGAACAGATTCCACCTCAATATCGCCCAGCTCCAACTGATAGCCCGCTTCACGCGCCAGAATCAGCAGCTTACGCGCCACGTCCATACCAGACAGATCGTCACGTGGGTCGGGTTCGGTATACCCTTTCTCTTTCGCCTGCGTGGTCGCTTCCGACAGCGACATGCCTTCATCGAGTTTACCGAAAATAAAGGACAGCGAGCCAGAGAGAATACCGGTAAAGCGAATCAGCTCATCACCCGCATTCAGCAGGTTTTGCAGGTTCTCAATCACCGGCAGGCCAGCACCGACGTTAGTGTCATACAGGAAACGACGGCGGGATTTCGCCGCGGCGCCGCGCAGTTGGTGATAATAATTCATCGACCCCGTGTTGGCTTTCTTGTTTGGGGTCACCACATGGAAGCCGTCGGCCAGGAAATCCACATACTGATCGGCCACCGCCTGATTCGACGTACAGTCAACGATAACCGGGTTCAGCAGGTGGTACTCTTTCACCAGACGAATCAGACGACCCAGATTGAACGGCTCGCGGGCTTTCGCCAACTCTTCGCGCCAGTTATCCATCGAAACGCCGTTAATATTGGTCAGCATGGCTTTGGAGTTCGCGATCCCACACACACGCAGATCGATATGCTTGTCTTTCAGCCACGGCTGCTGGCGGTGAATCTGCTCCAGCAGTGCGCCGCCCACGCCGCCCACGCCGATAACAAATACGTCGATCACCTGATCGGTGTTAAACAGCATCTGGTGCGCCACGCGCACGCCAGTGGTCGCCACATCGTTGTTCACTACGACGGAAATAGAACGTTCGGAGGAACCCTGCGCAATAGCCACGATATTGATATTCGCCGTCGCCAGTGCGGAGAACAGGCGGGCAGACAGGCCGCGCAGCGTGCGCATGCCGTCCCCCACGACAGAGAGGATTGCCAGGCGTTCCATCACATCCAGCGGCTCCAGCACGCCTTCTTTCAGTTCCAGATAGAATTCGTCTTCCAGCGTTTTTCTGGCACGCGCCAGCTCGTTTTGTGATACGCAGAAGCTGATGCTGTACTCAGAAGACGACTGCGTAATCAGCACCACCGAAATACCCGCACGCGACATCGCCGCAAATACGCGCGCCGCCATGCCAACCATACCTTTCATGCCAGGGCCGGAAACGTTGATCATCGCCATATTGTTCAGGTTGGTGATGCCTTTCACCGGATACTGAGTATCCGTGCTGTCCATGCCGATGAGTGTGCCGGGAGCCTGAGGGTTTTCGGTGTTTTTGATGAGGCAGGGAATTTGGAACTGGGCGATAGGAGCGATGGTGCGGGGGTGGAGGACTTTGGCGCCGAAATAGGACAGCTCCATCGCCTCCTGATAGGACATCGATTTCAATAATCGGGCATCCGGCACCTGACGCGGATCGCAGGTATAAACACCGTCTACATCGGTCCAGATCTCACAACAGTCGGCACGTAAACACGCAGCCAGTACCGCAGCGGAATAGTCTGAACCGTTGCGGCCCAGTACCACCAGCTCGCCTTTATCGTTACCCGCAGTAAAGCCCGCCATCAGGATGACATGATCTTTCGGAATGGCGCTTTCAGCGATACGGCGAGTCGATTCTGTGATATCCACGGTGGATTCCAGGTAGTGTCCCTGCGCCAGCAGCTTCTCGACCGGATTGATAACGGAAACCCCATAGCCGCGTGCCTGAAAGACCGCTTCCATGATGGCAATAGATAGTTTTTCCCCTCGGCAGATAATCGCGGCGTTCACACTGTCAGGGCACTGCCCCAACAGCGCGATGCCATGCAGCACGTGTTTCAGCTGTGCAAATTCCTGATCCACGAATGCCTTCAGGCGAGCATGATCAAAACCGGGTTGAGACTCGGCAAGGCCTTGCAGCAGCGAAGAAAAGATCGTTTCGGCGTCATTCAAATGAGGCAGGATATCTTGTCCGGCGACGGTTTTCTCAATCATGGCAACCAGATGGTTGGTAATTTTCGCCGGAGCGGACAATACGGTAGCCACCTGTCCCTGGCGCGCGTTGTTTTCGATAATGTCGGCAACGCGCGCAAAACGTTCCGCATTTGCTACTGAAGTCCCGCCAAATTTCAACACTCGCATTTTTATCTTTTCTCCTGAATTTCTGCCAACCAAACGCCGGAAGCGTTTTTGTATGCCGCTTGCAGGCGGCGCTGAGGGATAACCTGCCGTAAAAAAAAAGCCCGCACTGTTCGGTGCGGGCTTTTTCTGGAATCTTTATATGCGTCAGCCCGCACCGTTACTGGTTGTATCGGTGATGGTAATAATCGTGGTGATCAGGCTGATAGTGCGCATGCTAAAATCGAATCTCATTAGAAGTAGAGTTATCTGCCCTATTAGTTAGGCCAATCGCCCTTTGAAGTCAACGGATTTCTTTTTTTTCTTCTCACCGAACGAAAAATGTCTACCGCTAAACCCACTGCCAAAACGGGAATATGCCGGACGAACCATTGCCAAAATACACGCTTCAAGATGTTCGACTGCCAAAAAAGCCATCTCTGCTATCTTATTTCGGCAAGTTTTTTTCAATGTCGTGTAGCAGCCGATGTAGCATCGCCGTGTCGCGCTGCTCTAAACGCCCTAGCCGCTGATGCAACCAGTCCCGCAGTTTTTCATCATCCTCAACAGCCAAATTCACCAGTAGCCGATCCAAACGATCGTGCAGCGCCGACAACTGTCCCACTGCCGCAGGCTGTGCCGCTTCCGGTTTGACCTCCATCAGTTCAGCCAGTTGGTAACAGTACACCATCACCGCCTGACCCAGATTCAGCGAAGGGTAATCCGCTTTCATCGGTACGCCAGTCAATACATCCGCCAGTTCGAGCTCTTCATTCGTCAGGCCCACATCTTCCCGACCAAACACCAGCGCCGCAGAAGCCATCCATTGCACCTTCTCCTGCAAGATGCCAGTCAGTTCAGCTGGCGTGCAGTAATAATGATACTTAGCCCGGCTGCGCGCGGTGGTTGCGACCGTAAAGTCGACATCTGCCAGTGCTTCAGCCAACGTGCCAAACACCTGCACGTTATCCAGAATATCCCCCGAGCCGTGCGCCACCCAACGCGCTGCCGGTTCTTGGTGTGCAGTGCTACCGACAATACGCAAACTGCTGAATCCCATCGTTTTCATCGCACGGGCTGCCGCCCCTACATTCTCTGCCCGAGCGGGCTCAACCAAAATAATATGAAACTGCATAAACTCCTCAGTATGGGTTACGTGCGTTCTGTCACTGTCTCCACCAGCCGTCAAATAAAACAGCGGCCTCATCGATAGCGCTCACTGATAACGATTGATTAATAAGTACTATTCGTTGATAACCGCAGCGTGTTGATCGTTACGATGAAAAGTTAACAATAAACCAACAAAATTTCCGGTATCAACTCAGCCTTCGGCAGGAAACATCGGAGAGTCCAAAAAATAGGCAGGAAGAGAAAACCCTAAGAAAAACAGGGTAAATTATTTTATTTCAATAAGTTATAAAACGACTACCGACTGTGTAGCGCCAATTATGATTATTGGCATTTGCTATGCTAAATCGTTCATAAAAAGTGCTAAATTGTGACGTAAACTGGCAATCCTATAAGTGTTTATCACAAAATAGTTAACGTGCTAAAATGAAATTTGATATATGTCAACAGAACCGTAGATTTATCAGCAGGCAAAATCCGTGCTTACTGTTATGTTGCTGTTAATAAGGTTAAACTATGCGCCACTTTGAGCGCAGTTAAATTAGCGCCACGCTCATCCGCTAGCAGTACCTCTAAGCGGGTAGAGAATGAACACCAGTAACGCCTTTACGTACTTGAGTCTAATGTTGAGCGAGAGCGTAGTTTACCTCGATAAGCTCCAGGGAAATACCCGGAATAACTGGCGTTGTAGCCAGCGGGCCAGCAGGGTATGACAGCGACTTCTGTACTTCCGATTTCTATAATTTAAGTTGGCAATTTTAGGTAGCAAACATGCAGACGCCGCACATTCTTATTGTTGAAGACGAGCTAGTAACTCGTAATACCCTCAAAAGCATTTTTGAGGCGGAAGGATACGTTGTTCACGAAGCCACTGATGGCGCAGAAATGCACCACATTTTGTCCGAGAATGACATCAATCTGGTGATCATGGACATCAACCTGCCAGGAAAGAACGGCCTGTTGCTGGCACGTGAACTGCGCGAGCAAGCCACCGTTGCCTTGATGTTCCTCACCGGTCGTGACAATGAAGTCGATAAGATTCTCGGTCTGGAAATCGGTGCGGATGACTACATCACCAAACCGTTCAACCCACGTGAATTGACGATCCGCGCGCGTAACCTGCTGTCACGTACCATGAATCTGGGCGGCGGCACTGAAGAGCGCCGTCTGGTGGAAAGCTACCGCTTCAACGGCTGGGAACTGGACATCAATAGTCGTTCTCTGATTAGCCCGGCTGGCGAACAATACAAGCTGCCGCGCAGTGAATTCCGCGCCATGCTGCACTTCTGCGAAAACCCGGGCAAGATTCAGTCTCGTGCGGAACTGCTGAAGAAAATGACCGGCCGTGAGCTTAAGCCACACGACCGTACCGTTGACGTCACCATCCGCCGTATCCGCAAGCACTTCGAATCAACAGCCGATACGCCGGAAATCATCGCGACGATCCACGGCGAAGGCTACCGCTTCTGCGGCGACCTGGAAAATTAATCCCTCTCAGCCGGAACAGACATCTGTTCCGGCTGTTTTCCCTTCTTACCGCATTACCGCATCACCGCACGTTATTCACTCTTTGCCCACGGCATAACCGGCACCGCGCTTAACGCATTTTTCGGCGAACCATCGACTAAGCGATCGGAGTAAGCGAGATAGATCAGCGCATTACGCTTTTGATCGTAAAATCGAACAACCTGTAATTTCTTGAAAACCAGCGAGGTTCTTTTCTGGAACACCACAGATCCGCGGTCACCGCCGTTTTTGATTTTATCGGACAGCGTAATCGGCCCAACCTGCTGGCAGGAAATGGCCGCGTCCGATGTGTCTTCAGCCAGCCCTAAGCCGCCCTTGATTCCGCCCGTTTTGGCTCGGCTAATGTAGCAGGTCACGTTTGATACATCCGGGTCGTCAAACGCTTCCACCACGATCTTATGATCCGGCCCCAGCAGTTTAAAGGCGGTATCGACAGACCCGACTTCTTCCGCACTGACGACGCCAGCGGTGGACAGCAATAGCAGACCCGCTCCCATGATGCGCTTTATGTTCATATTTCAGGCCCTGTGACAATTCATGACAAACGATTAATAACCACAATTTAAAAGAGGATGTACAAAATAAACCACTATCGCAATCCTCCTTATCCAAATTACCTGCGGAATATTTTCAAAAATCTTCGGCAGTACCAAAGTGAAAATATTGCTATGATGCAGGATCTCAATACGCTCGCGCCCAATGTGTTTGATGAGGAAGATTATGGATCAAGCCGGTATCATACGTGACTTGCTTAACTGGCTGGAAAGCCATCTCGACCAGCCGCTATCACTGGATAATGTGGCGGCAAAAGCGGGTTATTCCAAGTGGCATCTGCAAAGAATGTTCAAAGACGTGACGGGCCATGCCATTGGTTCATATATCCGAGCGCGGAGATTGACCAAAGCGGCGGTTGCACTTTGTCTAACCAGTCGCCCTATCCTTGATATTGCCCTGCAATATCGTTTTGATTCACAACAGACCTTTACCCGCGCGTTCAAAAAGCAGTTTACCCAAACGCCTGCGTCTTATCGTCGTTCCGATAATTGGAATACATTCGGCATTCGTCCGCCGATCCGGCTTGGTGCGTTTACCCTGCCACAGCCGCAGTTTGTCACCCTGCCAGAAACACAGTTGCTTGGGCTAACGCAAACCTATACCTGTCGTCTGGAACAGATTTGTAACTTCCGTACGGAAATTCGCGTCCACTATTGGCGTCAGTTTTTAGGCGAAACCTGCTCCGTTCCCCCCGTGCTTTACGGGCTGCACCATTCACGGCCGAGCAAAGAGAAAGACGACGAGCACGAAGTGCTCTACACCACCGCGTTGGAGCCACAGTACCTGCCGGATGATGTCCACACGGGCGAACCCATTACGCTACCGGGCGGTGACTACGCGATGTTTGTTTTTGAAGGGCCAAACGACGAGCTACAAGACTTCATCATCACGCTGTATGACACCTGTCTGCCGACCTTCCAGCTCACACGCCGCAAAGGGTTCGACGCCGAGCGTTTTCACCCCAGCCGTGATACAGACGGGGAAATACCCGCGATCATCCGCTGCGAGTATTTGATCCCCATCCAGCACCCAGAGCCGCTCTCAGCGCTGTAGCTCATCCAGTGCCGGAATATCCAGATGCGAGATATCTCCGGCCGTTTCCACCACCCATCCCGGTGCCAGCCACGGACTTTGCTGATAATCGATACGCGACAGGGAGCAGTTGCGCAGGCGCAGGCGCCGCTCAGCCGACGCGGGTAGCCCCAGAACCGTACTCAGCAGACAGCCCAGCGCCATCCCGTGGCTCACCAGCAGAGGACGGCTTCCCGCAGGCAATGCCAGACAACGTTCCAGAACGCCGTGCATGCGCAATGCGACATCACTCATCGATTCACCTTCCGGGATGCGGCCATCGGGCGTGCCATCTACCAGCCCTTTACGCCACCCTTCTTCCTCGGCGGTCAGCGAGTCCAGATCGCGCGCTTCCAATACGCCCATGTTCAATTCACGTAACCCAGGCTCCAGGATTATCTGGCAATTACCACAAGATTTAGCGATGATTTCTGTCGTCTGACGCGTTCTTCCGAGATCGCTGGTAAAAATATGCGTAATCCCTAACGTCCTGATTCGTTCAGCAACTCGCTGTGCCTGTTGCTCACCTCTTGGCGTCAGCGCACTGTCCGATTGACCTTGAATACGTCGAGCCACATTCCATTCTGTTTCGCCGTGGCGAACAAGATATACCTGTAACATGGTTATTTTCCGTTATACTGCGTCAAATTAACTAAAGGTACGAAACTGTTATGTATCACGTTGTTGCTGCAACTACCAACCCGGCAAAGATTAAGGCTATTACTCTGGCATTCACCGATGTCTTTGGTGCAGAAAATTGCCGCATCGAAGGCGTTGACGTCGATAGCGGCGTCCCGCGTCAACCTCTTGGTTCTATCGAAACCCGTACTGGCGCCAGAAACCGCGTCATGATGGCACGTCAGGTGCGGCCTGAAGCCGATTTTTGGGTCGGTGTCGAAGCGGGCATTGAAGAAAGCATGACGTTCGCCTGGATGGTGATCGAAAACCCCCACCTGCGTGGCGAGTCACGCTCTGCAAGCCTGGTTCTTCCAGAAAGTATATTACATGGTATCCGTGAAGGGCGGGAATTAGGCGATGAAATGGAACGTTTGACGGGCGTTCAGAATATTAAACATAAAGGTGGTGCCATCGGCGTCTTCACCGACGGCAAATTGTCACGTACCAGCGTATACCATCAGGCGCTGCTGCTGGCGCTGGTGCCGTTCCATAACCCGATCTATCAGATTCCCGTTCACGCCGCAAAACCGTAACGGTTACGCGTCGTCACCCAACGGTTTATCTGCCGACAGCAACTGCGCTTCCAGCCAGCTTTTTAACGCGGGGGGCGCGGCTTTCAGACTATTTGAACCGCGCGTGATGGTAGCAATCCCTGCACCTAACTCGCTTTTCAACTCACGCTGACTCATGTCACCCCGCATCAGTTCCTGCACAATTCTCACCCGCGTTCCCAGCGCAGTACGTTCGTCCGGCGTCAGTAGCAATTGAAGCAGCGGCAATTGCAGATCCTCCGCAATAGACTGCTGCAATAGCGCGACAAAGCGCAACCAGTGCTCATTGTCTTGTTCAGAAAGTGCCGGGTCGATAAGCGATAACGGAGTCATAACGGGCTGCCATACTATTTAACTAGTACGGCAGCATAACACAATTTCAGGTAACAATCGCAACGCCGCGTCTCAATAACGCCGCTGCCATTCCGCATCCGTCAGCACATTGGCTGGCTGGTGAAGGAAATAGCGATAGAAGACATCATAGGCCAACACATTTTTCACATATCCCCGCGTTTCCGAGAACGGAATACTTTCGATAAACGCAACAGGATCAATACGTCCGGCGCTGTTTCTCAGCCAGGTATTCACCCGCGATGGCCCGGCATTATAAGCCGCAGAAGACAGGATGCGGTTACGGCCAAACGTCTGGTACACGTACTCCAGATAGCTCGTTCCCAACAGAATGTTGGTCTCAGGATCGAACAGTTGGCTGCTGTTCGTGTAGAACGTGATATTGCTCATTTTGGCAGTATGCTGCGCCGTCGCGGGCATCAACTGCATTAAACCCGATGCACCAACCGGAGAACGCGCTTTCGGGTTCCAGGCACTCTCCTGACGAGCGATCGCCATCGCATAACTCTGGCTAATACCTTTCCCCTGCGTTTCACGGCGGAATTCATCATTCCAGGCCAGCGGGAAACGCTCTTCCAGATGATCCCACAGCTTCGCGACAATCGTTGCCTGTACGCTTAAATCCGCCCAGCGCTGTTCAAACGCATAGCGAGCCAGCGCTTCCTGCTGTGGTTTGCTACGGTTCGCGACTAACCCGACCCATTCGCTACGCGCCAGATTATCCATCTGCCAGAACATCAATTCCCGCACGCGAGCGACTTCCGGTAGCTGGGACAGGGAAGGATCCGGTTTCACCGCTGTCATGATCGTAATGGGATAGCGCTCATTGAGCTTCTGCGCTGCCGCCATCGGATAGAACCCGCGTTCCTGCATCAGACTGCGTAATAACGGCTCGCCTTCCTGACGTTTACCTTGCTCCAACAGCACCACCGCACGCCAGTAGCGCCATTCGTCTTTCTGTAACGCCTCCGCTGGCAAACGCGCCATCCAGCTTGTTAGCCCCTGACGGTCGCCTGCGCCCAACGCCATGCGTACACGACGCTCCAGCAAGGTGGTCGACGTACTTTTTCGCACCACGCCATCCCGCCACTGCGCCTGCTCTGGTGTGGCATCGTTGCCCATCAATCTCCAGGCAATGGTTTCTTCCATCTCCTGACGCTCTGCGGCACTCATTTTCTGTAGACGGACAATAATCGGCAGCATCGAACGGGCATTATCAGCATCCTGACGCGCCGTGCGCGTGAAGGCCGACAGCGTGACTTTCCGGGTAAAATCCGTTGGCCCGACAGTACGAGCGAAACTCTCCAGCGAATTCGGATCGTTCTGGAGTTTGAGCAGCGCATCGCCCATCGTTTTATAATCGCCAGGTAACTGCTTGATGAGGTAGCTCACCAGACTACTGCTGCCCTCATCCATCGCCAGACGCGCGCGCTCCAGCGTCGTCAACGGCGTCTGTTCGCCCGCCTGCTGCCACACGGAGAAAAGTTTATCGCACACCGCAGGGAGCGAGCGTCCAGTCAGCCAGATATCACGCGTAGCTTCCCACACGCCCTGACGCTGGCCGGTAGCCCACTGGGCATAATAAAA
The DNA here is from genome assembly GCF_020181655.1 of Pectobacterium colocasium. Lineage (NCBI taxonomy): Bacteria > Pseudomonadati > Pseudomonadota > Gammaproteobacteria > Enterobacterales > Pectobacteriaceae > Pectobacterium > Pectobacterium colocasium. The sequence continues at coordinate 4,139,541 of NZ_CP084032.1, forward strand.
GTTACAGCGGGCGCTGACCGGCTTCGGCGGCTGGGGGCTAAATGCCAGCAGCCCAATCCAGTCCTGACGACGCGCCAGTTCATTCACAAAGCTGGTAGAGAGATTACGGGCGGGCGGCAACGTCGGGTGCGTTGCCATAAACTGCTTCACCTGCGTCGCACTGACCTGACTCAGATCCTGCGTGAGCGAACGGTATTCAAGATAAGGATAAAGTGGATAACTGCGCAGCGTTGGCATCAGCTGCGCCACCGTGTCCATCTGGTTGCTGTCCCATGCTTGCTTAACCTGCTGATAGCGCTGACGCTGTTCGTCCAGAGAATCCGCCAGCACATGGCCGGAAAACCCAGCCAGACATATCGCCGAAACGGCGTACCACCAATGACCCGCTTTTATCACCTGCATTAACCTCATCCGTTATCGAACTTGCTATCGGCATCCTTCATCGTATCGATACCCCTATCCTATACCCAAAATAATTCGAGTTGCGTGAAGGCGGCAACCGCATGACAAATTCGTCGGGAACGAATTTGACCAGCCAACGGCTGGCCTTCGGTGAGAGACAGGATGTCTCTCATTTCATCCCCAGGAGCTTACATCAGTAAGTGACTGGGGTGAGTAAGGGCAGCCAACGCACAAGCAGCTTGAAGTATGACGGATATATCGGGCAGATCCAGTGTGGCACATCATGCCAGACAACGATATGCCGATCCGCAAACCGATTCTGAAATTCATCAGGCGGGCCCAGGTCTCAGATCGGCCACGGCAAATCGCCGGATAGCTGGGATCGCGGGCTGAAACCCGCTACACTTCATACTTAGAGTAATGCGCCTAGAATAATCGATCCGCTGCCAGGGCATTTTCCGGGTGGCATCACTGAGTATTAAGTAGCGCCGTGCTACATATGGTCACCCGTTTAGGTTGACAAATCATAGAGATAAGAGAGAGGCGAAGTCGCAACGTGGCTCAATATGTTTATACCATGCATCGCGTCGGTAAGGTCGTACCGCCGAAGCGTCACATTCTGAAAAACATCTCCCTCAGTTTTTTCCCCGGTGCCAAGATCGGCGTGCTGGGTCTGAACGGAGCCGGTAAATCAACACTGTTGCGTATTATGGCTGGCATTGATACGGACATCGAGGGCGAAGCTCGCCCACAACCTGGCATCAAAATCGGCTATTTGCCGCAGGAACCGCAGCTAAACACGGAGCACACCGTACGTGAATCCGTAGAAGAAGCGGTGTCTGAAGTCGTGACCGCGCTGAAACGTCTTGATGAAGTCTATGCGCTGTATGCCGACCCGGATGCGGATTTCGATAAACTGGCTGCCGAGCAAGGTAAGCTGGAAGAAATCATTCAGGCGCATGACGGTCACAATCTGAATAACCAACTGGAGCGTGCCGCCGATGCGCTGCGCTTGCCGGAGTGGGATGCGAAAATCGCTAACCTGTCCGGGGGGGAACGTCGCCGTGTGGCCCTGTGCCGTCTGCTGCTGGAAAAGCCGGACATGCTGCTGCTCGACGAACCAACCAACCACCTGGATGCCGAGTCTGTCGCCTGGCTGGAACGCTTCCTGCATGACTTCGAAGGTACCGTGGTCGCTATTACCCACGACCGTTACTTCCTCGATAACGTCGCAGGCTGGATTCTGGAGCTGGACCGTGGTGAAGGGATTCCGTGGGAAGGCAACTACTCTTCCTGGCTGGAGCAGAAAGATCAGCGTCTGGCACAGGAAGCGTCTCAGGAAGCGGCACGCCGTAAGTCCATTGAGAAAGAGCTGGAGTGGGTGCGTCAAGGCGCTAAAGGCCGTCAGTCCAAAGGTAAGGCTCGTCTGGCACGCTTTGAAGAGCTGAACAACACGGAATACCAGAAACGTAACGAAACCAACGAACTGTTTATTCCGCCTGGTGCTCGCCTCGGCGACAAAGTGGTGGAAGTCACCAATCTCAGCAAATCTTACGGTGAACGCCAGCTCATCGACGGGCTTTCTTTCTCCGTACCGAAAGGCGCGATTGTCGGTATCATCGGCCCGAACGGTGCCGGTAAATCGACGCTGTTCCGTATGATGTCCGGTCAGGAGCAGCCAGATAGCGGCACGATTGAGCTGGGTGAAACGGTGAAACTGGCGTCAGTCGACCAGTTCCGTGATGCGATGGATAACAGCAAAACCGTCTGGGAAGAAGTATCTGGCGGGCAGGACATCATGCGTATCGGCAACACCGAAATGCCAAGCCGTGCGTACGTTGGCCGTTTCAACTTCAAAGGGGTTGATCAGGGCAAACGCGTTGGCGAGCTGTCCGGTGGTGAACGCGGCCGTCTGCATCTGGCGAAGCTGTTGCAGGTCGGCGGCAACGTGCTGCTGCTCGATGAACCGACCAACGACCTGGATATCGAAACCCTGCGCGCGCTGGAAAACGCCCTGCTGGAATTCCCAGGCTGTGCCATGGTGATCTCGCATGACCGTTGGTTCCTCGACCGTATCGCAACACACATTCTGGATTACCAGGATGAAGGTAAAGTGGAATTCTTCGAAGGTAACTTTACCGAATACGAAGAATACAAGAAACGTACGCTGGGCGCCGATGCGCTGGAACCACACCGCATCAAATACAAGAAGATCGCTAAATAAGCCGTCACCAGACATCATAAACGAATGGCCCGCATTGCGGGCCATTTTTTTCCTACCATGCTTCATTTATCGGGAATCAGAACGTTTCCCAATTTTGATTATCGCTGCCTTTGCTACTGGTTCCGGCAATCGCCATTGCTGGCGCTAAACGCGGCTGCGGCGCAGCCTTTGGCAATGAGGCTTTCAGCTTCTGAGCCACCCCAGCCAGCTTGAATACCGCGACAGCCTGCGTCAGACGCGCGGCCTGCTCTTCAAGTGACACGGCGGCGGCCGAAGCTTCCTGCACCAATGCCGCATTCTGCTGCGTCGCACTGTCCATTTCAGACACGGCCTGACTCACCTGCCCAATGCCACGGCTTTGTTCGTCGGAAGCGGAAGCAATTTCCCCCATGATGTCGGTCACGCTGACAACCGCGCGGACAATCTCACCCATGGTTGTGCCCGCCTGAGACACAAGCCCAGACCCCGTTTCCACCAGTCGGCTCGATTCGCCGATCAGCCCTTCAATCTCTTTCGCGGCCTGTGCGCTGCGCTGCGCCAAATTACGGACTTCACCCGCCACCACAGCAAAACCACGCCCTTGCTCACCCGCTCGCGCAGCCTCCACCGCCGCGTTCAGCGCCAGAATGTTGGTCTGGAATGCAATGCTATTAATGACGGAAGTGATTTCAGAAATACGTCGTGAACTGGTGGAAATATCCTGCATGGTATCCACCACGTTCTTCACGATCTGCCCGCCCTTCTCGGCTTTTTCAGAAGCATTCTTCGCCAATTGGCTAGCGTGATGGGCGTTATCAGAGTTCTGTTTCACCGTTGCGGTTAGCTGTTCCATGCTCGCGGCGGTTTCCTCCAACGCGGCCGCCTGCTGCTCGGTACGCGAAGAGAGATCGACGTTACCCGCCGTAATTTCTGACGATCCCTGATAGATCGAATCCGCACCTTCACGCACGATCGTCACCGTATCCGTCAGCTCCGCCTGCATATTCTGGATATTTACTCCCAGAATGCCGATTTCATTACGCCCCATCACCATCGGCGGTTGCGTCAGATCGCCTGCGGCAATCTTCTGGATACGCTCAACCAGTCTGTTGATTGGCGCAAGGATCACATTGCGCACCATGATGTAGGCCATGATCGCCATAATGATCGACAGGGCAAAGGAGCCCGCCATCATCCAGTAACCCAGCTTGGCATTCTGTTCTGCTTGTAGATTGATATCCTGCGCGGCTTTCGTGAGTTCAGTTACCTTCTTGCGTACTGGAACACTGAACGCTTCGTCTAACTGGCGAGCCACTGTGCTTTCCAACGACACCAGGTCTTCAAATTCACCATCACTCGTGGCTTTCTGCATCACAACAATCGCATTATCGCGATAGTTGTTATAAGCCTTGAGGATATCCTCGTCCAAGGCCTTTTCACCCTCCAGTTTGTCTGGGCGTGCGAGATATTCATCCAGACGCTTCTGTGAGGCTTTGACTCGACCCGCAGCCTGATCTGAAGCGGATTTAAACACCTCGTGATCGCTAATACGATTTGCTGCGCCAGCTTGAATCAGCAGCAGCCGGGCAACACGTAGCTGATCGAGGCTGCTACTGATACCGGCGCGGATATCAGACAACTCATTAGCCTTATCAAGTGAATCATTACTCTGCTTTAAAAAATAACTCGCTGTGCCAATAGAAAGCGCAAATAAAATTAGGATAATTGAAAAAAGAGTAATAAATAACGAAACGAGGCGTATATTGTTGATGTAACTCAACTTCTCTTTTTGAATAGACATCGGTTGCATTCTCATTTTCACCATCACTGGTATACATTATCTCTGCCATGACAGGCACGGCAGAGCCCAGATATCACTGTGACAATAACGCCACGCAGGACGAACCTTTTATAAAAAAGCCAAAAGGAACCAAAAGTGTTATCGGCATTTCCAATTTAAAACGTACCTAAAATAAATTGATAGAAATCACGTTTCAATAAAAATTAAAAAATAACCAGAAAAAATGAAACAAAAATATTGTAGGTATGGCATCACGGCTGATTTTTCAAAAACGCTGAGTAATCATCCAGCGCGCGATGTTGTAAAACAAAGTCAATAAAACACGCCAATGCGGGCGAATTCAGTTTGCGGCTGGGATAAACCAGATAAAGGTCGTTAGCTTCCACCTGCCAATCCGGCAAGACCTTAACCAGCTTCCCAGACACCGCGTCATCCAGGCAGAGGAAATCCGGCAATAGGGTAATCCCCGCCCCCGCAATGGCGCACTCACGGGCGTAAAGCAGGTTATCTGTGATATGCGTCTCGGGCAGCAGCCAGCGATAGAGTTCTGAACCGCGATGAAGTAGCCACTCCGTCCAGGCATGGTGCGCAATACAGCGGTGCTGCTGAAGCTGCTGTGGATGGAGCAATGCCGGATGCCGCGCCAGATAGTCAGGTGCTGCCAGCAAATAGCGGGGAGTCTGCCCAAGCGAGCGCCCGATCAATGAAGAATCGTGCGGTTTCCCAGTACGAAAAGCGACATCGAAACCTTCCTGAACCAAATCGATCACCTCATCTGAAATCAGCACATCCAGCGATACCGCCGGAAAGCGCTGCAAAAAATCGGCAGTAAGCCGTGCCAGCAAGGTGGAACCGAATCCTGCAGGACTGGTGATACGCAGTCGCCCGCTGGGATTATCACGCAGGCGCTGTATAGCAAGATCGGCACGCTCGCTGGCTTGCAGCATTTCCTGACAGTGAACCAGATAGCGCTCGCCTGCAAACGTCAGATTGAGCTGGCGCGTCGTTCGATTCAACAACCGCAGGCCAATCTGCTGTTCAAGCTGGCTAATGCGCAGGCTCAGGCTGGATTTCGCCAGCCCGGCTTTTCGCGCCGCCTGTGTAAAACTGCCACACTCGGCCACCAGCGCAAACAACGCCATATCCTGCAATTGCTTAAACATAATTGTTCACCTTAGACGAACACTGCATTATTTATTGTCCATCTTATCAGCCCTATCGCCGTGTTCTACACTTGGTTCTATTCAGTTTTATTCACAAAACCGCATTCTGAAAATAATGAGGAACAGACCATGACCGCTCATGCCATAGCCGTTGCTCCACAACAGCCAGAAAATTTCATTGCCATCACTCAAGACATCCCCGAGCCCGGTGAATACGATCTGTTGATCGATGTAAAAGCCGTTTCCGTGAATCCGGTGGATACCAAGGTTCACGCAGGCTTGCGTCAAAATGGGTTAGAGCAGCCCAGAATTCTCGGCTGGGATGCCAGCGGTGTCGTGCTAAAAACCGGCAGTGCAGTAAGCCAATTTCAGGTAGGCGATGAAGTCTGGTACGCCGGCGATATTACCCGTCCCGGCAGCAACACCACACATCAGTTGATTGATTCACGTATCGTGGCACGCAAACCTGTGTCTCTGAACTGGGCTTCAGCGGCGGCAATGCCGCTCACAGCGCTGACTGCGTGGGAAGGGTTGTTCGAACACCTGAAAATACAGCAGGCAGACAGCGATAAAACGCTGTTGATTATCGGTGGCGCAGGCGGCGTAGGCTCCCTTGCGATTTCTCTGGCAGCCCTGCGCAGTTCGGTAAACATTATTGCTACCGCATCGCAGCCTGACTCAGCAGCGTGGTGCCGCCAACGTGGTGCACACAAGGTCGTGGATTACCGTAATTTGGTGGCTGAGCTAGAAAAAGAAGGGATCAAACAGGTCGATTACATTTTCTGCCTGAACGACACGGACGGCCACTGGGATGCCATTAGCAAACTGATCGCACCGATGGGACACATCTGCACCATCGTGGAAAACAAAAATCCGCTCGACCAAACGGCGCTGAAACTCAAAAGCGCGGCGCTGCATTGGGAACTCATGTTCACCCGCAGCATGTTCACCACGCCAGATATCGCCGAGCAGGGGAATATTTTGCACGAAATCGCACAGTTGGTTGATGCAGGAAAACTTCAGGGAACCGCCAGCGAAACGCTGCAAGGGTTAACGGTAGACACGCTGAAGCAGGCTCACGGTAAAGTGCTGGAAGGGCATATGCGCGGCAAGATCGTTATCGCGCTGTAATAACGCAGCCAGTCCCAAAAGGGCTGGCTGTTTATTCACTGATTAAAACGAATCAGAACAGCAGACGGGCACGAATGGTACCTGGAATTGCCTTCATCAGCTGTAGCGCCGTTTGCGCGCCATCCGTTTCTACGTCAATGACCACATAACCAATTTCAGGCGTCGTTTGCAGGTATTGCGCGGCAATGTTAATGCCTTGCTCAGCAAAGATCTGGTTAATTTTGGTAATAATGCCAGGACGGTTTTCATGGATGTGCAGCAGGCGGCTGGCGCGTGCGCCATGAACAGGCAGCGACACTTCCGGGAAATTCACCGCAGACAGCGTAGAGCCGTTGTCTGAATATTTCGCCAGCTTTCCGGCGACTTCATCACCGATGTTTTCCTGTGCTTCCTGCGTGGAGCCGCCGATATGCGGCGTCAGCAGCACGTTGTCAAACTCACACAGCGGCGACAGGAACGGATCGCTGTTGGTGGCTGGTTCCTGTGGGAACACATCAATGGCCGCACCGGACAGATGCTTACTGCTCAACGCTTCGCACAGTGCAGGAATATCAACCACCGTACCGCGAGCAGCGTTAATCAGGATGGAACCCGGCTTCATCAGCGCCAGCTCTTCCGACCCCATCATATTCTGCGTGCTGTCATTTTCCGGCACGTGCAGGCTCACTACATCGCTCATATTCAGCAGGTCGGAGAGGTGGCGCACCTGCTGGGCATTACCCAGCGGCAATTTACTTTCGATATCATAGAAGTAAACGTGCATACCCAGGCTTTCAGCCAGAATACCCAACTGAGTACCAATATGGCCGTAGCCGATGATCCCCAGCTTTTTACCGCGCGCTTCAAACGAGCCTACGGCCAGTTTGTGCCAGATACCGCGGTGTGCTTTCGCGTTCGCCGCTGGGATACCACGCAGCATCAGCAGCATTTCGCCGATCACCATTTCTGCCACGGATCGGGTATTGGAAAACGGTGCGTTAAAGACCGGGATACCGCGTTTGGTCGCGGCCGACAGATCAACCTGATTCGTTCCGATACAGAAACACCCTACCGCGATCAGTTTTTCCGCAGCAGCAAAAATCTCTTCTGTCAGATGGGTACGCGAGCGGATACCCACAAAGTGCGCATCGCGAATGGAGGCTTTCAGCGCCTCAGGATCCAGCGCGCCCTTATGGAACTCGATGTTGGTGTAACCGGCTGCACGCAGGTTATCCAGCGCGCTCTGGTGCACGCCTTCCACTAACAGAAACTTAATCTTGTCTTTTTCCAGTGATACCTTTGCCATTTCCCGACCTTATTTTCAGACTTCAAATGTGACAGAGTGCTAAATAGCCTCTGCCAACATAACAAAAATTACGCAGTCAGCAATACAAACGATTGCTTCGCCCGAATCACGCCACAAAGAGGCGCGCCTGATTTATGGCAAAAAATATTGCCAAAGATGTGCATTGCCATATCGGCGATAAACAAAATAAGAAAATGTGATATTAAGTACCAAAAATGAGCCGTTAACTAAATAGATTTTTTTAGCTAAAAAATTTCTGACGTGGACATTCACCACGTCAGAACGATCTCGCACTCATTTAACGACGGTTTTTACCCCATCAGCCCTCCCGACCAAGGCGACATCCGCGCCGCGGTTGGCGAACAGCCCAACGGTCACCACGCCGGGGATACCATTGATGTGGTTTTCTACGGCGACCGCATCCATGATATTCAGGTTGTGCACATCCAGAATGACGTTGCCGTTATCCGTCACGACGCCCTGACGGTAGACCGGCTGCCCACCCAACTTCGCCAGTTCACGCGCCACGTAAGACCGCGCCATCGGAATGACTTCAACCGGCAACGGGAATTTACCCAGCACATCAACCTGCTTGGATGCATCAACAATGCAGATGAACTGGCGCGACAGTGCTGAAATGATTTTCTCACGGGTCAGCGCCGCACCACCGCCTTTGATCATCTGCATGTGGCCATTGATCTCATCCGCACCATCGACATAGACATCCAGTGAATCGACCTCATTGGCGTCAAACACGGGAATACCCAGACTTTTCAGTTTTTCCGTTGAGGCATCTGAGCTGGAAACCGCGCCTTTGATTTGGTGTTTTATCGAACCCAGCGCATCAATAAAGTGTGCTGCTGTCGATCCGGTTCCAACTCCCACAATGGTGTCCGGGCGGACGTAGTCGAGCGCTGCCCATCCCACTGCTTTTTTCAGTTCATCTTGCGTCATAATCTGCTTCTGGCCTGTAGAATCGATATACGAAAACGTGTGCGTATTATAGAACATGCTCGTTGGGGAAAGCGTGTAAATTCACTTCACCGCCGATGCATTATTTCATGCGCCTCATTCCACACCTACCCTGCTGAATCGTAATGGCGCACAAGAGCCAAAATAAGATTTCTGCATGGCAAATCAGCAAAATGTGGCATAGTGAAAAAAACAGGCTCATTCAGAGGATTTTGACTTTCATGAAACGCCCGGACTATCGAACGCTTCAGGCTCTGGATGCCGTCATCCGCGAGCGTGGTTTTGAGCGCGCCGCCCAAAAATTGTGTATTACCCAATCTGCCGTTTCACAGCGTATCAAGCAGTTGGAAAACCTGTTCGGCCAGCCGCTTTTGGTCAGAACCATTCCCCCCCGCCCAACGGAACAGGGGCAAAAGTTGCTGGCGCTGCTGCATCAGGTTGAGCTGCTGGAAGAAGAGTGGCTGGGAAATGAAACCAACAGCGATATCCCGCTGCTGCTGTCGCTGGCGGTGAACGCCGACAGTCTGGCAACCTGGCTGCTGCCTGCGCTACAGCCGGTGCTGGTTGATTCCCCGATTCGCCTTAACTTGCAGGTAGAAGATGAAACACGTACGCAGGAAAGGCTGCGCCGGGGTGAAGTGGTAGGGGCGGTGAGTATTCAGTCCCAGCCGTTGCCAAGTTGTCTGGTGGATAAGCTGGGCGCATTAGATTATCTGTTTGTGGCCTCGCCGACCTTCGCCGCCCGCTATTTTCCCAATGGCGTGACACGTTCGGCACTGCTGCGCGCGCCTGCGGTCGCCTTCGACCATCTGGATGACATGCATCAGGCTTTTTTACAACAAAACTTTGATTTGTCGCCGGGCAGCGTTCCCTGCCACATCGTGAATTCGTCGGAAGCGTTTGTACAGCTGGCACGACAAGGCACAACCTGCTGTATGATCCCGCATCTGCAAATCGAGAAAGAACTGGCCAATAACGAGTTAGTCGACCTGACGCCGGGACTGTTTCAACGGCGGATGCTCTACTGGCACCGCTTCGCGCCAGAAAGCCGGATGATGAGAAAAGTAACGGATGCCCTGCTCGCGCACGGCCATCAGGTACTGCGCCAGTCATAACACCTTGATATTTCAGTAAAATGCCACAGACCTGTCTGAGCAGGCCTGTGGGGATTATTAACGAGTGAGAACAGTGCTTACGGCGTAAGCTGTAGCTCAAAGACAACATCCACCTGATCGTCAAAGTGAATAGTTTGCTGTTCATAGGTTTGTGATGCTTCGGTTTGCACCGCCGCGTCTGCCGTTTTAAACATCCGCGCCATCGGCATCGGCTGATAGTTGGCAACGTGGTAGCGAACGCTGTAAATCGGCCCCAGCTTGGCATTAAAGCCCTGTGCCAGCGCGGCCGCCTGACTCGTCGCCTGCTCAATCGCTTTTTTACGCGCTTCATCACGATAGGCTTCGGGATTGGCAACACCTAATTCTACCGTGCGAATCTCATTCAGCCCCGATTTCAGCGCCCCATCCAGCAGTTCATTCAGCTTGTCTAACTGGCGCAGCGTCACTTCCACCTGACGCACAGCACGATAGCCTTTCAGCACCGAGCCACCCGTTTTAAGATAGTCATACTCCGGCTGCGTGCGTAAATTGGCGGCATTAATATCTTTTTTCTCAATGCCGTTTTTACCCAGAAAATCAAAATATTGTGCAACACGGGCATCGACCTGCTTTTTCGCTTCCGCCGCATCCTTCGATGACACGCTGACTTCAATCGCCAGACGGGCGATATCTGGCGTCGCATCGACGCTGGATGTCCCTGACGTCACGATATGCGGGCCATCCGGCAGTTCCGCAGCCTGAGCGACCATCGACATACCGCCCAATCCTACCGCAGCGGCCAACGCCAGTGCATTTAGCTTCATCATACCTTGCTTCACAATCTCTCCTTACTTATGTTTCGTCGCATGCCGCTGGCAGATTGTCTGTGCCAATAGATTATCTGCACCAACACGGTCTCTTCCAGAATGAAAGAGACAAGACGGAGTGCTTTACCGACTAACATAACGCATGACCAACTCCACACAATATAGGTGAATTTCTGAAACCTAGATGTCTTTCTGAAGCCTAGCGTAAGGGGATGTCATTTATTTCCCGCCATTATTGCCAGCCGTGACGCGCCAGTTGCAAGGCAATGCCCCACATCACTACGCCGACACAAAAGTTGATCCCCCGTTGTACCCGTGGCGTATTCAGCCACGGTGCCAGCCAGGCGGCCAATAGCGCCAGTGCAAAGAACCAGGTGAAAGAGGCGGTCATCGTCCCTAGCGCAAACCAGCGACGGGCATCATCCGCAAACTGGCTTCCCAGACTCCCCAGCACCACAAACGTATCCAGATAGACATGTGGATTAAGCCAGGTCACCGCCAGCATCGTCGCGATAATGCGCCAGCGGCTTTGTTTCATTACCTCGGCGCTGGCGAGTGAAATATTCTTGCTGAAGGCTGTTTTCATCGCGCCCCAGCCGAACCAAAGCAGAAACGCAACGCCGCCCCAGGTCACCGCACCCAGCAGCAATGAAGATTGACTGAGCAACGCGCTACCGCCAAAAATTCCTGCGGTAATCAGCACCATGTCGCTCAAGGCACATAACATTGCCACCATCAGGTGATATTGCCGGCGAATCCCCTGATTCATCACAAACGCATTCTGTGGCCCCAAAGGCAAAATCATCGCAGTCCCCAACAAAACGCCCTGTAAATACACCGCCCACATACTTCTCTCCTGCATCATTTGTTGTTATCGCGGGGGAGTGTATGGAAGCCGATAAGATAAGTGAAATTGAATATTCTAACGCTACATTAGCTAAGCTAATGTGCTGAAGGCAGAGGAAGTCCGTGTCGGACGAGAAGATAATTTCTGACGATGCACCACGCCGATAAGGACATGGTGCATACCTGAAGGCTTATGTCAGAGAGGTTATTCTGGCTGTTTCGCTGCGGATGGTAAGTTATGCAGGTGTACGTCCATCTGCGGATAAGGAATGCCGATACGGTGCTCATCCAGCACACGTTTAAAGCTTTCAAGCAGATCCCAATACACCGCCTGCGCGTTGCCATTGGTTGTCCACACCCACACCACAAAATTCAGCGATGACGCCGCCATTTCATTCAGGCGGATCGTGACGCCCTTGTCGTGCTGAATACGTTCATCCGCCGCAACAATATCGCCCAATAGTTTTTTCACTACGTCGATATCGGCATCATAAGCCACTCCGACAATAATTTCGGTACGGCGATCCGGCTCACGTGAACTATTGATGATGTTGCCAGCAATGATTTTGCCATTCGGCACCACGATGATTTTGCCGTCAGAGGTACGCAGCGTCGTCGAGAAGATCTGTACCTGCGTGACCGAGCCAGACACACCGCCTAAGTCAACCCATTCCCCAGTACGGAAAGGCCGGAAAATCACCAGTAAGACGCCCGCAGCAAAGTTGGCTAACGACCCCTGCAATGCCAGGCCGACAGCCAAGCCCGCCGCACCCAGTACGGCAATGACCGATGCCGTCTGCACGCCAACCCGGCTCAATACTGCAATCAGCGTGAACGCGATAATGCCATAACGTACCAATGCAGAGAGGAAATCCGCCACGGTTGAATCGATAGAGCGACTGATCATCAGTTTATTAATCGTGCCGGAAACAATCCGAGCGATCACCAAACCAACGATGAGGATCACTAATGCGGCGACAATATTCACGGCATACTGTAAAAACAAGTTCTGATGCGTCACCAACCAGTTCCCTGCCTGATCCAGACTCGTATTAAGTTCTTCCATTTGAAGGCTCCTGTTTTTTAATCACTGGGAAAGCATAACGTCCATCACTTAAAGCGCAACATTACCACCAAAAATTAAGGCTCCCGTAGGAGCCTTAGCATCAAATCACATTTACGTCGTCTGTCTTACAGCACATCAACAGCGTTAAGCTCTTTGAAGGCTTGTTCCAGACGCGTCACCATGCTTGCCTGAGCAGAACGCAGCCACACACGCGGGTCATAGTATTTCTTGTTTGGCTGGTCTTCGCCTTTCGGGTTACCCAATTGGCCTTGCAGATAAGCTTCGTTATCTTTGTAGTACTTCAGGATACCTTCCCACGTTGCCCACTGGGTGTCGGTATCGATGTTCATTTTCACGACGCCGTAGCTAACGGAATCTTTGATTTCCTGCGCGCTTGAACCAGAACCACCGTGGAACACGAAGTCCAGGCTGTTGTGCGGCAGGTTATGTTTCTTGGAAACATATTCCTGAGAGTCACGCAGGATGGTTGGAGTCAGCTTCACGTTACCTGGCTTGTAGACGCCGTGTACGTTACCGAAAGAGGCAGCGATGGTGAAACGTGGGCTGATCGCGTTCAGTTTGGTGTACGCGTAGTCAACGTCTTCTGGCTGGGTGTACAGAGCAGAAGCGTCCATGTGGCTGTTATCCACGCCGTCTTCTTCACCACCGGTACAACCCAGTTCGATTTCCAGGGTCATATCGATTTTGGCCATACGCGCCAGATACTTAGAACAGATTTCGATGTTCTCTTCCAGAGACTCTTCAGACAGATCGATCATGTGAGAAGAGAACAGAGGTTTGCCGGTAGCCGCGAAGTGTTTTTCACCCGCGTCCAGCAGGCCATCGATCCACGGCAGCAGTTTCTTGGCACAGTGGTCAGTGTGCAGAATGACCGGAACACCATAATGCTCAGCCATTTGGTGAACATGATGAGCGCCAGAAATCGCACCCAAAATTGCCGCCTGCTGGCCTTCTGCTTTCAGACCTTTACCCGCGATGAATGCTGCACCGCCGTTAGAGAACTGAACGATGACCGGCGCGCGTACTTTGGCTGCGGCTTCCAGCACAGCATTGATTGAGTCGGTACCGACACAGTTCACTGCTGGCAAAGCGAATTGGTTTTCTTTTGCTACTGCGAAAACTTTCTGAACGTCATCACCAGTGATGACACCGGGTTTTACGAAATCAAAAATTTTAGACATGTTACGTGTCCCGTTTCGTTGGCCGTGGAGGGGTTAGAGAAATCGATGTTGAATCGACAGATTGTCTCGGCACGCTATTGCATAACGGCATGCCGAGACAACCACAGGAAAGGGAAAAAGCAGCCCTTACCTTAAATTACTGCTTGGCGCGTTCTTCCAGCATAACTACTGCTGGCAGTTTTTTCCCTTCAACGAACTCCAGGAATGCGCCACCGCCGGTAGAAATGTAGGAGATTTTGTCAGCAATACCAAACAGATCGATCGCAGCCAGCGTATCGCCGCCGCCTGCGATAGAGAATGCTTCGCTATCTGCGATCGCACGAGCAATGGTCTCGGTTCCTTTACGGAAGTTTGGGAATTCGAAGACGCCAACCGGGCCATTCCACAGGATGGTCTTGGCATTCTTCAGAATTTCAGCCAGACGCTCAGCGGAAACATCGCCCAGATCCAGAATCTGCTCTTCGTCTTTGATTGCCGTAACTGACTTCAGCGTTGCGGCCGCAGTTTCAGAGAATTCTGACGCAACACGTACATCGCTCGGTACAGGAATATCACAGGTTTCCAGCAGCTTTTTCGCTTCAGGAATCAGGTCAGCTTCGTACAGGGATTTACCCACGTTGTGGCCTTGTGCTGCCACGAAGGTGTTAGCGATACCGCCACCGACGATCAGTTGATCGGCGATTTTAGACAGAGAATCCAGCACGGTCAGCTTGGTGGAAACTTTAGAGCCGCCCACAATAGCAACCATCGGACGTGCTGGTTCGCTCAATGCTTTGCCCAGCGCTTCCAGCTCATCAGACAACAGAGGGCCTGCACAAGCGATAGGCGCAAATTTACCCACGCCGTGAGTGGAAGCCTGCGCGCGGTGTGCAGTACCGAATGCGTCCATGACGAACACATCGCACAGCGCCGCGTATTTCTTGGACAGAACTTCGTCGTCTTTCTTTTCGCCTTTGTTAAAGCGGACGTTTTCCAGTACAACCAGCTCGCCTTCGGCGACATCAACACCATCCAGATAATCTTTCGCCAGACGCACAGGCGAAGAGAGTTTTTCTTTCAGGTAGTCAACAACAGGCAGCAGAGAAAATTCTTCGTTGTACTCGCCTTCGGTCGGACGTCCCAGGTGGGAGGTGACCATAACGCGAGCGCCTTGTTTCAGAGCGATTTCGATGGTCGGCAGAGAGGCACGGATGCGCGCATCAGACGTCACTTTCCCTTCTTTTACTGGTACGTTCAGATCCGCACGAATAAGAACACGTTTACCAGCCAGATCCAGATCGGTCATCTTAATTACAGACATGGTGAATCCTCTTGTTGATTCTCTTTTAAAGTTGCTTGAGCGAGATAGCGACCCCTGATCGCCACCGTCGTACTAGAAACCGCAGGCTGCCATCGCCCGTGTTGTATCCAACATCCGGTTGGCAAAGCCCCATTCGTTATCGCACCAGACCAATGTTTTAATCAGATGCTGACCACTGACCCGTGTCTGCGTGCCGTCAACAATGGCACTGTGCGGATCGTGGTTAAAATCAGCTGACACTAATGGCAAATCAGTATAATCAACTATACCACGAAACGACTCATGCGCTGATTTTTGCAATAGTGCATTAATTTCATTCACGTTTACGGCTTTCCTGACGCTAACGCTCAGGTCAATTGCCGTAACGTTGATCGTCGGCACTCGCACCGAGATCGCCTCAAAACGGTCAACAAACTGTGGAAAAATACGGGTGATTCCCGCCGACAGCTTGGTATCCACCGGGATGATCGACTGGCTGGCGGCTCGCGTACGCCGCAGATCGTGATGATAAGCATCGATCACCGGTTGATCGTTCATGGATGAGTGGATCGTCGTTACCGTGCCATTCTCGATGCCGAAGGCATCATCCAGCAGTTTAATCACCGGAATAATGCAGTTAGTCGTACAAGACGCATTGGAAACAATACGATGCCCACTTTCCAACTGCTGGTGATTGACGCCAAACACCACCGTCGCATCCAGATCTGCCGTGCCCGGATGAGAAAACAACACTTTCTTCGCGCCCGCCGCCAGATGGGCTTCCCCATCTTCCCGGCTACCGTAGACACCGCTGCAATCCAGTACGATATCGACACCGAGTTCTCGCCAGGGCAGTTGCTGAATCTCTGCCTGATGCAACAGGCGAATACAGTCATCACCAACATAAAGCTGATCGCACTCCTGACGCACATCCCACGAAAAACGGCCGTGACTTGAGTCGTACTTGAGCAAATGCGCCATACCTTCCGCACTCGCCAGCTCGTTAATCGCCACAACGGCAATCTCAGCTCGGCGACCTGATTCATACAACGCACGTAAAACACTGCGGCCTATGCGGCCAAAACCGTTTATCGCAATACGGATCGTCATGGCGTTCCTTGTGGTTCCTTATGTCATCGCTGGGCTACCCAGCGCATAGGATATACCCTTCTTAGACACCAGAGAACCCCTTACGAAACGCCGTCAGCACAACAACTGAAACGCTTCAGCTAGAATAAACGAATTAACGCATAAAAGAAATATTCTCGTCTGGCACACGCCAGAAGAGTGACCTGCGTCATAAAAATGAAAAAACGGCATTTGGGGAGCAGGCAAAGCACATTGAGAATAAGGGGAAATTCAGGATGAAAAAAAGCCGCCAGCATTAGCTGACGGCTTCTCATATCGGGGTTTAACGCAGCATGATTACTTCAGCAGCGCCTGCGCCTTTTCCACCACGTTGTCCACGGTGAAACCGAAGGTTTCAAACAGTTGCTCAGCCGGCGCCGATTCGCCGAAGCTCGTCATGCCGACAATCGCGCCATTCAGGCCAACATACTTGAACCAGTAGTCCGCGATACCCGCTTCAATCGCCACGCGCGCCGATACCGCCTTCGGCAGCACCGCTTCACGGTAGGCTGCATCCTGCTTGTCGAACGCATCCGTAGACGGCATCGACACCACGCGCACCTTGCGGCCTGCGGCAGTCAGCTTGTCATAGGCGCCAACCGCCAGTTCAACTTCTGAACCCGTCGCAATCAGGATTAGCTCAGGCTGACCGTCGCTGTCTTTCAGCACGTAGCCGCCTTTCGCCACATTCGCCAGTTGCTCCGCGGTACGGGGCTGCTGCGCCAGATTCTGACGGGACAGGATGAGCGACGTCGGGCCGTCCTGACGCTCAATGGCGTATTTCCATGCCACCGCCGTTTCCACCTGGTCTGCCGGACGCCAGTTGCTCATGTTCGGCGTCACGCGCAGGCTCGCCAGCTGTTCAACCGGCTGGTGCGTCGGGCCGTCTTCGCCCAGACCGATGGAGTCGTGGGTGTAAACGTAGATGCTGCGGATTTTCATCAGCGCGGCCATACGCACGGCATTACGCGCGTATTCCACAAACATCAGGAAGGTCGCGGTGTACGGCACAAAGCCGCCGTGCAGCGCAATCCCGTTGGCAATCGCCGTCATGCCGAATTCGCGCACGCCGTAGTGGATGTAGTTGCCCGCGTGGTCTTTGTCCAGCGAGACCGAGCCGGACCAGATGGTCAGGTTGCTCGGTGCCAGGTCGGCAGAGCCGCCCAGGAATTCCGGCAGCAGTTTGCCGTAGGCTTCCAGCGCGTTCTGTGAGGCTTTGCGGCTGGCGATTTTCGCCGGATTGGCCTGCAAATCGTCGATAAATTTCTGTGCATCCGCCTGCCAGTTGCCTGGCAGCTCACCGCCGGTGCGGCGCTTGAACTCGGCGGCCAGTTCCGGGTAGGCGCTGGCGTAGGCGGCAAACGCCTCGTTCCAGGCCGCTTCCTTACGCTGGCCCGCTGGTTTGGCGTCCCAGGCTGCATAGATATCCGCCGGGATCTCAAACGGCGCATACGCCCAGCCCAGCTGTTCGCGGGAGGCGGCCACTTCGGCATCACCCAGCGGCGCGCCGTGGGAGTCGTGCGTACCGGCCTTGTTCGGTGAACCGAAGCCAATCACGGTTTTGCACATCAGCAGCGACGGTTTGTCAGTGACAAGCTGCGCTTCGCCGATGGCGCGTTTGATGGCGTCCGCATCGTGACCGTCTACGCCGCGCACCACGTGCCAGCCGTAGGCTTCAAAGCGGGCGGCGGTATCGTCGGTGAACCAGCCTTCAACGTGGCCGTCAATAGAGATGCCGTTGTCATCATAAAACGCGGTCAGTTTGCCGAGCTTCATGGTGCCGGCCAGCGAGCAGACTTCGTGGGAAATCCCTTCCATCATGCAGCCGTCACCCAGGAAGGCATAGGTGTGGTGGTCGACAATCTCGTGACCCGGACGGTTGAACTGCGCCGCCAGCGTGCGCTCGGCAATCGCCATGCCGACCGCGTTGGCAATCCCCTGACCCAGCGGGCCGGTGGTGGTTTCGACGCCCGCGGTGTAGCCGTATTCAGGGTGACCCGGCGTTTTGGAATGCAGCTGGCGGAAGTTTTTCAATTCTTCAATCGGCAGGTCGTAGCCGGAGAGATGCAGCAGGCTGTAAATCAGCATGGACGCGTGGCCGTTGGACAGCACGAAGCGGTCACGGTTGGCCCAGTTGGGGTTGGCCGGATTATGGTTGAGGTAATCGCGCCACAGGACTTCGGCGATATCGGCCATGCCCATCGGTGCGCCCGGGTGACCGGATTTGGCTTTCTGCACCCCATCCATGCTCAGCGCGCGGATAGCATTGGCAAGTTCTTTACGAGAGGACATGCTTGACTCCAGATCGGATTGAACGACTGCCCTTCCTGTAAAACAAATAAAAATCAATAAGTTAAACAAGAATGACAAAATAAATATGATTACAAATGTACATGAAAAATGTAGCGAATGCACATGGAACCGTGAGCAAAAAACAGGGATTTATTGGCTGACGAATCAATAGCGGTTCTTTTGCCAATTGCGCAGTGAATTACAGCGCCATACGCGATGTTTTCTAGTGGGTTCACCTTTATTTGGCGTGCCTTTTGGGAACGTATCAGAAACAAAATGCATTGCCTGCGCGCTCTCGTAAAAAGTACAAATCAGATTTTCCGATCTATTTCTCAATGTCGTTTTCGGGTAGTTTATAGCCGATTTTCTTTCGTACTAAAAAACAAGAACGCTCGTAGGGAGATGATTTTTATGGTAATTCGTTCTTCTGTGCTGGCGCTGTGTGTCGCAACGTTGCTGACCGGCTGCCAAAACTTAAACACCAATACCTTAATGCAATCCGGCGCTCAGGCGTTTCAGGCGGCAACGCTCAGCGATGCGCAGGTTAAAGCGCTTAGCAACCAGTCCTGTGAGCAAATGGACAAAGAGGCAAACATTGCCCCTGCCGACAACAAGTACACACAACGCTTGAATAAAATTGCAGATGCGCTGGGTCATGACATCAACGGTACGCCAGCCAACTACAAGGTTTATCTGACAAAAGACGTTAACGCCTGGGCAATGGCTAACGGCTGTATCCGGGTGTACAGCGGCCTGATGGACATCATGAACGACAATGAAGTCGAAGGCGTTCTCGGCCACGAAATGGGTCACGTTGCGCTGGGACACACGCGTAAAGCGATGCAGGTTGCCTATGCTGCGACGGCCGCCCGTACTGCCATCGCCTCTGCTGGCGGTGTCGCGCAGTCCTTGTCAGAATCTCAGCTAGCGGATCTGGGAGAAAAACTGGTTAATTCCCAGTTCTCTCAAACTCAAGAAACGCAGGCCGATGATTACTCCTTTGATTTGCTGAAGAAACGCGGCATCAATCGGGAAGGCCTGGCGAGCAGCTTTGAGAAACTCGCAAAACTCGATGCTGGCCATGAGAGCAGCATGTTCGACTCCCACCCTTCATCTGAAGGGCGCGCCAAACACATTCGTGAACGCATTGCTGCCGAGAAGTAACCCCGCGTTCTGATGACGCACAGAGCAGGCACATCGTGGGCAATTGAAAAAATCTCAATTGCCCGCTAGTCATCCGACCACTATCATCCCCGCCATATTCGCTGTAAGCTGTCATGAAATTGCCATCTTTAATCTCGCCATCGTCATGATGATAGGATTTAAGAATTAATCGATAATAAATAGATAGCTATTTTCAATCGCACTAACTTTTCGTTCTCTTTTTAAGAAACGATACTCCGTGGATTTCCAGATGCTGGAAAGCCGTCATCCACCAATGCGGCGGCATACCGACAAACAGGTAACCACGATTAGCACAGAGACCTACGTCTCAATCAGCAGGAATCTTGTGGTAACCCCCTGTATTTAAAGATAGAAATAAACCAGTAAATCAAGCATACTATGTTAAACCAATAAAAATTTTTCCAGTTTGATCATATAGATATATGATAACCCCTGTTGTCTCTTTCACAGGTTTCTCTAGAGGCTCCACCTTTTAGCGATTTAACGGCATTTCAGGATCGCGATTTCTTAATAACTGGATAACATCAGCAGCAATTATTGGTTTGTGGCCACTTTCAGACAATAAACTCATATGTGTTAAAAATCATGGATGTGAGAATTTTCAGTAAATGCAATTTTACCACGGTAGGATTACGGGAAATCCTATCCGGTATCCCTATGCTCTCGATAAAGCCCGTCAACAGGTTTACGCTGCAGCAGGGAAAGAAAAAATGTATTTTCATCATCGACGGTAGCAGTGAGGGCTTTGAGGAATACTATGAGTCGATAAGAACTCACTTTTATAATATGGCGTCGTCGTTCGTGATCATCAATAATTCCCCCAATCACCCTCCCGTGTGCATTGACGAAAAAACGATTCTTATTTCAAAATCAGCAGCCATCGATTCTTTTTATAAATTACTCGATTTCGTCCACCTTCACGATCGCCGTTTATTCAGTCCCGTCAGGTTGTCAAAATCTGAATATGCCGTATTCCAGTATTGGTGTGCGGGCTACACGGCGGAAGCGATTGCCGATATCATCGGATTAAATAAGAAGTCAGTACTGAACAGCAAATCACGATTACTGAATAAATATGGCGTTCAGGATAAAAACTCTTTACTGCTAATTGCCAAGATTATCTTCAAAGACAGCGTCATTGAAGAATTTGATTCCCTTCCCAAACCAGCAACCGATATCAATATAAGTAATTCGCTTATCTGATCGATGGCCGAAAAAAAGGGATGCGCGCTCGCATCCCCTTTTACTTCGTCAGTCACACTTATTCTTCATCTTCCAAATAAGTATAGCCGTACAGCCCGGATTCAAACTCTTCCATGAACTGTGCCTGAAGTTCAGCATCCAGATCGGTTTCTTTAACCTGATCGCGGAAACGAGTCATCAGCACGTCAGGGTCAAGCTGCACATATTCCAGCATGTCGGCAACCGTGTTCCCTTCGTCGGATTCTTCAATCTCGACGGTGCCATCCTGGAAGACAAACACGTCTACGGTCGACGTATCACCGAACAGGTTATGCATGTTCCCCAGAATTTCCTGATAGGCACCGACCATAAAGAAGCCCAGCAGCGGCGGGTTTTCTGGATCGTAAGGCGGCATTGGCATCGTTGTCGCAATGCCGTCACCATCGACATAGTGATCGATCGTACCGTCGGAATCACAGGTGATGTCCAGCAGCACCGCGCGGCGTTCAGGCTGCTTATCCAGCCCTTCCAGCGGCAGTACCGGGAACAGTTGATCGATACCCCATGCGTCCGGCATGGATTGGAACAGCGAGAAGTTGACATACAGCTTGTCCGCCATCCGCTCCTGTAACTCATCAATCACCGGCCGGTGCGCACGGTTACTCGGATCCAACTGCTCCTGAATCAGCTTACAGATGCTCAGATAAAGTTGCTCTGCTTTCGCACGCTGTGTCAGATCCAACATGCCGTGCGTGTACTGGGTATGTACATCGTGCAAATCCATCTGGCTGTCATGCAGCCACTCACGCAACGAACGACGTTTTCCTGGCTGCTTGATTTCCTTCCAGGTCGACCACAGGCTCTCCAGCGCGCGCGGCGCATCTTCTTCCGGCTCGGTAGGTTCGCTGAACTCGTTGCGTTCCACCCCGATAATATTGGAAACCAGTACGGTATGGTGCGCGGTGACCGCACGACCGGATTCGGTGATCACCGTCGGATGCGGCAGCCCGTGTTCATTACAGGCATCGCCGATACCCCAAATCACGTTGTTGGCGTATTCATTCAGGCCATAGTTCACTGAACAATCGGACTGAGAGCGCGTACCTTCATAGTCCACGCCCAAACCGCCACCGACGTCAAAACACTGGATATTCACGCCCAGCTTATGCAGCTCGACATAGAAACGCGCAGACTCACGCACGCCCGTCGCGATATCACGGATATTTGCCAGTTGCGACCCCAAATGGAAATGCAGCAGTTGCAGGCTATCCAACCGCCCCGCGTCACGCAGCATCTCAACCAGTTGCAGAACCTGAATCGCCGCCAGACCAAATTTGGATTTTTCGCCACCGCTGGATTGCCATTTACCCGACCCCTGAGAGGCGAGACGTGCGCGAACGCCGAGGCGCGGCACCACATTCAAACGCTCGGCTTCTTCCAGCACCAGACGAATTTCAGACATCTTCTCGATGACCAGATACACCTTGTGGCCCAGCTTTTCACCGATGAGTGCCAGACGGATGTATTCACGGTCTTTATAGCCGTTACACACGATCACCGTGCGCGTCATGCCGGCGTGGCCGAGAACAGCCATCAGTTCCGCTTTTGAACCGGCTTCCAGACCCAACGGTTCACCGGAATTCGCCAGTGACTCAATCACGCGACGATGCTGGTTAACCTTGATGGGATAAACCAGAAAATAGCCACCTTCATAGCCAAACGATTCACGAGCCTGTTTAAACGCCGCATTAATAGAACGTAGGCGATGCTGAAGGATTTGCGGAAAGCAGAATAGCGCAGGAAGACGCTGGTGGTGGTCTCTCTGCATATCTTTGACCAATCTGGCCAGATCGACGCGAGCTTCTGGTACGTCAGGATCCGGGCACACGCTAATGTGGCCCAGCTCATTGACGTCATAGTAATTATTACCCCACCAGGCAATATTGTAGGTACGAAGCATTTCGCTGGCATTACGGTCATTCATGGCAACCTCCTGCATTGAGCGCAAATTTTCATGTTTACCCGTCGCTGACGAGCCGTGATGAATCATGTCGTCAGACATAACGAACCTCTTCTTTTTCTAGACTGCTGATCACATCAGTACCTGAATAAACCGCCCACATGAGCATACCTGCAACATGCGGCGTCGACAGTGAAAAAATCGGCGTAGTGAAATATGCCGTCACTTTATTACTCTTATTAGTGTAAAACACGTTGTCAGGCTCCGTGTTACGGGTCGATAAAACTCGTCGTGAAAATCACCGGGCGAACGTGACCAGAAAGGCGTTAAGCGCTTCTGGCAGAAAGAATAACAGGCGGATTAACCAGCCCTGGAGTCCTGTGTCGAATTTAAAGACAGGCTACGTCGGGAAACGGAAAAGAAGGGTTGAGTCGCGGACGCGATAGCGTCAAAAGGGACATATTGCGAACGCAATATACTCAGTAAACAACGGATCATTAATCCTACCACCTCCACGTGCGCCGCAGGTCATGCGGTCAGCTATCAATAAGCAATTCAAGATGTCGCGGATTGCATCACCGCTCGCCGTTTATACCTACATGCTACTGGAAAAGCAAAATGAAAATTGTCGCTAGTCATCTCTTGTAAAAGAAAAAACGGCCGATGATAAAAGGACGATGGCATGCTAATGCGAAAAACTACTGGCACTGAGACTAAAAGGTGACCTAGAATAGCCATCCAGATGTTAATCCGTCTATACCGATTAACTGATACACTGCTTAACGGCTTTGATTTGAAGGTAAAGAAACTCATGGCTAAACACCTTTTTACGTCCGAGTCAGTCTCTGAAGGACATCCTGATAAAATTGCTGACCAGATTTCTGATGCGGTTCTCGACGCCATTCTGGAGCAAGACCCAAAAGCGCGTGTCGCTTGTGAGACTTATGTAAAGACCGGAATGGTGTTAGTCGGTGGCGAAATCACCACCAGCGCCTGGGTCGATATCGAAGAAATTACCCGTCGTACCGTGCGTGATATCGGTTATGTCAATTCCGAAATGGGTTTTGATGCCAACTCTTGCGCCGTACTGAGCGCGATTGGTAAGCAATCTCCAGACATCAATCAGGGCGTTGACCGCACCGATCCGCTGGAGCAAGGCGCGGGCGATCAGGGTTTGATGTTCGGCTACGCGACCAATGAAACCGACGTGCTGATGCCAGCCCCAGTGACTTACGCGCACCGTCTGGTTCAGCGTCAGTCAGAAGTGCGTAAGAGTGGCACTCTGCCGTGGCTGCGCCCGGATGCGAAAAGCCAGGTTACGTTCCTGTACGACGATGGCAAGATTGCCGGCATCGATGCCGTGGTACTGTCTACCCAGCATTCGGAAGACATCAGCCAAAAAGATCTGCATGAAGCGGTGATGGAAGAGATCATCAAACCGGTTCTGCCTGCCGAATGGCTGTCTGCCAATACCAAATATTTCATCAACCCGACCGGACGCTTTGTTATCGGCGGCCCGATGGGTGACTGCGGCCTGACCGGTCGTAAAATCATCGTTGATACCTACGGTGGCGCGGCGCGTCACGGCGGCGGGGCATTCTCCGGTAAGGATCCATCTAAAGTAGACCGTTCTGCAGCCTATGCCGCGCGCTATGTTGCCAAGAATATCGTTGCGGCTGGCCTGGCCGATCGCTGCGAAATTCAGGTGTCCTACGCTATCGGCGTAGCAGAACCGACCTCTATCATGATCGAAACCTTCGGCACAGAGAAAGTGTCTACCGAGCAACTGACGCTGCTGGTACGCGAATTCTTCGATCTGCGTCCTTACGGCTTAATTCAGATGCTAGACCTGCTGCACCCGATTTATCAGGAAACGGCAGCCTATGGTCACTTTGGCCGTGAACATTTCCCGTGGGAAAAAACAGACAAAGCCGCACAGCTGCGCGAGGCCGCGGGTCTATAATCCGGCGATGCAATAAAGACCAAACAGCGAATGAAGATTCGCTGTTTGAGGTTACTGATAAAGTCCGTAGAGCGAGAGCAACGGATAGATCGTAAAGACGCTGTAAACACGTCCCTGTGCGCTCGGCTTGCGCCATCCCTGGCGCAAACGCTTTACTCTTCTATTCCGTTACTCTCGTTTTCGTTCGACAAATAGGTTTGTCAACTGTCTGAAACGGCGAATTCTCATTCGCCGTTTTTCATTATGATTTCCCTCCGCGTCACCTATTGCGTCTCCCTGCTACTCACTTTATCCTCACCGAATATGAATACACCCCGAATCCCCATTGCCAGCCATCAGGCTGTGATGCGCTGTCTGCGTGATAAATTGCAGCAGGCTAATCTCGCGTTGCAAACGGACTACACCGAACCCACGGTAAATTACCAGCAACGTGGCGCCACGGCAGGAACGGCCTGGCTGCAACACTGGGAAATTCGGCTGAATCCTGTCTTGTTGCAGGAAAATCAGCAGGCTTTTATCGATGAGGTGGTTCCTCATGAACTGGCTCATCTTCTGGTCTACGCGCGCTTTGGCCGTGTCGCGCCACATGGCAAAGAATGGCGCTGGATGATGGAAAGCGTCCTGCATGTTCCGGCAAAACGCACGCATCGGTTTGCAGTGCAATCCGTGCAGGGGCAAACCTTCACGTACCTGTGCGATTGCCAACGGCATGAACTGACGATCCGCCGACACAATCGGGTGCTGCGCGGCGAAACAGAATATCGCTGCCGTCGTTGCGGGAAAACCTTACGTCATGATGTAAAAAGTTCTATTTAAAAGGGAATTTCCAGTTTTAAAAACTGCTTTTGCATTTGCCTGCCGACGAGACATCCGGTAGTCTGCCAACTTTACAGCCTGTGGATTATTTGGAATATGCTACGCAAAATTCTCGCTATCTCCGCCGTTGGCGCGGCGCTGTTTTCGGCCACCGCGTTAGGTCAGAACATCAATAATTTTTCGCAGGCAAAAGCCGCAGCAGTCGAAATCAACCGGGATGCGCCGGGTTCGTTCTACTGCGGTTGCAAAATTACATGGCAAGGCAAGAAAGGCACTCCCGACCTTGAATCCTGCGGCTATCAGGTAAGAAAAAATGAACAGCGTGCCAGCCGTATCGAATGGGAACACGTTGTGCCTGCCTGGCAGTTCGGCCACCAGCGTCAGTGCTGGCAGGATGGCGGCAGAAAGAACTGTAGCAGCGACCCCGTCTACCGTGAGATGGAAACCGATTTGCATAACCTGCAACCGGCTATCGGCGAGGTAAACGGCGATCGCGGCAATGCGATGTATGGGCAGTGGAACGGTGGTACATCCCAGTACGGCCAATGCGAGATGAAGATCGATTTTAAAAACAATCTGGCAGAGCCACCTGCTCGCGCTCGCGGCCAGATCGCCCGTACCTATTTCTACATGCGCGATCGCTATCAGTTACGCTTGTCCAGTCAGCAAACTCAGCTGTTCGAAGCCTGGGATAAGCAGTACCCGGTCACACCGTGGGAATGTACCCGCAATCAGCGCATCGCCGCAAAACAGGGAAACCCGAACCCCTACGTTCAACAAGCTTGCCAGCGCTAGTTCGTCTACCTACTATAGCGAATCTGTTTCCAGCAAAACCGCCGTCAGATAACGGTGGTGTTGCCTGTTTCTGGCGTTCATTCGCTTCTCTTTTATTCAAAGGTCTGAATCCGCATGCGAGTACCACGCATTTTTCATCCCGAGACGCTCCCCCTACACGGCGGTGAAGCCGAACTGAGCGACGATGCCGCCAATCACGTTGGTCGCGTGTTACGCATGAATACGGGACAGGCATTGCAGTTGTTTGATGGCAGCAATCATGTCTTTGATGCGGAAATCATCGCGGCCAGCAAAAAGAGTGTGCGCGTTCGCTTCACAGCAGGTAAGTTGGAAAATAAAGAATCGCCCCTACATTTACATCTGGGACAGGTGATGTCACGCGGCGAAAAGATGGAGTTTACTATCCAGAAATCTATCGAGCTGGGCGTCAATGTGATTACCCCGCTGCTTTCCGAACGCTGTGGCGTAAAGCTGGATGCCGAGCGTATGGAGAAAAAAATTAGCCAGTGGCAGAAAATTGCGATTGCCGCCTGTGAACAATCTGGCCGCAACTGTGTGCCGCTGGTGCGGCCAGCGATGACGCTGGAAGCCTGGTGTGCAGAACAAGACAACGCGTTGAAATTAAATCTGCACCCACGCGCTACACAGAGCATCAATACACTGCCGCTGCCCGTAGAACGGGTCAGATTGCTAATAGGACCAGAAGGCGGGCTCACCGCCGATGAAATTACCATGACCTCAGAACACGGATTCACTGATATCCTGTTGGGGCCACGCGTCTTGCGCACAGAAACCACTGCACTCACCGCCATGACCGCCTTACAGGTACGTTTCGGCGATTTGGGGTAAAGGAGAAAAGAATGATCAAACTCGGTATCGTGATGGATCCGATTGACACCATCAATATCAAGAAAGACACCAGCTTTGCCATGCTGCTGGAAGCACAGCGCCGTGGTTGGGAACTGCATTACATGGAGATGAACGATCTCTACATGCACGCAGGCGTCGCCCGTGCGACAACGCGTCGCCTGAGCGTCCAGTACGATTACGACGGCTGGTACGATTTCTCCGGCGAGCAGGACATTGCGTTGGAAGAGCTGGATGTGGTGCTGATGCGTAAAGATCCGCCGTTCGATACGGAGTTCATCTACGCCACCTATATTCTGGAACGCGCAGAAGAGAAAGGCACGCTGATCGTCAACAAACCGCAAAGCCTGCGTGATTGCAATGAGAAGCTGTTCACCGCCTGGTTCCCGCACCTGACTCCCGATACGCTCGTCACACGTCGTGCCGATAAGCTGCGTCAGTTCCATGAAAAACACGGTGACGTCATTCTCAAGCCGCTGGACGGCATGGGTGGTGCGTCTATTTTCCGTTTGAAGCAGGACGACGCCAACGTCTCCGTGATCATCGAGACGCTGACCGAACACGCCACCCGCTACTGCATGGCGCAAAATTATCTGCCTGCGATTAAAGACGGCGATAAACGCGTGCTGGTGGTCGATGGCGAACCCGTCCCTTACTGCCTGGCGCGTATCCCGAAAAGCGGTGAGACACGCGGTAATCTGGCCGCCGGTGGCCGTGGTGAAGCACGTCCGCTAACCGAAAGCGACTGGAAAATCGCCCGTGACGTCGCCCCAACGTTAAAAGCCAAAGGCCTGATTTTTGTCGGTCTGGACATCATCGGTGACCGTTTGACAGAAATTAACGTCACCAGCCCGACCTGCGTGCGTGAAATCGAAGCCGCCTACCCGGATGTTTCCATTACCGGTATGTTGATGGACGCCATTGAGAAACGTCTGGCTGTACGTACCCGCTAATACCAGAGACACCGCACACACCACTCGGCCCGCGCAATACGGGCCGTTTCTCCAACGCTGACGGATATCGATAAAAATACACAATGAATTTACAGCATCACTTCCTCATTGCTATGCCAGCACTACAGGACTCTGTATTTAAACGTTCGGTGGTCTATATCTGCGAACATAATGAAGACGGAGCCATGGGGCTGATCATCAATAAACCGATGGATCAGTTTTCCGTGGAAAATGTGCTGAACAAGCTAAAAATAGATCCGACACCGCGCGATCCTGCCATTCGATTGGATAACCCCGTCTTCATGGGCGGCCCGCTGGCGGACGATCGGGGTTTTATCCTGCACACGCCTTGTCCCGGCTTTGGCTCCAGCATCAGTATTTCTGAAGACACCATGATCACCACGTCAAAAGACGTGCTGGAAACGTTGGGGACACCTAGTCAGCCGAAAAATACGCTGGTCGCCTTAGGCTATTCCGCCTGGGAGAACGGCCAGTTGGAAGAAGAGCTGCTGGAGAACGCCTGGCTGACCACGCCGGCCGATAAAGACATTCTGTTCCACACGCCGATTGCAGAACGTTGGCGGGCGGCGGCCAGAAAGCTGGGCATCGATATTCATAATATCTCCACCGAAGCGGGACATGCCTGATGAACAGCAGAACCATCCTTGCCTTTGATTTTGGGACAAAAAGCATCGGTGTCGCCATCGGTCAGGAGATTACCGGTACAGCACGCCCACTGACCTCATTCAAAGCGCAGGAAGGCATCCCAGACTGGCAAAAAGTGGAGAAGCTGTTGTCAGAATGGCAACCTGATCTGGTCGTCGTCGGCTTACCGCTCAACATGGATGGCACCGAACAGCCATTGACGGCACGGGCGCGAAAGTTCGCTAACCGACTGCATGGCCGTTTTGGCGTCGCGATTGAGTTACACGATGAACGCTTGAGTACCGTAGAAGCGCGCGCGGATCTCTTCGAACGTGGCGGCTTTAGAGCACTGGATAAAGGGAGTGTAGACGCGGCCTCTGCGGTGATTATTCTGGAAAGCTGGTTCGAGGCACAACACTAAAAAACGCGGGTTGTGGCGAGCCACAAAAATGGCGTACTGGACAGCACGCCATAAAGTCATCCCGCGTTGGCAGAAAGCCCGACAACACGGGAAAGCGCTAATTAAGCGTCTGGGAATTCACGGATAAAGCGTTCAACGTCATTCACCATTGATTCCGTCCCGACGAAGAACGGTGAGCGCTGGTGCAGTTTCTCCGGCGTAATATCCAGAATACGGTTTTTACCGTCACTGGCCTTACCGCCCGCCTGCTCCGCCAAAAACGCCATCGGGTTGCATTCGTACAGCAAACGCAGTTTGCCTTTCGGGTAGCTCGCCGTGCTCGGATACAGGTAGATTCCGCCTTTCAGCAGATTGCGGTGGAAATCCGCCACCAGTGAGCCGATATAACGCGACGTATAAGGACGCTGCGTTTCTTCATCCTGCTCCTGACAGTATTTGATGTATTTCTTCACGCCGACAGGAAACTTGATGTAGTTCCCTTCGTTGATGGAATACATATTCCCTTTTTCCGGGAAGCAAACTTTTTCATGCGAGAGACAGAATACACCGAGCGACGGATCGTAGGTAAAGGCGTGCACGCCGTGACCCGTGGTGTACACCAGCATGGTGGAAGAACCGTAAACAATGTAACCCGCAGCAACCTGCTGGCTACCCGGCTGTAAGAAGTCAGCTTCCGTGACTGAGGTTCCCAGCGGCGTAATACGGCGATAAATAGAGAAAATGGTACCAACAGAGACGTTCACATCGATATTCGACGAGCCATCCAGCGGATCCATCAGAACGACATACTTGGCATTTTCCGCCTTATCACCTTCAAAGATAACAATTTCGTCTTCTTCTTCGGAGGCAATACCTGCCACTTCACCACGCGCTTTTAATGCCGCTTTCAGTTTCTCATTGGCATACAGATCGAGCTTCATCTGCACTTCGCCCTGAACATTAGAAATGCCGCTGGCACCCAGGATATCAACCAGACCCGCTTTATTGATATCACGGTGAATAATCTTGGCACCCAGTTTAATAGCAGACAGCAGCGCGGTAAGCTCACCTGTGGCGTGAGAGAAATCGTGCTGTTTTTCGACGATAAATTCGCCTAACGTTTTCATAACACTATTCCAGAATCTACGGATGAAAAGCGGTTTCATTTCTGCACCGCCAACGTTTGCGCATGCAGTGTAGCCCAAAGAGAAAGTGAGTACCTAGTCAAATCCATTTCTTATGGCGGATTCATAGCGTTAGAATGTGACGCAGACTCACTGTGAAGATGGAAAATGTATGCGTATTCATATTTTAGGTATCTGCGGCACCTTTATGGGTGGCCTTGCCCTGCTTGCTCGTTCGCTGGGGCATGACGTCACAGGCTCAGATGCGAATGTTTATCCCCCCATGAGTACCTTACTTGAAGAGCAAGGAATCACGCTGATTCAGGGCTACGATCCGGCACAGCTTACTCCCGCCCCTGATTTAGTCATCATCGGCAATGCGATGACGCGGGGAAACCCATGCGTTGAAGCCGTACTGGAACAGGGATTACCCTATGTTTCCGGTCCACAGTGGCTGCACGATCATGTATTACGCGATCGCTGGGTGATTGCCGTTGCGGGTACACACGGCAAAACCACGACCGCGGGGATGGTCACCTGGATTCTGGAAGAGTGTGGCTACCAGCCCGGCTTTGTGATCGGCGGCGTTCCCGGCAACTTCACCGTTTCCGCACGGTTGGGCGACAGCCCGTTCATGGTGCTCGAAGCCGATGAATATGACTGTGCGTTCTTCGACAAGCGTTCCAAATTCGTACATTACTGCCCCAGAACGCTGGTACTCAACAACCTTGAGTTCGATCACGCCGATATCTTCGACGATCTGAAAGCCATTCAAAAACAGTTCCACCATCTTGTACGGCTGGTACCCGGCAGCGGAAAGATCATCCTGCCAACCAACGACCTTAACCTCAAACAGGTGATGGGAATGGGATGCTGGAGCGAGCAGGAACTGGTTGGCGAAGAAGGCACATGGCGGGCACAGAAAGTGTCGATTGATGCCAGCCAATATCAGGTTTACCTGAACAATGAACTCGTCGGTGAAGTCCACTGGAAGCTGGTGGGTGAACACAACATGCACAACGGGCTGATGGCCATTGCGGCAGCACACCACGTCGGCGTGCTACCCGCAGATGCCTGCCGTGCGCTGGGTGGATTTATCAACGCGCGTCGCCGTTTGGAATTACGCGGTACGGCGCATGGCGTCGCAGTTTATGACGACTTTGCACACCACCCTACCGCGATTCTGGCAACGCTGTCGGCACTACGCAGCAAGGTTGGCGGCACGGCGCGTATTTTGGCCGTGCTTGAACCCCGTTCCAACACCATGAAATTGGGGATGTGTAAAAACGAGCTGGCACCGTCATTAGGCCGTGCAGATGAAGTGTTCCTCTTCCAGCCAGCACATATTCCGTGGCAGGTCGTAGAAGTCGCGGAAGCCTGCGTACAGCCTGCGCACTGGAGCGCGGACATTGACACGTTGGTAGACAACATCGTCAAGACCGCACAGCCTGGCGACCACATTCTGGTGATGAGCAACGGCGGATTCAGCAACATCCACAATAAGCTATTAGATGGGCTGAAGAAGAAAGCGGAAAACGCTCAGGAATAACAGATAGAAGCCGTCGTTATTCACACGACGACGGTTAACTGACAGATAGCAAAAAGGACGGGAATCCCGTCCTTTTTCATCTTCGCATCACCCGTTAAGGGGACGAGATCAAGCGTCGAAGGGATCGCGCAACACCATCGTTTCGCTACGATCCGGGCCGGTAGAAATAATATCAATCGGCACACCGGTGACTTCTTCGATACGTTTGATGTAGTTCAGAGCAGCCTGCGGCAGCTTGCTGTGATCTTTCACACCAAACGTGCTTTCAGACCAGCCTGGCATCGTTTCGTAAATCGGCTCAAGACCTTCCCAGCCTTCAGCAGCCAGCGGAGTGGTATCCACTTCGGTGCCATTCGGTAAACGATAGCCTACGCAGATTTTAATCTCTTTCAGACCGTCCAGAACATCCAGCTTGGTCAGGCAGAAGCCAGACAGCGAGTTGATCTGCACTGCACGACGCACGGCAACGGCATCCAGCCAGCCAGTACGACGACGGCGACCTGTTGTCGCGCCAAACTCGTTGCCTTTCTGAGACAGGTGCTCACCGACTTCTTCAAACAGCTCAGTCGGGAATGGACCGGCACCTACACGAGTAGAATAAGCTTTAACGATACCCAGCACGTAGTCTACATAACGTGGACCCAGACCAGAACCGGTAGCAACGCCACCCGCAGTGGTATTTGAGGAAGTCACGTACGGATAAGTACCGTGGTCGATATCCAGCAGTGTACCCTGTGCGCCTTCAAACATAACGAAATCGCCACGCAGGTGCGCTTTGTACAGCAGATCGGAAACATCAACCACCATCGCAGTCAGGATGTCAGCAATCGCCAGCACATCGTCCAGCACTTTCTGGTAGTCGACCGCATCGGCTTTGTAGTAGTTAACCAACTGGAAGTTATGGTATTCGACGATCTCTTTCAGTTTGACGGCAAAGGTTTCTTTATCAAACAGATCGCCAACGCGCAGACCACGGCGAGCAACTTTATCTTCATACGCAGGACCGATACCACGGCCAGTCGTACCAATTGCTTTCGCACCACGCGCTTTCTCACGGGCGTTATCCAGCGCGACGTGATAAGGCAGGATTAACGGACAAGCTTCAGAAAGCAGCAGACGTTCGCGTACCGGGACGCCACGCGCTTCAAGCTCCGTCATTTCTTTCATCAATGCATCAGGCGCCAGCACAACACCGTTACCGATGATGCTGACAACATTTTCACGCAGAATGCCAGAAGGAATTAAATGAAGGACGGTTTTTTCACCGTTGATAACCAGTGTGTGGCCAGCATTGTGTCCACCCTGATAGCGCACAACATATTTAGCCCGTTCAGTCAGCAGGTCAACGACCTTGCCTTTACCTTCGTCACCCCATTGGGTGCCCAGTACGACGACGTTCTTACCCATTTCAAGAATCACCAGGTTGCTTAAAAAAGGATTCTAACATCTCATTTGGATGCTTTCAGTACTTTTAGCACACGATTGCGCACATTTTTCCGCTTAATTTTAGCCTCCCATGCGGCTACGCAACATGTAGTAGATCACGCACCCAGCAACAACTATTCCACCGCCAAAACGGCGCAAAACATTATCCGGCAACTGTGCGATACCCAAAATCATACGCCGCCAGAGACGGGGAAACAGCAACGGCCCAAGCCCTTCAAGCACCAAAACCAGACCAAGCGCCAGCCAAATCGTTGAATTCATAACAACCTCTTTTCCCCGCATCCGATTCGTGCAGGAGCAAACCCTTGAATATCTCTGCCAGAAAATGGCAAAAAAGGTTCATCGCGCTTAAGCGTGAACCAATAGAAAACGGCGGTAAAAGTGGTTAGTTTTGTATTCGCCAAAACACCAACCGACCACTCAACCGCCGTCTGCCATGAATGCTAACCTCTCTTCCCTTTTCTGGGAAGGCTTTACCGTTGACTCCTTTTCCCATTCCTCATCTGATGCGCTGCTTATTACGCTTCGCCCAGACCCCCGTTTTGCACCCCAGTGCCGCCGATGTGGCCGAAGAGACTGTGCCGTTCATGATGTCTCTGTACGTCAGGTTCGTGAGCGGGATTTGCTGCACTGGCGCGTCACCCTTCTGGTTCCTGTTCGTCGTCTTCGCTGCGCCTGCTGCGGTGTTGCCACCGAACGTATCTCCTGGTTGCCTGAGAGGCAGCGTTACACCTCTAAATTATCCGTCTGGGTTGAGTCTCTTAGCCGTCTACTCCCCGTGAAGCACGTAGCACAGCTGACAGGCCTGCACTGGCACACCATCAAGAATATCGACCTCCGCCGTTTGCGTCGGGAATTGCAGGAGCCAGAGCGACATACACTTCGCCGCCTGATAATGGATGAGTTCGCCCTGTTTAAAGGTCATCGCTATGCCACTGTGGTCGTGGACGCTGATACGCAGCAGGTGCTGTGGGTCGGGGAAGGTCGCAGCCGCGCGGCCTTCCGCCCGTTCTTCACCTGGCTGGGACCGGAAGGCTGCGCGGCTATCGAGTCTGTCGCAATGGACATGAACACGGCGCTGGACCTTGAAGTCAGGGAGCAATGCCCACAGGCGGAAGTGGTCTATGATTTGTTCCACGTGGTGGCGAAGTTCGGTCGCGAGGTCATCGACAGGGTGCGGGTTGACCAGGCGAATCAGCTACGTGACAACGCGAAAACCCGGAAGGTTATCAAGCGCAGCCGCTGGCTGTTGCTGCGTAACGCTGAAAATCTGCCAGCAGGTCATGATGTAAAGCTGGCAGAGTTGCTGGAGGCCAACCAGCCGCTGAACACCGTGTACGTGATGAAAACTGCGCTGAAAGAGCTGTGGTATGCGCCGGATAAGGAGGTGGCCCGGCATCGCTGGGATGAATGGTACAGGCAGTCTCAGGAGAGCGATATAAAAGCGCTGCAGCAGTTCGCAGATAAGCTCAAGGGCTACGTGAGCGGGATAATCGCCAGTGCTGAACATCGTCTGAATACGAGTGTGCTGGAGGGGATGAATAACAAAATCAAGGTACTAAAGCGAATGGCTTATGGATACCGGGATAACGACTACTTCTTCCTGAAAATTAAAGCAGCGTTCCCCGGTAAAGCGCGATGAACCAAAAAAAAGCCCGAGAAAGAACCCGGGCTTGATGAAAGACGTCAGTGAATGACGATCAGCGGCGTGGTGCCATACTGCTATCCGGTGACTTCATGTAGCGGAAGAAGTCGCTATCCGGGCTGAGAACCATCACGTCCTGATTATTACTGAAACTGCTTTCATACGCGCGCAGGCTACGAACGAAAGCGTAGAAGTCAGGATCTTCACTGAATGCATTAGCAAACAGTTTCGCCGCTTCGGCATCCCCTTCACCACGGGTGATACGCCCCTGACGCTCAGCTTCAGCCAGCGTACGGGTGACTTCATAGTCTGCTGCCGCTTTCAGCTTTTCAGCTTCTTCCTGACCCTGTGAACGGTGGCGACGCGCGACCGCTTCACGCTCTGCACGCATACGTTGGTAAATCGCGTCAGACACTTCAGTTGGCAGGTTGATTTGCTTAATTCGCACATCAATAACCTGAATACCCAGCGCAGCCATACTGTTAGGGTTAATGTGAGGTTCGTTACCTGTCGTCTCTTTCTCAACGCGCGCCGCCGCAGAAGCAATCGCATTATCGGCTTCGGTGGTTTCACCGGTGCCGGTATTCAGCGCTTCACGCACGTCAGACATCAGCTGTCCACGCGAGTCGGTCACAATACCTTTCACATCCAGGCGACCAATTTCAGAACGCAGACGGTCACTGAATTTACGTTTCAGCAGGACTTCAGCCTGAGAGATGTCACCACCACCTGTAGCCAGATAGTAGCGGCTGAAATCGCTGATACGCCATTTAATGTAGGAATCGACAATCAGGTCTTTCTGCTCTTTAGTGATAAAGCGGTCAGCCTGATTTTCCATCGTTTGGATACGTGCATCGAGCATTTTCACTGAATCGATAAACGGAATCTTAAATTGCAATCCCGGCTCATAAATCAGTGGCTTATTCTCGTCATCACGCAATACTTTACCAAAACGCATCACAATGCCGCGCTGGCCTTCCTGCACCACAAACAGTGACGCATAGACCACCATCAGTACCAGGATCAGGATAAATAGTAAGGGCTTACGCATCGATTATTCTCTCCCTACTCGAGTGAAGTCATCACGCTGCGCATTTGCTCTGCGCTGATCCATGATATTTCCATTGTTGCTGCTGCGCGTCTGGTTGCTATTCGCCGCCCCGCTGTTGCCAGTGGGCAGACGCAGTGGGCTAGCGCTGGTGTTACTGCTGTTGCTTTGCGTATTGTCAGCACTTTGTCCACGCAGCATCTGATCCAGCGGCAGAACCATCAGGTTGCCGCCCTTGTCATTGACCAGCACTTTGCGGGTATGACTCAGCACGCGTTCCATCGTTTCGATATACAGACGCTCACGGGTAATTTCCGGTGCGGCTTTATATTCCGGTAAGACGCGAGCAAAGCGAGCAACTTCACCCTGCGCTTCCAGAACGGTACGGGTTTTATAAGCGCGAGACTCTTCGAGAATACGCTGAGCCTGACCATTAGCACGCGGCTGCACTTCGTTCGCGTACGCTTCCGCTTCACGAATGTATTGCTGTTCGTTTTCACGAGCGGCAATCGCATCGTCAAACGCGGCCTTCACTTCTTCCGGCGGACGCGCGGTCTGGAAGTTGACGTCCAGCAGCGTGATCCCCATGTTGTACGGACGAACGGTTTCTTCCAGTACGCGCTGGGTATCCGTACGCACAATGGTACGGCCTTCCGTCAGAATTTTGTCCATCGTGTACTTACCAATCACGCCGCGCAGCGCGCTGTCAGTTGCCTGACGCAGGCTGTCATCCGCATTGGTTACGCTGAACAGATATTGTTCTGGCTGCGTGACACGATATTGCACGTTCATTTCAACACGCACGACGTTTTCGTCTGACGTCAACATCACGCCCGACGTCGCCAGTTCACGCACCGACTCGACGTTCACGGCGCGAACAGAGTCAATGAAGGTCGGTTTCCAGTTAAGACCTGGCCCCACCAAATGGCTGAATTTACCAAAGCGCGTAACGACACCGCGTTCCGCTTCTTTAATGGTATAGAAACCCGTAGCAGCCCAGATGACAACCGCAGCGACGGCAGCGATACCGACGATCCGGCCACCCAGTGCTGGGCCGCCAGAATTTCCGCTGTTGCTTGAGCCAGAACCTTTTCCGCCACCCAGATCGCTGAGTTTTTTGCTCAGCTTACGGAAGATGTCGTCCAGATCCGGCGGCCCCTGATCTCGGCCACCTTTATTGTTATTTCCGCCAGAGTTGCCGCCATTATTGCTGCTGCTCCCCCACGGGTCGCGGTCTTGTCCGTTATTACCGGGCTGATTCCACGCCATGTTTTAGCTCCATTCTTTATGATAGGTGTTCTTCAGGTTCAATATCCCAGAGTCCGTCAGACTATTTCACCGCTCAGACTGTTTCTGCCAGTCAAATCAGACAATATAGTCCATCAGTTCCTGCTCTTTTTTGCAGAGGCGGCGCCAGTCAGCAATCGGCATACGAATAACCAAACCAATTTGCCCATCCTCTTCAATCCATTCTTTTTCTATTGCCTGAAGCTGGTAAAAACGACTACGCAAGCGTCCTGCCTGCGGGGGAAGATGCAAGGTATATTGTGCGATTTCCCCGGAAAGCCGCTCAGTCAATGCCTGAAATAGCAACGGAATACCGTCGCCGGTCTGTGCTGAAAGCCAGACCCGTACCGGTAAATTCTCTTCGTTGCGATCGATGCGCGGAACAAAATCATCCAGCATATCAATCTTGTTCATTACCAACAGCGCAGGTATTTCATCCGCCTCGATTTCCGTCAGTACGTCATTAACCGCCTCAATGTTCTCGTCAAGACGAGGATCGGCAGCATCAACAACGTGCAACAGCAGCGAGGCCTGACGTGTTTCCTGTAGTGTAGCCTTAAACGCAGCCACCAAATCATGGGGCAACTGCCGGATAAAACCTACGGTATCCGCCAGCACTGTATCACCGACATCATCCACTTCAATGCGGCGCAATGTAGGATCCAGTGTGGCAAATAACTGATCGGCGGCATAAACGCCCGCCGATGTAATCTTGTTAAACAGCGTGGATTTACCCGCGTTGGTATAGCCCACCAGAGAAACGGTGGGGACATCGGCGCGAACTCGCGACCGCCGCCCCTGTTCACGCTGTTTTTCTACCCGTTCAAGACGCGACAGTATCTGAGTGATACGGTTACGCAATAAACGGCGGTCGGTTTCAAGCTGGGTTTCACCCGGGCCACGCAAACCGATACCGCCTTTCTGGCGCTCAAGGTGCGTCCAACCGCGAACCAATCGGGTCGCAAGGTGGCGCAGCTGTGCCAGTTCTACCTGTAATTTCCCCTCGTGAGTACGCGCACGCTGGGCAAAAATATCTAAAATCAGTCCGGTACGATCGATCACCCGACACTCGCACAAACGCTCCAGATTACGTTCCTGAGCTGGCGTCAGCGCATGATCAAACAGCACGACAAACGCGCCGGTTTCTTTTACTGCCTGAGCAATTTCTTCTGCTTTGCCTTCCCCGACAAAATACTTGGGGTGAGGCGCCTTACGGCTACCAGTAACCACCTGCAAGGATTCAATACCGGCAGAAGAAACCAGAGATTCGAACTCCAGCAGATCTTCCGTATCTTTATCTTGCGAGAAGTAAATATGAACTAATATGGCCCGTTCACCTGATTCATAACGGTCAAACAAGCGAGTAACCTCTCAAACGAGCAAAAAACACCACAGCGAAGGAGCCGAGCGATGCGTCCAGCTCTCCCGCGCCGTGGTGAATTGACAATACGCCTTATTCGGCGTCATCAGCTTCCTGCGACTGCTGCGAAGCCGCCGTGTTGTTACCGTGATAATTGCTGCCGCCGCCTGGATTGTTGCTATGGTGAGATACAGGACGAGAGGGAACAACTGTAGAGATGGCGTGCTTATAAACCATCTGACTTACCGTGTTTTTCAACAAAATCACGAACTGATCGAAAGATTCGATCTGACCTTGCAGCTTAATACCGTTCACCAAATAAATCGAAACCGGAACACGTTCACGACGCAAAGCGTTCAAGAACGGATCTTGCAAAGATTGCCCCTTAGCCATTCTATATTTTCCTTATTTGTATGTTGTTTGTAACAAAGAACCCTACGGTTCTAAAATAACGGTGTAAAAAACTTGCACGCTGAGACTCACCGATTGTACACAATCACTCAACCTATGCACTAACAAACCTATGCCTTAATGACCTGTATAACGTTGTGCAGTGCTTCAGTCGGTTTTTCGCTATCCAGCCAGCAGACATCATCCCAACCGCGTAGCCAGGTCATTTGCCGCTTCGCTAACTGACGCGTCGCACAAATGCCCCGATAAACCATTTCATCGTAATCAATTTCACCGGATAAATATGACCACATCTGGCGATAACCAACGCAACGAATAGAGGGCATATCCGTATGAAGGTCGCGCCGGGCAAACAATGTCCGGGCTTCTGTCTCAAACCCCGCCGCCAACATCTGGTGAAAGCGCTGTTCAATTCGCTGATGCAACAATTCACGCGTCGCCGGGGCGATAGCAAACTGATGAACCTGATAGGGCAGCGCGTCGCCAGACGTTTTTGTCAGTTCAGTTAAAGTGTTACCTGAAACGAAAAAAACTTCCAGTGCTCGCGAGAGTCTCTGCGGATCATTTGGATGAATCCGAATTGCTGCTACCGGATCGATCTCACTGAGCTGCCGATGCATCGCTTCCCAGCCGATTTCTTTTGCCTGCTCTTCAATGCGCTGGCGCACTGCGGCATCGGCTGGCGGCAGAGGAGAAAGCCCCTCCAGCAGCGCCTTGAAATACAACATCGTCCCCCCGACTAAAAGGGGAATGCGTCCGGCGGCGGTAATCTCCGCCATCTCACGTAGCGCATCGCGGCGAAAATCGGCCGCAGAATAAGATTCCGCCGGGTCGAGAATGTCGATTAACCGATGCGGCGCCAGTGCCAGCTCTTCCGCACTCGGTTTCGCTGTCCCGATATCCATACCTTTATAGATGAGGGCGGAATCGACGCTAATCAACTCTACTGGCAAATATTCTCGTAACGCCATTGCCAGTGCCGTTTTTCCTGACGCCGTTGGCCCCATGATAAAAATGGCGGGCGGCAACGGCGCGTTTTCTACATCATTCATGCTTTAAAGCCTTGATGGCATCATCGATGTCCACCATATATAAAAGTTCAGACGGCGGCGCTTTCGCCAACTGCGGACAAAGCCGCTCGACATCCGCCAGTAATTGTATGGCCTGAGAATGGCTCCAGCTTTCCTGCTCACTCTGCAATCGCGTTGCCATCCACGATGCCAGGGCGCCAGGTTCCACCTGCTGTGTCTCAACCGTCTGATAGTCGGCCAGATAGCCTATCAGTTCAGAGATCAAGTTTTGTAAATTTTGTTGGCGCAATGGTAAAGGTACGGCACGCAATGTGGCACGCTGTGACTCAACGAGTACATCAATACCAAAACGAGTCAGCAAAGCGTGATGCGCAGACAACACGCTCAGCTCAGATTTACTCAACGTCAGGCGCTGCGGA
Source organism: Pectobacterium colocasium (assembly GCF_020181655.1). Taxonomy (NCBI): domain Bacteria; kingdom Pseudomonadati; phylum Pseudomonadota; class Gammaproteobacteria; order Enterobacterales; family Pectobacteriaceae; genus Pectobacterium; species Pectobacterium colocasium. Next base: position 4,180,318 of record NZ_CP084032.1, read on the forward strand.
ATCAGTAACGGCTGCGCCCGCAGTCCCTCTTCCGACGGCGTCAGTTGCACCGCTTTCAGATAGCGCTCGGCAACGGCAAGCGACAGCATCGCCAACCCCTTATGGTACTCCAACAGCGCGTAGCACGGCGGATAAACCGTCAATACTCGCCCAAAACCACTCGATTGACTTTCCAGCGGCGGCTCAATCGAAGTACGTGCCCTGGGATTGCTCGCTGCCGTCTCTAACGTAGCGCGATGTGGAGGGAAAACGGGTAATGCCGTCGACGGCACTGCCGCATCTGGCGACGCAGCGTGATTCGAGGCGACAGAAACACGCTCGCCAGACGGCGGTGGTACACTTGCTGCATTATCCGCAGGTTGCAGCAGCGCCTTATACAGATCGCCCTGCTTTTTCTGGTACGGATTTTCCGGTTGATAGCCGGAATAGGCAGCTTCTCTCGCCGAACCGGAATGACCCGCGCGCGGCGTTTTCCCGCCATACGATGGAGCGTTATCGGTACGTGACGGCTGAGCAAAGTGATTTTCGCCAGCGGCGGGACGATTTTCCTGCTGCCATTGCACGGGTTTCCCGGTTTCCGGCTCCGTCATACCAAGCCCCGGTGCGGAAGCCTGTTGCAGAACGGACATCACCGCCTGATAGATAAAGTCATGCACCAGTCGAGCCTGATGGAACCGAACTTCATGCTTGGCGGGGTGAACGTTGACATCAACCTGATGTGGGTCGATCTCCAGATACAAAACATAAGCGGGCTGCTGATCGTCGCTAAGCTGATCCTGATAGGCCTGTCGGATGGCGTGATTGATGAGCCGATCGCGCATCATGCGCTGGTTCACGTAGCAATACTGCATATCAGGCAGTTGTTTCGCGCCAACCGGATCGGCCACCCAGCCATGAATGGTGAGATCGCCGTGTTGCCATGACACCGCCAGCGCATGTTGCAAGAAAGTCGCACCGCAAATGCTGCCTAACCGACGTTCATGCTGGCTTTTATCCGCTGCCGCACGGTACTGCCGCATCAGCTTACCGTTATGATGCAGCGTAATGGCGACATCAAAACGCGCCAGCGCAATGCGTCGCACCACCTCATCAATATGGGTGAATTCAGTTTTTTCGGTGCGCATAAATTTACGGCGGGCGGGCGTGTTATAAAACAGATCCAGCACTTCCAGCGTAGTGCCGACAGGATGGGCGGCAGGTTTGACCGTCACGGCCATATCACGCCCTTCGGCGTAGGCCCGCCAGGCTTCGGATTGCTCGGCAGTGCGTGACGTCAGAGTTAAGCGGGAGACAGAACTGATACTCGCCAACGCTTCGCCGCGAAACCCCATGCTGACGATCGCTTCCAGATCGTCGAGCGTCGCAATTTTACTGGTCGCATGGCGTGCCAGCGCCAGCGTCAATTCATCCTTTCCAATGCCCGAGCCGTTGTCACGAATACGGATCAGCTTCGCACCACCGCGCTCGATGTCGATATCAATCCGGGTCGCCCCTGCATCCAGACTGTTTTCCACCAGTTCCTTCACGACCGAAGCCGGACGTTCAACCACTTCTCCGGCAGCAATCTGGTTAGCCAACTGCGGTGGCAACACCTGAATCGGCATGGCGCATCCCTCTTAATAACGTCAATCTATCGACATTGTCAGCATGAAGTCTCAGGCAGACGGAATAATCAGCGTTTGTCCCAGTTGTACTGTGCCGGAGCGCATATTATTCGCCTGTTGGATATCCTTCATACTAACACCGTAACGGGCAGCAATCGCACTCAGGCTATCACCCTTTACGACCTTATGCTTTACCGGCGCGGCCTTTTTGGGCGCTGGCGTTGATGCCGTCTGTTTCGACCCTGTGGCCGGAATATTCAGGCGCTGTCCAACCCAGACAATGTCCTTGTTTAGCTTATTCACATCACGCATGGCCGCGAGGCTGACACCATAACGCCGGGCAATGGAAGAAAGTGTTTCACCACGTGCAACGGTATGACGCGTGCTACCCGCTGTCACCTTTGCCGCGCTGACGTTATCACTCGGCGTTGCGGTATCACTTGCCGCCGACTGTAGTGGGCGGCTTTCCTGCTTTGGGAGAGATTGCATCGGATGCGTCTGGAAGTATCCCCTCAATCCCTGATAAATCGCATTAGCGAGTTTTTCCTGATAGTCGTTACTGCCCAACAGACGCTCTTCTTCCACGTTACTGATAAATCCGGTTTCAACCAGTAGGGAAGGAATATCCGGCGAGCGTAACACCCCTAAACTGGCGTGCTCAGGACGCCGTTTATGCAGCCCCCCGACACGCTGGAGTTCACGCAGCACCTTCGTTGCCACGTCATACCCGACGCGTTGGGAGTGACCAAATTGCAGGTCCAGCACTGCCTGACTGAGGTAAGGATCCGCGCTGCTGTTTGCCAGCAGATCGCCTGCGCCGCCCAACAGCTCAGACTGTTTCTCATGCTGCTCCAGCCAGTTTGCCATTTCGCTGTTCGCACGGCGGTTGGACAACACCCAAACAGAGGCACCTTTAGCATTACGGTTTGGTGCCGCATCCGCGTGAATCGACACTAACAGGTTCGCGCCCTGCTTACGCGCCACGTCCGAACGCCCCATGACGGAGATAAAATAGTCGCCGTCACGCGTCAGCACACCTTTAAAGGCCGGATCGCTATTCAGTAAGGCTTGTAGCTTACGGGCGATAGAAATAGTGACATTCTTCTCCCGCAGCCCGTTAGGGCCAATCGCTCCAGGATCCTGCCCGCCGTGACCGGCATCAATCGCCACAACAACACGTTCATTTCCCTGCCGGACTGGCGCGCGGGTAGACGATGACGAACTGCTACTAACGACCACGGTAGGTTTATTGGTAAACGGATTTTTGGCGGGCTCTACCGGTGCGCTATTCTGCTGCCGCGAAGCCGGAGGCGCTGAGGCTGGTACCGTTTTCGCTTTATCGCCAGTGATGGTGAAAACGACAACGTAACCCGAACCTTCTTTTTGCGTCACCGCTCGCGTTTTAGCTGCCTGAGTCAAATCCAGCACCAAACGCAGGCTTTGTGCGTCCTGCGCATTGCTGGTGCGCACACGCTTAATCAGATTTTGCCCGCTGAAGTCCAACGGCAGCCCCTGAATGACGCCAGTCTGACGAATATCGATGACGACTCTGGCAGGATTACTCAGCGGGAAAAAAGCATAAATAGGCTGACCGCTAAAGCTCAGACGCACCGTCGCCTGACCTGAAGCATTGTCCACCTTAATGTCCGACAGATTAGCGGCCCACGCCGACCCCGCCAGCAACAGCCACACGCCGATGAACAGCTTAACCATACGACTCATCATGATTCTGTTGTTCCTGGCTGGAGAGAAAAACGTTGTAACATCGCGTCTCCCGTTGCAGAGACAGCGGACAGTTCAGCCTGTCGGCCCTGATCCTTATAGCGCAAATGCAGTTCGATATCCGCATCGGGCAGCACGCCAGCACCCTGCTGCGGCCATTCAATCAGACAAATAGCATCCTGCGTTAAATAATCACGGATCCCCATAAATTCCAACTCTTCCGGGTCGGCCAGTCGATAGAGATCAAAGTGGTAGACAGCCAGCGGCGATAACGCATAAGGCTCTACCAGCGTATAAGTGGGACTTTTGACATTGCCCTGATGACCGCGTGCCTGTAGGAACCCGCGACTAAACGTCGTTTTTCCTGCCCCGAGGTCGCCATAAAGGTGGATAACACAAGCGCCGTCACAAGCTTGCGCCAGCGCCGTGCCTAACGAGATAGTGGCTGCCTCATCCGGCAGAAGTAAGACTATTTTTTTCATTCTATTGTTCTAACAACATAAGTCCTAAAAACATCGATTTCTAAAAACATCGGCTCTAAAAACATCAGCTCGGATTAACATACCGGAACAGCACAGGCAGTAAATCGGTTGCCAGCATACCCCGGGTGCCGCGTCGCGCCGCCAACCAATCGGCCGCCGCACCGTGTACGACACACCCTGCACAGGCCGCATCATACAGCGAGAGCTTTTGTGCCAGCAAACCGCCGACAATACCTGACAGCACATCACCCATGCCACCTGTCGCCATGCCAGGGTTACCCACATCAGCAATGGCAACCTCGTCTCGCTCGCTGACGATGACCGTTCCCGCACCTTTTAACACGACAACGCCACCATAGCGTTTTACCAATCTTGTCGCTGCAAGTAAGCGATCACTTTCAATATCAGAGACGCGACAATTCAGTAAACGCGCCGCTTCGCCGGGGTGAGGTGTCAGCACGCGATTCTGCCGCTTATGCGGATTGATTGCCAGCAGGTTAAGCGCATCCGCATCCCATAACATGGGTTTGTTACAATTTTCTGCCAGACGCAGCGCATTTTTACCCCATTCATCCTGTCCTAAACCGGGCCCTATCACGACGACATCCGCCCATTCCAGCCCCTGCCGCAGGGTATCTGTCGTCATTTCCTGCACCATCAGCTCAGGTCGGGCCGTCAGAAACGCCGATTGATACTGTTTGTGAGTAAGTACTCGCACTAAGCCTGCGCCGCTGTGTAACGCCGCATCGGCAGCCATCAATACCGCGCCACCCAGACCAGCATTGCCGCCAACCACCAGCAGTCTGCCGTTATCGCCTTTATGCTGTCCGGCCGGTCGAGGAGACAGCCATTCGGCAAGGTGCGCCGCAGTCAGTCGCCGTATCGGTGCTGTTTGGTCATCCAGCCATGTCTGTAAGCCTAACGAATGGTAATGTAATTTCCCAACCTGTTCACGTGCACGGCCCGTCAGTAACCCCGGTTTCAACACGATAAACGCCACCGTATGCGCGGCACAGATCGCAACGCCCGCACAGGCGCCGGTTTCAGCATGTAATCCAGAGGGAATATCCAGTGAAACGATGGGGGCGGGATAGGTATTCGCCTGTGTCATTAATGCAGCATAGGGTGCGCGCGGTGCGGCGGAAAGCCCAGTGCCGAGTAGACCATCAACGATGAGATCGATCCCTTCCGGCCACGGCGTATCGACATCCTGCGCATTAACTTCTTCAACATGACCGCCCTGTTCCAGCCAGCGCTGGCGAGCAAGATGAGCCTCGTCGGGCAGCGGCTTGTCGCTGGCACAGGCAACAACATCCACGTCAATGCCCGCCGCCAGCGCCAAACTGGCGACCACATATCCATCACCGCCGTTATTACCGTGTCCAGCCAGAACCCGCCAGCGGCGGGCCAAGGGATAGCATTGACGAGCGACCTGAAATGCGGCATCTCCCGCACTCTGCATGAGTTCCCACAGTGAAAGCCCTGACTCGCGCGCCGCTCTGGCTTCTTCACGGCGAACCCACTCGGCGTAAAACACCGAATCAGGCAATGTGATTTCTGCCGTATCGAGCCGATAAGGCTCACTGGCGTGATGCATGTTGTTCTCCATCAATGGCATGGAACATGCATTTCAAGTTAGCAAGGTCTGTCCAGGTTAGCCAGAGAGAACGGGCAGACGATCAGGGCATATTAGCGAGCAATGTCAGGCAACGAGGCAAAGAACTGCTCGATTCTCTTTACCGAGTATTGCAACGTTTGTTCATTAAAAGCGCTTTTCAATACCTTAAGCGCGCCCGACATAAAGCCAGAGGGGGTGGACACATCAATATTGGCAAAGGGATTGCTTATTTCTGCGTGCTTCAGCTCGTTAACCTGCCTGGCAGCGTTGCTCTGATACTCACGTCCCCACTCAGGATGTTTAATGGCAGCAGTTTTGGCGAAGCTAATAAACTCTTCTAACCCTTTTACCATGTCACCGGACGCCATCGTTTCCTGATACCTCTCATAACTCTTCGGTTCTTTTTCCTTCATGATTTCTACCCAGTCCACCTTATACTCCGTCGTTCCGGGTATATATGAAGGAGGAGTGTCATAAGAGACATGGCCTGTTTCGTCCGTTGTCCGCGTCTGCGAAATTGCGGCGATTTGTTTCATCGCATCCAGAAAGGATTGTTTCTGGTCGTCATTGATATAGTGTTCAGCCAGATAAGCAGCCTGAGAAAGCCCCAGCGCTAACGAAGCCTGACGTTGCGCTCCGCTTACCGCGGAGCTATTCATGAAATTTTCATCGATGATACGATAAACCGCCTGAGACACCTGTTCAGGCTGTTCGGCTAACGCCTGTGACAAGGCATTATCGATATCAGAGGAGAAAAAACGGCGAGCAGGCTGCGATATAATCTCGTCCTGTAACTGATCCCGGCCTTCCTGACTAATTTGTACCGGTTCAACGTCAAGGGTAGTCGCCGATTTCTCAACGTTAACTAACTGCGCTGCCTGCCGCTGATTAACATCAATGCTGAGATCCAAGCCGTGAATCGTGGTGCGATAAAATGACAATGGTGCCATTTCCATGAGGTGCTCCCAGAGGTATTCATACGTTTTTATTTGCTATGTCTAAAATTATCGACGACCGTCTCAAAGTCTTTATCTGTTCTTTTTATCGACAATACAGTTCTGTTCAACAACGATGTCTAAACGTTATGGTAAAATCGGGGTAATACAGTACATTTTACGGTTCCCCATGTCATACCCCTACGATCTCAATGAATTAGCGCAACACATCAAACAATGGGGACAGGAATTGGGGTTCCAGCAGGTCGGCATCTGCGACACTGATTTGTCCGCAGAAGAGCCCCGACTTCAGGACTGGCTGGATAAGCAATACCACGGGGAAATGGACTGGATGGCACGCCACGGCATGCTGCGGGCGCGTCCGCATGAGCTGCTGCCCGGCACACTGCGCGTCATCAGTGTTCGTATGAATTACTTGCCAGCCAAAGCCGCATTCGCCAGTACCTTAAAAAACCCAGAACTCGGCTACGTTAGCCGCTATGCGCTCGGTCGTGATTACCACAAGCTATTACGCCAACGTCTGAAAAAACTCGGCGACCAGATTCAGGAATACTGCGGTGAACTGAATTTTCGCCCCTTTGTCGATTCCGCGCCCATCATGGAGCGCCCGTTAGCGGCAAAAGCCGGGCTTGGCTGGATTGGTAAACACTCACTAATTCTCAACAGAGAAGCCGGTTCCTGGTTCTTTCTCGGCGAATTGCTGATCGATTTACCCCTGCCCGTCGATCGGCCGCAGGAAGAGCAGTGCGGCCGCTGTGTCGCCTGCATGACTACCTGCCCAACTGGCGCGATTGTCGCGCCTTATACCGTCGATGCCCGCCGCTGTATTTCCTATCTGACTATCGAATTAGAAGGCTCGATTCCTGAAGAATTTCGTCCGCTAATGGGCAATCGCATCTATGGCTGCGATGACTGTCAGCTTATTTGCCCGTGGAATCGGTTTTCGCAACTTACCGACGAGGCGGATTTCAGCCCGCGTGCCGCGCTGCACACGCCCGAGCTACTGGCGCTATTCGGCTGGAATGAAGAGAAATTTCTGCGGATTACGGAAGGGTCGCCGATAAGGCGCATCGGTCATCTCCGCTGGCTACGCAATATTGCCGTCGCGCTGGGGAATGCTCCCTATCAGGATAGTATCGTGCTAGCCCTGCAAGCCCGTCTGGGTGAAAGCGAACTGTTGGATGAACATATCCACTGGGCGATGCGTCAGCAGTTGGAACGTCGCGCGTCACTGGAAATTGACGTCCAGTCTACACAGAAAAAACGACTTATTCGTGCAGTAGAGAAAGGATTACCGCGCGATGCGTGAGTCGCCCAAACCGTTGTCATCAGTTTGTCGCACGCGCTGTGAATAAATAAAAAAAACCGTTGCCAATCAACTGTCACAAAAAGTACAAGCGATCGTTATAACGTTTTATAAGTAAAATTTATGAATAGATATCAATAAGATACTCTACAGTATTTTATCAACAACACAGTGTGATTAATAAATAACCAATAAACAGCCTGTGGATAAGTCTGTTAAGAAGAATATGATTTTTTGTATTAACTGATAAAAAATGATGTGGACTGAGGTAACGATAGCGCTCGAAATACGATGCTGTGTAGACAGCAAAAACGTGCAATAGCACAGAGCGGCCAGCATTATGAATTTCTTATCGTCCCTTGGCAAGGGCTGAGATCTAATTTTTACGATCGAAAGAAAAATTCTACGATCAAAAGCAAAAACGCGGCGACACCTCTTTATGAGGCATCGCCGCGCGGAACGTTAAGATCGTCTTCAAAGAATTGGGACGGTGACAGCAGCATCGTCCTAATGCCGATCGTTTAAGCATCGAGATACACGGGGCTACCACAGGAGTGAGGCCTCCCTACGGGAACCTCCCCCTGTGTTTCCCCTAATAACGGGCTTAAGTGACCTGTATTAGGAATCGCCCTCCCTTTCCCACGAATTGATGTTATGCGCGGGTTCTAATCAGGTAGTCAAAAGCGCTCAAGGATGCTTTTGCACCTTCACCCGTCGCGATGATGATCTGCTTGTACGGCACCGTCGTACAGTCGCCAGCAGCAAAGACACCTTTTATGCTGGTTTCGCACTTGGCATCGATCTCAATTTCCCCGATGCGGTTTCTGGCTACCGTACCTTCCAGCCAGTGGGTGTTAGGCAGCAGGCCAATCTGCACGAAGATCCCTTCCAATGCTAAATCGTGCACCGTATCGGTAAGACGATCTTTGTAGCTCAGGCCCGTCACCTTCTGTCCATCACCTTTCACTTCTGTGGTTTGCGCATTCAGAATGATGTCAACGTTCGGCAGGCTACGCACTTTATCTTGCAATACAGAATCCGCTTTCAGTTCGGGGGCAAACTCAAGCAGCGTGACATGTTTTACCACACCAGCCAGATCGATCGCTGCTTCCACGCCGGAGTTCCCGCCGCCAATCACCGCGACGCTCTTGTCTTTGAACAACGGCCCATCGCAGTGCGGACAGTACGTAACACCGCGCGTACGATACTGATCTTCGCCGGGTACATTCATATTCCGCCAGCGCGCACCGGTCGCAATGATCACGCTACGCGCTTTCAGCGTCGCACCGGATACGGTGATGACCTGATGCGGTTTACCCGGTTCGCCGCCGGGAATTAAGGCTTCTGCGCTCTGCGCGTCGATCACATCGACATCATAGTCATCAACATGGCTCTTCAGTGCGGTCGCCAGTTTGGCACCTTCCGTTTTCGGAACGGAAATGTAGTTTTCAATATCGACGGTATCCAATACCTGACCGCCAAAACGTTCGCCGACCAAGCCAGTACGAATGCCTTTGCGTGCCGAATAGACCGCCGCCGCTGCCCCCGCCGGGCCGCTACCGATAATTAATACATCATAGACGTCGCGCTGGTTCAGTTTCTCAACCTGTTTAGCCCCCGCGCCGGTATCGATTTTAGTCACGATCTCAGCCAGGGTCGTCCGCCCTTGACTGAAGTGTTCACCGTTCAGGAAAACGGTAGGGACGCCCATCACATTACGGCTTTGGATCTCATCCTGAAACACACCGCCGTCAATCGCGGTATGGGTGATATTCGGATTCAACACGGCCATTAAATTCAGTGCTTGCACCACATCCGGACAGTTATGGCAGGACAACGAGTAATAGGTTTCAAAGTGGAACGAACCGTCAAGGTGGCGGATTTGATCGAGTAATTCTTTCGCTTCTTTCGACGGATGGCCGCCCACCTGCAATAACGCCAGGATCAGGGAGGTAAATTCGTGCCCCATTGGCGCACCGGCAAAACGCGGGCCGCTTTGGGAATCTGGATTGGTAATCAGGAATGAAGGCTTACGCACTGCCAGATCATTCTTTTCAACGAAACTTACCCGTTCGGACAGCTCAGCGATCTCAGTCAGCAAGGTTCTGACTTCAGCAGATTTAGCGGAATCATCCAGAGTCGCAATCAACTCAACAGGTTTGGTTAATTTTTCCAGATAGGCTTTCAACTGGACTTTCATCGTATTGTCGAGCATCGGTCGTCCTTAATTAGGCAAGTGGGTACAAAGACCAAGTGGTGCAAAAGCAAAATCGTAGAGGGAGCTGGCCCCAAAAAACCGGGCCAGAAAAATCGGGTGCAACGCACCCGACAAAACAGCCATGTTTTCTATCGCGATGTTTTCCGAGGTGTTAGCTTAGATTTTGCCAACCAGATCCAGAGACGGAGCCAGCGTAGCTTCGCCTTCTTTCCACTTGGCTGGGCAGACTTCGCCTGGGTGAGAAGCCACGTACTGCGCCGCTTTCACCTTACGCAGCAGGTCGGAGGCATCGCGGCCAATACCTTCCGCCGTGATTTCTACCGCCTGGATGATGCCCTGTGGGTCAACGATGAACGTACCGCGATCGGCCAGACCTTCTGCTTCGCGCATGTTTTCAAAGTTACGCGTCAGTTGGCCCGTTGGGTCACCGATCATGGTGTATTTGATTTTGCCAATCGTTTCAGAACTGCTGTGCCACGCTTTGTGCGTGAAGTGGGTGTCGGTGGAAACAGAGTAGATTTCGACGCCACGCTGTTGGAATTCGTCGTAATAGTCAGCGACATCACCCAGTTCGGTCGGGCAGACAAACGTAAAGTCAGCCGGATAGAAGAAGAATACGCTCCATTTTCCTTCAATATTCTTCTCAGTCACTTCGATGAATTGACCGTCTTTGAAAGCCATGTTTTTGAATGGTTTAACTTGGGTATTGATTACTGACATCACTTTATCCTCATGTGTTTTCGTACGTGGCTAAAGTACAGAAACGTGATCGTTATCACCAATCCGTTGTCTTTATCGAATCAATAAGCAATACCTAATTTGATTCCACTTCAAGGGGATCAATCTGCATGTCCTTGCCACCAATTCTGAGCGTTTTGAAGCGTGGCGTAACGGCTTCAATTTTTCCATCCTTCACCAGCTCGATCAGGTGCTTTGTGCCAATCGGGGCATATATTCTGGCCGCAATCTGCCACTGCCCTTTTTCATCACGGACGAGGATCTTCCCACCATTCGACCAGCCCACTTTGGGGAAAATAAGCACTTCGTTATGGCCATCGTCTGTCAAATCAATAGCAAAGAGCAAACAAGCCAATTCTCTGCATCGATTACCCAAATTATCCTTCTGCAACATGCCTTCGACTCCGTCTTCCTGCGGCCCAACCCATTCGACCTGAACAGGACGGATTTGTGCGGGTTTCCCCTTCAGCCGATCGAGCAGCGCCTGACGTCCGACAGGATCCAGTATTCGGTCATGCTGCAATTCTTCAGCCAGCCAATTGAATTGTTGTCTTCCCGCCATCCCTAACTCATCACGCAGCGCCCACAGGTCGAACTTATCGATCGGCGTTTTTCCGCTAAGCAGACGCTGAACCTGATTCCTCGCACTAAACGCTTCCGGGCTTAACAGCGGCGTATGCAGTAATACCATGAACACGCAGGTGGCCGCGGCAAGCAGCGGATTGCTTGTACGCAAATTCCCCAACCAAACGCCAGAGCGGCGAATCACGGCCCACACCATCGCCAGACTGTACAACATCGCAATCGCCACCACGAAGATCGACTGAAAACGGGCAGGCGTCAGGCCATACTGTTCGATGCGCAGCCAGCTGGAATAGCCCGCCAATACCACCAACACTGGCAAGCACAGCGCGCTGGCGCTAACCAACCCGCGTAACACGGCAGGATAAGCGCGCCCCTCGTTATCATCCTGAGAGGCGCAATTAATCAAAAAGAGGCTTACACCCATCAGGCATAACAGAATGACGGTGGAACGACCGGTATCCCATATCGGATCCAGACCGCTAAAAGGCAGCGTCAAAGTAAATACGACCGTAATCAGCGCACTAAACGGCAGCAGGAAGCGACAAGCCGATAGCAGAATTCCACGCAATAGTCCGACGACCGCTTCTTTGGTCATGCCGATATATATGCCGATAGAAAACACCACCGGGAAAAGCAGCATATAAAACCGAGAATGGGCGAATACACGGTTAACCTGTGGAAATCCCAACATTTTGAACAGCATACCGCACAGTACGAGCAGCAATACCACGACCAGAACTAATAGCCAGGCTAATAGCACAGTAAAAATATTGACCCAGGCATGTTTACAGAGTGCCTCATAAGACGGCCATCGCCCTTCACGGGTTGCCCAGCAGCCAATAAACGTACAGCAGATATAAACGAGGAGGATGCTACACACTATCCAGGAATCGGGCAGTTGATCTACTCCGCTGTCATAGAAAGCCCAGCCACCGATCGCCGTCATCAGCGAGGTCAAGATGAAGACCCATAGCCAGGTCTTTTTCACAAAGAGAGTACGTTCCAGCCATTGCAGACTGATGCCGCCAACCGCCGCCATCATGATCAATAGCGTCTGAAGGATGCCTTCTTTCATTTCCAGCGCAGTGACAAATAACAGCCCCTGAAGCAGGCCAACAACCAGATAAAACCGTAACGATGGAGAACTGGCAGGCATAGCAAATCCTTTTGTCGGCGTACCGTCACATATTGGGTGCTGGCGTACAAACGCATTCACTGCTCGAATAGTGTGAAGGTAGCAAGATAAATAAGGTCGCAAGATAAATGATGTGTGAAGTCTACAGACAAACGCCTCGGGTATCACGTTGATACCAGGCTATATCCTGAAGTCAATCAGTAAAGGAGTTGTACTTCACCCGCCTCCAGCCCGGCGATTTCAATGCCCTGTGCCACGGCTCTCCCTAGCGTCACATTGATTTTCTTCGGTGGAGCGTCAGCGGTCGGACGGTAAATCACATAGGCACGCCCCTTCTCGTCGGTATGCACAGCCTGCGCAGGCACGGCGATACCCCGCTCGTTACGATAGACAATAATAGCCAGCCGCGCGCTCATCCCCAGACGAATAGTTTGCCTTAACTCCTCCAATGGCGTATCGAGTGACACCACCACAGCATAGTAAGCGCCGCTGCCGGACATATCCGCAGCATCAGCCTGCATATCAATCGACACAACCTTGCCTGTCAGCGTTTGTCCGGCAAAGCCATCTCCGGTCACGTTAACCGCCATTCCCTCTTGCAGTTGATGCAGGTCGGTCTCTTCTACCCGTGTCGCTACCTGAAAACGATCCTGAGCAATGACATCAAACAGCGGTGTCCCCTGGCTGACCAGTAAACCAGGTTGGATGACCACAGGCTTGCCGTTATCAGGCTGCGCAGGTCGCACGACAACACCGCTAAACGGCGCTTTGACGATTTGCCGTTCGACCTGAGCCGCCAGCGCCTGATAGCGCACTTGTGCATTGGTCAGTTCCATCTCCGCAATCTTGCGATCTTCGCCGTTCCCACGCGCCAGAACCGTTCGCAGCTCTTCTTGCGCCGCAATCATGTCCTGTTCCTGTGAACGAATTTGCTGTTTTAACGTATCCACTTCCATACGCGCGACGATGCCGCGTTCGAACAGCGCCTGAGTATCCCGCAGATTGGCCTGCGTATTGCTAAACGTTGACCGAGCTGAGTTGACTGCACGACGCGCACGCGACACCTCCGTGCTCTGTTCCCATTGCCTGAGCGATTGCACTTCGCGCTGTGTCTTGAGCACATCGGCCTGCGCCTGACGCAATTGAATCTCAATTTGTCCGGGATCCAGTGTCAGCAACGTTTGCCCTTTTTCGATGCGCTGCCCCTCATGCACCAGAACCTCACGGATAATGCCTTCAAAAGGCGCGGCCAGCGTGGTCTGCGTCGCCGCCTGAATTCGTCCAACCAGTCCTAGCTGATTTTCCAGTAACTGGGGCTGAACAGAAAGCCATTGCCCCTGAAGTGCGCTTTTTTCCTGCTCATTCGTGCGCCCTGCCAGTAGCCAAATCAGCAGCCCAAGCACCAGGATCAGCGACGAGACAATAAGATGACGCCGACGCAGGAGAGAGGAAAAGTGATACCTAATCATTGAGTGCGATATCCCAGCTTTGTAATGTGGTGCCCAGCGTTTCATCCAGTTCCGCTTGCGCATTGAGGTAGCCGATCAGCGCATTGAGGCGGGCGTTTTCAGCATTGCGTAAATCGTTCTCAAAACTCAACACCTGAAAGTTACTGGAACGCCCAACCGTGAGCTTCTCGCGTTCAATTTCCAGCTTACGGCGCGACAAATCCCGTGCGCGTTGGGATATCTCGAACTGCCGCCAGCGCGTACCGATATCTCGCACCGCATTGGTGACATCACGTTCAAGCTGCTGCCTGACTTCATCCAGTTGAATATGCTGATTACGCACGTTGACCCGTGCTTGCACTTCTGCCTGACGGGTACTCAGATCGCCGATCGGGATCTCCACCTGAACGCCGACATAGTTCTCCCAGGTACGCGAGGTGTTGCTCTGTGCGGCTCGGTCGCGCACCTGACTCGCGCCACCAACCAACGAAACATCCCACAGGCGATCGTTACGGGCCACCACCAGACTGAGCGCCGCCTGCTCGTTAGCGATGAGCTGTGCGAGATACTCCGGCCGGGAGGCTTCGGCCTGTTTCAACGCTTGCGCAGCGTTAACCTCCACGCGCTGCGCCTGCATAGACTCTGTCGCCACAACCAACGTATTTAAATCCAGAGCAAGAAGTTGCAGCAACGCAAGGCGTGAGGTATCCAGTTGGTTTCTGGCTTCTTCATGCGCCAGTTCCTGTGTGGCCACTTCGGCTTCGGTTTGCACAATTTCAAATTCAGCCATACGCCCTGCGGCAATCATCGCACGGTTGACCTCAACCAGTTGGCGCGCACGCGCCAGCGCATCACGAGCGATTTGCAGTTGCTCTTGTGAACGCAACAACTCCCGATAAGCGGCGATAATCTGCGTAATCGTCTGTGAAACGGTGGATTTCAGCGCCAAACGATTTAACTGCTCAGTTAACTGAGCAGTATGAACCGGCGCAGTGGTGACGTCTTTACCTGCGCCACGCAACAAAGGTTGAATCACCGTGATGTTGGCACCATCGTTACGCGACAATCCGGCGTTATCAGCCTGCGTGTGACGGTAGGTCCAGCCAAGGCTGAAACGGGTGCCATAAGGCGTGAGCAGGGTTGACGTCGGCGTCAGATTGCCCTGCCGATAGCGATCGCTTTGGTTACGATTGGAGAGGTAACTGCCCGTCAGCGACAGTTTGAGGGTAAAACGATCCTCCGCCACCCGAAGATCAAATTTCTGCGCGATACGATCCAGATAAGCGCTACGGATCGCGCGATTGTCGCGTAAACCAAGATAAATGGCATCGCTCAGCGTGAGATCGATCGTTTGTGCATTAAGCGATGTACTGATTGTCGCCTGCCCCTGCCGCGTCGCCTGAGAAGGATTTAACGCCGTTTCCGCATACCCTTCATGAGCAAGAAGCAAAATAAGTAAACACAGGATAGCGTTACGCATCACGTAGCGCCTGTACAGGTTCAAGCCGCGCGGCGGTCATCGCCGGGTTAAGCCCAAAAAACAGGCCAATCGCCAATGAACTGCCAATCCCAAGGGGAAGTGACAACGCCGAAAGCGAAAAGGCAGACCAGTCTGAAAAAAAGACAAACAGCCACGCAGCCACGATGCCACACACCGCGCCAATCAAGGCGCCGCAGGCGGATAACACCACGGCCTCCAGTAAGAACAGCCCCGCAATATCGCGCGGCCGCGCGCCCAGCGCCATACGAACACCAATTTCACGGCGTCGTTCGGACACATTCATCACCATGACATTCATCACCCCAACCCCGCCAACCAGCAAGGAAATCCCGCCCAGTCCCGCCAACAGCCATGAAAACATCCGCGACTGCTGCGCCATTCCCTCCAGTAGCTGCTGTGGGATTTGCACATCGATATCAAGTTTCGGCATCAGGGGCGATAGGTAATCCTTTAACTGTGAGCCCGTTTGCACCAGCGCATCACTGCTGCGGCTACGTGCAATCACGCTGACAATTTGCGGGGCAGGCATGACACGGCGCATACCAGAGATCGGCATCAGGATAGCGTCATCAACCGAGACGGGAACCAACGGGTTGTGTCCCCGCGGTTGAAGAATGCCTACGACCTCGAACAGATATTCGCCCACCTGCACGCGCTCACCCACAGCGGCGACGCCTCCCTGCGATGCCCATTGTGTCGCAACATTCGCGCCCAGCACGATGTAGGTACTTTGCTCGTCGAAATCACTCAAGTAGCGGCCCTGTGCGAGCGTGAGTCCTAACACGTCCGACAATTCAGCCCGGCTGCCCACGACCATGGCAGTGAGTGAACGCCCACGCAGCCGCGCTTCGGTGGAAGTAATAATTAACGCCGTTGCCGCCTTAATATCAGGCAGATGCTGTCGCAACACCGGGATATCCAAATCTGCCGGAGCCGAGTTGGTAGCATGGCTGCCCACCCGATTCTGCACAGTGGCCACAAGCAGGTCACTGCCCATCCCTCGGAATACCCCCATGGCTTCGGCTTCCGCGTTGTGCCCGATGTTGAGCAACGCGACAACCGATCCGCACCCAACGGCAATCCCAAGCAAAGCCAGAACTGCACGTCGCCCCAGAAGCATAAGACTGTTCAACGGCTCAAGCAGACGCTGCTGCAACGAAGGGCCATAGTGGACTGGACTCGCTTTCATCCGTGAACGAGGTTCAGACATGGTTTATCTCATGGATGCGACCGTCTTGCACATGAATGCATCGAGCCATACGGCAGGCCATGCCTTCGTCATGCGTCACCATCACCAGCGTCGTCCCCTGTTCGCGGTTCAATGCCAGCAATAGCGCGATGATGTCATCAGCCGTTTGGCTGTCGAGGTTGCCGGTCGGTTCATCCGCCAGCAGAAGCGCAGGTTCACCAACCAGCGCGCGCGCAATCGCTACCCGTTGGCGTTGACCGCCAGAGAGGTCGGCAGGCCGATGGTGAGTTCGCTCCGCAAGACCGACGCGCGCCAGCTGTATTTGCGCAGCCAGCCGTGCGGCCTGACGCGAGATGCCACGGTAGGTCAGAGGAAGCGCAACGTTATCCAACGCATCCAGACGCGGCAGTAAATTAAAACTCTGGAAGACGAAACCAATGACCTGATTACGCACGATCGCACGTTCATCAGCACTTGCCTGAGACATATCCTGCCCCGCGAGCAGTAAACGCCCCGAGACAGGCTGATCGAGCAAGCCGATGATGTTGAGCAACGTGCTTTTGCCGGAACCCGATGCACCCACGATCGCGCAACTTTGCCCGGCAGGAATAGACAGTGAAATATTGTGCAGTACCGATTGAGAGGAAACACCGGTACGGTAGGTGTGTGAAATACCTTGTAAACAGATCAGATCCGTTATTCTTTCATCAGACATCCTTGCCTCTTTGTTGACCCCCGAAAGCATCACCGTTGCCGAATTATCCTACTATTTCGCTCTCTCCGTCATACGATCCATAAATGCTTGTAAGGCATCCACGCTTTGAGACGCATTGCCGCTTTCCGAAGCGTGAATTTGAGACAGTAGCTGCGCATCATATCCTTTAGGCAATTGTGCTTCTTCAATTGCTGGCAGTGATTGGTAATGCTTCAGAATCTCTGACAAGGTATCAGAAGAGACTTGTCCAGTACGGTTATACTCTTCATCCATTTTGGCAATCGCTGCACGCTTCCACTGTTGTTCTTGATCATAAGATTCCAGCCAAGCCGCACGTCTTTCATTGACAGTGAAATCACCACTTTCATCGTAGGCGATTAACGCTAACTGCTCGCGGGACATCCCCTTGAACGGGTTAGTACCATTGCCATTCACGAAGCTGGTCGCTTGTTTGGCTCGAGCGAGTAAATCGGGGTCTTCTGTTTTAGGCACTTCAGCATCATGAGCCGCTTTATTCATATCGTAGCTCGCCCCTAACAGCTTCTCAGTGACTGCACGAGCGATCGCCCCTAAACCATCACGGTCTGTAGCTGCATCTCGGGCAGCCGCTCGAACGGCGGCGTCACTTAACTGACGAGCTAATGCAGAGACCTGCGTGCTCTCATCTTTCGTCGTTGTTGCCGTATTCTCTTTAGCCGATGCTGTCGTCTTTGCATCAGCAGCACTTTTTCCAACCGCATTTGCCGATATATAGCGGCTGGATGTAGCATTAAGTGAATCTATTTTTTCCATAATCTGCCCCTATTTAAAAGCAGCGATGCAACGACATCGATCGTACCGCTATACAATACCCGTAAAGCTGAGCGAGCCAAGAAAGGGGCGTCAATGATGCATAACGCCCCAAGATATACATAACAATAGCGCTAGCCATGCGTTTTATACAAAACGCGGTCTCTCGCCAATCAGCAACAGGATGTCACCTGCAGATTATTTCATTGTGAATTCAACGTTCCACGCATAGGTAGATAAACTCTGCGAGGTAATCGTTGCAGTACAGACCGCCCCACCGCTCCCCTCAGCTGATTTATTCCATTTTGGAACCTTGTTAGGCGCACCAGGATTGAAAATGCCACCAGGGATGATGGTATTCACGAAGGTAGTACCGAATACGCATGTCTTACTCCCTATGGTATAACGAACAATTGCAGCATTCGCATCAGGGCTGATGACATTCTGAACCCGATAAATATCAGACCCCTTTGCCGGAACCGTCGTGGCTGGTTTTGGACTGGCGCTGGCGTTAGTGCTGACCTCATTGTTAGTGACAATTTTATATGTCGCAGTTTCATTGCTCAGATTCTTGAAAGTCACCGTCACTGGAGGCCCGGCATAAGCCGTTCCAGCAGCAAATATAGAAGTCACAATACTAGCCAAAAGCACCTTTTTAAAAGTCATCGCACTTTTCTCCATGTGTTAATGTATTTTTGCTTGCATGACGGAACATCCGCCCTGCTCAGATGCGGCACAGATTTTAAATCAGCACCGCAAATCCACTCCAGTGACGTAGTAATATTCCCTTCACTATAATTCCAGAGAAAGGCTAAGAAAATAACATTAATACTTGTAAAACCTTAACGACAGCACGAACAAAAACTTTAATTTATTTCTATATAAAGCCATCAACATCACAAAATACTAGCAATAATAAAAATAACCACAGGAAATAAATAGAACAGGTGGAATAATTAACACAAGAATAATTATCGTGATCATTTTATTGGTAATAAGCTAACGTCAACTCAAAAATAACAATATTTTATGAAAAGCTCATAACCGTTATAAATAACCAAGACATTTTAAGACTCAATGATTAATAAGGATAAGTAGAGATCGAGCAGAAATAATAATCTGATGTCAGACTAAATGAAGATATATGAGGAAAAACGATGAAGAATTTTGGAGCGGGAAACGAGACTCGAACTCGCGACCCCGACCTTGGCAAGGTCGTGCTCTACCAACTGAGCTATTCCCGCTGAGAATCGGATTTATTCTCTCTGACTTCAACACTTTATAGTGAAATCAACGTTGATTAAATCCTGCTGAATCACATGTAACTTAATGAATTTAATCATTATTTACTCACCTAGCGATTCAACGGTCAGAATTATGTACCAATCAACTTAACGTGGCAAGCCCTTTTCACTGAAAAACAGTATCGCTCAACTGCAAGTCGCGTTATCGCTGTGGAAGCGAAACCATGATCCCGCCTCCACAGCCAGACCGCCTGAAGTTAAGGCGGCCTGATATTTCATTGTCTTCTGCGTATCAGGATTTTACGCTGGTAATCAAGGTTTGTTTGCAAATGTGCCCGAAGGTGACGTAAGTCCCCGTACTACCTACACCAATGCCATCCTGAGCTGGGACATCAATAATCCACGCCCCTACATCATAAGTGGTGCGCCACGTATTAATATAGCCCATGCTATAGTCTTGGAACTGTGTAGTGTGATCGGCATAACAGCCATCCAGCTTTACGGAGCCCGAAGCACTCCCGTTTGAATCAGTGATTATTCCGTGGGCATTGGCAGCATTAAACTCTAACGCACCATTATTTTCTCGTTGGTCGAGTATAAGAATCGCCACGATATTTGGAATACCTGCACCAGTTGAATCAGTTACACGAACTCCCCAGGTAATATCCCGATAGGCTTGTGTTGTCATAAAACCATACGCTGTCGGTGCAGAACTTGGGATACGCAGGACATTACTTTCTCCCGAAAGAGAATGGGTAAATTTGACAATTTTGGAACCTAAAACCAGTTTATATTTCTGGGATACTGTCGGCAATCGTGATGGATTAGGCAGTACTCTCACCAAAACTTTCTCATTCGGCTGAGATGGGATAATGGTAATTTCCTGTCCGGTATTACGGGCTGTCCAGGTATTCCCCCCATCAGTGGAAGACGCCAGCAACCAATTGTTATTGGTTCCACTCGTCACCCCATCAAGGCGAAGTAAAAGGTGTTGACCACGAGTTGCAGTAAAGGCGTAGTAATCCGCATCAGAGTCGCTGTCAGAATTAGCCTCAATTTCTCTCAGACTATCAGACAACGGGGTGGCCAGAGAGGGAATATCATTTAACTCATAGTCATCGACATTCGTATTAACGATGGCACCAAAATTAAAAGCGGAACCATCTGCCGCATTGGCTTCCATAAACCAATAATAGTGACCCGGCTGCGTTAAATTCAGCGTAGCCTCATCAGCATTACCCGGCTGATCGGAATAGTTAATTGCCGTCAGATTGTTCTGCCCATCGTCCCGAAACAGGCTCAGCGCGATGTCGGTTTCAGCGCTCTGCCCGACAACAAAAGCGGTTGTTTTAGAACGCTGAGTGATTTCGAAATGATAACAGGCACTCCCGCCCGTTTGCAGACCATCCAGCGTATAAATTGAATTGACTGCCAGAGTTGGACACAAAGGCGTGAATGCGCTGTCATTAGCAAGAGGCTGAGTGCTTGATAACGATTTTTTTTGTGTGTTTTTTTCATCAGTCTGCGCCGTTGATGCATTAGGGGAAATGACAACAACCCCCTCATTTTGCGCTTTGTGAAATTTATAATTACCTGCGGCATCGGATTGCATATTATTTGGCGCATTAAAGATAGAAACCGTGCCTTTTTTTTGCAGCTTACCAATATCCTTCACTTCAACAGGAACGCTGGTTTCAGCAAGCGCAGCACTCATACAGAATGCCAGTCCTGCTGCGGCAAGACATAAATTCAAACGATGACATTTCATCCCAAGATTTCCTTATTTTTGAGTCTTCTCAAATAGAACGCAGACTTATTATTTAGAAATTAACAAATAATCATTCTTAGCAACAGTAGTATTACACTGACACGCCATATAATCTCAATAATTTTTTACAAAAATATTTAAAATGAAATCTTTACATGAGTGAATTGAAATTATTGTAAAATATATAAATTCACTCATTTATAATTAGCTTAATTATTATTTAATATTCTCGATTAAAATCCACTTCGCCACGCAGCCTATTATCAGCCTGAAAGCGAGCGAGATTATCCAGAAATAATCGTCCCATCAGCCCCGGCACCATCGGTCCGGCAACGTGCGCCGTCAACGTTAGATTCGGCATGTTCCAAAATGGGTGACTGTACGGTAGCGGCTCTTGCCTGAATACATCCAGTACCGCTCCTGCAATCTGCCCATCACGCAGCGCCGTCTGTAAATCATCATCCACCACGGCGCTACCGCGCCCGACATTGATGAACAACGCAGAAGGCTTCATCGCGGCAAACAGACGGGCATCATAGATATCGGTGGTTGCCGAGGTATCAGGAAGAAGATTGATGACATAGTCAGCCTTCGGTACCGCGGTGGGTAGCTCCGCTAAGCTCATGATCTGTTTAAAATCAGGCCGCTGTCTGGGTGTACTGACGATACCGTATAGCTCGACGCCAAACGGACGTAGAAAGCCTGCAACCTCGCAGCCGATCTCTCCGGCACCGACAATCAACACATGCTTATCTGCCAGCGATCCCGGTAAACGGTGATCCCAACGTCGTTCTTCCTGACTGGCTTGCCGTTCTCCCAGGCGCAACTCATGCCTGAGCATATAGGCAATCACATATTCGGCTATTGGCTGCCCAAACACGCCCACGGCACGACTTAAACGGTAATCGCGCGGTAAGCCACTGGTCAGCAGCGGCCTGAACCCCGCCCAGGTAGACTGTAGCCACGTCGGTTTCGCCCCCTGAGCCAGCAATGCCGCTGCGGTATCAGGTTCGCCCAACCAAATCGGACAACCCGCCGCCTGCTCTGCTGTACCGTTTGAGAGCACCAGTTCAAGCTCCGGCGCAGCGTGATTTAAGACAGAACCGATCTCATCGGCACGCGAGTCCAGCAGCAGAATAGCAGTCATAAATATGTTCCTTTCCGGGATGAAGCCCTGCGAGGCGCCCCCGTCGTTATTACATTTAAGATTCGGTCGACGCCTGAATGAGCGACGTTAATAACGCGCCGCGCTTCGCTTCCGATTTTTTCACCAGTGCGGCGAGTTTCTTGGTATTGCCCCAGATGAGATACAGAACATGTTCGATCACGGCGGATTCCCGTCGCCGAACCTCATCGACCAGTTGTTCGAACAGCGTGTCATCCTCTAACGCAGGCAACATATTCAACTTTAGGCTTTCTGTCGCATGACTCAGGCAGGCAACCAGCGTCGCCACATTGTGCGCCGTCACGCTATGCTTATCGAAAAACGCTCGAATGAAAGCATCTTGTACCGATTGATGCTCATCATCCACGCTTTCCATATACGCTTTTACAAGTGGGAAATAGCCGGCATCAGTCAGGCCTAACCCAAATACGGCATAGCTTCCCGGCATAATGCACTTCTCACCTTCAGAATCGGCGTACCATTCAAATTGCTCAATCGCTGCACGCGCATACTCCTCAAGAAGCGGATAGGTCGATGCATACTGCAATGCGTTAGCAAAAAAACGATGGGTATCCGATTTTGCTAACCCTTTAATAGGAAGGTACTGCCGCACCGACGATTTCAGGACGATCTTGTAGCTCTTTGGGAAGCCGAGCGTCAGTAAGCGTGTAATGAAGCCCAGCGCCAGCGCATACGCTTCGGCGCTTTCCTTGCGAATACGCACGGCGATGGTCGCAAACACATCATTCGCCACGCATTCAACCCCTTCATTCTTCAGATTAATCAGCGCGTGTTCAAACGTACCGCTTCCCTCTTCCATCATGCTTACCGCACGCGGATAGCCCAACTGCTTCGCGATATCCAGATATTCCAAAGCCTGCGGCTTACTGTAAGAAGATTCATAGCGCAGAATCATTATTGCCGTATAGAGCACTAATTCAACGGGATGAATCGTTTGTGCCCCCTGTAACTCCAGTGCGATACCGGGCTTGAGGGTATAACTATCTGGTTCAAAAAAATACTCGGGTTTGGACACATCGCAATAGCGCAACAAAAAGTGCTGATCCACCCACGCTTTTAACTCACGGGTAATGGTGCGTCGATGCTCAGACAATTCCGCACTTCCTGCGTTTTTCTGCTGAATCAGCTCAAGCAGAGTGATGACGTTGTCGATATCCATCGCAGGAAAGAGATGCGCATCTAACAAGTGACGAACCAGAAAGAAAGTTTGTAACTTCTCTGTTGGCGCAGTGCCGTGGGTAAGATAGCGATCGATATAGTCGTGAATAGCGTTAAGTAGCCGCTGTTTTTTCACCTCATTGGTGAATGTAAACAGCGTAATCAGCAAGCGGCCTTCTGTTGTCGGAAATACAGCCCGAAAACAAAACCGGTAGTCAATCAGCGCCGTATCGGCCAGTTTCTCAACACGCTGTGCGATAGCCTGCGCCAGCACAGGAACGATACTGTCCTGTATCTGCGCCACACTCAGCGCACCTTTGCGACTGCCGGGCGACAGCCCGTCAGCATCCGGTTTCGCTTCAGAGGATATCGACGTACGCCCCGGCGCATAATCCAGTATCAGATCGTCATGGATACCGACCTGCAATGTTGTTCGCGATATAATCTCATCGAGCCCCGCCCTTTGCTCCTGCGTATCAAACCATTTGTTGATTGCCGTAAGCGATTCATCCCGCATCGGCAGGTCGTGTTGTGGTAATACCCCGGTTTCGTTTGAATGCCTGTCCGTCATTTTTCTCTTTATCCTTACTTATCGCAGATGAAACGTTGCCCCAAAGAACTGTATTAATGGTGTCTACCAACCGCCCAAAAGATATGCCTTGCTCGTTACTCTGTAGCAGTAAGAGGTAGCGAACATTGCAGGAGAGCTAAACCAAGATAAATTTCCATTTTCAACTGTCTTTTCGCTGTGATAGAGAAGGAAAATCAACGCGTTGGTGTAACAATGAGGAGTAGCGACGAATAGTACCGCATCCATGCGTCTTTGGTGACAGGAAATTATGACAGCTTGATTTTTCTCATGATGTCGAGAAGGCGTGATAAATCACTTGATGATAGTCCCACTGCACCGGGAGGAAGTCAGTGCAGCGGAACCCAGGCCAATCAGGCGTTCAGCGTAGCGTTATCAATGACGAAGCGGTATTTCACATCACCTTTGAGCATCCGCTCGTAGGCCTCATTGATTTCATCGGCGCGGATAAGCTCAATATCAGAAACAATCCCGTGCTCGGCACAGAAATCCAGCATCTCCTGCGTTTCAGGAATGCCGCCAATCATCGAGCCCGCCACCGTACGGCGTTTCATGATCAGGTTGAACACGTTAGGAGAAGGGTGCGGTGATGCCGGCGCACCGACCAGCGTTAGCGCGCCATCGCGCTTCAACAGCACCAGAAACGCATCCAGATCGTGCGGCGCGGCAACGGTATTCAGGATTAAATCGAAGCTGCCCGCATGCGCTGCCATCTCTTCCGCGTGACGAGACACCACGACGTCATTGGCGCCCAGCGCCTTGGCATCTTCACGCTTGGACTCAGACGTAGTGAACGCCACAACATAGGCCCCCATGGCATGCGCCAGTTTGATCCCCATGTGTCCAAGCCCACCAATGCCTACGACGCCGACCTTCTTACCCGGCCCGGCATTCCAGTGTCGCAGCGGCGAATAGGTGGTAATCCCCGCGCATAGCAGAGGCGCAACAGCGGCCAGTTCCGCCTCAGAGTGACGGACGCGCAGCACATAGCGTTCATGCACGACGATCTGCTGAGAGTAACCGCCGAGCGTCCAGCCGGGCTCATCCGCCGTCGGGCCGTTATAGGTGCCGACCATACCATCACAGTAGTTTTCTAAGCCATCATCACATTCTTCGCAGTGTCGACAGCTGTCCACGATGCAGCCGATACCCACCAGATCGCCCGCCTTAAAGGCGGAAACATGGGCCCCAACCGCAGACACACGTCCGACGATTTCATGGCCAGGCACGCAGGGAAACTGTGTGCCCGCCCATTCAGCACGCACCTGATGCAGATCCGAGTGGCAGATGCCACAGTACGCAATCTCAATCTGGACATCGTGAGCTCCCGGCGTACGGCGGACAATCTGCAACGGCTCGAGAGGTTTATCGCCCGCATGGGCCCCATACGCATGAACAAGCATGGCTATTTCCTTTTCTGTTGAGAAACCAATTATGTTGAGAAACTTATCGTGTAAAGAAACCGACTATGTGGAAAAACACGCTATTTTCCTCAATTCCCCCAGCAAACAGGTATAGCATTCCGCTTGTTTTCTTGCCTAATTCTGCATTTTTATGTTCGCATGACGTATTACAGATAATGTTATTCACCACCGTCATTCATCAGAGGGCAATCTTGGTCAACGCCAGCGAAGCGCCTAACGTAATCAGCGCAATGCCAATCCCTTTGTCAACCAGACGTTGCCTGTCGAGCAGGCGGCGGCGCATGACTGGAGTAGCAAAAAACAGCGCAACGATGCTGAACCAGACCCAGTGAGCGATAGACATAAATAACCCATAGCCAACATTATGGCTCAGTGGGCTACCGGGTTGTACAACTTGCGTGTAGGTAGAGACCACAAACAACATCGCTTTTGGATTCAACGCATTGGTGAGAAAGCCCATGCGAAATGCGGTAAGCGATGATGGCGCATGGCCGGACGCTTCTTCCAATGTTATTTTTGTCGTGTTGGTGAGGGATTTATACCCGATATAAATCAGATATGACGCCCCCAGAATTTTCATCGCCATGAATAGCAGCGGGGAGCTAACAATCAATACGGCGATGCCAAAAACGGTATACATCACATGAACCTGAATACCACAGGCAATGCCGAATGCGCTGAACAATCCAACCCGTGAACCAAAAGCATAGCTATTGCGGGTCACCATGGCAAAATCAGGTCCTGGGCTGATCACCGCTAAAATGGTGATCGTCGCGACGGCAATTAACTCATTAATTAACGTTTTCCTTGTTCGGCAAGCCATCTTTTTTCACGATGATTTTGCACAGATAGATGAAAGACTGGCGAAGGGAGGAATGCAAAGGTGATTGACGCAACACGGCGATCAAAGAGGCTGACCTCACGATATCTCTTCACTATTTAGGTAATTACGCCTCTTATCGCCAGAAGGCAGTGTGATTATTCAGCGTTTGCATGTGGCAAAAAAGCGATTTATCTTGGTGTAAATCTGTCAAATTTCATCGTGTATATGAAACTTCCCTCGCTAGCTTCTTTTCGCTTCTTTGAAGCGGCCGCACAAACCGGTAGCTTTGTTAAAGCCGCCGAGTCTCTGCACGTCACGCATGGCGCCGTCAGCAGGCAGATTAGATTGCTGGAAGAGGCGCTGGGGGTGGAGCTGTTTGAACGACGCAACCGGGCGATCTTTTTAAACGCCGCGGGCCGTTCTTTGCATACGGTCACACAGTCCGTTTTCGAGCAGCTCGAAGGGGCGGTCTATCGTCTACAGCAAGGTGCGCAGGATGACGTGCTGACGCTGTCATGCGAACCCACCATTGCGATGAAATGGCTGATTCCGAGGCTGCCGGCGTTTAATCAGGCAAATCCCGATATCAAACTCCATCTGGTCGCGGCAGGCGGGCCGATTGATTTTGTACGTAGCGGCGTTGACCTTGCGCTGCGGCGCGACGATTTTCACTGGGATCCGCAAACGCATGGAGTAAAGGTGTGCGACGAATGGATGGGGCCGGTAAGCCGCGACAAAGCCGAACGCAAAAGCAGTCTGGAAGGGACGCGCCTGCTCTATACCGGAACACGACCGAAAGCGTGGGTAACCTGGCAACGGCAGACGCACGTGTCCATCAAAGGCAGCATCAGAGCGGACTACGAGCACTTCTATCTGTGTATTCAGGCGGCAGTCTCGGGGTTGGGCATGGCAATGGCATCTTTCCTGATGGTGCAGGACGAGATTGCGAACGGACAACTGCATGCCCCCTACGGATTTGCGCAGGACGGTTCAGCGTATTATCTGCTCTCGCCCATCCCGCTTGAGCAAAATGAGAAGTCCCTACGATTTCATACCTGGCTAATGCAGGAAGTGTCCGCCTGCCTTTCCGGGGTTGAGGACGCGTGTTAAACCCGCACTGGAAAGACAATGACAGCACATTCCCGTGACACCCATTTCACGACACTGAACATGATTATCGCCGCCTCGCTTGTGGGGCTGGTAACAGGGTACACCCTGCCGCTGATCAGCCTGAAGCTGGCCGAGCACGGGCACAGCACAGCGACGCTCGGTATTCTGGCGGCTCTTCCGGCGGCTGGGATGATGCTCTCTTCTTTCGTTACGCCGTGGCTCAGCCACCGCGTGTATGCCAGTTATCTGCTCTCCGGCAGCCTGATTATTCTGGCGGCATCCACCGTGGCCTCATTCCTGCTGTCACATCCTGTTTCGCTCACCTTACCCCGCCTGTTAACCGGGCTGGCCTCAGGGGTGTTGGTCGTGCTGGGAGAAACCTGGGTCACCAGCCGGGCTTCAGACAAACACAAAGCAACGCTGACGGGGCTATATGCCGCCGTTTTCACAGGGTGTCAGCTGATAGGGCCGCTGCTTATTGCCGCAGGGGAGTCGATACAAATCTATGCGCTATGGCTGATTTGCGGCATTTCCACCGCGTGCGCGTTCATGCTAAGGAGCTGTGCCACGATGGTTCAGGCAGAGGAGTCGTCCTCAGCGTCTTATCGGGATCTTATCCCTTTTCTCCCGGCCATCGCCTCTGGCGTGCTCTGCTTCTCCTTCTTCGATGCCAGCATACTGGCGCTCTTTCCGCTTTACGGTATGGAACAAGGCTTAGACGAAAAGTCCGCGATCTTACTGGTTACGCTCATTTTTCTGGGCGATGCCGTCTTTCAGACGCCGATTGGCTGGCTGGCAGACCAATGCGGCATTATCAAAACCCACATAGCCTGCGGCATCCTGTTCTGTGTGATGCTGGTATTGATCACCTTCTCATTCTCCTCCCCTGCACTTCTGGTTCCCGTCTGTATCGTACTGGGCGCCGCCGCAGGCGGGCTTTACACGCTGTCTCTGGTACGGGCGGGTCAGAAATTTGCGGGTCAGCGACTGATCGTGATGAATTCCCTTTTGGGGCTGGTGTGGTCTGCGGGCAGCATCAGCGGGCCGCTGTTCTCTGGCGCAGCCATCACGTTTTATGGCTACGACGGCCTCATCGCCATCTTGCTGCTAACCGGCATGCTGTTTGTCGGCATACAGGGCGTATTAAGAAAAGAACGCGTATCGCGTTCGCTGGGTGAAGAGTGAATGTCGGCATCAGGCACACCAAGCCAGCGACGGACTGGCGTGCCTGAAATGGAACGGCAGAGGGGTGGCCTATGCGGCCATTTCGCGTTTGAACACCTCCAGCGTGTGCGCCTTGACGCGAATAAACTCAGGGTCGCTCATCGCCTCCGCACCGCGTGGACGCGCTAAATCAAACGGCACAATCTCCGACACCATCGTCGGTCGACGCGTCAGCAGCAAGATTTCATCCGCCAGAAACACCGCATCTTCTAAATCGTGTGACACGATGACCATCGTCACACCGGTCGCCAGTTGAACCTCTTGCAGCTTGTCGCGGATAAACAGCGTCATTTCAAAATCCAGCGCGGAGAACGGTTCATCCAGAAACATCACCTCTGGCCCTGTCGCCAGCGCCCGCATGATACAGACCGTCTGCTGCTGTCCGCCTGAAAGCTCATACGGATAACGCAGAAGATCGAAACGAATATCAAACATCGCGATCAGTTCATCCATCCGCGTCTGCACATCGTGTTTGCTCATCCCGCTACGTACCAGCGGATAGGCAATATTCTTCCAGGCGCTCATCCAGGGAAAAAGCGCATCACGATAGTTTTGAAACACATAGCCAATTCGGGTTTCCGCCAGCGTCTTGCCATCAAACAGGATATCGCCGCTATCCACGGGAATCAGCCCGGCAATCATGTTCATCAGCGTCGATTTACCACAGCCGTTCGGCCCGAAAATCGACACAATCTTGCCGCGCGGCAAATCCAGATTCAGATCGGTATACAGCGGCTGACCTGCAAACGACTTGTTCAACCCGCGAATGGTGACGTGGGTGTTCGGTGCCGGATAAGGCGGTAGCGCCGTCTCCGGTTTTTCCACTTGCGCTATGCTCTGTGTCATCATGCTTTGCCACTCCAGTGAACAATTCGTTTTTCTACAATCAGAAACAGGACGTTAAGCAGATATCCCAGCGCGCCCGTAATCAGAATGGAGGCGTACATATCCCGAATGTTGAACACCTGCTGCGCATCGATGATGCGGTGCCCCAGCCCTGTTTCCGAGCCAATAAACATCTCCGCGACAATCACAATCACCAACGCCATCGACACACCGGTGCGCAGACCGACAAAGGTTTGCGCCAGACTTTCCAGCAGCATGATGTCTTTAAAAATATGCCAGCGGGAGATTCCCATCACCTGTGCCGCCATCAGACGGGTTTTCTTGGCATTCATCACGCCATAGGCGCTGTTGAACAGAATCACCAGTACGGCCGCAAAAGCCGAAATAGCAATTTTATTCGCGTCGGTGATGCCAAAAATCAGCAAAAATAGCGGAATCAGCGCTGATGACGGCGTAGAGCGGAAGAAGTCGATCAAAAACTCCAGGCTGCGGTAAATCTTTTCGTTGCTCCCCAGAATAACGCCCAGCGGTACGCCAATCAGTGCAGCAAAGCCAAATGCGGCAAGCGTACGGTACAGCGTCGCGCCGATATCCGTGCGCATGCTGGCATCCGCGAAGGACTGGAACATATAGCTCAACGTATCGACCGGCGAGGGTAATAAAATGGGGTTCAGCCATTTTGCGCTGACCGCCAACTGCCAGAAGAGAAACAGCAGAATCGGGCCGACAGCGGGCAATAATTTAGACGTCCAGTGCTGGCGCATAATAAAGCTCCTCCCTTAAGGCTGATAAATCAGGCTGCTGACATCTACCGGCTGCCGGAAGATTTTTCTTTCGGTGAACACATCATAAAACTTCTGGAACCACGCCAGATTGTCGCCTTTTAGCTCGTCGTACATGACAAACCCCGGCAACGGCACCTCTTTACTCAGTTCGGCTTCAATGCTGGTGTATCCGGTGATGTGCTCACGAGCCGCTTCCGGATTCTGCTGAATAAACTGCACCGATTTGGCATAGGCCTGCGTGAAGCGTTTTGCGTCCGCCGCACGGCTTTCGATAAAACCGCTATTGAGTGCCGCCGCACCGCCAAACCACGGCGCATCAGGGTTACCGAGCACATAGCGTGAGATCACGCCTGTTTCCAGCGTACGCGACAGCCCTTTCAGTCGGCCTACCGTCCCCGTCGGTTCCAGCGTATAAACCCCGTCAATCTGACCCGCAGCCAGTGCTGCGGCATGCTGCCCAACCGGCAACTCCGTCACGCGCAGTTCATCCGCCGTAAAGCCGTTTTTTTCCAGAATGATTTTGGTCATCACCACATTCTGAATACCCGGTCCACAGGCAATACGTTTGCCTTTCAGCTCTGCGATGCTTTTTACGTCGCTGTTTAACGGCACCAGAAATTCATCCAGTACCATCTGATGATTCGACGGGTTCGAACAAATGATCTTGAACAGGCCGGGTGAGGTAATCTCGCCTAATCCCAACGCGCCGGTGGCTGTACCATTGGCGCATCCGTGTATGCGCCCCGTGATCATCCCCTCGACAATCTGTTGCGGGCTGGCGAATTTCACCGCTCGCACATTCAACCCTGCCTCTTTGAAAAAACCCCGCTCAACGCCCACGTATAAAGGCAAACCGCCCACAATGGGCCAGTAGCCGATGCGGATCTCTTCACCGTCGGCAGCAAAAGCCATGCACGGCAGCAGGCTGCTTAGCGTCAACGCGCCTGCGCTAACTGCTGACCACTTCATCAACTGCCTGCGTTTACGATCGATCTTGTCATTGTTATTTTTCATGTGTTCCCCCTTCAACGGTGAGCTAACAACAGCCGATAAACCCCAGCCTGAAAAAACCGATCAGGTCGATTGCCTGAGTCGCCCCAACTTGTACACAAGATGGTATATAAGACTAAGCACAGGCCGTGCCATGATTTCCAATGCGGTGAAAATGCAGTAAACACAGGGATTCCGGCGGCGTTAACGCACCAAAAAAAGGCAAAACGTTACAAAAATGCATTATGGGTGATGCAGAGTGGCTTGCCGTCAGTACATCGCCTTCTTGCTGAGGCAGGCAAATGTGGCATCATAGAAACGATGGGTTGCTGCGTTTTTCTCTGCGTTATTTCGTGCTTTATTGCCCCTCTATTCGGGCTACAGGCGACGGATCGGGATGAGCACACTTTTCGGGCAGACATAGTCTGAGAGTCGTGTCGCTAAGCTCCTGTTCTAAGGAGCAAGTATTCAAACAGGAGTCGTTATGCCAATCATACACATGGAAGAGTCGGCCAATCCCTCCGTGGCTGTGGAACCCGCCCTGCGCCCGCTGCTGGCGGAACATTCTCCACAGCGACAACATCTTCTGAACTCGCTGCTCTCAGCGAATGCTATCGCCCCCATCGCTGATGCTGTGGCTGGCACCTTACGCAGCAGCGTCGATTTCTATCATGGCACAGAGGACGACCAGACCGCACTGGGCAATCATCGGCTGGGCGGCCTGCCGGATTTACCTGTCGATATTCCCTACCCTTGCGTCAGCATCACCGAAGATACCTTGCTCGCATACGAGGAGTACTGGCAAGAAGGTGAAGACGGAAAAGATGTGTGCATTTTCCCCTGGGACGACGTCACACAGCGCTATCATGTACCGCTGGAATTTATTGCGCAGATAGACTGCCGCGCCTTAGCACAGTTACAGGACTATCTGCCGCGCGAGGGGACCCTATTCTTCTTTCTGGAATGTGGAAGCAGCCCTGTAACAACCCGAGGGAAAGTCATCTATGTGCAGGATGCCGCACGTCTGTGCAGCGGGATGCGCTTTGCAGACCTGGCCTTCAATGACGAGAAGACGCTCGGGCAGAAGCCTGCACTCAAACTGCACCCGAGAACCAGCGTCGCCGTCCCCAGCTTTTACGCATTGTGCCAGAACCCTCATCTTGATGCCCTATTGTGCTCACGTCTGAGTCAGGAACAGCAGGCAGCATTGCATGATGATGCGTATGACAATGCGCTGTCCCGTCTTGGCTTTGCGCAATATTACGCCTGGCAGTTGCGGCAACTGGGGGCATTCAACCTGTTACCCGATAGTAAAGTGACAGAAGAGCAACTCGCCTGGATGGTCGAAAAGGAGATGCTGCCATCGGACTTTCCACCTGATGCCCCGTTGCCTGAATATCAGGGTATTGCCCGAGTCAACGGCTGTGGCTTCAGCCAGCATGAATTGCCAGAGTTGCAGGCAGCACAGCAATTGGGCGGCGAAGCGCAGGACTGGCTGGTGCTGTTTCAGGCCTGTCTGGATGGACAATTTCAGTGGGATGACGGCACGCTAAATTTCATCATCCACCGTAGCGACCTCGCAGCCCAACGCTTCGACCGCGTATTTCTGGTCTGCGACTACTGAGGGGGTATTTCATGAAAACGATCGCAAAGGCAAGGCATAGCCATTTTGCGGGCTGCAGTAAGAAAATAGATTGCACATTGCGACAATTTGTCGCAAACTAAGATCCGTAGTGCGTCGAAAGGTGACGTATCATCAAAACCATCACTAAGAGGCTGTGGTGACTACATCATGGAGTACCGAAATATGGCAACAAGCATCCGCCTGGATGATGATTTTGTTGAAGAAGTGAAAGTACATGCAGAAGCAATGAGCCGAAGCGTGCCAAAGCAAATAGAGTACTGGGCTAAAATTGGCCGTATTGCTGAGGATAACCCTGAATTACCTTTTTCCTTCATCAACGAAATTCTGCTGGCGAAATCAGAAATCGACAATGGAAGAATGACAAAGTATGTGCGCAGAAGAGACCGGGAAAAATCTTGAGGTATATCAGTCACGCCGTTTTGAGAAGAAATTTGCCACTCTGACAGAACAAGAACAGAAAACCGTCGATGAACAGATTGAACTTATCATTGACGAACCTGAGATGGGTGAGCGCAAAAAGGGTGATCTAAATTATCTTTGGGTACATAAATTTTATATGAGTAACCAGCAATATCTCCTGAGTTATCGCTGGGTTGACGCTAAACTCGAAATATATTTATTGAACCTCGGCTCACATGAAAATGTCTATGATGATCAAAAGCGTCACAGAAAAGCTGACCTGAAGCTAATTAAATAACCAATATCAGCCGTTCCTTTTATCTTAAGCGGTTTTATTATTCAGGAAACAGCTAAGTAGAGTCCGACGACAACCCAAAGCGGGTCGATAGCAGTGATTGTCGTCGATGCGGCATGGTACAGGTTTACGCGCTGGTACCGATCTGTGTGAAGACATCTTGCAGGGTTGCGGCCTCATAAGTTGGCGCAATATCCGAATCGTTGGCAGCCCCACTGGCATTGAACCAACAGCTGTCGATGCCGTACAGGTTTGCACCCAGAATATCGGCATCAAGCCTGTCGCCCACGATGATCGCCTCGGCTTTTTTGAACGAGCTGAACTTGCTGGCTGAGAATTCAAAGAAGCGCGCATCCGGCTTAGCGAAGCCGCAAGCTTCAGAGGTAGCAACAAACGTGAGCCAGTCCGCCAACCCCGAGTTCGCCACCCGCTGCGCCTGCACATACTCAATGCCGTTGGTAATAATGCCAACTTCACCGATCTCGGCAAGCGCTTCGCATAGCTGAACCGCGCCATCCACCAGCACGACGGTCTCAGGCAGGCACTCCAGATAGAGGCTGCTCGCCTTGTGAGGATCGATATCAATGCCATGAAGGGAGAAGGTGCGACGGAATCGTTCGAATTTCAGTACATCTTTGGCGATCTCCCCCTTTTCGAACGCGCTCCATAGCTGAGAGTTTTCTCGCTGATAGTCCGCAAACAGGGTCGTATTTTCAATATCGACGCCAAGATCCTTCAGCGTACGCGCAAACGAAAGACGCTCAGAGGCTTTGAAATCCAACAGCGTGTCGTCAAGGTCAAACAGAAAATGGCGGTATTTCATAAATATTGGTTACTCGAAATCAAGGAATCACTTTTGGTGGAGACGGACTGCGCGGGCTTAGCAGCCGTCAGCGCGCGGTTAACGCCCAGAATCACAACAAAGAAGGAGAGCGTCAATAGCCCAATCATCACCCGCGGAAACGCACCCAGCCTGAAAATGAACAGCACGCCGCACTAATTTTCTGCCACCTGAACAGAGATGATACCATCACATCCGTATACAAACAGGTAACATGATGATTCCTGAAAGGAATCCATGCTGCTGACACACTCAAGGGCGCAATACGCGGTGGGTAAACCATGCTGAAAATCTCTTTCTTTACTCTCTTTATCAGGTATTTAAAAACCTCGACCATTCAGCACCCAGACATTTTTGGGCTTAAAGATTTTTCGCCGATAGAACTGATTTCTCAAGGATACGAGTTAGTCGGCGATCCGACCGACTTTCATTTTTATGAGAAGGACTATGTTGTTGGCTACCATAACAAAACGCTGAATATTGTTTTTAAACGCTATTTTTATCTCGATGAAAACGCCGGAAGCGGCTTCTCAATAGGACGGGGAGCGAGACTTATTTCTCTTTTGAAATGCTATAAGGCCGTTTGTTTAGCCGATGGGATGGCTGAACCTGTCTTTGATTTTTATTTCTCAGAGGATAAGAAAGAAGGGGCCGTTATCATAGGGAACGCCGTCGTCATTCGCTTTACTCAATGGAGTACAAAAGGGCAATATTCGATTGTCACTATTGAGAGCGATTTTAGTGAATCAGCATTATTTAGCCAGGTTTCAACCAATGCGGTTAAAAGCACCCTGCATGCCTGTGACTATCGTTTACTGCTCTCAAAATCGGCTTACAAAAGTGAACTTCGTGCGTTGAGTCGGCTAGCTAACTTTCTCTCGGTTTGAACGGCCTATAGTCTACGGTGACGTTTACATGCCCCTATTTTATAAACGTAAATTGCAGACGGCAGCCTGCAATCTACGGTAGAAAATAAAAAATCATTATTTCTTCATTTCAAGGCTTTTCATTACCTCTTTGCTTAACCCATGCGTTGAACTGCTAATCACACAGTTATACGTTTCACTTTCATTAATAACCATAAAAGTGCTCACCGGGTTTTTCATTTTTTTATCAACAGAGAAAATAATATAAGCATTGGGTAAGGAACTGGGTTTAAATGCACCGAATGAGTAGCTATCAGATAAACCGAGAGGGGATAAGTCAGCCGTTAATTCCATCGGTTGCGTACTGTGTGGCGAAGGGAACATTGATTTTGCTGACATCATCATTGACTGGGTATTAATGTTATATTCTGTTGTTACTTTCATGCCAACGTATTTGGATTCAGGCATATTCAACTGTTTTTC
Source organism: Pectobacterium colocasium (assembly GCF_020181655.1). Lineage (NCBI taxonomy): Bacteria > Pseudomonadati > Pseudomonadota > Gammaproteobacteria > Enterobacterales > Pectobacteriaceae > Pectobacterium > Pectobacterium colocasium. The sequence goes on from NZ_CP084032.1 coordinate 4,216,000, forward strand.
ACACATTGCATCGTGCTGCGGGTTGGGCGTGCCATTTTGCAGGACAGCATGAACATGTTTTAATTCAACTTGGTCTTTTCCGGTATGGGCTTTTGCCATATCATCTGCTTGAGCAAAACCGCTCATCACCAGCGCCGCCGTTGCTACAACGTGTAAAATAGAGCTATTCATTGCATTCATTTTTTCCATCCTCTTTTATCTACAGGGATAACCATATGATCCATGACAACAATTCTTTATTTATTAAATAAATAACCGAAATGCCTCATGAAATTTAAATGATATTTCCCAGATAAAATCGAATAGAAAAAACCACTAAAAAATCAATAACAACCTTCGTCATTTTGAACAATGTGATTTTTATAAATGCATTCTGGTTATAAACATAGTCAATTTTTGATATTACGTCAAAATCCCAACGGCACAAAAAATAAAACAATAATAGAAATCATAATAAATATAACCAGGCTAAGTATTTAATAAAATGATTTATCTACAATATCAACGTTCAAGAGTCGACTCGAATGTACTTAACGATGTTCATCGAATAAAACGATGGTATATATCACCAAACAAGGAAGCGACGCCGCGTACTAACGGTATCGTTGCACAACGGAAAAGAGCGAATAGATTTCTAGCACGACAGGGAGATTGATGGTACAAGAAAAAAGAGAGATGAAAAAATTGGAGCGGGAAACGAGACTCGAACTCGCGACCCCGACCTTGGCAAGGTCGTGCTCTACCAACTGAGCTATTCCCGCATATCGGACAGACATTAACAGGCGTTACGTCTGATTACTGCGCACTGATTGTATGGTGACAAACAGTGATAAAACGTGGAGCGGGAAACGAGTCTGGAATCCAGCCGTTATCTCTTTGTTTTAGAAAGAGTTTCCCGACATCCCTTGATAGGATGGACAGCATTATGGACTAGAACTTAGATCTTGGCAAGTCAGAACCTTAATTTTTTTCCATACAGCGTCGTACACGTCCAACAACATCCACAAGGTATGGGACAGGGAGGGCTTACCACGCCCTTCGACATGGATTCCAAGCCGTAATTTTCCCCGTCAAATAACGATGCTGTAACCCATCACAGGCAAGCGCCAGCCCTCATCAGCTTACCCCACTACATCCAGAGACAGAAACACGCAACGTGTGAACAAAACCCCATAAGAAGCAGCCTTAGCATTAGCGATGCTCCACAGCCGGGTTGATCTGCTCGTTTTCCACACCTGCCCCCCTCAGAAAGACTCGGCTCAGCAAGCTATTGAGATGCCCTACGCCCTCACAACCCGTTGAGGCTGCATTTCAGCATGGGGTGCCCCGCAAAAGACAGCCCAAAAACATGAATGAGTCCTATTCATGTAGCGGAGCCTTCCTCCATAAAAAGGAATCAATACCCAATGGAAAGAAAGGAGTATGAAAATATGAGGATACGCTACCTGCGGTATTTCCTGATCGTTGCAGAAGAGCAAAGTTTCACCCGAGCAGCGGCCAGGATTCATATCGAACCATCACCTTTGTCCCGAGCCATCAAGGAACTGGAGAACCATCTGGGGGTACAACTGCTTCATCGCGCCAAAGGACGTATCAGACTGACCTGGCCAGGTGAAGTCTTTCGCGAAGAAGCTCAACGCATCATTGCCTTTATAGAGAACGCTCAAACACGGGTTAACTCAGCCTCGCAAGGCTACCGTGGCCGACTGCGTATTGGACTTGCAGACAGTCTGGCTCCACCAAGACTGACGACACTGCTCGCTCGTTGTCGTGAAGAAGAACCGAGCACCGAAGTTAGGATCACGGAGATGACTGTCAGCGAGATGTTATTGGCCATCAGCCACGATCAAATCGACGTTGGTTTTACTGTCGACAATTCAATCATGCCGGGCTACCTCAAAGAAGTTGTATGGACCGAGCGCCCAGCCATCGCGATCCCAACTCACCACCCGTTGCTCTCGCAAGAAAAAATCTCTGACGCCGAGATGCTTCGCTATCCGCTAGTGCTTTGCCATCCCGAACGCTGCACTGGTGGATATAACCTGACTCGACATTTGTTCAGCAATCCGTCACTCCCTACACCAAACATCGCCGAATATGTTTCAGGGCATGAACCCATGATCATGTTAGTTGCAGCAGGCTATGGGATCGGTATCGGGCTGGCATCTCAAATTGCTCTCTATAACCATCCCAATGTCATTATCCGCGAAGCAGCAGACAATATTCCCAGCACAGCTACATTTGTCGTAACCGCAGAAAGAGAACGCTCAGCAGAGCTGGTTCGATTTATCAATCGGGCTATAGCAATCGGAGAAATATCAGGTTCGCCACACGCCTTACCTACCCGAACACTGTGACACACTGATGAAACAAAAGGACTGTTTTTGTCATTTTCATGACAAAAACAGTCCTTCTATTGCATAACCGTACCTGCCATACAGCCTTAGTGAACTATCGCGCATCGCTCCCAAGACCTGAAGCATGAGTCAACACCCAACAAAAATTAATCTCAGACATTTTTCGTCTGCAGACAAACAAAAACCAAAACATTCCAACCATTCATTTTTATGCATTGGAGGATTTGATCATATGCCAGCTTTATCGGTTGGAAGTGATAACCAATATTGTCACTTTTTTGGTGCGAGTGGACATTGGCTTAAATCAAATGTTGTGCTTGTTGCGACAAGAAAGCGGTGACCCGCTCGTCCCTATTGTTTGATGTGGCTTATCGATGGTGTCTATTTAATGGCAGTCACCCTCAATAAGCGCTACCAAGCATTAAGGAGTGACTATCATGTTCCAACAAAACACTGTTCCCGTTCCAGAGCGTCGCATCCTGCGTCGGGCTGAAGTTGAAGCCAAAACCGGCTTTAAAAGAGCCCATATTTATAACCTGATGAAAGAGGGCAAGTTTCCCAAGGCGCTGCGTCTTGGCGTCCGTGCAGTAGGATGGGACTCTGCCGAAATTGATCAGTGGATCACTGATCGCCTCAAAGAACGAGCCTGACTGCTCCCCAGTCGCCAATTATCAGGAGCAGACCATGCAGGTGATTTCTGTTATTTCAACGAAAGGTGGCGTGGGTAAAACAACCATTGCAGCCAACCTGGGGAGTTTCGTCGCCGATGCCGGATTCCGCGTACTCCTACTCGATCTGGACATGCAACCCACGCTGTCCTCTTACTATGAGTTGAGCAACCGTGCCGCCGCCGGCATCTATGAGCTCCTGGCGTTCAATGAGCAGGATCTGGGGAAAATTATCTCCCGTACCGCCATTGAGTGTCTGGATATTGTGCTATCCAACGATGAACATCGTCAGTTGCACACGCTGCTACTTCACGCTCCGGACGGCAGGCTGAGGCTGCGCAACTTATTGCCTGTGTTCCAGCCACACTACGACCTCGTTGTCATTGACACGCAGGGCGCACGCACAGTCTTGCTGGAGATGGCATTACTGGCATCACAACAGGCCATTTCCCCCGTCACACCAGAAATACTTGCCGCCCGGGAGCTCCATCGTGGAACCCTGCAACTGGTCGAGGACATCGCACCTTACCGTAATCTGGGCATTACTCCCCCACCTCTACACCTGCTGATCAATCGCGTGCCAGCCGTGTCGTCCAATGCCCGCATGATCCAGAAAACCTTGCGCCTGATTTTTCAGGAGCAAGCGGGCATCCACATTCTGGACACTGAGATACCAGCAATTGAAGCGTTTCCCCGTGCAGCGACTCGCGGTCTGCCGGCGCATCGCGTTGAGCGTACCAGGCCTTATGGCCGTCAGACTCGCTCTGCGCGAGAAATCATGTGCAGCTTGGCAACCGAATTGCTGCCTCAGTGGCGTGAGCAGTTCGCACAGGTCACAGGAAAAACCAGCGGAGGGCATGCCCATGTCAAATGCCCGTGAACTGGCTAAAGGCCACAAGCAGTTACTACCGCTGATCGAATACGCGCTGCAAGAAGGCTGGGAGGTTGTGCGTACCTCTGGCGGACATCTGAAGTTCACCAAACCGGGTATGCCCCCCATTTTCACCAGTTCTACGGCCAGCGACTACCGCGCCGGGCGCAATGCACGCGCCTTGCTCCGACGCACGCAGAACCAGTTTGCCACTGACGAATCCTCTCCTGACAAGGGAGGCCACCATGCCTGATATTTCTGTACAAGACCTGACCAACAAGCTTTTGAGTGAAGGCTTCGCGAGCAAAACACCGATTACCGGAGTGTTAAGCGCACCTATTGCGGAAACCGCGATGGTTATCACACTCGACGAATTGTCCCCCTATGAGCTCGATCCACGACTGACCCGCAACCCGCTCTACGACGAGATCAAGGCCTCGATACGCGAGCGCGGACTCGACTCCCCGCCTTCCATCACTCAGCGACCAGGAGCAAAGGGCTATATCATTCGCAACGGGGGTAATACCAGACTCTCGATCCTGCGCGAACTCTGGACTGAGACCAGGAACGAACGCTTTTTCCGCATTCCATGCCTGTTCCGCCCATGGCCGGAACGCGGTGAAATCATCGCATTGACAGGGCATCTGGCTGAAAACGAACTGCACGGTGGCCTGTCATTTATTGAACGTGCCCTGGGCGTCAATAAAGCACGAGAGCTCTATGAAGAAGAGACGGGGAAGTCACTGTCACAGTCAGAGCTGGCCCGCCGCCTCAAGGCCGATGGCTACCCTGTACCCCAGCCCCATATCAGTCGCATGCAAGAGGCTATTCAATACTTGCTCCCGGCCATTCCTACGGTTCTTTATGCAGGGCTGGGAAGACATCAGGTCGAGCAGTTGACCAGCCTGCGACGTGCTGCTGAGCGGGCCTGGTCTGCTCGCAGCACCAACACGCATCGCCATATCGACTTCACCACCTTGTTCCAGGATGTATTGGTGATGTTCGACAGTACACCGGGCAATTTCAGTGTCCAGCGTGTGCAGGATGAGTTGATTGGACAAATGGCAGATCTGCTGGAGATGGAATACGACACGCTGGCATTCGAGATCACCGACGCCGATCGTCGTTGGCAGTTACTCAGCAATGAAACACCAGCGGCTGAACCTGAAGCATCGACGCTGCAAGAGAAGACGCCATTACCCGTAACGCCGCCTGGGGTCACATCCGAATCCACGCCATCCAGGAATAACGAGCCATCAACGACCAGCAAAGCGTCTGCACAACCAGCATCGCCCCCGGCAGAGCCTGCTGATCATACCCCGCAAGACAAATCTGCGACAGGAAACGACGAGCAGGCTGCACTGCTGCAACAGCATGTTGTTTCTCCTGCCGGCACCACCGAACGGCTGCTGTCGATTCAGCGGCTGGTCGCCGGCCATACTGGCGAGACCTTGCCGGACTTCGAGCGCAATGTCTTGCAATCCATCCCTATCCAGGCCGATAGCCTGTATCCAATCACCGATATCTGGCACATTGAGGCATCACTGGATGAACCTTCTCGACTACGCACCCATATTGCGCAGTTTGCCGCAGAAATCGCCCACGAAGTCGGTGCGCAAGAGGCTATTGAGCCATATGAAAACGGCATCGGATTCAGTTGCGAGTACGCCGATGACCGTGTCAACACAGATACATCAGCATCCATGGTGCTGGCACTGCTACACGCACTGAGCGCCCCCTATCTGCCCGCCATACATCCGCTTTCAGATACCACGTCTTCGATCCGGTTTGGGCTACTCGGGCATCTTTTGCAGGGGATACTGGATACAAGCAATGACGCAAACGATGCACCACAGCGGCTCAATGACAGCGCACTGGTGAAGCTGTTCCGATTGCTACGGCTGACCCGCAGGCTGATCGACATTGAGAACGGCACACAGGATGGCGGCGACGTCATTCCCGGATCATGAGGAGCACAGCCATGACTGGTCCACACCCTCTCAATCAGGCTGTCATCGCGCAAGCACTGCATGATCTGCGCAATGGTCAATTGCGCAGAGCCAAGTCCATGGGATTCGATGACACCGACCTCGATGCGCTGAAGCATCCAGCCATGGCAAGTGTGCTGGCCAACGCCAACGTGTCCTGGTGCTCCGTCGTGGTCAACCGTGATGTGCTGCGTCGGCTGCTGCATCAGGTCGATGGGGTAACCGAAGAGGTCGTCAAAATTGACAGGTTTCTGCGCCTGGGAGCCAGTACCGAGCTTATCAGCAAGTTCTTCGGGCTCACGCATCAGGAAATCGCGTTGCGCCGCAGCGTGATCGGATTGCCAAAACGCAAAGGCCGCCATCCGGTTCTGAGCGAAGAACAGGATACCAATCTGTGGCACCGCTGGTCTGCTGCTGTTAAGTCACAGCAAGTGGCACTCACTGACGATATGGACATGCTGGGTATCGCAGCGGATCTCGCTGAAGCTACAGATCTGCCGCTGTCCGTTATCTGGAGTGCCATACGCGGATGGATTGATGAAGGACAGGCCTGATGGCGGGAGGCCAGCCACGCACGAACGGTCCTGTCCGGCTGAATGAGCTGTTCGACCAGGCGTTCTCTCACCTGCAACCGCAATCTGCGAAGCCGGTTAAAGCCGCCTCATCGCCTGCGGCAACGGATGGTTTCCTCTTCAGCGGCAACCACCACGACAGCGTGCCACGGGCACTCCTGATGGACGGGCGGCTGACCCCGCTTGAACGCAACGGCTGGCAAGTCTTCCGGCTGATGCTCGCAGAAGATGGTATCACCGCGATGCCCACGTACGATCAGCTCGCTCCCTGGCTCGCCTCCATGCCGTGCGCGGCCCGAGCGTCTCATGAAACGGTCGCACGCACCCTGACGATGCTGCGCCTGACCCGATGGATCAGCCTGGTCAGGCGCAGACGTGATCCGCGCACAGGCCGCATTCTGGGCAACCTCTATGTCCTGCACGATGAACCACTCACCCCCTATGAGGCAATCCAGCTTGATGCTGACTATCTGGCGCTGGTCAGCCAGTCTCTGGTTCATGCCAGTAAGTCTGTCCAGCGTGTCGGCGTGTATACGCTACAGGAGATGTCCCAGGACGCGATGCTCAGCGGCCAGGTACTGCCAACCCGATTGCAGGTGCTGACACAGCGGCTGTCCGCACAGGGCTGGCACATGGATTCACGTTACCCACAGGATATGAACGATCACGATTCCGAAGAAGGGACAACGCCCCCTCTTCGGAATGATGGCGACCTGACTTCGGATTCCAAATCAGGCCTGAGCGCCAGCAAAATCAACACACTTCGGAATCCGAAGAGCATAAGTACAGTACCTATAAAAGAAAATAATAAAAAAATACTTACAGTACCGCGTGCGCAAGGGCTTGGGATGCTTCGTTTGCCAGAGCGCTTTATGGCACTCAAGGCTGAGCAGCAATCCGGTGCGCTGGCCGCATTGCAGTCGGTTGAACCCAATTTGCACCAATCCGTCCTTGACGAATGGGATGCCCGATGCACGACAACCACCATTCGCAACCCTGCGGGCTATCTGTTTGGCATCATCCAGAAAGCCCTGCGTGGTGATTTCCGAGCCTGGGCAGGGCAGAAAGACAACACACAGACAACGCCTGCCACCAAACCACGTGAAAACCCCGCCCCACCGCAACCGCCTGCGGCGAACAGAGATGTCGCACTGGCCCATCTGGCACGGCTGCGCAAATTGCTGGATGCCACCTGACGACATATCCATCACCATCCATGGTCGTCTATACCCTGGGTATAGCTGTACACACAGCCTTCCAGACGATACGCATACGACTCACACAAAAATAGCGACATATCGTCCACTGGCGTCCACCGTCGCCTATACCCCGGGTATAGCGGCACACATCCCCTTCCCTCGCAAGGCGTCCGGTGCCTCGCAAAACAGGCTGACCAGCAGTGCGGTTTCATGACTGACGGCCTTCCTGTTACAGCCGAAGCTGGCGACTCGTTTCACTACAGAGAGTCACATCACCATGGCCAACGAAAACAATGCCACCGAGTCCTTGCAATTGAACCTGGGGTCATTGCGCAGTGCGATGTCACTGACCCTGCATACCCACCACGCGTCGCGTATCTGGCACGGACGCGCAGCCGCAGAAGGCAAACCCGGCATCGTCGGCCTGAACGGATTTGTCTCCATCATGAACAAGCTCAAGCGCGGTGCCGAGCAGGACGATCCCTATTCCGACTGGTGGATGCTGCGCATTGAAGACAAGCTGTCGCTCACCAAAGAACAGTTCCTGAACTTGCGCCAACAAGTGGACCAGGCACTGGCTGACGTACCACCCGCGCTGAGTATTGGTGAAAACATGAATGTGCAACCCGTCAAGCTGCCGCTGTTCGTCTCTTCGCAACTGGGCTTTATGGCGGTCTATTTGCTGGCCGACTACGATGATCTTGCCCGCCGCCTGATCCTGGCTCACCACACTGCCCTGATCGACCGCTCAACCCTTGAGCGCTGGCTCAACGACGGAGCCCATGCCCTGCGCAGTCTCTTCAGTCTGGCGCAGCAATACCGCTACTCTGGCAGCCGGCGCGACGACTTTGCTGCCAACAATGCCGCAGCCCGTGCCGCAGTGGAAAAGTACGGAGAACTGCCGCAGGACGTGCTCGAAGGCACGCGTCGTTCACGCTTCGCACCACCCTTGATCCGGCGTGGGCAAACGAACATGGCGCATTCAGGCATCACACATCAAACACCCTCACACGCAGACGAACCTGCTGATGTCCCTGCCAACGCCAGTGGAAACCCAACCGAAGATGCACAGGATAGCGAGGATGACCACGCATGAGCGCATCGACACGTTTCACCCTGCTGGAACAGACCGCCTTCCAGCAGTTGGAACATGCAGGCTACCTAAAAGGCCTTTTAAAACCTTTTAAAGGTAAAGGGGCACTCGAAGTCTGGGCCAGCCAATGCGAGGCACTGCGCGACAATCTGATCGTGCTGGCGCAACGGCAGATTCTGGCACAGGCACGCAGCCATCCCTTCAACCTGCTACCCACGCAACTGGCCCAGCAAACCACTGGCGCAGGCACCACCTTTCTGCGCTGGCGCAACCTCGACCGCAGCAGTATGGGCGTAGCCCTGTGGCAAAAGATGATGGCCAATCCGGCTACGCCACCCGGACTCATCGGCGATTTACACGCAATGGAAGTCCAGCGTGCCGTGCTGAACATGCAGATTAGCCTGTTGCACACACTCGCACGCCAGGCCAGGGACTGCGCCAGCAAAGTGACCCACGCCGACGATATTTATCTGCGCCGGACAGGCCATCAGGCGGACCTAAACCCGCCCCATACAGGGGGAGACCACATGAAACATCAGGCATCGGCACAACGCCGTTGACGGTTTCAACCAGCATTGTCTTTCCAATGCGGGCATTTCACATCAAACAGGAGTCATAGACATGAGTACACATTTCAGTGGCGAGGGAAATATCGGCTCTGCGCCAGAATTCCACGAGTACCCCAACGGCAACGAAGAACCACGTCGGGTGTTGCGTCTGAACGTCTACTTCGACAACCCCGTCCCCGGCAAGAGCGGTGCCTTTGAAGATCGTGGAGGTTTCTGGCGGCCAGTTGACTGGTGGCATCGTGATGCGGAGCAATTCTCTGGACTGTTCCAGAAAGGCATGCGGGTCGTGGTTGGCGGACGTGTGGAGCGCGACGACTGGACCGATGAGAACAACAACCCGCGTACGACTTACCGTGTCAATGCACGCAGCGTTGGCATCCTCCCTTACCGAATCGAGGCCATCACCCTGAGCCCCAAGTCAGGGTCAGCAGATCCGGGGCCACAGACCGAGTAACACATCGCACTTCGGGACGATCCCAGACAGCGGGTCGTCCCCTATTCCACTGACGTCTATTGCGTTTCGCACACTCGAATACGTTGGCTCGTAATCCGCATTCTTTATCATTTTAAAATCTCCAGCCGGGAATACTCGACGGCATGATTCACGTGCCGAGAGAATTCCATGAAGCTATTTCTGTGCGAGAAGCCCTCCCAAGGCAAAGATATCGGACGAGTACTGGGGGCTACCCAACGAGGCAAGGGTTGCCTCGTTGGTGCAGGTATCACCATAACCTGGTGCATCGGTCATCTCGTTGAAGCAGCACCGCCCGATGCCTATGGCGAGCAGTACAAACGCTGGTCTATCGAGCAATTGCCCATTATCCCCGAGCGCTGGCGCGTCGACGTCAAATCCAAGACCGCCTCGCAGTTCAACGTCGTCAAAGATCTTCTGAGCAAGGCCACCGAGCTGGTCATCGCAACGGATGCTGACCGGGAAGGCGAGTTGATCGCACGTGAGATCATCGAACTGTGCGGTTATCGCGGCCCCATCCAGCGGCTCTGGTTATCGGCATTAAATGACGCGTCGATCCGCAAAGCACTGGCAACGCTCAGGCCATCAAGCGAAACCCTGCCGATGTACTTCTCGGCCTTGGCCCGTTCCCGCGCAGACTGGCTGATTGGCATGAATCTCAGTCGCCTGTTCACCGTTATGGGGCGGCAGGCCGGTTACGACGGCGTCCTCTCCGTGGGCCGGGTACAAACCCCAACGCTGAAACTGGTTGTCGATCGCGACCGCGAGATCGCATGCTTTGTCTCTGTACCGTTCTGGGCAGTCGAGACTGCACTATCGAGCGCAGGTCAATCTTTCATTGCAGCCTGGCTTGCACCAGATACAGCAACAGACGATGCCGGCCGCTGCCTGCAGGAGCCCATAGCCCGGCAGGCAGCGGAGCGCATGCGTTCAACTGGTAGCGCCCAGATCACGTCCGTCGAGACTGAACGCATGCGTGAAGGCCCACCGTTACCCTTCGATCTGGGCACGCTGCAGGAAATCTGCTCCAAACAGTTGGGGCTGGACGTGCAGGAAACCCTGGAAATCGCTCAGGCCCTGTACGAAACTCACAAAGCGACGACGTACCCGCGCTCAGACTCCGGCTATCTGCCCGACAGCATGTTCGCCGAGGTGCCCACCGTACTCGACAGTCTTCTCAAGACCGATCCTGGCCTGCGACCGCTCGTTGACCAGCTAGACCGCAACCAGCGCTCACGAGCCTGGAACGACAGCAAAGTCACGGCGCACCACGGCATCATTCCCACGCTCGAACCCGCTAACCTAGCGGCCATGAGCGACAAGGAACGGGCAGTCTATACGCTGATCCGTGCCCACTATCTGGCGCAGTTTCTGCCGCAACATGAGTTTGACCGCACCATTGCACGCTTATCCTGTGCGGGTGAAACGCTACAGGCTGTCGGCAAGCAGGTCATCGTCATCGGGTGGCGGCAGGTGCTCGCTGAGCCCAGGCCAGACGATGATGGCGAAACCACTCCGCGCAGCCAGGTTCTGCCAGCGCTGCATGAAGGTTTGTCTTGCCAGATCGCTGGAATCGACTGCAAAGCGCTCAAGACATCGCCGCCACGTCCTTATACCCAGGGCGAACTGGTCAAAGCGATGAAGGGCGTTGCCAAATTGGTCGCCGATCCGCGCCTGAAGCAAAAGCTGAAGGACACCACGGGTATCGGCACTGAGGCGACTCGCGCCAATATCATCAAAGGATTGCTTGACCGTGGCTACCTGCTGAAGAAAGGCCGTTCGGTGCGTGCCTCCGATGCAGCCTTCACACTCATCGACGCCGTTCCCGGTGCCATTGCCGACCCCGGCATGACCGCCATCTGGGAACAGGCGCTGGACATGATCGAGGCCGGTCAGCTCACTCTCGATGTCTTCATCGACAAGCAGTCAGCCTGGATCACGCAGTTGGTACAGCAGTATCGAGGAGCATCGCTGTCTATCAAGGTGCCACAGGGACACGCATGCCCAGAATGCGGCACCGCTATGCGTCAGCGTACTGGCAAGAGCGGGCCATTCTGGTCTTGCCCTCGCTATCCTGACTGCAAAGGCTCTCAGCCTGTCGACAACGGCAAACACAAACGTGCTATGCCGCGCAAACGTAACAGCAGCGCCCGGGCATCCTGAGCCGCTCTGAACCCAAAAGCCATGTCACGCCTTTTGTGATGACATGGCTCCATCCCGCGCCCATGCGGGAATCCCCGCGCACCACGCCTTCTACTGAACAGTGCGTACTTCGCTCTGCTCCGGCAGCGAGGCAGAGGGCAACTTGTCCACGGACGCACCAGACGCGTTCCCTCTTCTCCGGTACTTCCGCCGTGCTTGAAGGGTTTCCTGATGCCTTGCTTGAGAGTCCAGACATCAGGAAACCCTTCGGGGATGACGGTATTCGTTGCCGCGCCCAACGGCGAAAAACTGGGCTCCATTTGTGTGTGGATACATGCCAGAGGATTCCGGCCACAACCACGATAACGGCCGGGTGCGATTGCTGCGACAGTGAATGGTTTTGACGACGACCACATCCTGAAACAGCCCACAGGTGGTTTATTCCTACCAAGTCGGAGGCCAGCAGGTCCCCGACACTTTTTCTCCTGATTTACGACACACACGGTTGGGCCTGTGGCCCTGAACCAAAAAACAGGAGACCCCATGAACATGCAACCTACACCCCATGTACTGCAATTCGGCAGCGTCTGCAGTGGCATCGAGGCAGTCAGCCTCGCCTGGGAACCACTTGGTATGAAAGCCGCCTGGTTTTCGGAAATCGCCCCTTTCCCGTGTGCCGTGCTCGCACACCGCTACCCCCATGTGCCCAATCTCGGCGACATGACGCTCATCGCCAACCAGGTATACGCTGGCGAGGTCATCGCCCCAGATATTCTGGTTGGCGGGACACCTTGCCAGGCGTTCAGTATTGCCGGCGCACGACGGGGGCTGAACGACCCTCGCGGTGCCTTAACCCTCAGCTACGTGGAGCTTGCCAATGTCATCGACCACATCCGTCTCAAAAATCATCAGTCCCCCACCACGATCGTCTGGGAAAACGTCCCAGGCGTGCTCAGTGACCGCTCCAACGCCTTTGGCTGCCTGCTGGGCGCACTGGCCGGAGAAAGCCATGCGCTCAACCCGCCAGGGGAAAAATGGGCGCACGCAGGTCACGTGTCTGGACCCCGCCGTCGCCTTGCGTGGCGGGTGCTCGACGCCCAACACTTCGGTGTCGCCCAGCGCCGCAAGCGTGTGTTTCTTGTGGCAAGTGGTCGAGACGACCTCGATCCCTGCGAAGTACTTTTTGAGCGCGACAGCGTGCGCGGGCATTCTTCTGCGAGCAGCTCGCCGTGGCAAGAGGCTGCCCGTAATGCTGGAGCAGGCCCTGCGACAGCAAGCGACTATTCCGGATTGAGTCCCTACGGCAAGGCTGTCACGACATTCAGTTTCGCTGGCGGTACAGGGCCTGCCAACGTGGCGGCCTGCCTGATGGCAGCCGGTTCCAAGCATGACATCTGCACCGAGAACTTCCTGGTGCAGTGTATGGCAGGCCCCCTCAGCCATACACTGAACACGGCAGCGCATGGCAAAAATTACAGGGAAGATGGTGCCAACCAAGGTATCCCGATGATGGCCTTTACCGCTCAGGACTATGGCGCGGATGCCGTAAAAGACGTCACCCCGACATTGCGTACCCGGGCCTGGCCTGCCATCGCCTTTGCACAGAACGGGCGTGGCGAACTGCGCCTGGAATCGGGTCATGGCCAGATCGCTGGCACGCTGCTCGCCAGCGGCGGAAAGCCCGGTCAGGGAATGCCAACCGTATTCAGCGTCACCCCGCCTGACGCGCACTTCCATTACACGCCGCTTGAGCATGATGGAGAAAACTGGCAGCAATGGAAGGTCAGGCGGTTAATGCCCGTCGAATGCGAACGCTTGCAGGGCATGCCGGATGGCTGGACGCTGGTGCCATATCGCGGCGGCAAACCGGCTGCTGATACCCCCCGCTACAAAGCGATCGGCAACTCCATGGCCGTACCCTGCGTGGCCTGGCTGGGTCAGCGTCTGCTCCAGGCATTGCAGACACCCAAGTGACATCGCGCTAACCAATACGGGCACGTCCTGATGCGTGTTGTTCCACACACACGCACCGTTGCCACGTCATGCTGAATACATGTTCGCTGGCGTAGCTGGCAACATCCCAGGCAGTCAAGGCCATCAAGACTGCGACACGCCGACGGTGTGTTGGCTTTCGTTATTTTCTCATTCCACCCATAGGGGCTCTCCTCCCTTGTGGCTGGGGAGCTCCTTTTTTTGGAGACTTTCCCATGGATCATCAAACCATTCGCAATCAGATGCAGTCATTGGTGCGTGACCACGTTCCTTCCAATGCCCGCAGTTTCAGGTTCAACATTTTTGACGGCCAGCCCAAGGTGTCGACACTGGGCTTTCACATTGATCCCAAGCCTTTTGAAGGAAAGATCATCGCCAGGACGGAGGATGCCATTGTCGTCAAGACGGGCAGAATCGAGTTCGCCGTGCTTGACCGGACGCTCGTGACCGAAGATCCCGACGAAGGAGCCAGGGTGCAGGTCGAACCCTACGCACGGCATCGGTTCGACGGTCTTCGCGCAGACACCCCCGAAGAGCGCACCGAATACACCGCTGATGGCACGCCCTACAAGCTCCAGACGTATGTACTCGGCTCCGCCCCCACCAAACTGCCGATCCCGCAACCCCGCTGCCCGGAGTTACAGGAACTGATCAGGCAACTGGAGGAGCTGCCGGCACCGGATGGTTTTCGTCGGATTACGCATCTGCTGGTTGATGCGGGTGCGCGAGATTTCACCTGGGTTGATCCACTGCCCAAGGACATCATCGCTACACCACCAGCTATCAGCTTCAACACAAGCACGGCGAAATTCAATGGCCGCGTCACTGTGCAATACGAACGCGCCGACGACCTCTATGCCGTCGTGCTGAGCCACGATGGAGAGTTGGTCGAACGGGTTGACGGTGTGTTCTTCGATACCCTCGGAGACGTATTGCTCAGGCTGATCGACGATGGCAGTTGGCGTCGCATACGTGTGCGCACCATTCAAAAGCCGCTGCGGCGCAAGTCATGACGCGACAGACAGCCCGTCTATACGGCAGGTTATCTGACCAGCCCCGTTTACTTACCGCGCCTCTACCGGGATACGCACCAATCCCCCGCCCCGGACAACGCTTCTTCACTGTGTTGCCCGGCATACCATCCTCTCAGGAGTAACGTGTATGACTTTACGCTTCAAAGGAGCCGAATTGCGGCCCGTCATCGCCGAAGCGGTTGCCAATCAGTGCCGCATCATTCTGGTCAAGGATCAGGGTGTTTACTGGCTCGCCGAGCATGGTGAACGCCATCCCGATGGGCGTCAAAAGCTGATCGCCTACGCGATTGGCTGCAACCCTGACGTTGCGCCCTTCGACGACTGGTGGGAGCGCTCACGCGCTGAGTTCGGTGGCGACGACTTTGGCGAATTTTTCGAACCTGGTGACAGGGTGTTTACCGGCATCCTGGATGGTGCCGGCGATCTCGAAGTGTCCGCTACCGCAACACAGATTTTCCTGCAAGTTGTCGCGACAAACTCCGATAGCCACTGACTCTCGTCCTCCGTAGCCCCCTGATGGGGGCTTCTTTCCTCTCACGCCAGCATCTCCGCAACTGACGCGCATTCGTCTCAGCCCACGACGGGCCATTCCACCAGCGATACCCTGGAGACGCCCCCATGCGCGACCCGTTCAAGATTGACACCCCGACCTGCATCAGTTTTTCCGGTGGCCGCACCAGTGCCTATATGCTGTGGCGCGTTTTACAGGCCAACTGCGGCCTGCCTGCCGATACCGTTGTCTGCTTCGCCAACACGGGCAAAGAAGTCGAAGCTACCCTGCGCTTCGTGCGCGACTGCGCCACACATTGGAAAATCCCTATCCTCTGGCTCGAATATCAGGACGCCGAACCGGGGTTCACGCAGGTCGACTTCGCGACTGCCAGCCGCCAGGGTGAGCCTTTCGAGGCATTGATCCGTAAGCGCCAATACCTGCCTAACCCCGTTGCTCGGGGCTGCACCACCAGCCTGAAAATCCGGCCGATGCATAAATACCTGCGCAGCCTCGGCTGGACGGAATGGGATCAATTCATTGGCATCCGCGCCGACGAACAACGGCGTGTCGCCAAAATCCGGGCGCGTGGTCACTCCACGGAATCAAGCCATGAAATGATGTGCATGCCATTGGCCGATGCACACATCAGCGTCTACGAGGTCAGTGCGTTCTGGCAGGCACAGCCTTTCGATCTGGAACTGTTGACCGTGAAAGGCCGCACACTCGAAGGCAACTGCGATTTGTGCTTCCTCAAGCCACAAGGGCAGCGACTGGCCCTCATCAAGGCCAGACCGGAAGCCGCCATATGGTGGATGCGCATGGAATCACTGAATCTGGCCAGCAAAGCCAGTGGCACACGGTTTCGTATTGACGGTCCCAGCTATGCCGATCTGGCGCGCTTCGCCGCAAACCAGGGTGATCTGTTCGACTCAACCGAAGATGCGGTGGCCTGTTTTTGTGGCGATTAAATCGCGCCGCAGGAGAGATTTCACCTGATTGACTTCGGTCTGTTCTGATCAGGTGCCCCTTGGATAACGGTTAGGACAGCAACAACTGCTCCTGCGTTTTGCCTGCCGCGAGCGCCTCTTTGAACCAGTTCGGCTGCTTGCCTCGACCACTCCAGGTCAGGCTTGGGTTATCAGGATGCGCATATTTGGGAGCCACAGGATTTTTTACCCGAGGACTGGGCTTAGAGTTCGGGAAGACCTGCTCCAGCTCCAGATTTTCACCTTCCAGCAACTGCAGAATTTTCTCGCGAACGGCCTTGACGCGTTCACGTTCTCCCTTGACCAGTTGATCCTGTGCGGATGCGATCAGGTTCTTCAATTCGGCTGCGGACAGCGCCTGCAAATCAATCGACATTATTTCTCCCTCCATGGGTGATGCAGAAAGTCGTTAAGTACGCGTTTGTACCACGACTGCCATTTCCAGAGGAATGGCATCTCAAAAATAGGGAACGGCTCCAGTTCATATTTCTCGTCGCGCCGGCGTGGAGGCGCGGGCAGTCTGTCCGCATGTTTTGCTGACGTTGTCAGCGACATGCCACGCAACCACGGTCCCCAAGGTTGCGGTGCGGCAAAAACCGCATGACCGAGCCAGTTCGCACAGCATCCTCACGCGAACGACCACCGGTTTACCGGTAGTGGATGCATCCGCCTTATCAACCCATCGCGGGGTGACACACCCTCGCCATCGGGCCTGGTGTGTCTCCGCTTCATTTTCAATGGAGATTTCACCATGGCTCATTCTACTTCAGGCGAAAAGGCCTATTTCGATCTGCACACTGAAGGTTACGGTCGTCTGCAGCGTGTACGGGAAGTTCCCGTGCGGGGTGGCCGACGTGCTCAACCCTTCCTGGCCTGCACCATCGCCGCGCTGGTCGGCTCCGCCAAAGAACCGGCCACCCGCTATTTTGATGTCAAAGTCACAGGTGCCGAGGCTAAAAAACTGGTCGAACACTATGTCGGCATTGATGATCCAAAGCAGCGTCCGATGATCAAGTTCCGGCTGGGGGATCTGTGGAGTGATGCATTCATTCGCCCCAGCGGTGAGCGCAAGGGTGAACCGGCAGCCAGCCTCAAGGGACGACTCTTGAAGGCTGAACTGATCGACCCTGTTGCATTGCACATAATCGAACAGTACGAGCTGGTCACTCGGGGCATTGGCTACCTCAATCGGCCCAAAGATGTCACACCGAAGAACGGTGACCCGTTCCTCGCATGCACCCTCGGTGCGCTGGCCGGGCCTGTCGAAGAACCGGAGTATCGGTACATCAACACCATAGTGACCACACCGGAGGCTCAACATCTGGTGCGCCGTTGCGTGCAGGCCGTCGAGGCTGAGCGCAAGGTTCTGGTGGCCTTTCGTCTCAACGACATGAAAGCTGATCCGTACCTTCGCACGAAGGGCGAGCATGCCGGTGAGCCGGCAGCGAGTCTGGAGTCCAAGCTAATCCATATTGGCCTGATCAAGATCGATGGCCAATTGGTCTATCCCACTGCCAGTCAGACTCCCTCTTCCGGGCACGCCACGGCGGCATCCACTGAGTCAGACAGTCCTGATAACAGCGTGGATATGCCGTCTACGACACCCGGCACAGCCGAACCTGAAGCGCAATCCTCGGTAGAAGAAGAGCCCGCTCTCGCCACGTCACACTAAGCCGATCGACAGGACCTCACAGTGGGGTCTTGTCTCTTTTTCAGGTCTGTCGGCAATACAACGCATCTCAGGAGATTCATCATGGCTACAGCAGCCGTTCAATCCGCTCCCCCCATCATCGTTCGCGGCCAACTCGCAATCCGCACAATATCCGGTCGTAATGGCCGATTCACTGTTGGTCGTCTCACCACCCACCTTGGGCTGTTCCATGTCAAAGATCCCGAACTGGAGCAGTATCCCGAAGGGAAATATGAGGGTGAGTTTGCGATTCGATATATTTATCCGAAAGCCTATCCTGTCGGCGACGGCATGCGATTCGAAATCCGGGCCAACCTGGATGGCATGACCTTGTCTGGTATCGACAAACTCAGCAAAGCAGAGGCTCGCGCCTTCGCCACGCAGGATGTCGATCCGCTTGATGAGGAATCGGGTACTCAACCCGTACCCACGCCAACCGCAACATCCAAATCCAAGGCCAGGCCTGCCCCTGTGCAAGCCACCCAGGACCCACTGGTCGACACCACGCCATTCGGCGTCGATGCGCCCTCCGCGACTGTAGCGGCCTCGGACAATCCCGATAGCGATGATGCTGCATTGTTCGGCATCCTCTGGCCGCTGGGTGAGTCGGTGAAGCTGGACGCAACCATTGACCGTCGCACGTTGCGCCTGCAAGTCGCGCGGTTGAGCCAGTTGAGCTATGTGTTCGACGCCACGGCCCAGCAGTGGAACCGTCAGTCTGAATCCCTGGTGACCTGATTCCTCCAGCCACCGCTGCGCGCTTTTCCCATCCTTCGGGGCAACACGGCCCCAAGGGCAGTGTTGCCCCTCAATTTTTTATTGAGGACACCACCATGCCCGAATCTTCATTACAGCAACCGTTGTTCCGTATCGACGAATGTACTGACCTGATGGCTGATGCCTGCGTCTGCCGCGAGAATGGCGATCTGGTCTTTGTCTCAATCTGGGCGCGGGATACTGCCATCCAGCAATTTATCGCACGACTCACACTGGGCCGCGATGACGATGGGCTGAACCAGTTTCACCTCATCACAGAGCACGGCGGCTCTGTGCCAGTGTTCATCCCTTCGGTCGAACGCCTTGAAAAGCGCCTGACCCGCAACTATCGCCGCACACTGTTTGGATCGCTCACCAACCTGTGGCTATTCGACCAGCGTTGCATCTGCCCTGACAAGAGCACAGCCAGCGCACTGGCACTATTGCCGCGCTCTGCTGCTGAACCGACTGTTCGCTTGTGGCAACTCGTCAAAGATACATGTCCGCTGCCGCTGCTCGACCACTGGCAAACGCCGGTGCTGGAGTGGCTGCGCAGCCGCGACATGCTCCATGAGCTACCGGTCGCCCTCGGGCCACTGCGGGGCTTTCGCCTTGGACTGGACGTGCCAGCGCTCACCGACGCGCTGGGCGAGCTTATCCGCGACGGTGTTCTCACAGCCTATCCATACCCGTCACAGATCTGGACACCGCACGCGGTGGTCTGATCGTTCCACAGCAGGCACTGCCTTACCAGGCACCTGCACGTTCTTTCATCACCGCCAGACAGGAGAACCCTATGGCACTCATGTTTCCCCGGCTCGCCAGAAATTTTGCCAAAAATGGCTATTACCCTACCGATGAGTCCACGCTCGAACGGACACTCGACGCACTGGCTCCCGGCAATGAGCCCATGTGCATTATTGACCCTTGTGCCGGCGAAGGCGTTGCGATTGCCGAAGCCGCCCATGCCCTCGGGCTTGATCACACCCGTTCGTACGCTGTCGAGTACGATCAGGAGCGCGCCAGCCATGCACGGTTGTTGGTCGATCACTGCATCCATGCCGACCTGATGGATACCCTCATCTCGCGTCAGGCATTCGGCTTGCTTTGGCTCAATCCACCGTACGGCGACTTATCCAGAGATGCCAACGGCAATATCGGCTACGACGGTAAAGGCCGGCCCCGACTGGAAAAGCTGTTCTACCAGCGGACGCTGCCCTTGCTGCAGTACCACGGCATTCTCGTTTTTATCATTCCGTTCTATGTGCTCGATCAGGAAATGGTGGGCTGGCTCACACGCCACTTCGCCGACCTGCAAATCTTCCGTGCGGTAGATACACAGTTCAAGCAAGTGGTGCTGTTCGGTCGTCGCATTCGCCAACGTGATCTGGCGAGTGAAGACGTGAAATCCACCCGCGCCCGGTTGTTGCAAATTGGGCAGGGAGAGCAAGACGCAGAGGAATTGCCGCCCGAGTGGACGTCGCTTCCCTATATCGTGCCAGGCACCCAGGCCGAACCCGAGCATTTTTATCGCATCAGCATGGAGCCGATGCAGTTCGCCGAAGAAGTACAGCGTCTGCGAGGTTTGTGGCCGGCGTTCGAGACTCACCTCGGTGCTGCGCAGCAATCGCTGCGTGCGCCTGCTCGGGCTTTATCTGAATGGCACCTGGCATTAGCCCTGGCGGCGGGTGCGATCTCCGGTGTCGTGCAGTCCCAAAGCGGCCGCACGCTTGCCGTCAAGGGCGACACCTACAAGCAGAAAGCGACGAGCACCGAGTATTGCGAACGCGATGACGGTTCAATCGCCGAAACGCGCATTCTCACCGATAAGTTCGTGCCCGTCATCAGAGCATGGGACCTGTCTCCCGACTCAGCCACGCTGGGACGGATTCTCACCATCCATTAATCCCCGCAAGGGGAAGCAGTATCACCTACACACTGCTGGCCACTGAACCCGAGTTCAACACCAGCTCATTTCTCTTACCCATCGGGGCATACATCGCCCCTGGGCGGTGCATGCCCCATTTTTTGGAGCATCACCATGAGCATACAAATCGAAGCGGCTCCTGCCGTCACGCCATCGCCCGAGACAGGCGATCTGTTCGACCCTGCGAACGACGAACTCTCTATCAGTCTGCAGGATTTTGTCAGCGAGTTCGGGGATGAGTTGCTCGACTCTCTCAACCGGGCCAATCCACCAGTCTACAACGGTGTGCCACGTGCAAACCGACAACGCATTCTCGCCAGTCTCAAGCGACAGTTGTTCCCCGCCCAGGCCGAGGTCGTGCATGCAGCGGCCGAGTTGCTCGTCAACCAGGGCGAGCGCGCGGCCATCGTCAATGGTGAGATGGGGACGGGAAAAACCACCGTCGGCATCGCGCTGGCGGCGGTACTCAATGCGGAAGGCTATCGCCGCACACTCGTCCTCAGCCCACCACACCTGGTCTATAAATGGCGGCGGGAGATTCTCGAAACCGTCACAGGAGCCAGAGTCTGGGTGCTCAACGGCCCGGACACGCTGCTCAAACTGATCAAGCTGCGCGAGCAACTGAACGTACCAGCCGATGGACAGGAATTTTTCATCATTGGCCGTGTGCGCATGCGAATGGGCTTCCACTGGAAGCCCGCGTTCGTTCGCAAACGCACCCGTCACGGCACCGTTGGGCTTTGTCCACACTGCGGCACCATGGTTAACACCCTTGATGGCGAGCCAGTCAGCGCACTGGAACTCGACGCTGAAGAAGTGCGTCGCAAATGTGGCGTTTGCAAAAGTGCTCTCTGGACACTGATGCGACCTCGCAGTTTGTCAGGCAGCGATCAATCCGCAGCAGTACTGCGGGCGCTGAAACGCATTCCGACCATTGGTGAAGCCACGGCGGCCAAGCTGATGAAGACCTTCGGCGATTCATTCCTGGCCTCGATGCTTGGGGACAACTTCCACCAGTTCATCAACCTGATGGACAACCGGGGGGAGTTGGTCTTTTCAGACCGGCAGGCTCAGCGCATGGAACGCGCCATGTCGAGTATGGAGTTCGGCTTCGGTGAGGGCGGCTATCAACCCAGCGAATTTGTGAAGCGGTATCTGCCGCAAAGCACGTTCGATTTGCTCATCGCTGACGAAGCCCACGAGTACAAGACAGGCGGTTCCGCACAGGGTCAGGCCATGGGCGTTATTGCGGCCAAAACCCGCAAAACGTTGCTGCTCACCGGCACGCTGATGGGTGGCTACGCTTCCGATCTCTTTTATCTGCTGTTCCGGGCACTGCCCGGACGTATGATCGAAGACGGCTACCGACCGAGTACCAACGGCAGCATGAACACTGCGGCCATGGCATTCATGCGGGATCATGGCGTCCTCAAGGACATCTATTCCGAGAGCGACGGCCCGGCCCACAAGACTGCAAAAGGTTCGAAGGTCACCGTCAGAACCGTCAAAGCGCCGGGGTTCGGCCCCAAGGGCGTGCTGCGCTGCGTTCTGCCCTTCACGATTTTCCTCAAACTCCGGGATATTGGTGGCGTACTGCCCTCGTATGACGAAGAGTTCAGGGAAGTCGAGATGGATGCCGAGCAAAGTGATACCTACAGCAAGCTCGCTGCCAGCCTGACGAGTCAGCTCAAGGAAGCCCTGCGTAAGCGGGACACCACCTTGCTGGGCGTGGTGCTCAATGTGCTGTTGGCCTGGTCTGACTGCTGCTTTCGTACCGAAACCGTGCGCCACCCGCGCACGCGAGAGGTACTGGCATTCACCCCGGCCCAGTTCAACGAGCTGCAGGTGATGCCCAAGGAGCGGGAACTGATCGACATCTGCAAGCAGGAGAAGGCAGAGGGGCGCAAGATCCTGGCCTACTCCGTCTACACAGGCACGCGAGATACCACCAGCAGGCTGAAAATGCTGTTGGAGCAAGAAGGTTTTCGGGTTGCGGTATTGCGCACCAGCGTCGATGCCAGCCGCCGTGAAGACTGGATTGCAGAACAGCTCGACAGAGGAATTGATGTCCTCATCACCAACCCGGAGCTTGTCAAAACAGGGCTGGATCTTCTGGAGTTCCCCACGATTGTGTTCATGCAATCAGGGTACAACGTGTACACACTGCAGCAGGCCGCACGACGCTCCTGGCGTATCGGCCAGAAGCAGCCTGTAAAGGTGATCTACCTGGGGTATGCAGCCACATCGCAGATGACGTGCCTGGCCCTGATGGCGAAGAAGATTCTGGTCTCTCAGAGCACGTCGGGAGACGTTCCTGAGTCAGGATTGGATGTGCTTAATCAAGATGGCGACTCTATTGAAGTCGCCCTGGCCCGGCAACTTGTCGCGGCTTGATGTTCTTGTTTGCCGGTATCCCGCAAGGATGCCGGTTTTTTTCACATGACACGTTGCGCTGCGGTGGTGAAAACTGCCCAGAGACAGCGTGCTTGTTCGTCGTAGTAGCCTATTCCTTCGCGCACCATTTAAAACAAAGAAGGCACAACACCAGATGCAAAGGAAGATGCTTGTTTTCGACCTTTTGCAGTCACTGGAATCTATCCGCTTAGATACTATGAGAACAAACGGTGTACCGTTTTATTTAGGTATGGTCAAATTGCCGCAGGCCACGTGAAAAAAGAGAAAATATGAATAGGAAAGGTATTAGGCGCAAAATGACTGATGTAGAACTTTGCATCGACCTTGTACCGGCAGCAGGGGATGCATACCGCCGCGCTTTAGACGTGATGACGGCCTATCCAGACTATGCGAAAACAAACTTCCGAATCGTAGTCGAACACTTGACGCAAAAGCTAGGCGAGCATTCTGGCATTGATCTGGAGAATTCAGACCTTTTTAACTCCATTCAAGAGTTGTCCAAATGCCAGATCATCGACCATAACTTGCGCACTGAGCTACATAGAATCCGTCAGCTTGGAAATGAAGTGGTTCATGCCAAGCTAACAAATGGCGATGTAAATGGTGGTGGAGAGGATACCAGTAAAGCAAGAGGTGCTGGTAATTTGGAAAGCGCACTTTCTGCCCGTAAAACGCTAGTGGGAATCTTCGAAAGTGTTTTTCTCTTGGTTAACAAAGGTGAGGAGTTGCCAGAGATAACAATCGTGGACATCGGCGACATCATCAATAGTCAGCAAACGCTTTGGAAAGCTATTTCATCAGTGAACTTCGAGGCAAAGATGGCTGCGGGCTTGATTCTGGAGGCACAATCATTGGCTCCCTTGCCCAAAGGAGTATTAATCATAGCGAATAGCCAATACGCGCATAAGCAAACAACTCAAAAAATGGCGGCAGAGCTGTACTGGGCTGCATGCGTGATCAGCGCTGGAGCTGATTTAAAAAGCCAGATCGAGATTCACAAAATGGGCGGGGAAGAGGCATTTCTGTTTAAACACGCAAATACAGAAGCATTATTTCGGTATTCTCAGCTTACTTTTTACCAGTCAAAAGGCGAGGAAAGCCAGAAACGCGGCGTTAAAGCCTTGGAGGCCGCAGCTAAGCGAGGCTATACCGATGCTCTGCCTGAATACGGTAATTGGCTACGTGAGGAAAGCAAGTTCGTTGAGTCCTTTGGCTTTTTTTCACATGCCTTGAAAAAAGGGAAAATCTCGGCACATGCAGGACTTGGGTTGCTGTATCTGGAAAAATCCTACTCCGACTATTCTCAAAATCTGGCTGAACAAAGCTTTATAAATGGCATTAATAGCGGAGACGAACACTGCAAATACCTGCTTGGACGGTTCCTCTATGAAGGCAAAGAGCTTGTTCAGGACAAAGAGCGCGGTAAAGCGCTTTTAAAAGCAGCTGCGGAAGCGGGTCATGAATCAGCGGCGCATTACTTCAATCTTGCTGTAGATGACAAACTTCACAAAGAATTACAGGCACATTTCTTAGACATATTACTCAGCATGCCAAAACAACCTGAAAGACCAAAGCAAGGGAGAAATGACTCCTGTGCTTGCAAATCAGGTAAAAAGTACAAGAGATGCTGTGGTGCCTAACGCAGCCGGATTGATCGAAATCATCGTGGATGGCTGCGTCTGGCTGAAAGCTATCGATTGTTTCTGGCTGCTTTCGGCCATATATAAGCAACCATTCGAGCGGGGCTCTTTGCCACTCTCAGGATTAATCGAAACGATCAACCCGTGCTTAGTAACTTGCTAATTCGACAGGTATGAACCTTGACGACGGTCCGATAACTGAGCCATCGCGCAACATGCTTAGCCCGCTGTAGAGATCCCTAACGGGCTCGACCTCTGGGAGATCATCCAACAAACGTCTATCACCTCTAGCGACCTTAACCAAATGCTCGAAGACCGAAAGCTCGACGCCCACAAATGTCCCCGAATGCCCCCCCAGCCTGAAGGGATTCCTGCTGCGGTGCGTGATCTGCACACCTTTTAAGTCAACTAACGGGTCGGTATCCTTTTCGTAGTAGCACCCTACGAAGTACCGCTGCTGGTCTTCAAAGGCGAACTTCCAGACGGTTACTAGAATTCTGCTCTGCCACTCTAAACGCCTTGATCTTCGGATGGCTAGAGCCAGATGGGGTTGCTCGATCTTCTCCAACGCATTACCGTAATGGCTGCCGATGATTTGTCCAGAGAGGTTGCGCGCGGTTTCTCCCGATATCGGCTCCCGGCCCTCTGTGCTTGGATCTTCTGCAAACAGCTTGGTCTGAACCCTAGGCTTAGACTCGGTTGCAAAGCGGGTAGCCACAATATGGCCTTTCACCCTGACAGCCTGGCCTTTGACGTCCAACACCTGAACCCGCGTGAACTGTTTCCGCCAACGTTCAAACTCTTTCGTATGGAACCCCACCGAGGTGTAGCGTCCCTTAGCCTCGGCAAGCACGACAGAACCCGCCCCGTCACTGCACAGGTAGTCAGGGATATCGTTTGGTGCGGTGCGCTGTACGGTAAACCCGCGCACATTATTGCTGGGGTTACCGATCAAACCATCCAAATGGGCGAAGTACTTAATCCCAACATGCTCATGCAGAAACCAGCGACAGAATGCCTGCCCCATCTCGCTGGACTTGCCCCGTCTGGCATTGGTTGATGCGCCCAAACCCTCACCTTGAAATCGAAACTTATCATCAGGCATCAAGAATCTCATGTGCTCAAACTGAGCAGGATCTGGAAACAGGGGCTGAATACCGTAGGTATCGAGGTAATAGTGGTGATACAGAGCGGCAAGATCCAAATCAATCACCGCTTTCACGCTCTGTGCGTTCTTCCCTTGGAGAGTATGAGGGATCGGCTGGTACTTGTTGAGTGCTAGTTGCAGCTTTTTCTTCATCATCAAATTATCTCGATTCCTTTTTCTACTTTGCCGCACCCGGGTGGGCGCTAAGCGCCAATTGCCCACCCAGCGCTCGCACTGTCAAAAAACACAACGTCTATCTCGCCCAGGCGATCTCTGAGGATCCGAAACGCGGTTTCACAGAACTGCTGATTACCCTGGTGTACCGAACACGCAATCTGAGTCACATTTGCTTGCGCAAGCCGTTGAAGTAAGTGCGTTTCCTGCTCACCCATTCCCCAGCCGAAGATGGTAAGGGTTCCCTCCAGCGAGGGGATAACTTCCCGATACACAGTGGATAGGTAGTAGCTGTTCTGGATCGCCGATAATTTCTGCGCTGACGTGCCTTCGCTCACAAACAGGGGGATGTAATTGCCAGTGTTCCAAGCACTCAGGATAGCCCCGAGAAGCCCATCGCCCTGGTCGTGAATTTTGCCTTCTCTGTCCAACACATCTCGACGCAGAGCCAGATTGCCGTGGGGGTAAAAAACCAGCGTATTGGTCTGTTCCCGAATGCTCCTCCTGAAGCGCTTCCAATCGTCATCAAAGTTTCCATTCAAGAAGCAGTCTTTGAACTGGTGCTGGTCCGGCAGGTCTAGCCCGTAGGTCATCGTCCAGTACACAAGCAGGTCGTAATTCAACGACAGAACCGTGCTGAACTGCTTCAGGAAGCGATACATGCTAGGAAGGCGTTCAGCCACATCGGCGTGCACAGGATGCACCGCACGCACTGTATCAATGAGCGCTCGGCGAATGTCCTGGTAAACCTGACGGGTGAGGTCGTCTGGGATCTGGAGCGCAGAATTGACCTTGGTTGCATGCCAAACGAGCCGCAGAGCCAACTCAAAGTCGTTCGTAGTGAATGACCTAAAAAGATCTTCTACTTGAGCAGTTAGCAAGCTCCGTTGGCGCGCCTCTTGAAGAAGCGCCTCATACCCGAAACCTCTATCAACCGCGATACTTGCGCCGTTACCGACCAGAACGGTGCCCCGCTCGAAGTCCCCGGCAATATCTTCCCATCTACGAATTTCGTATGGCATAGCCCCTTCCCTTGCTTCAAAACGCTCGGCCCTAACTTCAAGGCTGATCTTCAAACACAGTTTTACCACTTTCCTGCGGCCCCTTAAATAGCATCTGGACAGCAAAAAATGGTGTAGTCCAGCTTTTGGCCGATAGCGGACAGCATCAACGCAACGATATTATTGACTCACCGTTGGAACGTCGTACGTACACCAGGCAGCAAACTCATTATGGATTCGCTCTCCCACCTGCCGGCCTCCAGCATAGATACGAACATCAGTTGTGAGTCTGTCACTATTCTTATGGTTATTAGCTACGTGAACAACCACTCCTCGATGGGAGAGCGTGCTGAGCTTTCGGCCGAGGATATGCCAGCGCCCCATCACAAAGTGCGCAGGGCTGATCAGGATGTCGAAAGGAAGGTTAATTCCAGACTTCGTGATCCCATCCACCTGAAAGGCATTGATTTCACCACACAAGATGAAGGAGACACGTTGCTGCCCGATCTGAACTGTTCGGTGAGCAAAGCAGGATTCGAGGTCAAAAAGCTGCTGTTTTGTAGGTGATGTACCAAATACCTGTCGAGGTAGTCTAATTGTGGCAGAGGAAGAAATTAGAATGGGCGATGAATGCAGCTTTTCTCCTGACTCAAGGAAAGCCCATGCATCTTTTGGAAGAGTTTTGCGTATCCGAGTAATTGAGGGTGTGTTGTGCCAGTACCCAGGAAGGATAATCAAATCTGCATGTAGCTCTGATACCAAAGTCAGAATGTGAGTCGAACTAGACCTGTCAAGTGGAGCTATTGCAGTGATTTTCAAGATGACAGCCTGCAGTGGGTGGAAAGTGTGGCTTATACGAGCGTGATTCACTGGTTCAACGACACTGATGTGAGCGATTTCTCTTTCCTGGATCGCTATGCCCTCCACAAAACCCTGAAGGATGTATGTAGCAGTGGTGTTCACGCACCGGCCGACAGTTGGCGAGTGAGATCGATCAATTGCTACCGCACAAGTGGCAACAGATTTAACCACGTAAGACGTGATGATTACGACATGCTAAAGGGCTGACGGAGCTCGAGATTCTGCCTCTCATTCAATTGCCGGAATATGAGGCTCCGAAATCATCTGATACTCGTGAGGTGACAGCCTGACCTTGTAGACCGGAATATCAATTTCACTGCAAATCTTCATGATCCTGAGGGCATTAGGATCTGAGATTCTAGCGCCGAGATGAACGGCCTTCAGGGGGGCATCGACGTCAAAACCTTTGGCCTCACTACCGTCTGGAACAACCCAGCGCCACTCTCGCTCGTACTGCCAATCGATGGCCTTGCACAATGAGGCTACGATGCCATAAAACGCGTTAAAATCCTCGTCCCGACGCTGAGTTTTGAGAATGTGTGTAACGTCGAACAGTTGATTTGTGTATGCAACGGGCCAAAGCGTGAGTGTCGAAAGGTGGTTTCGATGAAGGCCTGTGAAATCGTACTCCATGGCGAACCCGGTATGGTTGTTGCCATAGTGACTCCACATCAGCACCGAATCCACACGTTCGCTCAGGCTGCAGATCTTGTAGCTGCTTTTGAACTGGTCAATGAGCCATGGGAGCTGTCTGGTATGGAAGTTCGACGCAAGAGCCTCAACCTCATGGAGCCATTGTTCAATGCTGGGGATGGGAGGCTCTTGAGCCGAAATCAGTGCCATCGCAGATGAATTCGGGTCTTTAGACTCGAGCACCCTGCCGACCTGAGCCTTGCTAAAGCCCAATTCATCGAGCTTTTCCCCAGAGGCAATCTTTCGATAGTCGGCCCAGAAAACCGTGTCGTAGGGATCATTGAACTCATTGGCTACGCTTAAATAGAGGGTCTTTTCAGCTAGGTTCTTGAATGCGAAGTCACTGCAGGTTCTGATTTTGAACAATCGAGAAGGCGTATGCAGTTGCCTTTCGTTAATAAGCTTCGGGATGTTCATGCCACTGATAGTGGCTGAGGAAAAATTTTCAATCAGTTCTCTTACCCAATCCCGCTCCATACGAATTCCTGAACCTGCGTGGTCTGTTTAGACGTGAGACGCTATCACAACTATCAATCGCCTTCTATTTCCTAGAGATATGAAAGCCTTCTACCCAAATCCATTCGCGTTGATACGGATGGCCCGCTTTTGGCTGACAGCGACCATTTGAGCTGGTGCGCTGTTCAATTGTAAGCAAACTTCACACTTCTGTCTGCTCTGCCATTTCAAGCACATCGTCGACTTCAATACCAAGGCATCGCACCGTGCCTTCTAACTTGGTGTGGCCGATGGCTCATGACGATCAACCCATGCGATTAAGGTGGGTGTACTCGTCATCCTCGATGCACCGAATCAAGTCAGGAATTTCTTTCAAGTCCATTGTGTATTCTTGGTACTCGAGTTTTGAGGGCGAATTCCCCATTTTTGCCAAGGACTCCTTCACAAGGTCGACCAAGTAATCTTTGAGGTAGCCAGCCAACGCTTGTCTGACGAACGGGGAAAGCCGCACCAGCGTTGGTTCTGCCGGTGCCTCATCAAGGATGACGGAGGTTTTGACTGATACCCCTAGTTTGGAAAATTCCGATTTTGCAAAGTGCAAGAATAGAGCGTCTGAAAAATCGAAGACTCGCGTTTTCAGTACCTTGCTATTCTCATCAACTACATGGATTTGAATGTTCATATGTTACTTCTTTTCCTGTTCTTTGCCTTCCGTGCTTCTGATCTCTGACTCTGGGATGACCGCCCAAGCGATACCTCTACTGTCCAGCAGTTCGATGGCTGGACCAGAGAACCTTACTGTTGTCAGGATGGCAATAGGTTCCACGCCAGCGACCTCTCGTTTTCTGATCATATCTTCAACGACGCTTTTGTGAACATAGTTAGTTTTCACCTCGATTGAGGGTGGCAGCACTTTTTTACTTTTCATCACACTACTCGTTGAAGGTCTTGTGAAGCTCGCGAATCATTTGCCTGACTATTTCCGCATCCTCTGGCTTGATCAGGAGGATGTCGCCTTCGGCACTGTTGCCACGGGTTCTTTTATTTTTTATGCCCTTTTCGTCCAACTTTTTGCACAGCCAACTGATTGTGTCACGATGAAGTTCCAGATGATAGATCATCCGGTCTTCATCTGTTTCGAAATTTTCACTCATCAAATTGCCCCCAGTGTATTGTCGATAGAACTGTACCCCAATCTGAACCTATGATCTAGGTGTGAAAAAAACACTTCAAAATCATGAATATCTTCAAGAACGACGTTCCTGAAGATGCCCTTTATGTCAGGAATGGTGAGATTCGAATCACTGTAAGCTTGGTACAGGCTGTTGACTTGGTTATCGCTCAACTTGATGTTGCTCGCGAGGCTGCTAATGCACCCAATCAGCTTTCTTATGTAGTCTTCGAAAACTTCCCGTTGTAATTTCTCGTTAACTTTGAGCTTCAGGCAAAATCTCCGCACAATGGCATTGTCGATTTTTTCTTGGACATTGGTCGCGGCAATGACGACCAATCGTGGATTGCTACAGGGATGAATCTTGTCTAGCTCCAGCATGAGGGCAGACATCGCCCTTCTTGATGCGTCGTGCTCATTGGCCCTGCTCCTTGACATGCAGAATTGGTCGATCTCGTCAATTAGGAGGATTTTGAACTCGTCGTCAGCGGTGTTCTGTCTCAGGTAATCGAAGACTCTAGCGATATTCTTCGAGGTTTCCCCGTACTCAGCGGACATCACTTGGGGAAAATTCAAGTAATACAGATTAGCATTATTGTTTGACTCCTTAATCTTGCTTAACAGCCTGTATGCAAGTGTCGTTTTACCCGTGTTAGGCGGGCCGAACAGCAAGATTGTCGGCAGAAAGTCCAAGGCTGCAAGCATCTCTTGAGAGGCCGGGGAGGCCGTCAACTCACAGAGTTTGTGCATTCTGATTAGCTGCAAATCATTACCATAGATAAACGATGAAGACAGCCTCTTTTCAATTTCGTGTGAGTCGATTCGAACAACAGGATCCATGATTTTTTCCGTGGTTACTGAGCAGGCCGCAATACTAACCCGACCCGCCCGGTTCTTCCCAAGTAAAACTCGCATCGGAAGCATCGGTTGCCATTCCGACTTCCATCGACGCAAGAGAGCGTGTTATGAACTTGGGCGCAGAGGGTTATCGTTGCCGAAGCGCCGCGCCTGCCTGACCGATGTGAGTTATGAAGAATAGACGTTTCCGCACCGTATTTGACGCGGATGGATGCATAGGCTCCACTGCACAAGTACGAGTTGAGGGTAATGTTCACTATGCTGCATTGGATGACACGAGCAGGAGTGCCCTGGTGTTTGTTGCCCAATGATTTTCCGCCTTGGGAGACGGTGTATCAGCAAACACTGCGCTGGCTACAAACGGGTTGTTTCGAGGCGCTGGTGCAGACCTGTGCTCGGTATTACGCGTGGTGCAACAGCGTCAAGGCCAGCCCAGTGTGGTAATCCTAGATGACCACACACTGCAATCGACGTGTGAGAGCGGCCCGCAGGGATAATTTTGCATAAGAAGCAGAACGCCACTATATCCACGTTTGGGGGGAACCGCATCGACCGCGGACTTGGTGATCTTGATCTTCGCCATGATGACTCCTCGAGCAATCCCGGTCTCCAAGAGCCCCATGGGAGCTACACGAGGGGAAGTCCATCTAGCCTTGTCGTAGTCCAGACAATTGCGGTACTGATGTCATCGTGACCCCCCCCACACTTCGTCTGCGTCAACGACGCAAAAAAAGGAAGGCACCCAATCCGCATTCTTTGCTGATCAAACCCACGCATCAGACGAAGGTATCAGCTCATCGCAACAGAGAGCTGAGCCATGTCACCCACACATTCAACCCGGCGGCTGTTCGTCAGTCACCTGCTGATCATTGCAGCCTTGAGCAGCGGATGCACAACAACCACTGCCCCGCCCCCCTCACCGCCCATTAAAGCCGTCTCCCCAGTTCCCGACGCGACGCAGGGCTTCATCCCAATCGTACGCTACGGGCGCTATACCCTTGTTGAACTGGCACCCAATGCGGCGCAACGCAACCTGCTGCTACAGGTAATTGACGTGGCAATACCCGAAGACGCCCGCGCCACTGTTGGTGATGGCCTGCGGCATGTACTCAAACGCAGCGGTTATCGGCTCTGTGAAACAGCACAGCCCCTCATTGAACTGTATTCACTTCCGCTCCCCGCCGCTCACCTGCATATGGGGCCCATGATCCTACGTGACGCTCTGCTGACCCTGGCTGGCTCAGCGTGGGATATGCAGGTCGATGACCGAGTGCGGCAGGTGTGCTTTGTACGCGCCAGCACAGATAGCGAAGTCAGTGCAGTTCCCCGCAACCTCCCAGCCGCCAAAGCAGATACATCTGCCCTGCCCTCAGGAGGTCAACCATGAGCAACGCACCTACAAGACTGAAGCGCACGGCCACCGCAGTCTCCTGGTTCCTGATCTATGCGTGGCTGAGTGTACTCACTGTTTTTATCGGCCTGAGCTATCGCACGATAGCCGAGCTCGCCGAACGTAAACAGGTCGATGCCAGCATGCAGCAAATTCGCGTACTGGAAGAAAGCGTGACAGAGCTGGCCGACAGCATGCAGGTACTTCAAACACACACTCTCCCTGCCAGCGCTACAGCCCTACGGGAATTACAGCAGAATCTGGAAAATCGCCTCGCTCAAATCGAGCAGAAGCAGGCAAACCAGGCTTCCACACAAGCCGTGCAAACGCTTCGTGACGAGCTTGAGCGGCTGAAGTCTCAACAGGACGTTGCCCGCTCCAGCCCCCCAACCACCCACAGCACCGCCAGTCCGACAGCGACAGCGCCCAGAAAAATGCCATTCCCGTTCCGCATTTTGGGGCTGGAACTGCGTGCGGGACAACGCATGGTCTCGCTGGCACCTACCAGCGGAAAACTGTCATCCAACCAAATCCAGCTCGTGTCGCTCGGCGAAACCGTGGACCAGTGGCGACTGGATGCCATTGAGGGTGACACCGCAATTTTCAGCCGCGCCGGACAGACACGCCGCCTGGCGATCCCCTGATGGAGAAGACCATGAAACGCCTGATGACAATCCTCATCGCAGTTGCGGTGACCGCCCTTCCACTTCCCACAATGGCACAGCAACCCACCACGATGCAGTCCCGTATCGTACCGACCCAGGTCGAACAGCACCGAGACGAGCCTCTGGCTCAGGGCTGGGGCCTGAATGCTGAGGAATGGCAGCGTTACCGCGAACTCATGGAGGGGCCGCTCGGCACATACTCACCCAACCTCGACCCACTATCAGCATTGGGCATCGAGGCACGCAGTGACGACGAACGACAACGCTATGCCGAACTGCAAGTACAGGCAGAAGCACGTCGCGTTGAAAAGCTGCTGGCCTATCAGCGTGCTTACGATGAAGCCTGGCAAAGGCTGAACCCCGGCATGCAGCGGGTGAACCTGCCGGATGCCGCCCCCAACAGCAACGCACTGATCGGCAATGGCCGCACGGCAGTGTTCGTCAAAGACGACTGCCTCTCGTGCACCGAGCACGTACAACGCCTGCAAGCCTCTGGGACTGAATTCGACCTGTACATGGTCGGCTCGCGGCAAGACGATGCGCGTATCCGCGATTGGGCCAAGCGTGCCCGGATCGACCCGGTACGGGTGCGTAATGGCACTATCACCCTGAACCACGATGCCGGTCGCTGGTTGTCTCTGAGCATACCCGGAGAACTGCCCGCCAGTCTCAGGCAGGTCAATGGTCAATGGCAACGCCAGCCCTGAACGCCATGCAGCGCCTGAATGTACTACTGGCGTACCTGCTGCTGACCAGTCTGGCCCAGGCGCAGGAAATCCCTCCACCCGCCTACCAGTTGGCCGCCCGACGAGCAGGTATTCCTTCCGTCGTCCTGTATGCCGTGGCGTTGCAGGAAAGTGGCGTGTACCGGAGAGAACGTATCGTGCCGTGGCCGTGGTCGCTGAATATCGCCGGCCAGTCACGCCGATATGCCAGCCAGGCGCAAGCCTGCGCAGGAGTGCATCAGGCTCTGCAAGACGTACCGCCTACACGCATCGACGTGGGCCTGGGGCAAATCAATCTCGGTTGGCAGAAGCACCGCTACCGCCAGCCCTGTGAATTACTCGATCCGTACAACAACCTGACAATCGCTGCGCAGATCCTCAAAGAGCAGCACACACCCGGCGAAGACTGGTTGCTGGCCATTGGTCGCTACCACCGACCAGCAGGAGGTGCTCCGGCGGCACGCTACCGCCGCAGTGTGTCGCAGCACCTTCAGCGTGTATTGGGACCACAACAGCAATTGTTCGCCCCCACTGTCAGCAAGGAGACCTCCCCATGACTTCCCGTATCGCTGCCGTATACGGCCTGTTCCTGACCATCACCACCGTACCGCCGTTGCTGCACGCGGCACAGCCGCCCATCGTGGTGGAAGACCTGGGCGGGGCATCCGCCCTGCCATACTACGAAGCGCTCAGTCTTCAAGCACGTTCACCCGATAGGCCACGCCCCCCTATTGCACTCTCCTCGGTGCAGGTCAATCCAGCCACCGAAGCGGATATGCTGCCAGTGCGCAGCCCGAAGCTCACCCCCGGCACCGTAGCACGCCGGATCATTGACGCTCCTGGCCTGCAGCCGTTCTTCCTGGTTGGCGACGATGAAGCATCGTCTACGTGGCTACAACGTCAGGGCGCATCATTGCGAGAGCGTGGTGCCGTCGGCCTGGTCGTCAACGTAGAGACCGAGGAGGGCCTGGTACGCCTGCGCACAGCCGTACCAGGTCTGCAGCTTGCGCCCGTTGCAGCCGATGATTTGGCCGAACGCCTTGGCCTGCGACATTACCCCGTGCTCATCACCAGCACGGGTATTGAGCAATAACACAATGGCACAGACTCAGCCGGTCGAGGTACTGCTGCGCCCCCCTGTGGAGCTCTACACCGTTGCCGTTTGTGCCGGAGCCGCGCTGCTGTGCGTAGCTGCACCGTGGTCGCTCGCGCTGAGTCCGGACATCGGCATCGGTAGCGCACTGGCTTTCGGGATCTTTGGCGTACTGCGCTGGCGCGATGCGCAGGTGATCCTGCGCTACCGCCGCAATATCCGTCGCCTGCCACGTTACGTGATGACAAGCAAGGATGTCCCTGTCAGCCAACAACGCTTGTTCATTGGCAAAGGGTTTCGCTGGGAACAAAAGCACACCCACAGATTGATGCAGACCTACCGACCCGAGTTCAGACGCTATGTGGAACCGACACCCGCCTACCAGTTGGCACGTCGCCTGGAGGAACGGCTGGAGTTCGCCTCCTTTCCGCTGTCGCAACTGCCCCGACTCACGACCTGGGATATCCCGCTCAATCCGGTACGGCCATTACCGCCTGTTGGCGGCTTGCCGCGCCTGCATGGCATCGAGCCGGAGGAAGTCGACGTCAGCCTGCCGCTGGGTGAACGCGTTGGCCACTCACTCGTCCTGGGCACCACACGCGTGGGCAAAACGCGGCTGGCCGAACTGTTCATCACCCAGGACATTCGTCGAAAGAATCACCTCGGTGAGCATGAAGTGGTCATTGTTTTCGACCCTAAAGGAGACGCAGATCTGCTCAAGAGGATGTTCGTCGAGGCAAGACGCGCAGGCAGAGAGAACGCGTTCTACGTGTTCCATCTGGGGTGGCCAGAGATCAGCGCCCGTTACAACGCGGTAGGCCGCTTCGGGCGAATTTCCGAGGTCGCGACGCGTATCTCGGGCCAGCTATCGGGAGAAGGAAACAGCGCGGCCTTCCGGGAGTTTGCCTGGCGGTTCGTCAACATCATCGCCAGAGCGTTGATTGAACTGGGACAACGACCAGACTACATGCTGATCCAGCGGCACGTCATCAATATCGACGCCTTGTTCATCGAATACGCACAGCACTACTTCGCCCGGACGGAACCCAAGGCCTGGGAAGTCATCGTTCAGATTGAAGCCAGGCTCAACGAGAAAAACATTCCTAGGAACATGATCGGGCGCGAAAAGCGCGTGGTGGCCCTTGAGCAATACCTCAGTCAAGCCCGTAACTACGACCCCGTACTGGATGGCTTGAGATCGGCGGTTCGCTACGACAAAACCTATTTCGACAAGATCGTCGCCAGCCTGTTGCCCCTGCTTGAAAAACTCACCAGCGGCAAAATTGCCCAATTGCTGGCACCGAACTATTCAGATCTGAACGACCCCAGGCCGATTTTCGACTGGATGCAGATCATCAGGAAACGCGCAGTGGTCTACGTCGGGCTCGATGCGCTATCCGATGCCGAAGTCGCCGCCGCAGTGGGCAACTCGATGTTCAGCGATATGGTCTCTGTAGCCGGACACATCTACAAATTCGGTATCGACGACGGCCTGCCCGGCGCATCGGCTGACACCAAAGTACCAATCAACGTTCATGCCGATGAATTCAACGAACTCATGGGTAACGAATTCATCCCGATGATCAACAAAGGTGGCGGTGCCGGCATCCAGGTCACCGCCTACACTCAAACCCTGAGCGATATCGAAGCACGTATCGGTAATCGCGCCAAAGCAGGACAGGTCGTCGGAAACTTCACCAACCTGTTCATGCTGCGCGTGCGCGAGACAGCCACCGCTGAACTGCTCACCAAGCAATTGCCCAAGGTGGAGGTCTACACCACAACGGTGGTCAGTGGCGCAACAGACAGCTCCGACATCCACACCAAAACCGACTTCACCAGCAACACGCAGGATCGCATCAGCATGTCAAGCGTGCCGATGATTGAGCCGTCACACGTTGTTCAACTTCCGAAAGGGCAATGCTTCGCGCTGCTGCAGGGTGGCAACCTGTGTAAAGTCCGCATGCCCCTACCCGCCCCCGATCCAGATGAAATCATGCCGACGGATCTTCAGCAATTGGCTGGTTACATGCGCCAAAGCTACACCGATACCGGTCAATGGTGGCAGAACCAAGGGTCGCCTACGCTACAGGAGCAAGCGATACCGCCTGAACTGCTTGATGAGGATGCCGACAATATTATCGACGAGAGTAAAGCGCCATGAGCGATCCAGCGGCTACGGCACAACATCAGCAGACACACCGGAAAAGCCTGCTGGCCAGTGTCATCACCTTGCCATTCAGGTTGGTTGGTGTGTTGATTGGTTCATTGCTGATCTCGATCATCGTGGAATGCGCAGGCATGCATCTTTTCTGGAAAGATCAGGGCTGGCAACACTCGCAGGCGATGCTGCAGTACGAATTGGGACACCTGTCGAATAACTTTACCCGCAGCGTCATCGTGCAGGAGCCGGGCCGCACGGCACACCAGCTCATTGACACCGGCTATGAATGGATGTTCATCAAGACCGGACTACTTGAGCGCATGAAGCAGACTGCCGAACGTGCGCGTGCTCCCAACCAGACACTCAGGCGCGACTTCCGCTACTTTGTGAGCCAAGTCTATGTGTGGTCGGAAAACTATCTGATCGCCGCAGCCTTCACCATACTGACGTTCATGGTGCGCTTGCTGGTGCTGGTACTGACATTGCCGCTCATTGTCATGGCTGTGTTTGTGGGCCTGGTTGATGGCCTGGTGCGGCGCGATGTACGCAGGTTTGGAGCGGGTCGAGAATCAGGCTTCGTTTACCACAGGGCAAAGGCCGCGTTACTGCCGCTGGCTGTGCTGCCCTGGGTAACTTATCTGGCACTGCCGGTATCAGTGCATCCGCTGCTGATCCTGCTGCCTGGTGCTGGATTGCTGGGCGTAGCGGTGGCGCTGACGGCGAGTAGCTTTAAAAAGTATTTGTAGCAGTGCTTGCTTATCAAGCTTTTATTTCTATTGTTCGAACATGACCAGCAATATTCTATGTTAGGACATAATGAAATCTGCCTATCGAAAACGAGCACTTATCTCGGGGCAACCATCCAACGAAAGTAAGTATTTACCAATTTCATAATGCTTCATTATTTTCATTAATTCGGACCTACGGCACAGAACCAAACTTAATCTGATAAGCAGCTCTGCACCATAAGTAGACGTTGTTAACATCAGTCTGTATTAATCAATGAGGAACAGGCCTAACCATCACTATTTCATCGCTTAATATCACGGTTCCATGCGATATGCTTCCATTCGCCGTTCGACTGCCACCAGGCACCTTCAGACCTACGCCAACAACTTTGGGCATTGTCCCCTCCAGGCCATGCATTTCGCTCCCCAATCAATAACCAAACTGGTGTTAATGCTTCTTTCTCAGAATACTTTCCGATTGCCTCTTCGCATATTAGAACTGCAGATGCATCTTTATCCGACCCTAAAATCTTGATTATCTCATTGCCATCTATATCGGTCCAAAACCTCGTGCTACTTTCGGCAAGCTTGATAGCCAAGCCATCAGCCAGCCATCTTTGAGGCATATATACTTCAAAACCATCTTGAATTGTTTTATCCAGGTGGCTTTCCCAATTATACCTTGCGACAGAGTTTGAAAACTTTACTCCCGGGGAACTTCGGAGTTCCCTCGTGAATTGTTCAGAATTCCAAGTATCTCTCCAATAGGCCTCCAAAAAAAATGGGCCATCTATATAATCGCGTGGCTGTAAATCTGTAACATCCAACGATTGATTCTCTCTCAGACCCGCAACAAATTTATCTACGTCTTTTGATTTTACAAATGCACAATAGATAAAACGAAACTCTTCATAACGAGCACTATGCATAGCTCCTCGAGCCTCAGGGTAATTTTGCCTTTCACCATTATATTCATAGAGGATGCGCCACTTCTTCCCGTTTATGTCAATACGTTGCAACTTAGCCTGAAAATCTATAGTCGGATCTTCATTGAAGGGCCAATCTTTAAGATTCGCTTCTGAGACTTCAGGCAGTCGAATGATTGGTTCAATCATCCAGTCTTCATCGGCATTTAATTGCGCTGAAAAACGAGGATTACAAGGCAATATTGTTGGTTCGATATCCCTACGAAAATCTTGGGAGGAGTGTTGATATATTAAAGGAGACTCAGGCCACTCATTTAAGTACCAGAAATTGTCAGATAATCGTGCTGTAATTTCGTCCAGTGCTATCCACTGATATTTTTTTCCGATCCTTTCAAAATCATTGTCATGCCGGGACCCATAAGTACCGCGACCGTCTAGCGGGAAAAGTTCGTTGGACCAACCAAGTTCGTAAGCCCGTTTGGTGACCCAGAGCCTACACTGCTGAACGTCTATGTGCTGATACTGTGAATGGTTACCGTCTTCATTCAAATAGTCTTTCATAAATCGCAATTTCTCGGATTCAGACAAAAGTTCTTCAACTCTTCCCCGAGAAGCAGATAACTCTGCGGTGGTCTCATTTTCTGACTTCGCTGCTTCAGCATCCGATATTTCTTGCGTGGTTATGTACCTTAATAGCCACAGATGTGGTTTGGCACGAATCTTCTTGAATTCATCAAACGCCTCAATTCTTTCCACACTAGACGAGATAACTTCTTCGATGAATTTTTCTTTAACTTTATCGGCAGAAATAGGGGAAGGATCTGTCAGTGGTGTAGCAAGAAAGGTCTTAACGCGACTTGGGATGATATATTTCCCAAAATCCCCCCACTCGCTTGATGCAGACCTAAAGATTGTCTTTTCTCCTCGCGCGTTAGCAATCTCTTCAACACCTTCGGAAGTCAGCTCGAATTCTGGAGCCACTGAGCCATAAGGCGGTAGACATCGCTCAAAATCTACGTTCGTGCTAAGACAGTTATTGGCTTTTGCCAGCTCAATGATACCCAGCGCGTAGTCTCTAGTTAGCAGAGCAACTGGTGGATTACCATGTAAAAAAACAGCATTCCATACAGCACTCGAATAAGAGCTTAAACGTTCTATGGATTGATCAATACAACAAGATCCGAACGCAGCAGAATATAATCTCTCTAAAAGATATGGATCATTACATTCTGATAGTTTATCTAAAACAAATTGGAAACCTGTTAATTGACGTAAGAAAATCGATGTCAAAGCCTTTGAAGCCTGATCACGCGTCGTCCTGCGGGAGGAAGTAAGCAACCAAGCTATCACTAATCCAGCAAGTTCAAGATGTCTGGTATCGGCATCTGCCGTCCCATTTGCCCAAGAGATGAGACGTTCAACTTGGTTGCCTTCTTCGTTACTAGCCCAGTTGACCCAATTCGTCCAATAGCTGTCGCGTTTTGCCATCTCTTGATCGAATAACCAATTATGCAGAAATATAGCGTTCCAAGGATGATTGATAGTCATCGAAACTTCGATTAGAAGTGCTAATTTATTGCACCATCGCTCATCAAGCATGTTGAATAGTTCAATGCTTCGAGCTGTGAATGCATCCAAGCGACGCCACTTGCAGCTTGTTTCGTAGGCTTCTTGTAGTATGTGGTTGTCTTCCCAAAGGATCACTCCTTCTGGAAGGGTATCTGCAAACTCGATAGAAAACTTCTCTGGATAGAGCGTAGAAAGTGCTCCCAAAAGCCCAGCATGATTGTATGAGAAACCATTTTTCACATCATTGTCGTAGAACAAGAACAACAGTTCTCCACCGGGCTCAAAAGCTGTGCGTAATCGTCTAGGATTTAGCTGAAAAACGATCGCTTGTGCCATAAGGTGGTCTTGAAAACGTTGAAAAGCGAACCGAATACGATCTTGCAAAGGATTAAGTGGATCACTTCCTTCATTTATGGGAGGAGGATCACGCCTTAATATGCTGGAGCGGATCAAAACCCCTAACCAAGTGATATTTGCTGGTTTGGAAAGATGCGCGAACCCTTCGTTTACGATTTTATCGGCTTCCATTAGCTCCACAAAATCTTCGCCAGCTTCGACCATTTTTCCAGCAATAGATTGAACTGATTTCTTGATAGCAGATGCTAAAAGATCGTAATCGACGCTAGCCAACCCGGTACGCATTGAGAGGGAATCTAAATAAAACGACATAAGCTGTGAAATTCCGTGCAATCCTTTAGGAAACTCCACCTCACCTTTTGTCTGCAGGGCTTCGCTGGTACTCTTCAAAAAAAGTGGATTTCTGAACTCTGGGGATAACCATGGAGTATTTGGCCTGGCTATGCCTTTCAGGTCCAGATATTTTTCTGCCGCAGCCTCCATTTCCTGAATGGTTTGAAAACCCTCTATTCGAAAGAGGCAGGCCTCATTGATAACTGATTTTGGAAATGCAAAAGACAGATACTCTTCGCGGCACGAAAAGACAAATACCAAGTCTGGGTAATTTTCAGCTTGCTTCAATAAACTTACAATTCGATCGCGCCAGAAGTCAGATCCAACTCCCTCGTTAATCGCATCTATCATTACTAGTGTGCGCTTACCTTGGCGCTCTGCCGCAGCACTAAGAAGGCCCAGAATTTCAGCGGCAGTCTTCTCTGGGATATCAAGTAATGCGCCGATTTGCCCCCAAACATCAGCGTTCGAAAAACTCTGTCCAACCAGAAGAATGGTTGGTTCCCCCAT
Source organism: Pectobacterium colocasium (assembly GCF_020181655.1). Lineage (NCBI taxonomy): Bacteria > Pseudomonadati > Pseudomonadota > Gammaproteobacteria > Enterobacterales > Pectobacteriaceae > Pectobacterium > Pectobacterium colocasium. Next base: position 4,257,685 of record NZ_CP084032.1, read on the forward strand.
TGAAAGTCTAAGATCTGCTATATGAGCCAGCAAGTGCGATTTGCCCGCCCCAGCAGGGCCGGTAACAATCGCATACCGCGAGTGCTCGGCACGCAAGTTCTTACTATTCGTAAATGATTTTAGTTTGTAGATCGCACTACGAGCCTTCGACATACTTATTTCGGTGCTGTGAAGAGCAAGAACCTCTAAATCTGTTTTGGTGTTCTGCCTAGCAGCACTGAGTACGGCTTCTAGGGGGTGAAGAGAGTTGCTGTACTCGTCCAATGCATTCAGAACCGCCGTTGTGTGCCACTCATCTCTAACATTGGGTGAAAAGACTTTCTCTGTATCAAGCAGACGAATCAAAGCCTGTTCTGCATTATCAATGTCGGACTGACTGGGCTGCAGAAAAAGTTTATTAAAATCGATTGATGAAAAATTATGCTTCCTTAAATTAGTGTAGTACTCCCTAACTTGTGACATTGTGGATGGCCCACGAACCATGGCATCGAACATAGCCTCTAAGGATACATGGACGTGTTCAGAGGGGCTGTATCTGTCATCCAGTAAGCCTTTAGCTATGAAAAAGTGCTTCTTGAACCAATTTAAACCAAGAGCTTGCTCTCCGAACCAATGCTTTATAAGACTGAAATTCTCTTCTCTAAAAAGCATGTCGTTGATATCGGTTGCAGTCCAAGACTCGAACTTAACACTCAGGCCTTTTTTTTGGGCCCAACCAGTCCACGTCTCAACTCTAGCCTCCCACTTTTCCCAAGCAGATTTTCCAAGCCCAAGAAACGTTCGCTTATTTGTAAGATTGATCGGTAGAGCTACCACGTAGTTTGTAAGTTCAGGGTGAACTTCCAGCGCACGCTTGACGGACTCGTCAATCTGCGACCACTGCTTATGGCCAAGTTGCAAAAAATATTTGGCTTGATAGCCTAATTTCGATCCGTCGCTAGCTATCCAAAGTGCCTCTACTCCACCGTCCCCACCACTTCCCTCAATCCTCTGAAATCTCATGACTCCCTCAGGATATTCTCGCTTTGCCAGAAGACAAATCAGTTCCTCAAAGGACTCTCTTTGCCCCGTTTCAAAGGCATTTATTTTCGAAAAATTTAACAAGTCAATCCTCCAATTCGCTGATCAAATAACAGACTATGAAAAACTAGAAAAGAAATCCTCATATTGAGATTTTCTAACGGCTGCTTATGAAAAGAGTCGATAGGGCAAGTCGATGAAGCTAAGCGTTCAATTTTCTCACCCTTTCAGACAATTGAAATCAACTGAATAGCCAATTGTCGGAGGTGTCATGTTTTTCATGTAAGCCGCAAATACCTAATTTCAGTCTTTTAGTGGTCTGGCCATATTTTCTATCCCCCTGGTTTCTACAGAAGCGAACACAATTACTCAGATACGTAGTGCCAGTTTTATAGCAACGGGAAATAAAATCCCTATTATCGTTTTTCTGCAATATTAAGGGACGTAACTCAAAAACAACTACAGGATGCCATTCGTAAATAGCAGATAATTGACAAGTATGGGCTATCCTCTGGCACAGCACTTCCAAAAATGATTTCCGGCTTATCCAGCAAGCAGCCTTTCAGCTAGCGGGTTTTAGGCGGCAGCTTTACCTTACACACAAAAAAAATACATACCATTAAATTCCTCAACCATTCTATGTTGCCATCTACCCTTATATCCCCCCAACAACCCATTCAAAATAGCCATCCCACATTAAATTGGCTTATCAACGCAGGCAACATTTTGCTTTCTACATCTCGCTCACAACCACACACCGATGATTTTTCAAAAATAATATTAAACCTAAAAACCTGAATTTTTACTGCATGGGCCACAAAATTTAAAAAACCGGTAACTGCACAGTTCTTATTGTTTGCAGCCCTGAAGCACCCATTTCTCCAAAATCACGCCATTGCTCAACGAACAGAGGAATGGAGTGATGGTTCCCCCAACCCGACTTCGCGCTGCGCACTACAGCGCGCTCATTTTTCTCTCCGCCGCTCTGATGCTGGTCAGCCCATTGACTGCCCATGCCGACACATCAGCCCAGCGTCAAGAACTGGCTGCCACACTGCGCCAACTCGACGCCCTAGAGCGCTTCATTGCGCAGAGCGCATCCAGAGCCCCCACAGTACCAGGCGAGCGCTATCACTTCGACTACCCCCGGCTGCTCGATGATTTAGCGCGTGTACGCGCAGGCATCCAGTTCCATCTGTCGCCGTCCCGCGCCCAGCCGCGCGACGCCACCGAGCTGAGCAGTCACTACCGCCAGGAATCGGTATCCGAGCGCAGCAACGTCTCCCCAGAAGGCCAGCCATGACTGCCGCACAGATCAGCGCCTTCCAGGCAAACAGCAGTATCACACCAGCAGCCATGTCCACTGTCCTGATCGGCATCGTGTTCGCTGTTCTGCTGCTATGGGGTGCATGGGCCATCCGCACCGCCTACGTCGGCTGGGCCGAGAACCAGCTCAACCAGCGTCAGTTCCTCGGTGTCATCGTGCGCTTTCTCGCGATGTACCTCGTACTGACGTTCTTCCTCCTCTCGTAACCAGAAAGGATCAACTCCATGAAATACCCCCATTCTCCCACTCGCTTCGCTCAGCGCGTCGCACTGGCTTTGAGCCTGACCACCTTGTCCTCACTGTCGTTCGCACAAGGATTGCCGCAACTGGAAAATCCCTCGCGAGGCACCGGTGGCGGCATCATGGAAACCATCCGCAACTACGGCTACGACATCGTCCTGTTGGTCGCGCTTCTGGTGGTCGCCAGCATGTTCATCGGCGTGTGCTATCACGCGTATGGCACCTACGCCGAGATCCACAACGGCAAGAAAACCTGGGGCCAGTTCGGCCTGACGGTTGCGGTTGGGGCGGTGCTGCTGGTGATCGGTATCTGGCTGCTGACCGAAGCTACCGGCATTTTGTGAGAGGGACTGGACATGTCAGCGCATCCTCATACCCGCGCAGACGGCACCGTCACGTTCCTGCCGCATCGGCTCAATCGGCATCCTGTGGTGGTGCGCGGTCTGACGGCCGATGAGCTGTGGATCTGTTGTGGCCTGTCCGGCAGCGCCGGGCTGCTCATCGGCATCCCACTGTCCTGGCTACTTTCGACCATCGCTCTGGCACCAACCTGCATTGTGCTGGGCATCGCCTGCGGCGTATTCGTCGGTGGCGGCTTCCTGCGACGACAGAAACGCGGCCGTCCCGATACCTGGCTGTACCGTCAGTTGCAATGGCGCATCACGACCCGCTATCCGCTATTCATAGGCTGGGTGGGCGGACACCGGCTGATCACGCGCTCAGGCTTCTGGTCGAATAGAAGGACGGTGCGATGAGTCGATTCAAGAACGAAGTGGCGCACCTACAGGCACACATCAAGACCCTTCGTATCGGTGCCAGTGCATTACTTCTGGTGTCATTGATGATGGGGGCCGGTTGGTGGAGCGCACCGCGTGACCTGACCATTCACGTACCGCCCGACCTGCGTTCGGGGAGCACACGTGCCTGGTGGGAGGTGCCACCCGAGTCGGTCTACGCTTTCACCTTCTATGTATTCCAGCAACTCAACCGCTGGCCAAGCAATGGGGAGGAGGACTACGCACGCAACCTGCATGCATTGTCGCCGTACCTCACCCCAGCATGCCGTGCCTTTTTGCAGGCGGATTACGACTATCGCCGCAGTACTGGAGAACTGCGACAGCGCGTACGCGGTGTCTACGAAATTCCAGGGCGCGGCTATGGCGACAACCCCACCGCACGGGTACGCACAATATCCAATAGTGACTGGGTGGTGACCCTCGATCTCAGCGCCAACGAGTACCACGGCCCAGAACAGGTCAAACGCGCCCTGGTGCGCTACCCGGTGAAAGTCGCACGTGCCGATGTCGATCCGGCCCGTAATCCGTTTGGCCTCATGCTCGACTGCTACGACGGTGCCCCGCAACGCATCACAACCCCCACACCGGAGCCACCGAGTCGTGGCGGTCTGGGTACACAGGGAGAAACCCCATGAAGCATCATCCTCTCCGTCTTATCTTGCTGGGACTGTTGTCCCTGATGCTGACGCCCGTTGCCTATTCTGTGGAGATCCTGCGCTGGGAGCGACTGCCGCTTGCCGTTCCTCTTACGGTCGGACAGGAACGCATTGTGTTTGTGGATCGCAACATCCGTGTTGGCGTCCCGGCCAGCGTCGGCGATCGACTGCGCGTACAGAGTGCTGGGGGTGCAATTTACCTGCGAGCCAGCAAGCCCATCGAACCCACCCGATTGCAGTTGCAGGACGCCGACAGCGGCACGCTGATTCTGCTCGACATTGCGGCCTCCCCCGCCAAAGACGGTGAGCCAGTGCTTGAGCCGGTACGCATCGTTGAGGGCAAGACCACGCCACCGCGCTATGGCCAGCAACGGGACAGCGAAACCGACGCACCCACCACAGCACAGGACAGGCCGACGCGACGTGAAACACCCGTGGCCGTGGTGCTGACACGCTACGCAGCACAGAACCTGTATGCCCCACTGCGCACCATTGAACCTGTACCCGGCATTGTGCGCGTGAACCTGCACCGTAATCTGCGACTCGACACCTTACTGCCTACGCTGCCTGTTCAGGCGACCGCGCAGGCATCATGGCGGCTGGAAGACCAGTGGGTGACTGCCGTGCGGCTGACCCATATGGAGGGGGGCTGGATCGAACTCGATCCGCGCGCACTTCAGGGCAACTTCCTCACCGCCACTTTCCAGCATCCGGCGCTTGGCCCACGCGGCACCCCCGAAGACACCACCGTGCTGTATCTGGTCACCCGCCAGCATGGGCTATCGCAGTCGTTGCTACCCGCCATCCAACGCTTTGATCCCGCCAGGCATGTGCAAACCACGACAAGCCCGACGACGGAGGTGCAGCATGCGCAGTAACGGTCTGCTGAAATGGCTGATGATCCCCGTCGCACTGCTGGTGCTGTTCGTTGGCATCCGCATGTTCTCTGGTGGTGGCACACAGTCCCCAGCCTCGACAGAGACGGGCAGCCAGCTCACCCCGGAGGAAATGAAGGCACTGGGCATCGAAGGGGACACACCCCGTGATACGGTCGCGACCCTGGTAGCCCAGGTTCGACAACTGCGCACCGAGCTGCAAACTGCCACCACCGACAACCGGGCACAGCGAGAAGAAAACCAGCGTTTGCGTCAGCGCGAAAGCGCCATTGACCAGCGCATCAGCACCGCACTGGAGTCCGAACGAACCAACCTGCGCCGCGATCAGGCACAACTCAGCAGCGAGCGCCAGAAGACCGAGGGTCTGCTGGCAGATTTGCAGCGGCGGCTGGACAGCATGGGCAGCGGCGGTCACGGCGACCTGCCTGTCGGCCTCGGCCTGCAAGACGGGGATGCGGAAGGATTCAGCGACGAGACCACGATCCGCTGGGTAGAGCCTGACGATGCCAGACAGACTGAGGGCCGTCATGGCAACGCTGCGCCGAGCTTTCCGACACGTTTCGGGCCCGCCCAGAAGACGCTGGAAACCACGGCCAATTCTGTCACCGATGCGGGAGCCAGGGCTGTTGGCGTAAAAACGGCCAAAACCGTCTACACCGTACCGACCAACTCAACGCTGATGGGCTCTGTCGCGATGACCGCGCTGATCGGTCGCGTGCCCATCGATGGCACCGTCAATGACCCCTACCCTTTCAAAGTTTTGGTCGGCCCCGATAACCTCACGGCCAACGGCATCGATATTCCTGATGTAGCTGGAGCGGTATTCAGCGGCACCGCCTCCGGCGACTGGACACTCTCATGCGTCAGGGGGCAAGTGCGCTCCATCACCTTCGTGTTTCATGACGGCACCATTCGCACTATCCCCGAAGACAGCGATGGCAATCAGCGCAACAACGATCAAGACGGCCTGGGCTGGATCAGCGACCCCTACGGTATCCCGTGCGTGTCCGGCGAGCGCCGCAGCAATGCCCAGCAGTATCTCGGCACGCAGGCGCTGATCACCGCTGCGGGGGCTGGCGCGGCATCGCTCATCGATTCAGACAGCGGTCAGATGTCCTACGCCGGTGCCGACGGCTCCATCGGTACGGTGGGTATCAGCAGCAACGAGGCTGTGGGTCGTATTCTCGCAGGCGGTGTGCGCGACATGTCAGACTGGGTCAACAAGCTCTATGGACAGGCATTCGCAGCGGTCTATGTGAAACCAGGCGCACACGTCGCTGTTCACCTCGAAAAACCCCTCGCCATCGACTATGAGCCCGAAGGTCGCAAAGTCGACCACCGCACAGGAGAAAGCCATGCGCTCGAACTGGATTAAACCGCTGGCAATCATGCTCTCCGTAGCCGTACTGACCGGTTGCGCCACGAGCAAGGAAGACCTGTTACCTCATAGCGGCCAAACCATGCAGGATATCTGGCAGCAAGAGAGCGGCAATGGGGGCCGAGTGGGACAGATGGCCTATCGCCAACTGATCGATGCCCGCCAAAGCTTGCGCCGTCCACTCAGCCACGCGGATGTGCAAGCTGCCCCTGCAGAACAGGCACACTACACACGTACCGCCGCCAATGAAGTACGCAGCCAGTTTCAGAGACTGCCGAATCCCGACCTGCTGATGTACGTGTTCCCGCATCTGGCGGGGACGGACCCAGTTCCAGTGCCGGGTTACACGACTATCTTCCCCCTCTATCAACGTGTGCAGTACGCAATGCCGGGCGAACGCACGGAGGACTACTGATGGTCTGGTCACGTCCCTGGCGCAAGCTTTCTGTGCCTACCAAAGATGAACAACCTGACGGCTGGCAGCGCCACATCGATGCATTACGAAAATCGGGCATTCCCGAACCTGGAGCCACCGTGAGGGAGAGCCGTCCCGCCACGCAAGCGGATGAGCAGGCCTTGTACGACGTTGCGCCATCGTTCGTCGCGTTGCTGCCCTGGGTTGAATACCAGCCCGAATCACAAAGTATGCTGCTGGAAGATGGCATCTCGGTCGCCGCATTCTTCGAGCTGACCCCGTTGGGCACCGAAGGCCGCGAGCCAGCCTGGCTGGCTCAGGCACGGGATGCGCTGGAGAACGCACTGCAGGACAGCTTCGATGAGCTCGACGACAACCCCTGGGTGCTGCAACTCTACGCTCAGGACGAGACCAACTTTGACCCGTATCTGCAGACCCTTCGTGGCTACATCCAGCCGCGAGCGCAGCACTCACGCTTCACCGAGTTCTATCTGCATTCAATGGCCCATCACCTGCGCGCGGTAGCAAAACCGGGAGGCCTGTTCGAGGATGCCACGGTCACGCGACTGCCCTGGCGCGGACAAACACGACGGGTCCGCATGGTGGTCTATCGCCGTACCGCTGGCAGCACGGCACGACGCGGCCAGACACCCGAGCAGGCTTTGAATGTGGTTTGTGACCGCCTGTGTGGTGGCCTGGCCAACGCAGGCATCCGCACCCAGCGCCTGGACGCGCCGCACATCCACGACTGGCTGCTGCGCTGGTTCAACCCACACCCCACGCTGCTGGGACCCAGCGCCGAAGACCGCGAACGTTTCTACCAGTTAACCGCCTACCCAAACACGCACTACGCCGATGAAATCGAGCTGGCCTCCGGGTGCGATTTCAGTCAGAGGCTGTTCTTCGGCCAGCCACGCTCAGATGCGGTCCGGGGCGTGTGGCACTTTGACGGCATGCCGCATCGGGTGATGATGACCGATCGCCTGCGCACACCACCCAGCGTGGGTCACATGACAGGCGAGAATCGCAAGGGCGATGCCATCAACACCCTGTTCGACCAGATGCCGGAAGACACGATGATGTGCCTGACACTGGTAGCCACACCGCAGGACGTACTCGAAGCACACCTGAACCATCTGGCAAAGAAAGCCGTTGGCGAGACACTGGCATCCGAACAAACCCTGGCAGACGTGCAAGAGGCACGCTCGCTGATCGGCAGCTCTCACAAGCTGTACCGCGCCAGCCTGGCGTTCTATTTGCGTGGCCGGAATGAAGCGGAACTCGACAGCCGGGGCCTTCAACTGGCAAACGTCATGCTGGGCGCAGGCCTGCAACCGGTGCGCGAAGAGGACGAAGTCGCCCCACTCAACACCTATCTGCGCTGGCTGCCGTGTATGTACAACCCGGCCCAGGACCGCAAACAGTGGTACACGCAACTGATGTTCGCCCAGCATGTGGCCAACCTCTCACCGACCTGGGGACGTAGCCAGGGTACAGGCCATCCAGGCATTACCGTCTTCAATCGCGGGGGCGGCTTGATCACGTTCGACCCCTTCAGCCGACTGGATCGGCAGATGAACGCGCACCTTTTCCTGTTCGGCCCCACAGGTTCAGGCAAAAGCGCCACCCTCAATAACCTGCTCAATCAAGTCACCGCCATCTATCGTCCACGCATCTTCATTGTGGAGGCCGGCAACTCTTTCGGTCTGTACTGCGAATTCGCCCGGCGCTTAGGCCTGACCGTCAACCGGATCAAACTCGCTCCCGGATCTGGCGTGAGTCTCGCACCGTTCGCCGATGCCCGACGACTCATCGAAACACCCAGCGATGTACAGACACTTGATGCCGATGAGCTGGATGATGATGAACAGCAGAACAAAGAAGCCGAGGCTGACGAACAGCGCGATGTGCTGGGCGAACTGGAGATCACGGCACGTCTGATGATCACGGGAGGAGAAGACAAGGAAGAAGCCCGCATGACCCGGGCTGACCGCTCGTTGATCCGCCAATGCATTCTGGACGCCGCTCAGCGCTGCGTCACTGCCAACCGTACCGTGCTGACCCGCGATGTGCGCGATGCGCTGCGCGAGCGAGGTCATGACACCACGCTGCCGGAAATCCGGCGCGCTCGCCTGCTGGAGATGGCCGACGCAATGGATATGTTCTGCCAGGGCAGCGATGGGGAAATGTTTGACCGTGACGGAACGTCCTGGCCCGAGGCCGACATCACCCTGGTCGACCTGGCCACCTATGCACGCGAAGGCTACAACGCACAACTGTCGATCGCCTATATCTCGCTTATCAACACCGTCAACAACATCGCCGAACGCGACCAATTCCTGGGCCGTCCCATCCTTAACGTCACGGATGAAGGCCATATCATCACCAAAAACCCCTTGCTCTCGCCCTACGTCGTGAAGGTCACGAAAATGTGGCGCAAACTGGGTGCGTGGTTTTGGCTCGCGACGCAGAACATCGACGATCTACCGAAGGCCGCAGAACCCATGCTCAACATGATCGAATGGTGGATTTGCCTGTCGATGCCGCCCGATGAGGTGGAGAAAATCGCAAGGTTCAGGGAACTGACACCCGCGCAGAAGGCGCTGATGCTGTCCGCACGCAAAGAATCTGGCAAGTTCACCGAAGGCATCATCCTCTCCAAGAACCTGGAAGTACTCTTCCGTGCCGTACCGCCCAGCCTCTACCTCGCTCTGGCCCAGACCGAGCCCGAGGAAAAAGCTGAACGCTACCGGCTGATGCAGCAGTTCGGCATTGGCGAGTTGGATGCCGCATTCAAAGTGGCCGAAATGATTGACCATGCGCGTGGTATCACCTCCCTGCCATACGACCACGTACTGGGTTGAAGTCAGAAATCTGCCCTGCTCCAGTTAGGGATATACACGCGAGCACAACTTGAAAGAGTAGTCGACTCACTGTAGATAGAATACGCCTCTCATCAATGCGGTGACCGTCAGCTTCCTTTTGTTTGTCGAACCCCACCTGGCTTTGCAGTGGACTACCCCCATTAGCAACTACGTGGTGGCTCGACATGCTGACATATCTTTTTCCGTTCCTTTCGCCCAGGCTGAGGCCACTCGCCATCACAGCCTGGTTGTACGCGCTGCTGTTCGCTACCGACGCCTTCGCCGCTGACATCATCGTCGTCACTGATCGACGCCATCCAGTTCAGGTCGAACACCCGTCTGTGAGGGTCATTGAGTTGGACGCCGCTCAACGCATCGAAGCCGAGCTCGCCGCCAACCTCCCCTTGGACCCAGCCCGTGCCGCCATCATCGTGCAACAACGCCTGAAAGAAGGCGGCACTGCCCTGCAGCAGCGCATCAGCGAAGCCTATCAAGACGTTGTCGATGCCTGGAGCCTGGGCATCACCACCCTGCCCGCCGTTATCGTTGATCAGCGGTATGTGGTTTATGGCGACCCCGACATCGCCAGAGCGGTTGAGCTCATCAACACGCACAAGAGGACTCAGCCATGAGACGCTCACGCCGCCTGCGCACCAGTATTGCCGCCGTTTTGCTTACGGCTGCCAGCTCGTCGTTCGCCCTCAATACCACCACCATCGTCGCCTCATCACTATCCCCGGATTGCCTGGAATACCGGGTTACCGGGATCTGCTACTGGCTGCTTTGCACCAAGTTCGGCTGTTCAGTGCGCACCTCCGTCAAAGTCAGGCACTACGTCCCCGATGCCGTGGTATCGAGCTATAGCAACACGGGCGACAACCCGTGGGTTGAAGTACGCGCCATGAGTATGCCCAACCCCACAGCCCAGAGCGGTGGTGACGGCACCAGCAACCATGGCAACGAGAACAATCTCTCCAGTTTCCGCAACGCAGACGTAATCGGTCACCCTAGCGGCCAGGCATTCACTCAGTTTGCCTCGTCATCAGGCTATATCTGCGACGGTGCCGGCACCGCCTTCATGCCGTACCTGCTGAGCACACTCGATACCATCGCGTGGCGCTATAACATTCCCGAATCGGTGTATCCCGAGGCGCTGATACCCGGTATGCGTGAGATCGGTTCACGCACCGCACTGAACCTGTGGGGCAACGTCTATCCACGCGGCGGTTTTCTGCATCAAGTGGACAGCTACAAAGCCAGCGCCGTGGTCGCCCAGCGGGCGGGTGATATCGTGACCCGTCGAGGGCAACTACACGTGTACCAACCCCTGCTCGCCAATGCCCGCGACGGTTACTGGCCGGCAGGCGCATTGATGGAAAGCGATGCCTTGACCGGCAAATGGCAAGAACTGACTCCTCGTCTTTCTTCCTCCTGCACGGTCTTCCCACATAAAGAATCACTGGCTCAAGCGCAGCAAGACGACTACGCCTGGGCACTCTGGCGACCCTATAGCTGCTGCCAACGACGCGGCCAGACCTTTCTTGGCAGCGTGGATTTCAACTGAGGACATGATGATGAAACGGCTCGACCCGAAAGCGTTTTCAATTCCTGCGCCGCACCTGTGGCAACCCGCGCTATTGGTTGCCGTACTGGCGCTGAACAGTGGCCTGGCACTGGCACAGAACGGAGGGTTCCAGAACAGCGGTGCCGTCATTGGCGATGAGGTGATGTACTCCATCGGTGGCGGCAACGCCGTGTCGATGAGCAGTGCGGCCGGCATGCGCTCGATTGGTGTCGGTGTGGGCTGGAACAGCAACCTGATCTGTGGCGACATGAACATCAGTACCACAATCCAGAATCAGCTCAACGGGCTGACCAACGGCTTTCAGAACATCATGAGCAGCGTGATCCAGAACGCCACCAGCGCGGTCGCCTCATTGCCCGCGCTCATCATCCAGCGGGCCGATCCGGGGCTCTACAACCTGCTGACCAATGGCGTTCTGCAGGCTCGACTGGACTTTGACCGCTCCAAGCTCTCCTGCCAGGCGATGGCGGAGCGCATGGCAGACACCGCAGGCGGCCAGCTCGGCTGGAACCAGATTGCCCAAGGTATGGCGCTGCGTCAGGCAGTCTCCAGCACTGATGCCGTCTCGGCTATTGAACAGGCTGAAAAAAACCGGGGCAACGACGGGGTGCCGTGGGTCAGTGGCAGCAACGCAGGTGGAACCGGTCAGCGGTCAATCAAGGTCGTCAGTGATGTCACCCGCGCAGGCTACAACCTGGTCAATGGTCGCAATGTGGCCGACACCTCATCCATCGACACAGCAAATTGCCAAAGCCTGTCCTGCCAGACCTGGGCATCACCACAGCAGGCCATCGACTTTGCCACCCGCGTGCTGGGCGAGCAGGAACAGCGCACCTGCGAAGGCTGCACCAAGACCGAGACCGTGCCAGGCGTCGGACTGACCCCGGTCATCCAGGACGAATACGACACCAAGCTGGAAGCCTTGCAGGAACTGGTCAGGGGAACCCGCAACACCACGTTCGAGAACCTTCGCGAGGCAGGCAGTGCCTCGCTGCCGATCACCCGCAGCGTCATCGAGGCACTGCGTGACGAGCCTGATCAAGACATTCTGGCCCGACGCCTGGCCTCTGAAGTCGCGCTGGCATCGGTACTGGAAAAAGCCCTGCTGCTGCAACGTACGCTACTGACCGGCAAGAAAGAGCCAAACGTCGCCGCCAACCAATTGGCAGTCGCCACCGTCGATCAGGAAAGCAACACGCTTGACCGCGAGATCCTCAATCTCAAAACCGAGCTTGAACTGCGCCGCGAGCTTGCCAACAACTCGCCGATGGCCATCATCCAGCGCCACAGCGCACGCGCTGCCGGCTCACGCGGCATCTATGAAGGCGACCCCGTACCTAACCGCCTTGACCAGTTGCAGCGTCCCCATCCCGGAGGCACGCCATGAGTCTTGCCCGGCTGCGCTCACACCGTCTGCTCAGTTGGCGTACCGCCAGGGTCCTCCTGTGGACGGTGCTATTGCTGGTCATCACCGTCACAGCCAACGTCCTGGGCATCTACTTTGCTGGCAGCATCGCTGGCTGGGAACACTGGCTGGCCGATACTGCCAGCTACTTCCTGTTGTGGCGCGTGTGCCTGTACGGTGCCACCGTTTATGGCTGGCTGTGGATGCGCCGTCGCCTGCTCCTGCGCGATACCAGCCCCGATGCCCGGCGCAGGCTCATTCGCGCCGAGGTTTCCGGTATCGCGGCATTGCTGGTGCTGGAGTTCAGCCTGTTGGTGCAGAACGCATAGAGGTAAATGACCATGACGCTTTTCACCACCGATTATCTGGAGTATTACCTGACCCTGGTGAGCTGGGTCGTCCACAACGGCATCTGGGCGGTATTGGTTTCCAGCGGCGTATTCGTCCTCCCCTTCGTGGCCATCATCATCGACGAATGGCTGAGATCCCGTACCGAGGGTGCTGACGAAGGCAACAAGGGCGTGCTGTCTTCAATGCGCATTGAAAACCGGGTATGGGTGGCGATCGTGGTGGTAATGTTCGCCGGTATTCCGTTCATCGATGTGGACCTCAACACGATCAGGTACGATCAGGCGCGTTCGGCACAGTGCCAGATCAGCGTACCGCAGCCCGAAGACACGGGCTGGTCACAATCCTTCAGCACCCTCAACAACCAGAGCGCAAAAGTGCCCGTATGGTGGGCATTCATGCATGCGCTCTCACGCGCGATCACGGGTGCCTCGGTGGCGGCTATCCCATGCGGCACCGACCTGCGACAAATGCGGATGGAGATCAATGCCACCCGTATTGATGATCCCGTACTGGCTCAGGAAGTCGCAGACTTTACCCACGACTGCTACGGCCCTGCACGCGCCAAACTGTTCATGAATCGTCCCGATCTTGATGAAGCACAAATGCACGACGTAACCTGGATTGGCTCAACCTATTTTGTCAGTACCGGAGGCTTCTACGACACCTACCGAGCAAAAACACCCCGTGAGGGCTGGGCCTACGACAGCACTCGTGACGCTGGACTGGCTCAGGTGCCAAGCGGGGCTGGCTATCCGAGCTGCCGCCAATGGTGGAGTGATGGTGGCAACGGCTTGCGTGTGCGTCTGCTGGCACAGGTCGACCCCAGCCTACTCAGCCGCATCGCCAACTGGGCTGGATTCATCAGCCGTGCAGAGGTGGATGACTCAGTCATCAGGGCGCTTGCTTCACCCCGCCAGCAGAAACTCAACCAAGGCAGTGTCTACACCGATTATGGCGGTCAAATCGACAAAACCTTACCGAATATCGTCACACGTGCTGCAGGCGACATTGGCATGACCATTGGAGGGATCGCCGCATTCCCGGCATTGGACGTCGTGCGCCAGGCACTGCCGATGGTGCTTGCACTACTGAAGATGGCACTGGTGATCTGTATCCCTCTGGTGCTCCTGGTAGGCACCTACGACCTGAAGACCGTTGTCACGCTCAGCATCGTGCAGTTTGCGCTGTTCTTTGTGGATTTCTGGTTCCAGCTTGCACGCTGGATCGACAGTACGATCCTCGATGCGCTTTACGGTTGGGGATGGGGCTGGAATCGGCCACACAACAATGTTGATCCGCTTATGGGCATAAACAATACCTTCGGCGATATGTTGCTGAACTTCGTCATGGGTACGATGTTCATCGTACTACCGACATTCTGGATCGGTGCGTTGACCTGGGCGGGCATTCGGGCGGGGACAATCGCAAATAGTTTTTCAGCGGGCACAAAGGATGCTGGTAATGCTGGCGGAAAGGGGGCTGGTACAGTCTCCAAAAAACTCCAGTAGGATTTAAGCCGGATCAATCATCATCGCGATACATTTCATGAGATGTATCGTTGTGCAGATTAGGATCGTACCCTGGCATTTCGCGAAGCTCATCCAACGTCGCAAGGAAACCTAATTCAAAATCATCTTCCGGCGTGCTTTGTCCAACAGCCCAACTGGCAACAACAGCAAACACAATCAACAATGCCAACCAAAAGACGAAATACGCCAGCGCGCCAAGCACAACCAGTTTGATTGCCCACAAAAGCACGAAGGCAGCAAACTGTGGCACATCCTTGGATACCAACCAGTTCAACACTTTGTGCTCATAACGCACATAGCCACGCCAGCCTCTGCCGAGCCAACGGCCAAAGCGTTCTGCAATACTGTTATGGCTCGTGCTATTCATGGTCATCATTTTCCTGCGTTACCCGCTTGTACCGGAAGTCCACCTTACAGCGATTGATACACGATGTTTTTACGGAAATCGCCTTGTCTACTTAGCTTAGAGCAGAAATACCATACATCAAATATCCAACTGTCGGAGATCGTCTGTCCCGCTTATTGCTCTGACAGTGCATAAACTAATCAGGAACAAAGTGTGCATCAATCACCACCCTTCTGGAAACGCCTGTGCTGGTTTGTATTCACATCGCATCCGCACAAATTGGCGGGGAACATTTGCCGAGGCCTCAAAGAACGTGGCGAAATCAAAGTCTTCCAATTGATAAGGTGCAACTAATACTGCGTCCTGAGCATTACCAAGAAAAACCACTGGCCGATCCGCAGGCACATTCGCACATTGATGCGAATCATTAAAATCCAGTGCATTAGCCAGCAGATAGATTTTTTCAGACACTCGGGTATCGCTCAATTGATCACTGGGCCATAACCATCCATGATAAAGAAGGACAGATGACACCAATACACAAAGAACAGGTTGCAGCAATGGCAGCTCCGAATTGCCACCACTAAACTTATTCTTGAACCAAGCTGCCATAAAGAAAAAATTCACCAAAAACATAATCACAGCCACAAAGATGATAAACGGCAAAAGTAATTTGAATACCATAAGGCCGGTAGTAAACAACAGGGTAATAGGTAAAGCCGACGCATCAACATGAAACACAGCATTGACATAAATGCCTGCCTGACCCCGTGCATAGATCACCAGCCCCGACAGCACAATTGATAGCAACACCTTCGTGACAGTAAAACGCCACAAAGAACTCACCACAGAAGATCGTTCCAGCGATACGCCAACGAAAATGGAACACAAGGCCACGCCCCACAATCGGAATGACAGAGTATGTTCTCGTACCCAATCGATATCACTTCCCGCTGAGCGAATAATCGCCAGCAACACACCAAAAACACCAATTACGCAAAGGGCAAATTCAAGATTTCGCTGCGATTCCTCTTTTTCATATTGGCGTTTAAACTGCCATTTCACTAAATCTCTATAAATACCCCGCACATAATATTTCAGAGAGGATTTTGATTGCCATGACAGATCCAATTCTGAGCCCGTCAACTCCTGCCTGATACTGCTGATATCACGTTCAATGTCGTTCTTCATTTTTATTTCCAGCTGACTCTACCAAATTGTTCTTCGCCTGAAGAAAATTACGCTACCTCTTCAGACTGAAAGAATTACATCGTGATATTTTCACCTGCAACACCAAGCCTTCATAGCGTTATCCATTTCCCTGCACAAAAAGGATTTCCCCCTACCGCATTGATACTCGGTGGCACAGACAAACAGCGCTATATCAAAAGGCTCCAACAAGGGTAAAACCGATAAAAGGCAATGGAATGGGGTCAAGGGGAAAGGCTCTACCCGAAAAAGGAAAAGGCCCGTTAACCCCGCACCTGAGGCATCACAATGTTTACTCTGTTCCAGCGAAAAAAGCCCACGCCACCACAGCCAGACCCTGTCATGCCAGAAAAAGGGCTGCTCCAGCCAGAACCCGCTGCGTCCTTGCTGGACACACCTCGTCGGCAAAAACTGCTGGAGCATATCTGGCAGCGCACCTCACTCTCTCGCAAGCAATTCACCACACTTTACCGCAGGCCTCTGGAACGCTACGCAGAGCTGGTACAGTTGTTTCCCGCCTCTGAAACGCATCATCATGCTTACCATGGCGGCATGCTCGATCACGGACTTGAAACCGTCGCCTTTGCATTGAAACTACGACAGTCCCACCTGCTGCCGGCAGGCGCACCTCCGGAAGATCAAGCCGCTCAATCAGAAGCCTGGACTGCGGCCATCGCTTATGCTGCCCTGCTCCACGACATCGGCAAGATTGCCGTTGATCAGCACATCGAGCACGAGGATGGCAGCCTCTGGCACCCCTGGCATGGACCGCTGAAACAGCCCTACCGCTTTCGCTACCGGGATGACCGTGAATACCGCCTGCACGGAGCCGCCACTGGCTTGCTCTATCGGCAAATACTCGATAACCACATCCTCGACTGGCTCAGCAGCTACCCTACCCTCTGGACTTCGCTGCTGTATGTGCTTGCAGGCCAATACGAACATGCCGGCATGCTGGGAGAACTCGTCATCCAGGCCGATCGCGCTTCGGTGGCTCAGGAACTGGGCGGAAATCCCAACCGCATAGTCCTGACTGCCCCCAAGCAGGCGCTACAGCGCAAGCTACTCGACGGGTTGCGTTACCTGCTCAAGGAGGAACTGAAAATCAACCAACCCCAGGCTTCGGATGGCTGGCTGACAGAGGACACACTTTGGCTGATCAGCAAGACCGTCTCTGACAAACTGCGTGCCCATCTGCTGTCACAGGGGATCGAAGGCATTCCATCCAATAACACGGCTGTGTTCAACGTGTTGCAGGAGCATGGCGTGCTGCAGCCAACCCAGGATGGCAAGGCCATCTGGAAAGCCACCATCAGCAGTGCATCCGGCTGGACACATAGCTTCACGCTGTTGAAGCTCTCCCCGGCATTGATCTGGGAGGCATCCGAGCGTCCAGATCCTTTCACAGGAACGGTAACGATCGAAACCAGTTCCCCCGATAGCAGCGACGCGATGCCTCTCGCACCTGAACCCGCCGTATCGACATCTCCCGCTCACCCCATACCCGTTCTTGCAACAGCACCGTCCCCCGCAACACCACACGATGTCATGGAAGACATGCTCGCAATGCTGATGCCAGCCGAAGCGCCCAACACTGCAGCGTCTTCCAGTGCGTCAAGCGCTGCACAACCCGCATCCTCGCCACCTGATGACACGGATGAGCCCATGTCGCCACAGGCCTCGGATACATCATCACAGCCCGAGCCTGCCAAACCGCTTTCGAGCGAACACTTCATGGTCTGGCTGAGGGAAGGTGTTCAATCACGCAAGCTCATCATCAACGATGCCAAAGCAATGGTGCATACTGTGAACGACACGGTCTATCTTGTCAGTCCGGGGATTTTTCAACGCTATGCGCAGGAGCACCCAACAATTGCCACCATGGCAAAACAGGAGGGATTACAGGATTGGCAGTGGATTCAAAAGCGCTTCGAAAAGCACCTGGTGCATCGCAAGCAGCACAACGGATTGAACATCTGGACATGCCAGGTGACAGGGCCAAGAAAGACCCGGCGGCTGCACGGTTACTTACTCACAGCCCCGTCGAGCGTCTTCGCGGAGCAACCACCCAATAATCCATACTTAACGCTTCTGGAGAACAAGCCAGCTTAATCATGCAATCCGGCACCACGCTACACATGTGCCCCGTTCTCAAAACGCTTTGACACAATACCGTCAATACCTGATCCCTTGCCTGAGACATTTACGATTGAACGTACGCTTGGGTATATTCAGACTGTCTGCGGCCGCCTGACGGTCGCCACCGAACTGCCGTAGCCTCGCTTGCAGGATGGCAGCCTCCCGTACACGTACGGCGAGGCGCAAATCAGCTATGTGCTGAAAATCCTCTCCCTGCATCCGTTCACTTGCCAGCCGTTTCTGCGCCTCGGGTGGCAATGCCTGCATGGTGACCTGCTGGCCGGAGAAGGTGTGAGCGCAAGCAATCTCCAGCAGGTTGCGCAATTCCCGCACGTTGCCAGGAAAGGCGTACTGCATTAACTGACGCAAGAATGACGGCTCCAGCGTCACCGCTGCTTTCTGCTCCCGTTCACAGCACTGCGCGATAAAGTAGCGGCACAACAGCGGGATATCCTCTGCACGTTCGCGCAGTGGCGCTACATGCAATACGCACTGGCACAGTCGGTGGTACAGATCCTGGCGGAATGCACCATCTGCTATGCGCTTTTTCAACAAATGATGTGTGGCGGCAATCAGTCGGAAATCCGAATGCACTTCCTGCACCGCGCCAAGAGGACGAAAACACCGGGTCTCCAACACCCGCAGTAACTTGGCCTGCATGGCAAGCGGCATATCCCCGACCTCATCCAGAAATAGCGTGCCACCATGGGCCTGCGCCACCAGACCAACCTTGTCGCTCAGGGCATCTGAAAACGCCCCTTTCTGGTAGCCGAACAACTCGCTTTCGATCAGATTCTCAGGGATCGCGGCACAGTTAATTGCCACAAAGGGCCTATCGCCCCTGACAGAACATTGATGCAGCAGGCGGGCTACCACATCCTTGCCTGTACCCGTTTCACCCAGAATCAATACTGACAAAGAGTGCCCAGCCGCTTGTCCGACCTTCTGTTGCAGCGCCCTCATATATGACGACTGACCGATCAACACATCCTGTATGCGTTTTATCAGAGCTTGCTGAAACGCTTCACTCCGAGCGCGTTTGACAGAAGCGCTGAGCATTGACCGCTGATGCAGCCCTCCCGATCGCTGGCGCAAAAGTACCATCTGGTTGCAGAATATCTGAACCAGCTTTTTACCCTCACCACCGTCGTGCCATTGCTGTAACCGCTCAGGTGTATCCAGCAGCGCCAGTATTCCCAGCACAGTGCCGCTATCCGATAACACCGGTATGGCATACAGCCCACACGCTGCTCCCAGCTCCGACAGCATCTGCTGAAAGGCCAGATGCTCAATACCCGCACCACCATTCAACGATGGCCAGACATGTGCCTTGTTCTCATGCAGGGCATAGGCCAATGGGTGACTGAAATCATCCACATCAAGCGTCATCACAACGGACTCGCCTGTCGCCTGGCCTTGGCACAAGAGTTGCCTGCCGCTGCTATCAACCAACCCAAGTATTGCTCCCTGGGGTCGCCAGTAAGATGCCACCATAGACAAAAGCCAGTCACACACCTCAGCCTCAGTATTCTGGGCAGTCAGCGTCAATGCCAGATCAAGCCGGGATATCTGCCCCGACTCTTTACCGTTTTTTCTCCGCTGTTCCTCTTTCGGCAATTCTTTGCATTCAGACACCGCCATCTCCTTGCCGTATTTTTTATTCCTTTACGTTTATAAAATAATTTATCCACCCGAGCGAATTGATTTTATTTTACTTGAAAACCGCCAAGCATCGCCGCCCATGAAACACAGGAACACCTTCAATCAACAAAATCTACTCACCAAAAATTGAAAAACAACCAACACCATCATTATTATTTTAACACTTAATAATTAACGACCTTACGAACATAAAACCCATCGACAATCCATACCTCAGAGACAAGCTGGAACAGTGGGATAAATTTATTTAAAACAGCATAATCAGTATTTCAGACAGATTACAGATGGCATAAAAATAATGCTCACTGCGGAGAGCAGCAAGCATGGAGTGAGCTTGATCAAGTTTTTAATATTAATTAGCTGATGACTGCCAAATTCCGCCAGCAAAACCTTCCGAGTCTTTAATTCTAATTGTTTGGTTTGACTTATACTTTCGTCCATCCAAATCACAATATTTGATTTCTACAGTCAGACTGACTCCATAGCGCCAAAATTTTTGTTCATCAGCGCAAGTATAACCAAATGAATTAACCATACTTCTTCCGTTCAACAGCAATGGAATCTCGCCGTCATCCGAGAAACACCTCATCACGTCAGAATATATAGAATTCGTAGTTTTATTCTCTTTAACCCATTCGGACAAACACGCATCAATATCACTTTCTTTCACACGAATACGAACATTCGTAGCAGGTCGATTTCCTGTGTTACTTAGCACCAAATTGTAGGCAATTAATTCACTACCACCAGCATGAGTCTCGACTGCCGCCGACACGATGGGTCGATTTGACTGAAACCAACTTCTTCGAGTGAACACAAATGACACAAGCGATATGCTAACAGCCAATAAAGATAAAAACAAAGATATGATAGTGATCCAACCATCCAAAATCGGTATCGGCATTTCTGGTTCCTCACATATTAATTTCAGTTGGTTTATCAGATAATAGAAAATCAGCCCGGTGACAGAGTGAGGTAAGTTTACCGTCGCGGTGGTGAGGCACCTCGTCTATGCGGCCACCGTCCCGCTGGTAGCGGAGTCTTCACTGGTCTAATCGCAGCGTTTGCTTATACAGCATCCAAACGGGGCGTAGCAGCAGTACCAGTGCCCACGCCCAGGGGTATCCACAACCCGGAGCGTGTTGCGGTTGTCCCACACACCTGCGGCCAATAGCCCAACTGTGGGATCTGCTTGCGTATCAGCCACCCGGCATCGTCATATTGGTAGTGAGTGTTGTCCTGCTGGGTGAGGCGTCCGGCCTGTCATTCGGTCAGCCCTATCACACCGTGCGGTAGGCCGCTGTGGGTATAGCGATACTAACAAGCCTAGAACCTGTCAGCCCAATCGGGAATATCCATTTTCTCAAATTGTGATGCCGCAGGCATAACGCCTCTCTCAGTTTTTACCCCTCGAAAATCACAATTTACAAACTTAGTCCCAGAAAAAATGCAATTAACAAATCTAGAAGCCCTAAATTCAACCCGATTAAAAACAGCCCCAGTAAAATCACAATCAATAAACTTCACACGCCTCCCTCCATATTCCAGCCCCAATGTGCCACCAGAAATCTTACTGGATGAAAAATTAACTCTCTCAAAAACAGAATCATTCAATTTTGCAACCAATTTCACATGAGTAAAATCACACCCCACAAAATTAGATTCAACCATAACACATCGATCCATGACAGAATGAGAAAGATTGACATCACAGAAAAATGCATTACTCACGCTTCCAGATATTTTTGAATATGAAAAATCGGAGTTTACGACTCTGGCTTGATACAGGCTTTTCGACTTCAATGATTCAATAAAAGCATCTGACCCTATTTTTATACCAGACAAATCAGCGCCTTCTATATCAGCACGATTACTGCATATAGAGTCAATATGATTTGATACGCTAGCCAGGTAGCCTTCATCTTTCCATTTTTTCAAAATATCTTTATTTTTCATTGCGCTGCCTAATGTATTATTGGGGATATAATATCTGCCAAACCTTCATACTTCTTGATATCATTTATTTTTGAAATTCCGCCAATATCAAATATTGCAGATGACCCATCCAAATCAGGGAAATAGGCATCAGGCCTCATTCTTCCAGAACCAGGAATAGTCTTATCAAAAGAAGCACCTGGAACATCTTTGTATTTCAGAGTCA
Source organism: Pectobacterium colocasium (assembly GCF_020181655.1). Taxonomy (NCBI): domain Bacteria; kingdom Pseudomonadati; phylum Pseudomonadota; class Gammaproteobacteria; order Enterobacterales; family Pectobacteriaceae; genus Pectobacterium; species Pectobacterium colocasium. Next base: position 4,279,665 of record NZ_CP084032.1, read on the forward strand.
TCCAGTCATGCATTCGCCTGTCTATAATTCGACCACGAAGCATAGCTGCAAAATTCGGATTGCTTTTTGCGTACCCTCTATAAGCTTCAGCAAGTCGACTATTACTTGACGTCAACCATCTATCGACAGCCGCAGCTTTTCTGGTCGTCATCTGCGAAATCTCTTTCTGAATTTTGAGTGGGCATTCGGCCAACCCGAACGGATCAACCCAACCCAACGGGTTATGTACATAACCGTAGTTACTCTCACCGCCTAAAATACCGATCGGGTCTGGCGAAATATAACCACCACTACTCGGATCGTAATAGCGGAACCTGTTATAGCATAAGCTACTTTCAGCGTCACGGTACTGCCCTGCAAATGCCAGCCCCGGATCAAGACTTTCAGTATTATCTGTATAGCGCTGGCCCCATAAATTGGTGCGCGGAGCCTGCCAGCGAAGTTCGCCTTGCGGATTAAAGACCGCCTGCGGTTCACCATTATGGCCGCTAGTCACAAAATCCGTTTCCCAGTTCCCCGCCACAGTTTGGCGCTGCTGCACCAGCAGTTCCCAGCCGTTATTTACCCAGTGACGGCGACTGATTAGCTGATTGCCACGGTGATGACGCACCTCGGCTACCTGGTCGCCGTCCCACAAGTAGCGGATGTCTTCATGGGTCTGGTCGCAGCGTTTGCCGATACGTCGTCCGAACGGGTCGTAGCGGTAGAACCAGCGTTCACCCGTTGGTGTATCAACAACCCTGAGCTGGTTGCGGCTGTCCCAGCGGTAATGCCACACCTGCGGCCGATAGCCCGGCTGCACTACCTGTTTGCGTATCAGCCTTCCGGCCTTGTCGTACTGATAGTGAGTGTTGTCCTGTTGGGTCAGGCGTCCGACTTGCCATTCAGTCAGGCGGGTGGCGTCCTGTGGTAATCCGCTACGGGTGTAGCGGTATTGCTCTTCGGTGTTGACGCCACGCCCCGCGCCGCCGCTCAGTACTGACAGCACCCGTCCGCTGGCATCGAGTTGATAGCCTGCCGCTTCGCGGTTGCGCCGGGTGCCGGTCAGGTTGCCTGCACCGTCGTAGAGGTATTCACGGGTCTGCACTGGCTGCAGGCGACCATCCACCGCCTGGCCGCTCATTTCCCGCGTCAGCCAGCCCATGGCATCGTATTCACGGTGCTGCATAAAGCCTGCATGGCTCTGTCGAGAAGACTCTCGACCCGCACCATCGTGAACCAGCGTCAACTCCGCGCCATCCGGCAACTGTACCTGGCGCAGCTCTCCCGTCGCTCGGTAACGGAAAGTGCTGGTCAGTGCTGCGCTGTCTTCTTCGCCTTCCCAGTGCAGGCTGCGGGACACGGTGTGCGACTCTCCCCGGTATTGGCGTCGGATTTCCGTTCCGCTGTTCCGCTCCTGCACCACCCGGTCACGCTCATCATATTCAAACTGGATATGACTGGTGGAGGATGTCACTTCAATCAGCCTGCCTGCCGCATCGTAGCGGTAATGCAAGGTGTCGTCCGGCGCAGTTTCCTGAATCAGCAGTCCACGCCCGTCATACAGAAAGTGGCGAGTTTCTCCTTCGCCATTGCGGATGCTGATGCAGTGGCCGTCTTCATCATAGCTGTAGCGGGTTTCCGTCCCCGCCATGTCCCGCTCGCGGATAACACGCGCATCGGCGTCCAGCCACCACTGCCAGCGGTTGCCATCGGGTGCGATAACGCCAATCAGTTGCTGGCTTTCTTTGTCATAGTCGTATTGCCAGGTACGGCCTTCGGCGTCGGTACGTGAGGTCAGCAGGTCGAACGGGCCGTAGCTTTGTGTCCATACCGCGCCGTTACCGTCGGTGTAGTGCAGCAGGTTGTTATGTTTGTCGTACTGGTGTTGCTCTTGCTTGTCGTCCGGGCGTATCAGTTGCTCCGGCAGTTTCCAACTGGCGCGGCGGTAGCCAAGGCGATACATTGCCCCATCCGGCCGTGTCCAGCTTGTGAGTCGGTCTTGCTGGTCATAGCGCAGTTGCTGGGTGCGGGATTCCGCATCTGTGGCACTCATCAGGCGCTGCCGATGGTCATAAAACAGGCTGGCCTGCGTTCGGCCCTGTTCGTCGCTCACTTCGGTCAGCAGGCCGTAGCGGTTCCACGCAAACCGGACTTCGCTGGCGTCCGGCCCGGTCAGACTCAGCGGATTGCCCTTGCTGTCGTACTGCCATGCCCAACTTCGGCCCAATGGGTCGGTGATGCCGGTCAGCCGCTCGTAATGATCATAGTCGTAGTGCCACTGGTGGCCGCTGCCGTCGGTAAAGGTATTGACCAGACCGCTGTTGTCCAGATAGGCAAATTCAACGACCCGCCCTGCCGGAGAGATTTCCCGCAGCAGGTTGCCGACGTCGTCGTATTCATAATGGGTGACATGACCAAGCGGGGATTTCTCCCAGGCCATCAGGTACAGGTCATTGAAGCCGTATTCATGGCGCTGCCCCAGCCCGTCAGTCATCACCACGCGGTCGGCCAGGTACTCAAAATTGGCTGTCAGGTAGCCGTCGGCACAGGTGGTGTAAATACAGCGGCCCTGATGGTCATATTCATAACGCGCCCAGGTCTTGTCGTTGTCGTGCCAGCGGGTCAGGCGGTTGTGATTGTCGTAGTCATAGAACAGGTGGTAGGCATGTACGGCATCAGCCTCGACCAGTCTGCCTTGTCCATCCTGCCGATATTCCGCCAGCAGCGTTTTTTGCCCGGTATCGATACGCTGTATCTGGCGCAGAAATTCCCCCTGCCATACCAGCAGCAGCTCAATGCCGTCGCTGTGTCTAATCTTGCGCAGGTAGCCTTTAGGATCGCGAAGAAAGTTGATTCGGTTACGGTGATTGTCGGTAATGGACGACAGCAGCAATTGGTCGCCCAGCTTGATAGTAAAGGCACGCCAGGTCTGGCTATCGCGGTGCCACAGGTGAAAGCCGTTATGGCGCTTGACCAGTTTGAATTCGGGGTATTCAGCGCAGTACACCACCGTTGTACCGATGCCGAAGGTGAAATCAATGTCGTAGCCCTGCGCCAGGGTGAGCGTCACATGGATGTCACCCTGGTCGGTGCGACCAACGGTGGCCACTTCACTCCAACTATCGTGCCAACCATGACCCAGCAAGCCGGTGTATGGGCTACCAGAGCGGTAGGTGCGCTCGAACAACAGTGGAACGGTCTGGCCCAGCTCCAGATCGAGGCGTTTTTCAATGACCTCACCACTGGCGATGTAGACGGGGTCTTTCAGGAAGCCGCGAATGGATTCGGTGACACGCGCCAGTCCTTTACTTTCTTTAAAGCCGTTTTTGGCACACTCCACAGCGCTACGGAGTCCTTCCAAGGCATGTGCTGCGCCCGCTTTCATACCCCGCAGCACCGCCATCGGCCCTTTGGTAAACAACTTGCCCAGTCCCCGGAACAAACCGCGACTGGGGGGCATCAGGAATTCCACCGCGAGTATCAGTGCTTTCTGCCAGCCGCTGAATTCGTCCTCGACCTTGAGTGGCGATTCTTGGCCTGAACCAAAGAACACCGTTGATGCCCCTTCCTTGATCGTGGCTCCACATACGGTTTTGTCGTCCACACGCGCCGCATGGTAGCCCTCAACGAATACCGTGGCACTGCCCTGGGCAATCAGTTGCGGGCCGTTGTGTTTGTCGCACAGAACCGCATCGATTTCCGCACGAGAGACCGGATTACCCTCAACAAAGACTTTCTTCGAACCACCGTCGACCGCTCCTGAAGAGGGCGACATGCTGTCAAACATCGAGGATACCCGCTTGCTGACACCGCCTATCAGGTCACTCAGTCCATACACCAGCGCCGCCCCTGCCGCCAGCTTGACTACCCCCACCACCAGGGCGAGACCCGCCCCGCCCGTGATGCCGGTCAACGCGACCGCACCCGCAACGGCGGCGGCGGCCACGGTAAACGCAGCAGCCGCAATCAACGCCCCGACAGCCGCCCCAGCCAGTGCGCCCCAGAAGCTACTATGCTTGATGGCCTTGCCTGGCGAGGTGGGCGGCTTACCCTGCCCCGGCTCAGGTAAACCCGGTGGCAACTTAGGGCGGTTGCCCGCATGCATGGCACCAACACGTGCAATACGGGAGAGTATTTCCTCACGCATGGCCGCCTGCCTTATCCTCCGGTGTGGCAGGCGATTCAACAGCTTTGAAGGTCTCAATCGCGGCCAGCAGGCTGGCTTTGTTCTCATCACTGAGCACATCGGCGGCGGTAATGGTGAAGGTCAGCAGCAGGTTGCCACGCATCTGCATCACCACCACCTGATGCATCTGACCTTCGGGCGACTGCCAGGTGTACTCAACCCCTTGAGCGGTTTGCCCATCCAGCGTCAGCGTCCACGCCTGCCGCTCTTCATAACCTTTAAGTTGCGCCGACAACTGCGCCAGCGTGTCCTGATACGCCGCATCGGCCGTTTTACCGCCCTCCACCGGGGTGCGGTTGACCACCAGGTTGGTCGTGTCGTCAGGCAGAACAAAAACGTGCAGGGACTCATCACGCCATTGCGCGGGAATGTTCAACGTGCCTTCGTTCATCTGGTACATGTTTCAGCGTCCTTGTTGTTCTTGTGACTTAGTTCAGGTCGATACGGTTGCCGTTGATGGTGACGGTGTTACCCTTGATGGTGATGTCACCTTTATCGCTGATACTGAAAAAACCGATGCCGTTGGCAATCAGGATGCCGCCCTGTTTCGACTGGATAAGGATGTTGTTTTTCACCTGCAGGCTGTCATGGACGTCTTCCGTTGCAGTGGCATCGCCTACAACGGTGCTGCGGCTACCGGAGATGGCAATGGTTTGCTGCCCCTGGATTTCTGTGGACTGGTCTTTGATGACCGACACCGTCTGATTGCCGCCTACGCTTTCCTCATGGTCAGCGGTCACGGTAGTACTGCGGTTATTCAGTACCACGGTGTTCATGTCTTTCTGGGCATGGATAAACACTTCTTCCTGCCCGGCCTGGTCTTCAAAGCGCAGTTCATTGAAGCCCGCGCCCTTGTGCGTTGAAGTACGCAGTGAGGTGCGTGTCTTGTTCGCCGGCAGTGGGTACGGTGACGGGTTGGTCGCGTGGAAGGTACGGCCAGTCACAATCGGCTGGTCAGGATCGCCTTCAAGGAAGCTGACGATGACTTCATGGCCGATACGCGGGATGGCAATCAGACCGTACTGGCCACCGGCCCAGCCCTGACTGACGCGCACCCAGCAGGAACTCTGGTCATCACTGGCCCCGTAGCGATCCCACGGGAATTGCAGTTTGATGCGCCCGTATTCGTCGCAGTAGATTTCCTCACCTGCCGGGCCAACCACGGTGGCAATCTGCGGGCCATCGACCATCGGTTTGTAGGGCAGATCGGCGCGCCAGGTGCTTTTAGCGCTGATCACCTCGAAGCTGTTGCTGTAGGTCGTCGGATCTCCGCCGCTTTCTTCTTCTAGTGCCTGCGGTTGCTGACCGCTGTGGGTAATCGCCACCAGTTGCCAGGCCGCGTTGAGCGTCGGATTGGGGTGTTCAGTCAGGGTAAAGCTACTGCCCGGCATCAGCATCGCGGCATTCGATTCACCGGAGCCAGTCATCGCACCCGCTCTTAACGCATCCAGCCGATAACCGGTAAAGGCCTTGCCGCTGGGGTCTTGTTTGAAGCGACCGGGATAGTCGAAGTGCTGATAGCTTTCACGCTGGTTCGTCAGCTCGCTGCTCATCTTGCTGTGCAGCAGGCCGTAGGCCGGGGTTTTGAAGCTGTAATCCTTGAGCGCGACTTCTGCTGTGCTGACTGCCTCGGCGTAGCGGAAACGTCTGACATACTCGCCTTCACTCAGCCCCTGCGTGGCGAGGTTGAAGAACAGCTCCGGGCCTTTGCAAAGCGCCCCGGCATCATCGGCAAAGACGACCCGGTGTTTGCCTGCTTCAAACTCATGGAAAAAGTACAGGCCTTCCTCAGCCGCCAACCGGGCGACAAAGGCCAAATCACTTTCGCGGTACTGCACACAGTACTCACGTGGCGCGTGATCGTGGCGCAGCGCAAAGGCGTAGTCGGTGATGCCGGACTCTTCCAGCAACGTACCGATAATGGCCTCCGGCTTTTGCGCCTGAAAGATCCTCGCATTGGTGCGCAGCCCCAGCCGCCACAGTGCCGGTCGCACTTCTGCCTGATAACGGGTACGGCGAAAGCCCGTGTCGCCCTGCGCGAAGGCACTGACAATGCCGCTGACCCGGCGCTTGAGTTCGCCTTCGTACCACACCAGCAGCTCACACGGCTGATCCAGCACAGCACCAAAGTCGATACCCGGCAGCGGGCTGGCCAGATTCAGCGACAGCGCAAACGGCTGGTTCAGTGCCTCGCTGAGCTGAAAATCCACCACCGCAAAGGTGCTCTCGGGCAATGCACCGACCTTTACCGTGAACTGTAATCCTGTACTGTTTGCCACACGTCCTCCTGATGCTGTCATCCACACTCAGGCATGGCATGGGCCATGACTCAGTGCAGGAAACCCGGCACAGGGCCGGGTTTGAGCAGCATCAGGCTTCGACAGGCGTGCGCCAGTCGTCAGAGCCGGAGGTTCCGGCAACGGTGTGCTCCCAATCGACCTTGCGGTAGGCCAGAGAGACTTCGATCAACTGGGTGTAATCGAGCTTGGATGGGTCCTGGCAGTGTGGCATCTGGCAGTTGATATCCACGATGGTGGCGTCAGTCAGCACGGTAGAGAAGAAGTGCTCCTGCTTGCCTTCCACAGACGTGCGATACCACTTCAGGGTGACAGTCGGCAGCATTTCACCAGAGGCCAGGGCGTTGTACATCAATGGCACCGCTTTGTTCAGCGCCACGGTGAACTTGAACGGCTTGTGGACACGCTGACCAGACGGCTGGCCAGACTGCGGATCGGTCGGCACGGTGACGACGTGTTTGAATTCCTGTACCAGCATTTCATCTTCATGGCCTTCCACATAGATGTTGCCGACAGAATCAGAGGTGAAGGCACCAGCGGTGATATTGCCCTGCGTTTTACCTTCGATGCTGATATAGCATGGAGTTGGCATAGTCTTGCTCCTTTCCTTGTTGTTGATAAGAAGTAACGCTTCGCCGTTACTCATATCAATAACCATGCCAATTTTTATCTTTCTGTTTTTATTGTTTATTTTCCTAAATCAAATTTCTTCTAAGCCAAATTTGAGCAAGAAGTTGCTCAGCACCCCACGAAACAATGACGATTCTTTGTAAAACTGACTCAGACAGTTGGATTGTTCTGCGAGCTGCGCAAGAAATGGCCTGAGATTCGCGTTTATTCTGATAGTTTTGATTAGTTTTTTAGACTGCAGTCTCTTTGGAAGATTATGGCTATTGATCATCCAATTAATAAAATTAAAACATTAATTTTGGATAAAATACCCGGCAGCGCAAATCCTGTCTGAATCGCCACCCACAACATTGATCTATTTATGGTTATGGCGCAGCAGCAGGATTGACATCAAATAGATATCGTCTCCACGCCTCACAAGAAACGCATCGGCTTGGCTGCACTCTCACGACAGGCAGATTCAATTGAAGCCACTCTCACCAACGGCCAATTCAACAACTTTTTAATTTGAGAAAGCTGCAAATTTCACTTATCTTAATTATGCCTTTGGCAAAATCCATTGGCGGGGATTTGCAGCCCCATAGCGAGTTACCCATCAGCGTTCGCACGCTGATGTGCCTGAGTACGCCCCTGTTATGGCGGTTCAGGCAGGGGAGGACATTGTCCTCGCCGGTTTAGGTAACTTGCCCGGTACTGCAAACCCTGTCTGAATCGCCACCAGCAGTAAGACTCAGGGTTAATTCATATGACAATGAACAAGCAGGACTGGCACAACGCCGATATCATCGCAGGCCTTCGCAAAAAGCAGACCACACTGGCTGCTTTGTCCCGACAAGCAGGGCTAAGCTCCTCTACTCTCGCCAACGCACTCACACGATCCTGGCCGAAAGGCGAACAACTGATAGCCAATGCACTCGGCGTGGAGCCCGCCGAAATCTGGCCTAGTCGGTATTTTGATGATGATGGCAATAAGCTGGAAAGGAAAACCAGAAATAGTTGATTGACTTGCGTTCCACACCAGGGAAATAAGCGCTGTAGAATTCAATTATTATGAAAAGCAAATAGAGGTGATGCCCTCACCTCATAAAATAGTAAAAAAATAAGCTTCCAAAAAACATCAAAAATCGACAGCACGCTTTGCGCCATTAGTCTTTTTATAACACTATCTCTATACTTGAAAGTAGGATTTTATACGTAACATAAGATACTCTCAGCTTAACTGAATCACATCTCTGAATTATTATGAAAATCATTTTTAACAGAAAAAACCACGCATTCACTTCCTTAGTTAAAGCCCCCCCCATATATCCACCATACTTCAAGTTGATGTGCGTTAGCTTTCCTCGCTCACCCCAGTCACTTGACTTCAGTAAGTCACTGGGGATTCGCTGCTTCGCCGCGTTACTGCAAATCGAATTATTTTGGTATATATGATATATCGTAAGCATTAGCTTTCCCCGATTACACAACCTTTTCCTACCGTGACGCACTAATTTTTTATATCATGCAATACGTGATTTTTATAACCCTATAATTTTTACAGATCGCTAAACACATCAATTCATTTAGCTTTTTATAATGCAGCGAAATCATGTCCTGCAAAAAAATAGAATGGCCACTAAAAGTCACCAAACTTTCCCTTTATTTACCTCGAAAACAACTCTTTTCTGCATTACCTCAGTATATGATGGCAACTCAGGATATATAAAATCTTTTGATATACCATAGATATTTAATTCCTCATGAATTTCCGCGACATATTCCTTCAATATATCAATTCTGAAAATTCCTGACTTTTTAATTTCATCACTTGGTTCATCGTCAATGTGATTTATTATATTAGCCCCACTTAGTTCATTGCAGGATATAATGTTATTTGTTAAATCATTAGAAAAAACAAACACTCCTTGCTGATTTTTTATTCTGTGATTTATTGGTAATGGCTCTATAATATATTTCACATCATTATGTATCTTAACCGAACTTAATAAGGCCAAATAATTAACAATATCCTTTTGCAAAAGATTAATAAGACTATGGCATTTGGTTTTTTTATTTTCCTGAGACAATCGCCCCAAAAGCGTGAATAAATGAATCGATAGAAATTCTTTATTCAATTGAACGGGAGGATATAAAAAATCGTCCGAGGTATCCTTATTGATTATTTTATGAACTTTCCCAACGATAACAGGACTCACATCTTCCATTGAGTTATCCTCAATAAGCTGATAAATCTCCATCAATTTCTTCTGCTCATTATTTACATTATGAAAAAATGCCTGGCTGCTTGCTTTTGTTACCTGATGAGAGCCTTTTACATTATACATCATAAATACTGAACAATCATTACCTGGATTAACTTTCTCAGTTGCAAAATAGAGAGCAACCAAGGGGTTTTTAGTCCAATCGATGAGTCTAGTTGCTAAACCATAGTGTTGAGCAACCATCATTAAATCTAAATCATTAAGTGTATAGTCCACAAGCAAGTTATTATCCGAATAAATCGGCATATTAATCCTAAACTCCTTAAATAGCATATTAGCTAATATGTATGCTTTTTCACTATCTTTTTCATCACCACCGATTCCATTATCATTAGCAAGACGACAAAAAGAAGAGTTTACATCATAAAAATTAGAAGATTGCCCTCGAAAAAACGCATTTTCATCAATCGGATATAGCTTTCTAACCACTTTAAGAAAATCACCAACTGTCTTTATATTTCCATTTTTCATTATTAAATAAACCTCAAAAATTTTAAATTAAATATTTTAATAAAAAACATTCAACAAAAACAAAACATTAATTTACCCATACTGTATTTTACATTTCAGAAAATCATGATCAACCTAAAACCCTATCGATAAGCGTATAATATTACACACACCTACTATTAATAAAAAACCCACCTATCAGCTTAAGCATTACCTAAGCCACTAAGAGCTGGCTCAAATTTGAGCTAATACACTTTAGCACTGGAAATTTTTGAATTATCACTCAACACCAAAAATCCGACCAAGTCCCAACTTTTGGTGTTGTTCTGATTCGCTCTCAAAAACATATGTTCTGCTTTGCTGAGTTTCGGAGCTTCCACTTATTCTCTCCAACGATGAGGCACTCACAAAAACCACTGCGGCGAGATGTGAGTACTCTGGGGTGCATAGAAGCTTCGTAGCGAGATGGGCTAGTAAATTGCGTTCATCCCCAGCAAATGCATCCAGGGTTAACCTGGAATGCCGTTCAACTTGAATGACGAGACATCCAGGTCGGTTTCCCGTCATTTGTTTACGAACAGCATGCTTAGCAACTTTACTCAGCGCTGAATCAAATTTACTCGGCACAAGACTTTTTACGTCTATAGCAAGATAACCTTGGTCACCCAAGTTTTTAATTAAGCGGTACCCCGCACCATAACCAAGCAGGTCATTTGCAAAAATACCTAATTCATCTCGAGTGAACTCATGCTCGGTCGATGGGAGACAACCCAATTGTAGGTTGATTGTACAAACTCCTTCCAGCTCTGTATTTCCAGCACCGACAGCCTCCACTAATTTAGAAGCGAGTTGCGCTCGCTCTGACGCCATCACAGGAACTTTTTCATTTAAAGTGAAAGAAATACCGTAGAGATAGTATCCCAACTCTGGAAGCTTTGGCTCGATCAGAGGCATAAGGCAATTTATTAACTCGTAAAACCCCCCCTCTGTTAATGGCTCACCTTTATCAACCGATAAACTTTTGCACTCAATCTCAACTGATGCTACACCCGAAATCGTTGCAAGGATGTCAAAGGTTTCTTCGCCACTATGTTCTTCCATCCAGGTAATACCACAGCCTTTTCTGCTGAGGTGAGTCGCAACCATCAGTTCGAATCGCAGGCCACGTGCACCATCTGGCTTATTAAGCGCATGCGACACCCGTCTACACAAATTTCGAGCATTTTCAGGAGAGCTTTCTCTACAAATTTTTACTATCTGCGAGGCAAATATCATTGCCTGCTTGATAGCGCACCATACTTCATGGTCAGAAGATTTTCCATGAGAATCAAAAGCTGCCAAGCCGTATGCCAAAACATTCTGCTTCCACAGAAGGGACTGTATGATCGGCATTTCATTGATCTGATGCTGTAGATTAGACACACGCTTAATCCAAGGCTTTTCAGGAAAAAGCGCAGTAAATTCCGTATAGATTTCCGAAAATTCGTCATCCCTTAATTCAGTTCGCATAGGATTCCTCATCCGTTCTTACTGGCCAACCTAACAGGCAAACTTGGTTTTTATTACATAAAAGACAATTATGACAAGATTAAAACAAACCAATTTTATGAAATAAAAAAATTCCACAAAAAACAATAAAACCACTAACTAAAAAATATTTACATAGGGCATTCTGAAATAGATCTTTATCTTTTACCGATTTCAGGCACTACAAATTTTCGAAGAAACCAACTGATTAAAAAATGACAAGCCTACCTCAAGGGAGGGGAGGTTACGGTCATCTCCCTCTAGCTCCCTTCACTCCTAGGCTAAATCATTTTCAGGTTGAGAACCCTGCTCGGTTAAAGTCTGCTGGTGTATAAACATAAACTGATGAGCAGTCAGCAGTGCTGATTCACCGCCATAATGATACTGAGGATTATCAAGCTCTGTTCCATATCGCGAACGCAAGTTTGCTGCGATATAGTCCGGTGAAATCAATAGTGCGATAGCATCATAAGTCTCACGCATCATGTCTGCGCGAACCGGTAAACCACTATCTACTATCCATGCCTCACCGATATAGCTCTCCAAGAATTCATCAACCCGAGCAGGCTCAGCATCGAATACCGCACATAATCGGCTTTCTATTTCCGCCTTATTTCGCCCTTTTTGCCAGTGCCAATAAATGTGAGGCGCATCCTTCCCAGCCTGCTCAAATATTGGCATATCAATGTCTGCTTCATATATACGATCAGCAAAAAATTTATAAATAACGTCATTTGCTTCGTCTGGGAGCACGCGGCGCTCCTCACTTCTATCTTTCGAGTGTGCAAGCCATCGAATGCACTCACTTCCCATTTTTAGCGGGAACGCTGCCAAAATCACTGATTCAACTGCAGTCTGCCTTCTTGCAATAGGAATGCGCCTCATTAGCTGATATATCAATATTCCAGCTTGCATAATAGTACCGCCAATCACATTAATGCCTCGCTCACGAGGAAGAAGATCGCCATTCCTTGCAATAGCAACTGCAACTGGCAAAGCAGAATCTTCATCGATAGAGTCCGCTCGATCTCGCAATGCCTGGACTAACTGGGGCATAGTTCGCATGGGATATACACTTAAAAGGCGACGTTGCTCATCTGGATCGACTGAGGCAAGTGCCTCTATCAAAACACCAAGCTGGCTATCCGATATATCTCCCTCAGGCACCCCATAAACAAAGTAGCGCGCAAAATATCGGGCAGAACAAATACGCTGCTCGCCAGTCCATTCATCCTCCCACGCATCACCGTACATGGAGGTTCCGGTTCGAGGAAACAATGCCTTAAGCAACAGCTCTCGCATTCGCCTGCGTTCCTCCAAGTCCGACATCGGCATCGTATCTTCTAGCAGCTTATCAATAGTGGAAGATGGTCGCTCAAGGCCCCCCCTAGATTCACGAGATTCACCTTTCAGGAATATCTCAGAATTGTCGCGAATAGCAGCATATAGCTTTGGGTAAAGTACCCGCATTCCTTCAATCAGCATGAACTCGGAAATATTCACTTCATCCTTCACAAGAGGTAGCGCAAACATCAGCGCATTCGTGTAAAGCTTTGCAATCCTTGGAGTCTTTAATTTGGGTTCGAGTGTATCCACAAAATGGCGTGAAAACATATCAACCTGACTCTGATTTAGACTTATCTCTGCTTGATTCAGAGCATATTGCACGCCTTCAAAAGCGATCTGACGCAGGCTTACCCGATCAACGGGAGGAAGGTGCAAGGGCACTTGAATAATTTTCTCAAGAAACGCACGTCCTGCTTCTTTTCCTCCTGCGCCATATCGCTCACCTAACGCTGCAGCAACCACTTCATCATCAAAAGCCAGCACATAGCTGGTGTGTTTAAAACTTGCCGAGAGTTTTACCAGCTTAAAAATGGCATTAGTTTCATCTTTATCCAACCGATCAATATCATCAATAAGAATGACTAGTCGTTTTCCACTCTGGCCTAGCAAGGTATCAATTTGATCCTTTAACTGATCGAGAGATACCTTAGATAGTGACTCGCCAATACTCTTTGCCGCTTCACCAGGATTAATTTCCACGCCTGGCAGAGCGACCGAAACGAGCGATAGAATCCCTCCGTATGACTCCAGAAGCTTAGCTGCTTTTTCTTTGAAAGCTGGCTCTTGGCCCAGTGCATCTGCCAATGTAGCGAAGAATCCTCTCAGAAGTGCATCCTCGTTCGGAAAATGCCAAGGATTGAACCGTATAGTCACTACTCTCTCATGTATAGCAAGCGACTCCTCCATCATTTTCAATACGGAAGTTTTACCATCTCCCCAAGGGCCAAAAAGGCCGATCACGAGACTGGAAGGATCTCGGCTTTTGGCAATTGTCTCAGCAATCCTGTTGGCAAAAAGAGCACGACCGAAACGGTCTTGCTCTTTAGAAATTATTGGTTCATCAGAAAGGTAGTGGCCATCATCTTCAATATTTTCCTCTTTATCGGTAATGGACTCACTGACAGGTGATGTATCCGCCGAACTTCGGTGCCTAAAAAACTTACGAATCCTCTTCATCATTCTTCTTTTCTCCTAGGATGTAGAATATATCGACAATCTCGATTAAAAAAACAGGCCAAACGCTAGTCTATCCAAAAGCTCGACGCACCCTCATTCTTTGAGATCATCAGGCGTAGTTTTTTATGAGAAACACAAAATTTATCAGCCATAAATCTCGTCACTCTTTTTGCTCAGCCTCGAATGCTTGTAATGACAGTAAAACCTGCACAACACTGCTCATATTAGTGGGCTTAATAATATCAACTGCTGCACAACCTTCCAGCTCAGGATGAGGATTGCTCAACAAACGATATACATCCCATCCTTCAGCATGCGAAAGATGCTTCATCATCACCTGCGTCAGCTTGAGTTTCATCGGCACCAACTGCCATTCAGGCACCCTCTGCCCACGGTTCCCAAGGCTGATTGTCAACAACTTACCCGCCTTGATTTCTCGATTAATCTGATCCTTGGATTTTCCAGCCAGCTTGGCAAACTGAACGACTGGCAAGTTGAGCGGTGCTTCATAAGCTGCAAGCATTTCCATCCGCTCACGCTGCAGGTCAGAAACAGGGATTTCAATGACAGGTTCAGGCACAGGGCGTGCCGGCACAGCAGACAAGCGGTGGGGCGTAATGCCACCAATAACGGGTGACACGTCTTTCGGCATTACATCTGCCCCATTGCTTTCATCCAGAACAGGCACACCATCAATGCGAATAGTCAGATGCTGACTGGCCGCTTCTACTTCTCCCTGCTCCAGCAAGTCCAACCGGTCCGCCCAGTCCTGCATCATCTTGCGCCGGGGCTCGACGTAGAGAGCATGGTTGTAAGCTGCGCTCACCTGGTTGGGATCGCAATGCGAAAGCTGGGCGTCCACCCAAACTTTGGGGTAGCCCACTTCGTTGAGTGCAGTGGAGATCGTGCCACGGATGCCGTGACCAGTGAGCAAATCCTGATAACCCATACGCTTGAGGGCACCGTTCAACGTGTTCTCGCTGATGCGCTTTTTCAGATCGCTACGATGCGAGAAAAGATATCGTTGTGCTGGCCTAACCTCTTCGAGCAGGTATCGAACGATCTCAATCGTCTGAATAGACAACGGTACGATATAGGAGGGAATATCCTGGGGTCGTTTACCTTTCTTGCGCATATCAGTCTGCAACTGCTTGACCACTTCCGGAGGAATAATCCACAGCCCTTGTTCCAAGTCGAACTGCTCCGGAGTCGCCAACCGTAGCTCACCTGTACGCACTCCCGTCAGCAGCAACAAACGGATTCCGAGTTGCGTCGTGATCGACCCACGATAACGTCGCACTTTCTGCAGAAGTTCGGGTAGCTCAGGTAAACGCAGGAACGGATTGTGAACAACAGGTGGAGCAGGAACAGCAACCACATCCAAGTCGGATGCCGGATTGCTCTCCAGTCTTTCGACTTTCACCTGCGCAAAGCGAAACAGTTGATTGAGCCAGGAGCGTACTTTCTCTGCGGTGGTGAACGCCTCACGCTGCTCAATCTTGGAGAGCACGTTCAGCAAGTCGGCACGACGAACGTCGTAGATAGATAGCTTACTCAGGCTTGGCAGCACATCACGCTCAAAGATACGCAGGATTTGCGACAAGGTGCTGTTGCGCCCCTCTTTGAGCTCTAACTTTCGATGCTCAACCCATTGAAGAAACACAGCCTTGAATGTGTGCTCGTCGGCAAGTCGTACAAACTGCCGGTTATGCTTACGATCGAGCTTGGGATTGATGCCCTTGGCAAGCAGGGCACGAGCCTGATCGCGCAGCGTTCGCGCTTCACGCAAACCGACCTCAGGGTAAGTCCCCAAGGACATACGTTTCTGCTTGCCAGCCCAAGAATAGCGAAAGTGCCAAGACCGACCGCCCATGTCGGTCACAGCCAATGAGAGACCATCGATGTCGCCAAGTGTATAGGCCTTGCCTGTTGCCCTGGCTTGACGAACCGCCATGTCTGATAGTGCCATAGTTCCAGCTCCTAACTTGAAGAGTTAGGCTAGATCCTCGACCCATGGCTCGCTCCGACCCAGCAAGAATACGGAACCCCACGCACCCGTTTTTTATGGACTAAAAAATGGACTAAAAAAGCGTGGATGTAGACGGATTCCAGTAGACTTCGCTGGAACGAAAAAAGGACCCGAAGGTCCTATTTTCAACGACTTGCAGACTTCAGTAGCAGTCTACAGATCACAAATTGGAGCGGGAAACGAGACTCGAACTCGCGACCCCGACCTTGGCAAGGTCGTGCTCTACCAACTGAGCTATTCCCGCCCGGGAAATCTTCACACGATGTTGAAGTTCTTTAATTGAAATTCTTCATCGTTATGGGGTGCGCATTATACGAGAAATCCGTTTAACCGCAAGCCCCAAAAAATGAAAAATTGTCTGACTGCTGATAAAAAAAACAATATGTTGATAAAACAGACACTCGCTGACAAAACAGACGTGTTGCGTAGAATTGTGGCGTAAATAGCAGCTGTTCGCGGCACATCACGCCCTACCCGGATTGCTTCATCTACAACCGCAGAAAATTCTCACGGTAATAAGCCAGTTCCGCCAGGGATTCGCGAATATCGTCCATCGCCTGATGCGTGCCCTGCTTCTTAAAGCCTGTCAGAACTTCCGGCTTCCAGCGTCGCGCCAGCTCTTTGAGCGTGCTGACATCCAGATAGCGGTAGTGAAAGTAAGCTTCCAACTCCGGCATATAGCGGAACAGGAAGCGGCGATCCTGCCCAATGCTATTGCCACAGATCGGCGATTTACCCGCTGGCACCCATTTTTGTAGAAACGCCAGCGTTTCCAGCTCGGCAGCACGTTCATCCGTGGTGCTGGCTTTGACGCGATCCGTCAGGCCACTGGCGCCGTGCGTACGCACATTCCAATCATCCATCAGCGCTAATTGGCTATCCGGCTGGTGCACCGCCAGTACCGGCCCTTCAGCCAACACGTTCAGATTAGCATCCGTCACCAGCGTTGCGATCTCAATGATACGATCGCGATCCGGGTTCAGGCCGGTCATTTCGAGATCGATCCAGATCAGATTATTTTCATCTACCATCGTGGGTGTTCCTGTTGCGTGGGTGTTACTGTTGCCTTGTGCCCTGTCATCGATACAAGGATAACAGTATCCGCCCCAGTGCTGATACCGACAAGGTGGTATCAGTTAATTAAAATCAAATAGGGTGTATTATACACCCTAAATAATTCGAGTTGCAGGAAGGCGGCGACGTAGTAAATCCTCAGGAGCTTACACCAGTAAGTGACTGAGGTGAACGAAGGAGCCAACGTACATGCAGCTTGAAGTATGACGGGTGGGGCGATAAGGCGCTGCCGCGAACGATAAATCTTATTAAGTGAGGCTCAGTGAGCAAAAAGAAACTGTCGAAAGGTCAGCAGCGTCGGGTTAGCGCAAACCATCAGCGTCGCCTGAAAAAAACGGAAAGCAAAGTCGAATGGGAAGATAGCCAACTGGGCGATGCGCAGGAAGGCATTATCATCAGCCGATTCGGTATGCACGCCGATGTCGAAGCCACCGATGGCGTGGTGCACCGCTGCAACATTCGTCGGACCATTTCATCGCTGGTGACTGGCGACCGCGTCGTCTGGCGCCCCGGCCATGAATCACTCGCTGGCATCAGCGGGATCGTGGAAGCCGTTCACCCCCGTCATTCCGTCCTGACACGTCCTGACTATTACGATGGCATTAAGCCGATCGCCGCCAATATCGATCAGATCGTGATCGTCTCCGCGATCTTGCCTGAACTGTCGCTGAACATTATCGATCGCTATCTGGTCGCCTGCGAAACGCTGGAGATCGAACCGCTGATCGTACTGAACAAAATTGATCTGCTGGATGACGAATCCCGCCAGTTTGTTGATAAATTGATGGATATCTACCGCGCGCTCAACTATCGCGTGCTGATGGTGTCCAGCCACACTCAACAAGGTATCCCTGAGCTGGAACAGGCGCTCACCGACCGTATTAGTATTTTCGCCGGACAATCAGGCGTAGGGAAATCCAGCCTGCTTAACGCGCTGCTCGCACTGGATGAAGAACGGATTCTGGTGAATGAGGTTTCCGATACCTCAGGATTGGGACAGCACACAACCACCGCCTCCCGACTTTACCATTTCCCGCACGGCGGCGACGTCATCGACTCACCGGGCGTGCGCGAATTTGGTCTGTGGCATCTGGAACCCGAACAGGTTACGCGTGGTTTCATCGAGCTACGCAAATACATCGGTTCGTGTAAGTTCCGCGACTGTAAACATGAAAACGATCCGGGCTGCGCCATTAACGCCGCACTGGAGCGCGGAGAGATTGCCGTAGAGCGCTATGATAACTATCACCGTATTCTGGAAAGCATGGCACAAGTAAAAACGCGTAAAGGCTTTTCAGATACAGATAACTGACATTTATCATGACCATCGTTACAATGCGCCCCCTTTGAGAGTTAACGAATTCGCTGACTCTCTTTCTGGGCTACCGC